>CP102145.1:718887-1437774 GCA_024583055.1 Streptococcus suis
GCATGGTATCAATCACTTTGCTGTCGCCCATGCGGGAACCCCAGCGCTGATTTTGAATAACATACGGCGCCTGACTCATATTTTCCGTACCACCTGCAATGACAACATCTGCATCTCCCAAAAGGATAGCTTGGGCTGCTAGGCTGATGGTTTTCAGACCAGAACCGCAAACTTTATTAATGGTGAAGGAAGGAGTCGTTACAGGCAAGCCAGATTTGATACTAACTTGACGTGCGACGTTTTGTCCAAGACCTGCACCAAGTACATTACCAAAAATCACTTCATCCACCAAAGTAGGATCAAGGTTAATTTTTTCGAGTGCGCCTTTGACAGCAGTTACTCCCAAATCAACAGCAGATATATCTTTTAAACTTCCACCGTAACTGCCAATTGGTGTTCGAACAGCTGCTACAATTACTGCTTCTCTCATTTCTTTCTCCCTTCCTAATACGTAAAGAATCCTTGACCAGTCTTACGACCAAGTTTACCAGATTCCACCATTTTTTTAAGAAGTGGAGCTGGACGGTATTTTGGATCCGCGAAGCCATTGCTCAAGACATTCATAATAGCCAAAACAACATCGAGGCCAATTAAATCAGCTAGAGCTAATGGGCCAATCGGATGGTTGGCACCCAATTTCATGGCTGTGTCAATTTCTTCTGCACTGGCAACGCCTTCTCCCAAGACAAAGATTGCTTCGTTGATCATTGGAATCAGGATACGGTTGACCACAAAACCATAGGAATCCGCCACGCGCACCGCTGTTTTATTGATTTTTGCAGTGACTTCTTCTACCGCAGCAGCTGTTTCTGGAGAGGTTTGAATGGCACGAATAACTTCGACCAATTTCATAAGAGGAGCTGGGTTAAAGAAGTGCATACCTAGCACCTTATCCGGACGACCTGAAGCGGCAGCAATATCGGTCACAGACAGGGAGGAGGTATTGGATGCCAGGATGGTTTCTGGAGCTGTAATCTCGTTTAATTGCTTAAAGATGCTCAGCTTGATATCGCGGTTTTCAGTCGCTGCTTCCACCACCAATTGCACATGTTTGGCATCCTGGTAATCTGTCGACGGGATCAATCGTGCATAGGCTGCGTCTGCTTCTTCTTGGGTCATTTTTTCTTTACCAACAGCACGATCAAATTGTTTCTTAATACCTGCTAGACCACGTTCAACAAATTCTAATTTAATATCATTGAGATAGACAGTGAAGCCTGATTGGGCAAAAACTTGAGCAATCCCGCTGCCCATTTGACCAGACCCAATGACCATAACATTTTTAATTTCCATTATACTTTTTCCTTTCCTTTCGCCCTAGAGCCAACATCCTGGGAGCAGGAGATTCCCCACTCCCGGATGAATTGCTTACTCTTAGAAAATTATTTCTCTTTTCAAAAGCCTTGACCAGCGAAAATCTCCAGTGGAGGTTTGCGGCCTGTCGCCTTGAGCCGAGAGATGGATTTTCAGTGAGTTTTAGACGAAGGCACCGATTCCAGTCAATTCACGCGCCACAATCATGGCATTGATTTCGTGTGTTCCTTCATAGGTGTAAATAGCTTCCGCATCTGTGAAGAAGCGAGCAACTTCTGTTTCGTAGGTAATACCGTTACCGCCGCAGACTTCACGAGCCAGGGCTACTGTTTCTCTCATGCGGAGAGAGTTGTGGAGCTTAGCCAGTGAAGAGTTGAGCATTTCTTCTGTGCCAGATTCTTGGATTTCGGCAATGCGTGCGGAGTAAGCAATGGCTGCCTGCACATTTGCCTGCATACGAGCCAATTTTTCCTGTACCAATTGGAAGCCACCGAGTTTGCGGCCGAATTGTTCACGAGTTGTGGTCAAGCGAAGGGCTGCATTGAAGGCACCAGCCGCTGTACCCATGGCAATGTAAGCAACGTCTGCGCGTGTGCGAACGAAGATTTTCGCTACATCACCATAGCCGTTGATATTGACAAGACGGTCTGCTTCAGGAACTTCCACATCTTTGAGTGTAATGTGACCATTGTTTACGATACGGAGGGAAATCTTGTGCTCCACGTTTTCCACAGAAAGACCTGGGCTACCTTGTTTCACCATGAAACATTTGATTTTCTTGGTTTCCACATCGCGGGCAAAGATTGGAATAAAGTCTGCTGTCTTAGCACCACCAATCCAGCGTTTTTCGCCGTTCAATACCCAGACATCACCCTTGCGCTCAGCTGTTGTTGCAAGACCACCTGCAATGTCAGAACCATGGTCAGGCTCTGTCAAACCGAAACAGGTCTGTGCTTCAAAATTACGAACTGGTGTACCAAAGCGCTCAATCTGCTCCTGGCTACCACCAATGAGAATCGTATTGTAACCAAGTCCGCCATGCACTGTGTAGAAGGTTGCAACAGACGGATCGAAGCGAGCCATTTCCAGGTAGAGGAAGGCGTTGTAAAGCTCACCAGCCTTCCAAGATCCTTCGCGACCAACGAATAAATCTGGGTGAGTCATAATTTTGGCTGCTGCAAATGCTCCCAGGATTTCTTCACGTGGAAGCAGGGCTTTTTCATAGCTGTCAATCAAGACTGGACGAACACGTGCTTCTAATTCTTGGCGCAAGTGTTTCAAGACTTTCAGTTCACCCTCCGTCAATTTTTCGGCATAACCGAACAAATCTTCTGGGTACAACTCTCTAGCTAATTCTTTAACTGACATGGTAATAGACTCCTTTTTGTATTTTTTGCTTTTTGTAAAGCGTTTACATTTTGTTGACAACATTATAATATAACGAAATTACATAAAAATCTACTTAATAAAAATTAATACGACTATAAGTGAAGATTATAGAATTTCACAAAGTAGGAAAACACAAGAATCCTTACCATTCCTAACTTTGGAAAGTATAAAAATAGGAAGAACAGAAAGTTTGTGAAGAAAAAAGCAGACCGGATTCTGAATCCAGCCTGCCAAAGAGGAAATTGGTAGTGTATTAAAAATTAGAGGTGGAGTTTCTTCAAGACATGCTCTGCTTCTGTAAAGATTGTCTCGATAATGGCCTTGGCAGGCTTGATGTCATTGACCAGACCAGCAATTTGTCCAGCCATGAGAGAGCCGTTTTCAGCATCTCCATCCTTGACCGCCTTGGCAAGAGCCCCCATGGTGATTTCTTCCAGATCATGACGGGAAGTAGCCTGAGCCTCGATTTCCAGATATTTGTCTGTCATAGCATTGCGGATACAGCGCACCGGCGCCTTAAATTTGCGACCAGTCACGACAGTTGAGGTGTCTACCGCATCCAGCACAGCCTGCTTGTAGCTATCTGGTATCGGGCATTCTTCTGCCGCGAGGAATACGGTCCCCATCTGCACCCCTTCTGCTCCCAGGGCAAAGGCTGCGACCACACCATGGCCATCTGCCACACCACCTGCACAAATCACAGGAATATCTAGAGCAGCAGCCACCTGTCTCGTCAGGGGCATGGAGGCCGTTTCGCCGATGTGACCACCAGCTTCCATCCCTTCAGCCACTACAGCATCACAGCCCAATTCCTGCATTTTGAGGGCCAGCTTGACACTTGGAATAACTGGGACTACCTTGATACCAGCTTCCTTGAGACGAGGCATATAGGGTTTCGGCGTACCTGCACCTGTGGTCACGACCTTAACCCCTTCTTCAATCAGGACTTCCACAATCTCTGCCACATTGTCCATCATCAACATCAGATTGACCGCAAACGGCTTATCCGTCAGGGCCTTGGTCTTCCGAATTTCCTCTCGGACCTCATCTGCCGTCATGCCGCCTGAAGCAAGAATACCCAGACCGCCAGCGTTTGAGACAGCGCTGACCAATTGGTGACGAGAAATTTGAGCCATGGCTCCTTGGAAAACGGGATACTGGATACCCAACAATTCTGTAACACGATTCATCTTGTATATTCCTCCTGTTTCGTTATCTTTGTCACAATCATACCAAATATTGAAACCCTTTTCAATCCTTCTTCTATTACAAAATCTTATGTCAACCATAACAAATTGTAATGTGTCTGGACTAGCCTATTTTGGCGGGATAACATTGGCCTGACCAGCTATGACCTTGACACCATCCTGATTGGTCACGATAGTCTCCAAGGTCAACCAGCCCTTGTCATCAATGGCTGTAATGGTTGCAGTCGCAGTCAAGGTATCCCCGATTCCAACGGGTTTGAGGAATTTCAACTCCTGTCCCAGATAGATGGTGCCAGGACCAGGCAGATACATGCCCAATACGGTTGAAATCAAGGAAGCACCCAACATGCCGTGGGCAATCCGCTTCTTGAACATGCCCTGTGAAGCCTCAACTTCGTTGACATGGGCAGGATTCAAATCACCTGAAATCCCTGCAAAAAGGATCACATCTGTCTCTGTAATGGTCTTAGCAAACTGACCCGTCTGCCCAATTTCAAATACTTTTGTCATTGTACTACTCCTTTTCGTCATTTTATTTATCCTCAATGAAAATCAATCTAGCCACCAGCAAAACTCTATCACTAACTTATTTCAAGGCGACAGGCTGAAAGGCTCTTGACAAGGGATGGTTTTGATTTTCGAAGAGTTTTAGTTGATTTTTTATTATTTTTTACTATAATGGGGTCAAAGAAAGGGTTATTATATGAAATCATATCCTATCCACTACCATACACTGAAAAATGGCGAGCGCCTAGCCTATTCAAGAACTGGCACTACTGGCCCAGCCTTGATTCTCCTGCATGGCAACCTGAGTTCGTCGGTTCATTTCTACCAGCTGGCAGAGGCTCTGGAAGGAGACTTTCAGCTAATTCTTCCAGACATGCGTGGCTTCGGGCATTCCAGCTACCAGCAGCCTGTCCATTCCCTGCAGGAATTGGCTCTGGACTTGGTGGAGCTCATGGATGTGCTGACAATCCCTAGCTATGCTATCCTTGGTTGGTCCACAGGCGGTGGGGTTGCCTTGGAAATGGCTGCGCTAAAACCACAAGCCGTTGAGCAGGTATTTCTCCTCGCCTCCATCGGCATACAGGGCTACCTGTCTCCTAGCGGTATCAATCGACCTCAATTAGGCCTGCTGCCGCTCCTCATCCAGACCAATCGGGCCATGGCCAAGTGGAATCCCGTCCTGCAGAAGGTCGAGTTGGCCTTACAAAACCGTGACCAGCGTATCCTCAAGAAAATAATGGACCCACTCTACCAACTCTACCCGATTTCTGAGCAGGATTACCAGGCCTATATGGATGCCATGTGCCAGCAGCAAAACTACTCTGACATCTTTATCAACCTCTTCACCTTCAATATGACCAATCGGACAAACGGCTTGGTCGCCGGAACCAACCGGATTCAAGATGTCACCTGTCCGGTCATCATTATCCACGGGGACAAGGACAAGGTTGTTCGTATGGACTCTGCTCTTCTGACCTATCAGACCTTGAAGCAACAGGCCCAGCTCTATGTCATGGATGCTGGTCACTCTATCCAGACAGACCAACCTAATCAGCTAGCAGACATTCTAAGAAAACATCTCCTCTAACGAACAAGCCACATTGATAACTTTCCCCATTATAGACAAGGAGCTGGGCTTAAGCCCAGCCCTTTTTACTCATCATGGGTTTTATAGAAATCCATGAGTTTTGGTATTACTTGTTGGCGGGACCGCTTGCTGACAAAGAGGCCGATATGGCCGGAATCATAATAGACAGTCTCCGTATCTTTTGAGCCAACTAATTTCGGTAATGGTTCAGAAGCCAGAGTCGGCACTTGGTCATCCCGATTGGCAATGATATTGAGCAAAGGCTGCTTGATATTCTTGAGATTGACCGTTTCATCGCCGATTTTGAGCTCGCCCTTGACCAGCTTATTATCATGGTACATGTCATTGGTAAACTGACGAATGGTCGCTCCAGCCTGGGCAGGGCTGTCAAAAATCCAGCTTTCCAGGGCCAAGAAATTGGTCATGGCTTTTTCATTGTCCAATTTATCAATCAAATCCAAATATTTATTGGTGGTTAATTTGATAGGCGATAAGAGCAAGAAACCGTTGTTCATGACTTCTCCAGACAGGTTGCCATAGGCTTCGACCATACTGTCTGCATCCATATATTTGCCCCATTGGAAGAGCAACTTATCACACGGAGAGAAATCAATCGGCGCCACAACAGTCACCAGATTCTTGACCAAGTCAGGATTGAGGGCTGTAAAGATAGTCGCAAAATTGGCTCCCTGGCAAATACCGAAAAAGTTGATTTTATCGGCACCAGAATGGTCCAAAACAGCCTCCACACAGTTGCGCATATAGCCCTGGATATAGTCTTCCATGGTGATATACATGTCATCCTTGGTCGGATAACCCCAGTCGATGACATAGAGATCCGCCCCCGCATTGAGCATATCTTCCACAAAGCTATTGCCCTCCTGCAGGTCTAGCATGTAGTATTTATTGACCAGGGCATAAGAAATCAGGGTAGGCGTCTTGAGCGGTCGTTTTACTTTTGGTTTGAAATGATAGAGGACCAACTTATCCTCTGCGTAGATGACTTCTTTTTCCGATACGCCACCTTTTGGTCGTTCCAGCTTGGTCAAGGTTTCAATGCCCTTAATCAAGCGTTGTTGGGATTCCAGGGCATCCTGGATATTTTTCTTCGGTATGGTAAATAATTCCTCAAACATAGGCCATCTCCCTTCTTACTTATTTGCTGTCAGCTTTCTTGCTGGGCTTGGTCTTGGCAGGCTTGGCCTCTGCGCCTTGCTTGATGTCCTTGAGTTCGCGCTTGAGCTTGGTCACTTCGCGTTTCAACTCTTGAACCTTTTTATACAGACTGCGCGCATCACTTTCTAGGACAATCGGCAGGCCTTTAAGGACTAATTCCAAAAGTTTATTGCGGGCAATGACAAACTGCGCATTGGCGGTGCCAAATTTGGCCAAGAGTTGAGAAAATTCATCTGAGTAGAAATATTCTTGTAAGGTTTTTTCTACTTCATTAGACCAATGATGATAAAATTCCTTGTATGTTTGCGGTTGCTCACCCTTTTTAACCAATTCAGCAAATTCTTCCATTAAAGTTTTAGCCCGATTTTTGGTCACCTGGGTCAATTTTTGCTGGAATTCTACGCTTGTCAACATCAGCTGGATACTATTGTCAATAAAGGCATTCTGAGCCTCTATCTTTTCCGTATTGTTGCCCATGCCTGGAATGCGCAAGAGCGGCGCTACTGTCTGCTCATACTGGCTCTTCCATTGGTCAAAGAAACCAGCCAGCTTGTCTGGATCTCCATTGGCACCCTCGACATAGAGACGACTGAGGTCAAAGAAGGATTCAGCCCACGGCCCCAAGAATTGAGACCAGTTATCCTTGAGCGCGCCGGTCAGCTGATAAGGCGCTTCTAGGATTGAGCGCAGCTGGGTAGGAATATAGGGTTGGACAAAATCAGCATAAAATTGCTGGCCATCTGACATCCACTTGTTGACCCATTCCTTGCCATCTTCTTCAAATGGCTTGGAATAGAGGTCACGAAGGTTGTCAAAATAGCGATAAAAACTAACAAAATGCTTGTTGGCATCCATCATCTTGACCAAGGTTGCATAAGAATCCGAATCAAGGGCATCATAGAGACGGGATGGATTGAACTGGTTGCGGTAAAATTCCAAATAGGTATTCATATCTGGAAATTGGGAAATGTAGTTGCCCAGAGGTCCTTCTTGATAGGCCTTTTGCATCTGTTCTGTCCAGCTAGACTGAAGTTTGTTCCAAGAATCCAGGGCAGGATTGGTCATCCCAGTTTGGAAGGGCATGGTAAATCCATTGGTCGGATTCAAGGACTTGAGATAGTCAGTGAAGAATTGCTGCTGCGCGGTCAAAATATCTGCCATACCTTTTGGGCCATCTTCAGCCTGTTTTGGTATCAGACTTTGCCACTGCTCAGCCATTTTCTTTTGAGCCTCAAACCACTGATTGATCATATCGTATTGGGACATAAGATTCCTCCTTATAAGAATTCGGTCAATTCCTGGACCGTCAGGTTAGACAAGTGGGACAGTCTACCTACAATTCTTATCTTATTATAGAGAGTTTTCAATTTCAAGCTGTCATGCTCTACATGCAACTTAGAGTTTTTTATAGCAACTAGTAGGCCAACTAATACATAAAAATAATACGGCGCTCACAGTTAGCTTTTGATACTCAGTCAAATTCAAAAAGAGTGGATATAGGTTTGTTTTCTTAATCGACAAAAACATATATAAGCTTGTTTGTTATTAAAACCTAGCTAGGATATCTATTCGCCTCTAGAGATTTCCAAAGATTTTCTCTAGAGGTCTCTCCCTCTTTCAGAATGGTTAGATTGAATTTTGCTGGGTTTGAGCAAACAAAAAGCAGGCTCATCATCAACAAGCCTGCTGTCATTCGTTATCATTCTTCCTTACTCGTATGTCGCTTGCCAAGGTCCTTAGCTTCTTGCTCCGACATGCTAATCACTTTTGACCAATTGGTATTCTTAGGCATATTATCCTTGGAATACCAATAAACATCCGCCTTTCCATTACGGGCAATATAGACGACCGGAGCCAATTCCTGACTTGCTTCCGTGCTTGGATTAGTCGCTTGCTGGCTAGATGCAGATGCTGTCGTCGAGCTACTTGCCGTTTCAGTTGGTACCAGACTAGGCTTGGCTGTCCCCGTCAAGTAGTCAATCTCCGCATTTTTAGAATAATTCTCCAAAACGACCCGCGTAATACCATAGGTATCGACTATCTCTTTTTCACTACCCAGCCGAATCTCCAATAGATTCCCAGCCTGATCGATACCTACGTATTGGAGCTCAATCTGGCGTGGCACCAATTCACCGCCTCTATAAATCGGAGTTACCCGATAATCCAACCAATAGTTAGGATGGGTTGCCAGCCAAGAATCCAGCCGATTTTCATAAAAAAGCATGCCTTCAATGTTGGTGTCCTTGGTCCCTTTGTAATGACCACTATTGGTCCAGGCAGTCAGAGGAACCAAATTTTCACCCTGGTCGGTCAAGCCGCTGAACTGGTAGCCGATTAGGTGGCCACGATTGAAGAGATAGGCCTTCTTCCCATCCTTGTTATAGGTCAGTTTGTAATTGTGCCAGCCTACAGGATTGTATTTTATCCGAGGCTCCCGCTGCTTCTTGGGTTCATCCTTATCCTGCAATTGAATATGGGCAAATGTCGCACGCCTGAAATGGTCAAATTCTCCAAGAACCAACTGCTTCTGACCTGTAAAAGGCAGTAATTGCAAACCCTGGTAATCCACTTGATTGGCCAGGGTTGCAGGCCCATTGCCGAAAAAGAAAATCACCGTCAGAATGCCAAGGATGAGCCGAAAAATACGCCGTTTCATACATACTACTCCTTAGGATAAACGAAATCTGTCTATCATTAGTATATCATGAAACCGCTTCATATTCACTACAAAACTGAAACATCTTGGTCTGCTTAGCCTATCTTATTTCACCGTTTCAATCCGCCACTGCTGCCAGCCCCTAAACCGTACTGCTCCCTGCTGGTCCGTCCGATAAACATGCATTTTTTCATGTGCAAATCGTTCCAAGGTTTCTTGATGAGGGTGCTTGTAGCGGTTATTTTCCCCAGCCGATACCAGGGCAATCTTGGCCTTGATATGGTCCAAAAATTCAGGATAAGAGGAGCCTTTGGACCCATGATGCCCCGCTTTTAAGACATCGACCGGCAGAGTGGGATAGGTCTCCACCAGCTCCAGCTCACTCTGCTCCAAATCCCCCGTAAAGAGGAAATTGGCCTGCAAGAGCCTGCCGTAAAGCACGATAGAATCATCATTGCCACCGTCACCTACGAGCTTGGGATAAAGCACCTCCAGATGAGAATCAAAAATCGGCAATCTATCTCCAACCTGCACCACTCTGACAGGCGCATTGACCGCCCTCAACTTCTCCACAAAGTCCGCATCGGTCACACTTCCCGGCGACACATAGATAGTTCCAATCTCCACAGCCTTGGCTACAGCCAAGAGGTCGCCCACATGGTCTGCATCGGTATGGGTCAAGACCAAACTGTCAATCCTGCCCACACCTCGACTATGAAGGTAAGGAATCAAGGTCTGCTCTGCATTGGCCTTGCGCGACCGCTCCTGCCAGGCCTCCTTGGCTGCAAAATCCACGCGCCCACCCACATCAATGAGCACCGTCCGCCCCCGCCAATCCCGCAGGAAAAGGCTATCTCCCTGCCCCACGTCCACCATGGTCACCTCGTTTTCCAGGGGATGTTTTGTCATGAAAAATAGCAGAGCGAGGACCATGCTGAGACCAATCAGCCATTTTTTCCGCCTGTGAAAATCATAGAGCAAGAAAAGACCGACCAGCAAAACCAGCAAGACCAGAGGTGATGGCTTGCCAAAAATCCACGGACGCAACCCCAAATCCGCCACCCAGACAATAATTTTCTCCAAGAGGACAAAAAATCCATTGACCCAAGTAATTTTGACCAAGGGCGATAGCAGGAAAATCAAGGACAGACCTGGTAGGAGCAAGACATCGAATACAAAGGAAAAAGCAAAGGTCAGCAGAATGGACAGGGGCTGGAAAGAATAAAAATAGCCGATTAGAATAGGTAAAATCCCAGCCGAAATAGCCAAACTTTCCACCGCAATTTTCTTAAACCAGCCCAAGTCCTCGAAGTCAAAAACTGTCAGCAAGAAAGCGTAGGTAAAGGTCAGGACACCGCCTGCTGTCAGCAAAAAGCGTGGCATAATGAGCAGGCAAACAAAGACCGTCACCGCAAAGTTATCCAACTTCCGCAACCCCAGATTGCCCAGAATTTTCTGTACTAAAGACCGGACGACAGAAACCGACCAGCCTGTCAGACCAGCATAAACAAGTGAAAAGGGAATTTGAACCTTGTCCACCGTCTCCTTGGTCAGACCCAGCCGCAGGAGAATCCAACGAAACTTGTCCACAAAAAAGCCAACCTGCATACCAGACAGGGCAAAGAGGTGGATAATGCCCAGACTGGAATAGAGCTCACTCATCTGGTCAAAATCGCTATCCAACTCCCCAAACAAAAGCCCCGTCATATAATGGCTCATGGGAGCAGGGAAATTGGTTTTCACATAGACCAGAGCCTTTCTTCGCAGGCTAGATAGCCAGTCCAGAGGATACCAGCTCACAACCTTGTCAACCTTATGAATAGCCACAACCTTGACCGTCCGATAAATGCCCTGGGTCCGCAAATAGGCAGCATAATCAAAACCATTGAAATTACGCTGACCGGCTGGCCGGCTCACCTCAGTCTCTACCGTCAGGTCAACCAGGTCCGACAGATTTTGAAAAGCCTCCTGCTCCTCTTGGCTGGTCAATTTGTAGAAGGCTTGGTAAACTCGCCCGTCAGCCCGACCGCGAAAGGACAGGCTGTCTCCATTGATGTCAATGGTATCTGGAATGACCAGTAGGGTCGTCACTTGCTCAGGGGCTGACTGGTCTGCCCTGGTCCATTGATACAACTGAAATCCGAAGAAGAGACCACATAGGCCTAAAAGCGCCAGCAGTCTGACTAAAGCCTTCTGCCCCTGCTGCAAGCAGAAGACCACCAAGAGAAAACTGAGCAGGCCTATTGCCAAAAGCGAAAAGCGATGAACCAAAAAATATAGGGAGACGACTAAAAAGGCCAGGTGGATAGGCTGGCAGGGGAGCTTAAACCGTGACATAAGGCCGGATGTTCTCCAGGGTCTTGTCGCCGATACCCGACACATTATTGAGGTCGTCGACGCTCTTGAAGCCACCATTGGCCTCCCGATAGGCGATAATGTCCGCCGCCCGCTTGGCCCCGACGCCTGAAATGGTCTGCAGCTCCGCCTCGGTCGCCGTATTGAGATTAACTAGACCTTGCTTGTCGTCTTGGTTTTGGGACATAGCAGAGCTGGGATTGCTGCTTGCCACCACCGAGATATTTTCACCTTTACTAGCCACATAGACCACCGCTTCGTCGCTCAGCTTCTGAGCCAGATTGACTGACTTCTGATCTGCCTCCTGGGAAAATCCACCCGCAGCCAGCAAGGCATCGTTGACCCGGCTACCATGTTCAAGGGTATAGAGCCCCGGATTTTTCACCGCTCCCTTGACATCGACCACCAACTGGCTGCTCACTTCAGTTGAGCTAGATGCTGTTTTCGTTTGGTCCTCAGATGATGCAGAGCTTGTCTGCTCTGTCCTGGTTAAGTCAGCTAGACCTGTTTGGTCAACGGATTTGGCGGGTTGGCTAAAGAGCAGAAAGCTGGTCAAAATGACCCCTGCCGCAGCCGGCAGACCAATCTGCCACTTATAGTTTTTCAATATTTCGATATAAGAATGGATATTGTTCATTTTACTACCTCCAACTAGTAAGTGCGTAAAAGAACAGAAAAAACTCACAAAATTTGCGAGTTTTTTATCTCCTTATTTCTTGTCCAATTCAACCGATGGATTCCAGACGAAACTAGCCAGGTAGCTAAATACATAGGTCAGTCCCAAAATCAAGGCCACCAGCAAAAGTATCGGAATACGGTAGATATAGGTCAAGACATTTGGTTTTTTCTTGGTTTGGAAGGAGCCAGCGTAGTCGTCCAGACGCTTGAATTCCTTTTCGATACGGCCTGTTACCTCAGCTGTTCCTGCATCGTCCATGCGCTTGATGTCTAAAATATCAATTGGATTGCCAAAAGCCACATCAATCCGCTCACCAGCCAACAAGCCCTTGAGGGTCAGAGGACCGACATAGGTCGCAGGCATGAGCTTGACCTTGGCAGACTTAGCAATCACAGCCACCCCTCCCTTGAGCTCAGATGAATGACGGCTACCAGACGGAAACATGACCAGCGAACGGTCGCTTTTTTTCAACATGTTAACTGGATACTTGATGGCTGCCATACCAGGATTTTCACGGTCAATAGGAAAGGCACCACACTTGCGAATCCACCAACCAAAGCCACGGTCCTTGAAGAGTTCCTTTTTGGCCATAAAGATAAATTGCTTTGGTGCCGCCGCATAGCCCATGAAAACAGGGTCCCAGAAGGTCTTGTGAGGAGCAATCAGAATATAATTCTCTTCCTTGGGCAGGATATTTTCCTTATCATGGTAGTGAATATTACCATTGACAGCCCAGAGTAAAAATGATAGTAATGTTCGTAAATAAGCGTAAAACATAGATTCTCCTTTTTATCCCTTCTATTATAGCATAGTTTGAAAAATGGTGCTGCCTTTTCTCTGGTAAACTTGGTTCTAATCAAAATACGATATCACGACTTTTTTCTTGCCAACATGGTCGCAAAGCGCATCTTGAGGAAATTTCCATTCTCATCCCGCTTGTGGAGCTGTCCAAAGTCTTCGTTGTACTTGACCAAGTCCCAGTCACGGTAGTATTCCTTCAACTCCCCTTCTCCAAAGGTAAAGGAGAAATTCATAGGACAAGGTGCATCTTCCGTATCCATGGCTGCTACAATCAAGTTGTAACCACCCGGTCTTGTTCGTTCCTGCATATTTTGTATAATGGCGGGTATACGGTCACGCTCCAAAAACATGAAGACCACTGTTGAGATAATCCAGTCATAGTCCTGCTCCAAACTAGCTGAGTTAATATCATAAGTCCCAGCCTGTAAATCCAAATCCTCCGCTTCCTTGACCTGCAAGAGTGTCTGAATGCTCGGAACATGCTTATCAACTGCCGTCACCTCAAAACCCTGCTGGGCCAAGTAAAGACTGTTACGACCATGGCCGCATCCCAAGTCCAAGACCTTACAAGGTTTGATAGTATCCAAGGCCTCCAAGACCTCCGAATGCGTCCTCGTATATCCGTACTTTTTAGCAAAATAATCCTCTGGCTGACAGAAAAATTCCAAGAAAAACTCCGTATCCTCTGTCAACAAGGTCACCCGATGCCAAGCCTGTGGCTCAACAAAAGGAATCTCATCTGTCGGACCATAGACAAATTCTCCCAAAATTTCATTAAGATCTGAAATCAGCTCAAACTTGAGCTGGCCTTTCAAGACTTTGATTTTGGCCCAGGTACCCACTTTAGTATTGTGCTTGGTCAAAAAATGCTTGGGAACCGTATCCTGATTCCAAATGGGCATGCGTTTGTAAGGAACTAAAACAGTCATCATCTCTCCTTTTCTTTCCAATACACTTAGTCTATCACAAAGGAAATATGAATTCAAACCCATTTTTTTCTTGACGTGGAGTGAACTCCGAGGTGTATAATATAGAAAACTAGAAAGGTTGCTTACTAATAAATGTAGATGTGTAGAAAATATGAAAACAGCTATTTATGAAAAAGCCGGTAAGATGACCGTTGCAGAAATCGAAAAACCTAGCCTTCAAGCCAAAGATGATGTCATTATCAAGGTCGTTCGGGCCTGTGTTTGTGGGTCGGACCTTTGGGGCTACGGAGAAGACATTCACCATGACCACGGTGACACAAACTCTGGTCATGAAGCCATCGGTATCGTTGAAGAGGTAGGCGAAGACATTACAACACTTGTTCCTGGTGACTTTGTGATTGTTCCATTTACACATGGTTGCGGACACTGTGATGCCTGTCGTGCTGGCTTTGATGGTACTTGTGACAACCATCCAGGCTACACCAACTGGGGCAACAACTACCAGTCTCAATACATTCGTTTCCACTACGGCAATTGGGCCTTGGTCAAAATTCCTGGTCAGCCGAGCGATTATTCAGAAGGGATGATTAAATCCCTCTTAACCTTAGCAGATGTCATGCCAACAGGTTACCATGCGGCTCGCGTAGCAGATGTCAAACCTGGTGACAAGGTTGTTGTCATCGGTGATGGTGCAGTGGGTCAATGTGCCGTCATTGCTGCAAAAATGCGCGGAGCTTCTCAGATCGTCATGATGAGCCGCCATGCAGACCGCCAGCAAATGGCTTTGGAATCAGGGGCTACTGCCATCGTAGCAGAACGTGGCGAGGAAGGAATTGCCAAAGTCCGTGAAATTCTTGGAGGTGGCGCTGATGCTGCCCTCGAATGTGTTGGTACAGAAGCT
Organism: Streptococcus suis; assembly: GCA_024583055.1. Lineage (NCBI taxonomy): Bacteria > Bacillati > Bacillota > Bacilli > Lactobacillales > Streptococcaceae > Streptococcus > Streptococcus suis. The sequence continues at coordinate 733,890 of CP102145.1, forward strand.
TCTATTGACCAAGCCCTCGGTGTGCTTCACAATGGTGGTCGTATCGGTTTTGTAGGTGTGCCTCATTACAACAACCACGCCCTCGGCTCAACTTTTACTCAAAATATCATTATCGGTGGTGGCTCGGCTTCTGTCACAACCTATGATAAGGAAATTTTGCTTGATGCTGTTCTCAAAGGACAGATCAATCCCGGTCGCGTTTTCACCCAAACTTACAGCCTAGACAATATCGACCAAGCCTACAAAGACATGGCCAACCGTAAAACGATTAAAGCTATGATTACGGTGGATTAAGGTGCCAAACATGGTTAAAAAATTCAAGAGTATCTAGTAATAATCTCCAAGTTTGAATCACTTATTACACAGAAAAGTAAAATCCCTCACCTACCTAAAAATCGTGGTGAGGATTTGTTTATACATCATTAGGGCATTTCAACTACTAGAAAAGTGTAAGCAGTCTACATATCAGATTATCACTCTGATTGTATCAATCCACTCAATCTCATTATTATCCATTCAAAACAACGTCATTTCTGACAAGGTTTGTATTTTGAAAAATCTCTTAGATTCAGTTTTGGATCTGGTTTTGGGATATAGTTTTTCTAACGGGCATTGTGACGAAACCTGAAGTAATACGACTAGCAAAATGTGTTAGAAAACTGATTATGGTAGAAAACTGCAAGATATTGGCGCCAATGACCAGAGCAACGATAATGTACAACAGAATTCCTGTTTCAATAGAGCATCCAGTTGATTCACAAATTAATTACTTTTATTTTATTATATATTTCAAATCCTAATATTCACTGAGTTGATTAAATTAATTAAATTCAACTAAATAACAATAATCATTCAAAGCATTGTCTGCAAAATAATTAAAGTAGTTGCTATGAAAAAATTGGTAGCTAATATCTGCTAGAAACGACATGTCGAATAGTTTCATTTGCAATGAACTAGGCAATAAATAACAAGACAACTATCTTGACTGCGTATCAATTGTAAAATAGGTTGTGAATGTTGTTTTGTTTCTTTCACCAGTGGTTCTTATTGACAAATTTATTCTTAAGACTTAGTGTTTAATAAACGTAACTTGATTTTTCTTCAAATTCTCTGGGAATTGTTTTCTAACATATTTCGTGTAAGCTTCTTCTGTTAATTTGATATACCCATCTTCTATCCCCGTTGCAATAAGACTTTCAGACTCAATAAATTTCATGTTTTGTGTGGTTGCAACATATATTATTGGATTTTTTATTTCTCCTTGAGTCAGCGAATCTAATCCACCATCATAATGATAAGTTTCAAACACAATTGTTCGTTCATTTTGAAACCTTGTTTCTAATAAATTATTTCCATCTAATCCATTTAATGCATCAGTGGTAAGAAAACTTTTTATCTTATTCTTATCTTCTTCACTATATATATCCGGCAGTAAATACAATCTAGTTCCATTTTTTGCTTGATCTATCAGTTTTTCAGGTAGATCTAACCCAGTATCTATGAGATAATTTGGTGATACCGTAAAATACCATAAATCCATATCAGGTGCATATATATTATAATGACTATCACGCCATTCTCTCATTAGCTTGGTTGAATAATGAACAGAGTTTAAAATGTAAACTCCATCCTTGCCTTCAATGCTCTCATACCAGTTATACATGTCTTTAGACATTTGATCTACACTAGATCGTAATTTTGTTTCATCGCCTTCTATAAAGAATCTATCAATATAATAGTAATCTGAATCAGAATTTGAAACACATGCTCCGAGCATCGTCAACATGCATGTTAGAAATATTGAAATAAATATTTTCTTCATCAGTATTCCTCCAATTTTTGCAGACAGTACAAACAGGGTATCACATTATCATTAAATACTTTTCCAATCCCAAACTATTAAATAAAAGTTTTTATTCTTAGCTTTTTCAAATAGTAAATACCAAAATTACACATTAATTATAACACAAAACAAATAAGTAAACAACAAGGTGTTATAATAATATAGTGGATGTTTACTAGAAGTATAAAAAAAGCTACACACCATATCAATATTAACAACATTCGCACAATTTTTTCTCCGAACATTACGGGCACACAGTCTGTATTTCATTTTCCTATAACAAAAAGACCAGGATTTCTCCCAGCCTCTATCGACTATTGATAGCCTTCATGGTTCGCTTAATATCACGGTCTTGCTCACGGCGTTTAATTGACTCTCGCTTGTCGTAGTCGTGCTTCCCTTTGGCAAGCCCAATCAGGACCTTAGCAAAACCGTCCTTGATATAGACCTTGAGGGGAACCAGGGTCATCCCTGTTCCCTTGACCTCATTGCCCAAAGACTCGATTTGCTTCTTCCGCAAGAGGAGCTTGCGGGTCCGCGTTGGCTCCTGATTCCAGATATTGCCCTCATCGTAGGGAGCGATATGGACATTGACCAACCAAGCCTCGCCCTGCTTGATCTGGGCAAAGCCGTCCTTAAGGTTGATCCGCCCCGCACGAATAGACTTAATCTCCGTCCCCGTCAGGACCATCCCCGCCTCCACTGTATCGACAATGGTATAGTCGTGGCGGGCTTTTTTATTCTGTGCAATCACATTGCCCTCACCCTTGGCCATGCCTATCTCCTTTTCTTCTTGTTCTTTTTAGCCACTTCTTTGTAAAATGGTTTCTTTTTCTTGTCTTTTTTACCACTTTTTGACTTGTGGTCTTTCCCAGACTTGTGACGTCCGCTGTCGCGACCAGCAGCTTCTTGTTTGTGGTGCTTGCCCCGTCCTCGCCCTGACCGATCATCACGGTCACGGTTGGAGTGACTGGCCGTTCTCCGCTTGGCTTTCAAAGCCTTTTCCACAATATCCAGCTCGGACGGAACGTGGGCAAAATCGATTTCCCCTGTCATCTTGTCCGCCCGCGTTAGCTTGATACGAATTGGCTGACCGACACGGAAGACTCGACCTGATTTCTCACCCTGCAAGGTCAGAGTCCGCTCGTGGAACTGGTAGTATTCGTTGAGGTTGGTGATATGAATCAGGCCTTCAACCGTATTTGGCAACTCAACAAAGAGACCAAACTTGACCACGCTAGACACGACACCATCAAACTCTTGCCCGACAAATTCTTGCATGAACTCTGCCTTCTTCATGGCTTCGACTTCCCGCTCTGCCTCAATGGCACGGCGTTCTAAACTGGACGAAGACTTGGCAAGCTCAGGAATAACCCGCTCAAAATGCTCTGCTTTTTCCGCAGGATTGTGACCATAGTCCCGCACCATGCGGTGAACCAGCAGGTCGGGATAGCGGCGGATAGGACTGGTGAAGTGAGTGTAAAACTCCGCACCCAGACCGTAGTGGCCGTGGTTGTGCTCCGAGTAGCGTGCCTGCTGCATGGAACGCAGCAACATCATGTTGAGAACATCGGCGTAGGGCTGATCCTTGACCCGCTCCATGAGGTCCTGAAGGGCGTCCTGGCTGATAGAGCTGGCCGTTCCATAGACCGTCAGACCAAAGCTGGTCGCATAGTCGATGAACTTCTGCAACTTGTCTGACTTAGGCTCCTCGTGGATCCGATAGATGAAAGGCAGGTCCAGTTTGGCAAAATGCTCAGCAACGCACTCGTTGGCCGCCAACATGAAGGACTCAATCATCCGCTCGGCAATGCCCCGCTGACGCAGTTGAATATCGACTGGCAGACCATCCTTGTTGACGATGATTTTAGCTTCAGCTGTATCAAAGTTGAGAGCCCCACGCTTGTAGCGCATGGCTTCTAGCGTCTCATGGAGTTTGACCATGAGGTCCACACTCGGCACGATTGTCTTGTATTTGTCCAGCTTTTCCTTGTTGCCTGCAATCATGTCATTGACATCAGAATAGGTCATGCGGAAGGTAGTTTTGATAACCGTTTGGCCAATCCAGTGCTTGACTACCTTGCCCTTGCGGTCAATTTCCATAATAGCCGACTGGGTTAGACGGTCCACGTTTGGATTAAGGGAACAGATACCGTTTGACAGGCGTTCTGGCAACATGGGTACCACACGGTCGGTCACATAGACAGAGGTTCCCCGCTTGACAGCTTCCTGGTCCAAGGCAGAGCCTTCCGTCACATAGTAGCTGACATCAGCGATATGAACACCCAGCTCCAGATTGCCATTCTTGAGTTGCTTGATATGGACCGCATCGTCCAAGTCCTTGGCATCTGCACCGTCGATAGTGAAGATGATTTCATCCCGCAGATCCAAGCGGCCTTCAAAGTCCTGTTCAGACGGACTTTCTGGCACCCGATTGGCCTCTGCCAAAACTTCATCAGGGAATTCCGACACGATGTCCATGGATTCCAAAACTTCCAAGACATCGATTCCCACATCGTCCTTATGCCCCACCACATCCCGAATGGTCGCGACAAAGTGGTCCCGTTTCTTATTGGGATAGGCTTCAATATCAACTTTTAGGATTTCCGTTCCGGTCAATACCAGAGGTGACTTCTTGATGTAAATTTTCTGTGCGATTTTCTGGTTTTTAGACTTGATGTAGCCTGCATATTCTGGCTTGTCTTCGTCAAAAATAATCAAGCCCACCGCTGTTTTCAGGCTATGTTCCAAAATATCAATGACTTCCGCTTCCGCAGCCGTCCCCTTGAGCCTGTCCGCTACTTTCTTGATAGCCACTTCCACTCGGTCACCCTCGATGGCGAAGTTGACATCGTCACGGCTGACAAAGAGATCATCTTCCTCCTCGTCAATTGTCACAAAGCCAAAGCCAGACTTGTGGGCACGGAAAATACCCTGTAAGGTCACCTTGTTTTTGGACACTTTTGGAGCTGGCAGAGCAATTCGACCCGCATTGTCAAAGACAAGCTTACGGCTACCTTCCATGCTAGACACCAGCTTGACCAAGTCTGTAAAACTCTTAGCAGAGCTGGCTCCAAACTGATCGGCCAGCTGGTCCATGGTCACAGGACCTGCTTCTGTAATATAGTTTAAAATATCTTTTTTCATTTGTCTTTACCAAAGTGCTAGGAATATCCCTAGCTCTACTTTTCTAAATTTGCGTCATCATTTCAGCGCAGTGGTTGATTGGAAATTTTGTTCGCATTTTATTCTCCAAAATTTCCTAATCAACTGTACAGGGTGTGAGTAAAACGATCTAGGAATAGACCGTTTTAGCCTGAACCTAGAAACGCGAGAGTTCAGTTGAACTTCTTTTGATTAGTCAAATTCTGTCCCACTCCCAAAAAAATAGACCAAGAGCATTGCCCCAGTCTACATTTGATTCTATTAATTACTTGAAATGATAACCAGAACCAGCGCATTGAGCAACCAAAGGGCAACTAGAATGGCTGTAAAACGCTGCATCACTGCCTCAAACCCACGCGCCTTTGTCCGCTCAAAAAGAGCACCACTAGAAGCATCAAAGACATTACTTGATTGGTTTTTAGCTGGCTGAATAAAAATCACCGCCACAAGAATAACAGATAAAATCAACAGAATGGTTAATAATACTTGATACATACTTTTTTCACTTTCTTAAATAACTCCTGCTATTATACCACAGAATCTATTTCGTTTCAAGGTGGAGGGTTACTTTTCTCTCCTTGGGGCAGTATTTCAAGACCTGGATTTTATCCGGATGGGTCTTGGCATTCTTGCTAGTCAAATAATTCTTACTGCCACATTCAGAACATTGCAAATTGATTTTTACTCTCACTAGACTTCCCTTACTTTCAAGTAGTTTCTAAAATTCACCAAGGACCAAATCAGATTAAACAAAACCAGAGCGCTAGACACATAAAACACCCAATCATAGCCTAGATGAGCAGCAGTCGTTGACCCAATCATGGGTCCCACAACCGAACCTAGATTATTAAAAATCTGATTGTAGGAGAAAATGCGCGAAATCCCTTCTTTGGGCGTTAACTTGGTCAAGAGGGAATTGACCGACGGCAATAGAGCTCCCGTACCAAAACCATAGAGAAAGCGCAGTACACCTAGCTGGAAAGGACTTTGGGCAAAGACGCAGAGGACATTGATCAAGAGACTGTAGGCCAAGGCCATGAGCAGCAACCTGTGATTGCCAATTCGGTCCCCCAATTTCCCCAAAGGACCTGAAGTCACCAGCGAGGCCATGCCCGGCAGGGAAATAATAAATCCAGCTACAAAAAGCAGATTGTCCGTCTGACCCAGATGCCGCACATAAAGAGTTAAAATCGGCACGATAGCCTGAGCCGCCGCAATGATAATCATGGAAGTGATAAACAGTCCCACCATCATCTGCTTGTCCTTGATTTGATGAAAGAGCTCTGCAATCATCATCTGCTGCCCCTTTGCCATCGGCTTGAAATCTTCACGAATATATAAAACTGTCAAAACCGCCACCAAGAGATAGAGCAAACCGACCAGCAGAAAGACATTGTGAATCCCCACTATTTCCGCCAAAAAACCACCCAGAGTCGGGCCAATCAAGTTACCCGCCACAGCCCCTGTTGACAAGGTTCCCAGAGCATAGCCTGTCTTGTCCTTGGGTACCTGACTGGCTACTAGAGCCGTCGCATTGGGAATATAGCCGGTAAAAATCCCATTCAACACACGCAGGACAATCATCCAAAAAACATTTGGCACAAAAGCCATCCCACCCATGGTGAAAATCATAGCCAAAGCCGCCCGCACCATCATGGGCTTGCGACCATAACGGTCCGCCAAACTCCCCCAAATCGGTGCCATAATAGCTGCCGCCAGGGCATTGGTCGACACAGCCAGACCAGCAAAATACTCCACCTGACTGCCAGTCACTCCCAACTCCTCCACAAAGACCGAGATAAAAGGCATGACCAAGGTAAAACTAACCCCCGTCAAAAAATTCCCAATCCAGGCCACTTTCAAATTCGGCTTCCAGTAACTACTACCCTCGTCCATTTCCAATCTCCTCCACCAAAGACGCCACCTGCGCCAAGGTCGCCTCCCGCGACCCACTGTTATCAATCACCTTATCTGCCCGTTCTTTTTTCTTTTCTAAAGAAAGCTGCGCTGCCAAGCGATTCTCCGCCTCCTGCAGGCTATAGCCGTTGCGAGCCATGAGCCGTGCCAACTGCTGGCGCTCATCGACATAGACCAGCCAGACCTCATCGACCTCCCCGCTATAATCCAACTCGTAGAGCAGGGGAATATCCATGAAAACCACTTCTTCTGTCTGTGCTAGCAAATCCCGTCGTGCCAACAGTTCTTTCCGAATAATCTGGTCCTGCAGTTCAGATAAACGGGCCCGCAACTGGCTATCCGCAAAGACCTGCTGGCCCAATTTTACTCGGTCCAATTGACCATCAGCTGCTAGAATTGCCGGACCAAACTCCTCAAGCAAGACCTGATAGAGCCGTCCGCCCTTTTTTTGCAAATCATGAACTACCCCGTCTGCATCGATGACCTGATAGCCCTTCTCTCGTAAAAAAGCCGTCACTGTTGACTTACCCGACGCGATACCGCCTGTTAATCCGATTACCTTAGCCATGCTTCACCTGACACCGGGGACAGAAATGCGTGCCCCGACCTCCCAGCTGGATTTTGACAATCTCCGTCTGGCAACGCGGACAGGCCTGCCCCTGCTTTCCATAAACTTGTAAATAATCCTGCATGGTCCCATCCATGCCTAAGGCATTTTTGTAGGTCCGAATGGTCGAACCGCCCTTTTCAACTCCCAGAGCCAAAACATCAATGGTGGCTTGGCGAAGGCCCGCCACCTGTTCTGCTGTCAAGGTTGAACTTCCCTGGGCAGGATGAACCTGTGCTCGGAAAAGCACCTCATCGACATAGATATTGCCCAGACCAGCCACTAGGGTTTGGTCCAGCAGGTGCGACTTGATTGGCTTTTTGGACTTAGCTAATTTGGTCTGAAAAACAGCCATATCAAAGTCTTCTTCCGTCGGCTCAGGACCTAATTTTTTAGACAAGAAATAGGCTTCCAAGTCCACTTCCCGCAACAATTCCATGGTGCCAAACTTGCGGACATCTTGGTAAACCAAGGTAGAACCGTCTGACAATGCAAAAAAGACATGAAAGTGCTTGCTAGCAGGCACCACATCATGGAAAAGATTGTACTTGCCCTCCATACGCAGATGGGAAATCAGCACAAAATCTGTCAGATAGAGGAGCAAATATTTACCCCGACGGTCCACCTCCATGATGGTTTGACCAACCAACTGCTCACGAAAGCTGTCCGCACCAGTCACAATCATACGAGGATAGTCCACCCGGACACGTTCAATTTTCTTACCTTTGACAAGACGATTGAGCCCACGACGAACCGTCTCAACCTCTGGAAGTTCGGGCATACTATTCCACCTCAACCTTTCTGACATAATGTATATTTCTACTTACTTCTCTGAAACCATTCTTGGTATGAAAAGCCTGACTGTGGCTATTTTCAAAATCCGTATCCGATGCCAGTTCCCGTGCTCCATGAGATTTAGCCCACGAATCTGCAAAATCGAGTAATTCGGCAGCAATCCCCTGTCCACGATAATCAGGATGAACAAAAATTCCTTCTACATAGGCAACTGAACTAAACTGACAGCCTTCCACATAATCATGGCGGAGTGACAAACTTATCCACGCCACCGCTATGCCTGACGAAGAATAATAAAGAAACTCAAATGGAAACTTACCCTCAGCAAATTGTTCCATCAAAACTTGTTTATCTGTCTGCCATACCGAACTAGCAAATGAACCCCAAACAGAAACTGTTTCTTCCGTAACAGATTTTATTGACATACTTTCTCACCTTTGCGACGTAAAACACCACTAACGTGGTGTCTCAATGTTTCTTTATATGTTTTTACCTCAAAGATGTAGCAACATGGCATTATTGCGTCACTTTCGGATTTCTGGAATTGGAATATTAGAGACTATCCATAAGCTCACAGCCGTCTTCTTACTTCAAGGCTAGCGGGCTATTGAGGTCACGCCCCGACTGCCTCGCTCTCCAATTTCTTGGCTTGGGTTCAATTCGCCAAAGTTGAATGCATTAAAACGCTATTCAACTAACGGCAATTCTCTGCGGAATTGCCTGGGCGACTTACTAGTTTCTCACATCCACTGGACTGCTTCGCCCCCCCGAACGTTCCTCGCTCTCCAATTTCTTGGCTCGGGTTTTCACATGGTCACTTTCGCATTTTTAGGTGACCAGCTGAAACAGTCTATTCCCAGACTGTTTCACTCCCCCGGACGTTTTTAATACTCTTTCTCATTATAACCAAAGTCTGCCAGATCGAGTTTTTTGTCACGCCAGTTTTTCTTGACTTTGACCCAGGTTTCCAGGAAGACCTTGTCCCCCAGCATAAGTTCAATATCGCGTCGAGCCATGGAGCCGATTTTCTTAAGCATGGCTCCTTGTTTGCCAATGATAATGCCTTTTTGGCTATCGCGTTCGACCATGATGGTCGCGCGGATATGAACCTTGTCTGTAAATTCATCCCGTTTCATGGACTCGATAACCACTGCCACCGAATGCGGAATTTCCTCGCGAGTTAGGTGCAAGACCTTCTCGCGAATCATCTCGGACACCAAGAAGCGCTCTGGATGATCGGTAATCTGGTCTGCTGGGAAATATTGGAAACCTTCATCCAGATTTTCCTTGAGAATTTCCATCAAGCGATTGACATTATTGCCTTGGGTTGCAGAAATAGGCACAATTTCCTTGAAATCCATCTGCTGGCGGAAATCATCAATCTGCTCCAATAACTGGTCCGGATGGACCTTGTCAATCTTGTTAACCACCAAAATAACCGGCACCTTGGCCTGACGCAGACGCTCCATAATCATATCATCACCCTTGCCCCGTTTTTCATCGGCAGGCACCATGAAGATGACCGTATCCACCTCACGCAAGGTGCTGTAAGCAGACTCAACCATGAAGTCTCCCAAGGCCGTCTTTGGCTTGTGAATACCTGGCGTGTCGATAAAGACAATTTGTTCCTCGTCCGTTGTGTAAATCCCCATAATCTTGTTACGGGTAGTCTGAGCCTTGTCGCTCATGATGGCAATCTTTTGCCCCATTACATAGTTGAGAAAAGTCGATTTCCCCACATTTGGACGACCCAAAATCGCCACAAAACCTGACTTGAAAGTCATAGATTCTCCTTATTTTCCTAAAAAACCAAATCCCAAATCTTAGGGATAAAAATAATCAATCCTGTCAAAAGGGCAAAGCCTGAGACAAAAAGGACCGCTCCTGCCGCCATATCCTTGGCATTCTTGGCCAAAATGTGAAAATGATAGTCCGAAGCCAAATCCACCACGCTTTCAATAGCCGAATTCATGATTTCAAAGGCAATCACCAGGCTAATGCTGAGCAGGAGAAAGAGCCATTCTGTAGCCGATACCTGGAAAATCAAGCCGGCCAAGACCACCAAAAAGGCCGTTGCCGCATGCTTTTTCATATTGCGCTCTTCCTTAAAGGCCGTTATCAAGCCGGAAACCGCAAAATCCATACTGGCTACCAGATTCTGATTCTTCCAGCGTTTCTTTGAATTATTCTCTCGTAAGTCCATAAGCCGTCAAAATCTCTTCTTGCAAACCAAACATCTCCGCCTCTTCCTCAGGCGTGTAGTGATCATAGCCGTTGATATGGAGGAAGCCGTGCACAGCCAAAAAGCCCATTTCGCGGTCAAAACTATGGCCGTAGTCCTCTGCCTGCTCACGCGCCTTGTCAATGGAAATAAAGAGCTCACCGATGTAGGCATCAAAATCTTCCATCATCTCACCCAATTCAGGATTGTCCAGCAAATCTTCCTCATCAAAGACAATCTCCTGCTCCGGCTTGTACTCTAGGCTGACTACATCCGTCGGACGGTCAATTCCCCGGTACTCTAAATTCACTTCATGGACACGCGCATTGTCCACAAAGGTCACAGCCATTTCCTTGTTTTGCTTGCCGATTTTCTCCGCCGCAAATTGGAGCAAGTCTGTAATCTGCTCTTGCATCTGAGCAGAAACCTGCCCTGTTTCATCAATCATTTCAATATACATGGTCATACATTCCCTTTACTATTTAACATTATATCACAAATGGCAGAAAGATTCTTTTTTATGGTATAATAGAAATACACTATATTATTACAGGGAACCACTATGAAAGCTGAACAGAATATCATTGCCATCATCGACAGCAATCTGGAACAGATGACCAAGCTGGAAAGGGAAATTGCGGCCTACTTTACAAGCCTGGACTCCAAGACCATGGATTTGAGCTTGGAAATCGTCACCCAGGAACTACATATTTCTCCTTCTGCCCTGACCCGCTTTGCTAAGAAATGCAGATTTTCAGGCTATCGGGAATTTGTCTTTGCCTTTCAAAACCAGCAACAACAGCTAGACAAACAATTTAAACATGTCCAAAACAACCTGACCAAGAAGGTCCTGGTGGATTACGACGAAATTCTAACTGCGACCAGCCAGCTGGTGGACGAGGAAAAACTGCAGGAAATCGCCCACCTGATTGACCAAAGCAAGCGGGTTTATTTCTACGGCACCGGCAGTTCAGGCCTCGTTGCCATGGAGATTAAGTCCCGTTTCATGCGCCTGGGAGTTGTCTGCGACGCCATTACCGACCGCAATAACCTGATCTGGACCACCAATATCCTGGATCCCAACTGCCTAGTGATTGGGCTCTCCCTGTCTGGCTATACTGAGGATATCATCGACCACCTGACTCTGGCAGCCGAGCGAGGTATTCAGACAGCCCTCTTGACAACCAGGGAATTTGATACAACTCCTATTGACACCCTTATCCCTGTCGCATCTGTTCGCAATTTGAACTATGGCAATCGCATTTCACCACAGATCCCGTTATTGATCATGTTAGATATTCTCTACGCATACTTTCATGCTATAGATCAAGAGAAAAAAGAAAGCATATTTAAACAAACAATCGTTGACTAGATTTGCCAAACGTTTTCAAAAAGAGTAAGATAGAAGGTAGCAATACAAAAGGAGAATCATATGAAATTTTCAGACTATACCTATGTCCGTCCCGATTATGAAGCCATCAAGGCTCAATTTACTGACCTGACAGACCAGTTGGCTCAGGCAAGTGACTTGGAAACAACTCGTACACTTGTGACAGACGTTACCAAATTACTCAACTTGATCGATACCCAGTACAACCTCTGGATGATCCGTCATACTATTGACATGAATGATGAGTTTTACAATGAAGAAACCAAGTTTTGGAATGAGTATTCTCCACTTTTTGAAGAATTGACCACCAACTACTACCGTGTCATTGTCCAGACCCCTTACAAGGAAGAGTTGTCAGACATCTTGCCTAAAACCTTCTTCATGCAGGCTGAGAATAAGCTCAAGACATTCTCATCAGACGTCATTCCATTACTGCAAAAAGAAAATGAATTATCTGATGAGTACAGCAAACTGATTGCGGGTGCGGAGATTGATTTCCAAGGACAGACTTACAACCTGGCACAAATGGGGTCATTTGGTCAATCAACCGACCGTGAAGTCCGCAAGGCTGCTTCTGCTGCTACAACTGCCTTCTTTGAAAGCAAGGAAGCTGATTTCGACCGCGTTTACGATGAATTGGTCAAAGTCCGCACAGAAATCGCCCACAAACTTGGCTTCAAGGACTATGTGGAATACGGTTACCTCAAGATGAACCGTTTCGATTACAATCGTGACATGGTCAAGGTGTACCGTGAGGAAATCCTCAAACACATCGTACCGATTGTACAAAATCTGCGTCAACGCCAAGCCAATCGCCTGCAAGTTCCAAGCCTCAAACACTACGACCTCAATCTTGAGTTCTTGGACGGAAATGCAGTCCCACAAGGTGACCCTGATTTTATCGTCAGCCAAGCCCAAGACATGTACCGCGAATTGTCCGCAGAAACAGGCGAATTCTTCGATTTCATGATTGAGCATGAACTCTTAGACTTGGTCGCAAAACCAGGCAAAAACAGCGGTGGCTACTGTACCTATATCCCTGACTTCAAGAGCCCATTCATCTTCTCCAACTTCAATGGAACCAGCGGTGATATTGATGTCTTGACCCACGAAGCAGGTCACGCCTTCCAAGTCTATCGTTCGCGTTGGATTCAAAGTCCAGAAGTTGTTTGGCCAACCTATGAAACCTGTGAAATCCACTCCATGTCTATGGAATTTATGACCTGGCCTTGGATGGACCGTTTCTTCAAGGAACAAGTCGATAAATATAAATTTACTCACTTGGCAAGTGCCCTTCTCTTCTTGCCTTACGGTGTCTTGGTGGATCACTTCCAGCACGAAGTCTATGAACACCCAGAGATGACTCCAGCTGAACGAAAGGCGACTTGGAAAAAACTCCAAGACCTCTACTTGCCAGACCGTGATTATTCTGAATCAGAAGCCCTCAACCGTGGTATCTTCTGGTACCGTCAGGGGCATATCTTTGCCAGCCCATTCTACTACATCGACTACACCTTGGCTCAAGTCTGTGCCCTCCAATTCTGGAAACGCACGCAGGTGGACCATGATGAAACTGCTTGGGAAGACTACATCCGCATCTGTGATTTGGGCGGCACCAAGTCCTTCTTACAAGTGGTTGAAGCTGCAAACCTCCAATCACCGTTCAAAGAAGGTGCCCTTGAAAGCACAGCCAAGGCTGCTGCCGATTGGTTAAATGCAGTTAAGGATGACGAACTATAAAACACAAAAATCTGAATGAGATACGAACTCATTCAGATTTTTTTGCTTTGACAAATTCGATGTACTTATCCCCAAAGACTTCAATTTGCTCCAAAACCATCTTAAATTCCTGACCAATCTCGCTCAGTTCATATTCCACTTTTGGCGGAACCTGTGCATAAACCTTCCGAGTGATTAAACCATCATCTTCCAGCTGACGCAGTTGCTTAGTCAAGGTTGCTTGGGAAATCCCTGTCAATCGACGATGCAATTCATTAAACCGAACGGGACCTTCTTCGATATGATGTAGTAATAAGATACTCCATTTCCCAGATAAGACACTCTGAGTGGTCACATAAGGACACTCTGGAACCGTATGCTGTGTGAACGTTGCCATAATTTCTCCTTTATTTTTCCTTGATACTACACATTACTTCACAAAAAGATAGTGACTATTCAAAAAAAACGTACTTGTAATATTTTTAGTACCTGATACAATAATACCATAAACTGCGAAAGCAGGAAAGAAAAAATTGTTAGAGGTATAACATCATGAAAAACATTCTATTTATCGTCGGTTCACTACGTGAAGGTTCATTTAATCACCAAATGGCAAAGCAAGCTGAAAGCATCTTAGAAGGTCAAGCAACTGTATCTTATCTTAACTATAAAGAAATCCCGCTTATGAACCAAGATCTTGAAACACCAGTCTTGCCAGCTGTCCAAGCTGCACGCGATGCGATTATAGCTGCAGATGCTATCTGGATTTTCTCACCGGTTTACAACTTTGCAATCCCTGGGACTGTGAAGAACTTGATTGACTGGCTCAGCCGTGCCCTAGACTTATCAGAAACACGTGGCCCATCTGCACTACAAGACAAAATCGTTACTGTATCATCTGTTGCCAATGCTGGACATGACCAAATGTTCGCTAGCTACCATGCACTCCTACCGTTTGTTCGTATGCAAGTTGTAGGTGAGTTTACAGGTACAACTGTCAATCCAGAAGCATGGGGAACTGGACAGTTGGTATTGTCAGAGGAAGCCATCGCCGGCTTGCAAGCGCAAGCTCAAGCTTTGTTAGAAGCTTAGATTCTACAGGTCAATATACATCCTTCCATGACCTTTATCGAGTTGAAGATGATAAAATTGCAGAACTCTGGGATGTTATTGTGCCAATTGAGGAAAATTCCAAAACTTCCAATAGCAATGGTAAATTCTAATCAAAAACCAAGAAAATAAGATGAAAGAAAATTAAAATGAAACTATATTACATCATCGATGCTTATTGTGGTTGGACCTACGGCTTTAACCACATTTTCACAAAATTCATGCAAGGCCATCCTGACATAGAAATAGAGGTCATTAACGGAGGCTTGTTTGTCGGAGATAACAAAAAGAAAATGGTTGATTTCCAGCAGGCACAGACCATCAACAAACAAATCGAAAGCTATTACCAAATGTCTTTTGGCGATAACTACAATCAATTGTTTAAGGATAAGGACTTTACTATGGACTCCCTCGGTCCTGCTAGAGCCTACTCAGTCTTGAAAAACTATGTTGAGACACATAACCATGCTCAGCTGACATTAGACATCCAAGCCTTATTTTTTGAAGATGGGCTAGATCTCAGTCAAGCAGATAGTTACACCAGCCTAATCGGTACCTATCAGTTACCCACAAAGGCTATGGAAGAACTATCAAGCATCTTGAATCAACCAGAAAATCTACACCCAGACTTTATCAAGGCTTATGAAATGGGGGTAACCTCTTTCCCAACCTTGTTACTCGAAAAAGACGGAAACTTCTTTAATCTTATTAACCAAGTTCGCACAGTAGATGATTTGGAAAAAAATTTCCAAGAGGCAGTTGCTCAATAGAAAAGAAAATACCTATGTCAAAAAATCAATTATATAAAAATATTTTGGAAGAGACTTATCTAGCTACTGCTCAAGGTCGAATAGAAGATTTCAAGAGCCATTTGGCTGCTGATATCTCTTGGACAGAAGCTGCAGGCTTTCCCTATGCTGGTACCTATATCGGTCCAGATGCAGTGATTGAAAACGTCCATGCAAAACTAGGTTCTGAATGGACCAATTATAGTGCCACACCTGTTGATTACGCCTTTTCAGGAAACCGTGTCATGGTTTATGGCTACTACAAGGGGACCTACAACCTTACTCAGAAATCCTTCCAAGCAGACTTTGTCCATATTTACGATTTTAATGCTGAAAATAGAATTACACACTTTATCCAAATCGTAGATAGCGCACTTGTTGAGAAAGCTATGAGATAATAATCAATTTTCAAAAGTCTATTCGACACACATTCTTCGCCAAAAGATACTAAGTAACTCGAAAATTCCTATAAATTGTATCAGAAAGATAGGTATCCCTATGTACAATTCCCAATTTGAATTGGGCCTAGTTGCCCTCAATGTCCGCGATTTAGAACTCCAAAGCCTATTTTACCAACAAGTCTTAGGTCTCCAAGTTCTCTCCCAAAGTCCTAACCAGATTGACCTAGGCGTTGGAAAAAACATCCTTATTCGACTTATTCAAACAGAGCAGAAAGGCGAAGTTAGCCACAGCTACGGGCTATACCACTTGGCCATTGTCCTACCTAGCCGAGAGGACTTAGGGACCATCTTCCGCCACTTTATCGACAATAAGATTCCCCTCCAAGGCGCCAGCGACCACGGTTACAGCGAAGCCATTTACCTAGCCGACACCGAAGGCAACGGTATCGAAATTTACCGCGACCTGCCTCAAGACACTTGGGATGTCCGCCCGGACGGCCGTATCATCGGCATTACTGAGCCTATGGATGCTGAAACGATCTATGCTTTAGGGAAAAAAGCTGACGCAGCCTATCAGATGCCGCTTGGCAGTCGCATGGGTCATGTCCATCTATCTGTCCGAGAAAGCACCGCTTCTAGTCGATTCTACCAAGAGGTCCTAGCTATCGAGGATAAATTCTCCGTCCCATCTGCAGCCTGGCTAGCGTCTGGTGACTACCATCACCACCTAGCTGTCAACGAATGGGGTGGAAAACTGCTGGCCACACGAAAAGAAGGCATGCCGGGCCTAGCCTACTACACTCTAGTCTATACAGACATCCAAGCCTTCCAAGCCACCATTAAACGTGCCCAGACCGCAGGACTTGACCTGTACCTTGCCACCCAAGAAGTCGCCTTTGTCGATGTGGACGGCATCAGGACCCGATTGGTCTACCAAACGAAATAAGAGGTTAGACAGATACCTAACCTCTTTTATTTTATCAAACCTAAATCGTATTTCATCCCCAAAATCCGTTCCACTGATTGCTCAATGCGGTCCTCGCTTAGTTTTCCTCTTTTTACCTGGTCCAAAAGATAGGGAATCTGACTCGTAAAGTTAGAAGACAAAATCATATCCGCCCCCGCCTCGATTGCCTGAAGGGCTGCTTCATTTTGATCAAGAAATTCTGACAAACCCAATTTATCAAAATCATCTGTCAAAATAACCCCTTCAAAGCCCAGCTCCTGACGTAAAATAGCCATCACCTCAGGTGATATAGAGGACGGTTGGTCCGAAACAGCAGTCAGAATAATGTGACTGACCATGACTGAGTCCGCTCCTGCTTCAATCCCTGCCTCAAACGGTAAGAAATCCTGCTTTCTCAATTCATCTACAGGACGGTCATCATAGACCAGCCCCGTATTCGCATCACCCGTCTCACTCGAACCAGGGAAATGCTTCAAGGTAGATAGAAAATTTTCTTCCTTGAGCAATGTGACGACCTCACGAACGTAGTCAGATGTTGTCATGGCATCCTGGCCTAGTGTCCGTTCATAAATGGGTGAACTGGGATTGGTTACAACATCAGCAATCGGGAAAAAGCCCGCTGAAATACCTAAATCCTTTAGAACCGAAACCTTGGATTTTGCTCCCTCCAGGACAGCATCCAAACCTCCCTCATCATACAATTCCATCGGTGATGCAAAAGGTTCTTTCAAGATTGGACTAATTTGACTAACAGCTCCTCCCTCCTCATTGGAAGCCAAAAGCAAGGGGATATTGGAGGCTTTTTGATAGCTTGCCAAGTCTTTTTTTAGCTGACTCAGCGACTTACCTTCTACATCTTTGGATTCCAGCATATAACCTCCTAGATAATAGGCCCCAACAATCTGTTCAGCCTCTTGCTCAGGAATATGCCCTAAAAATAATTGACCAATCTTATCCTCTATGGTCATACCTTCCATCATTTGATTGATAGTCCTCTGCTTCTGTGTCAGACCACTATCAACAGCTGGCGATTCCATCTTATCAAAAACAATCCAACCACTCAGCAAGATCATCAAAAGAAGGCTAACCACAGAAAATATAGCGAAGTTTTCTTTGTTCTGAATAAATCTATCTTTCTCAATCATCCTCTAATCCGATTCAAATAATCCTGATAAGACTCCGTCTCCATCAAGGTCTTTGCATTTTCCACACGCGCCCTAGTCGGCGGTTTTGTCCCCTCCAGCGGGTAAGGTCTCCCCAACTCTCTCCACTTAAATTCACCTAAATTGTGATAAGGCAGAACTTCAAAGCGCTCGACATTGTTCAAGGTTTTGACAAATTTGCCCAACTCAACCAGGTCCTCATCTCGGTCTGTCAATCCTGGAACCAAGACATGTCGAATCCAAACAGGCTTGCCAATATCCGATAGGTAACGAGCACACTCTAAAATAGTTTTATTACTATGACCTGTAACAATACGATGCTGGTCAGGATTGATTTCCTTGATATCTAAGAGCACCAAGTCGGTCACTTCCATGAGACGGTTGTATTTTTCCAAATAACGCTCAGTCGAACGGAAGGTCAGGGCACAGGTATCTAAAGTCGTATGGATGCCTTTTTCTTTTGCCAGGGTAAAGAGAGCAATCAAGAAATCAATCTGAATGGTCGCTTCACCACCAGACACCGTAATCCCCCCTTCCTTGCCCCAGAACATCCGAAAACGCAGAGCTTCTTTTAGGACATCCTCAGCAGTACGCTCGGTTGCTGCCGGGTTAACCAAATCCCAGGTATCAGGATTGTGACAATACTGGCAACGCATGTGACAGCCTTGCATGAAGACCACAAAGCGAACACCAGGTCCATCAACTGAACCAAAACTTTCGGTAGAATGAACTAGACCGGTAACTTTTCCATAATCAATCTCTGTCATTGGCTTTTCCTCACTTTTTACTATGATTATTATATCACAAAAAATGAAAACGCTCTATATTTTCTGAATGAATAAATTGACATCCCGTTACTACACACCAAAAACCACCCACAAAACTGGGCTCTATAAGACTGTAGTGGGTAAATCCCCTATGGAGATTATGGAGCCTTTTTGAGTATAGAAAAAAAGTCCCACATGACCTAAAATGAAAAGCGTCTAAACCATCATTAAAAAGGAATCATATGGAATAGATAAATAGTCAGGGAAGTGACTGTTTATCCCCGAGCCCAGAAATAATAAAGCGAGGATAGTATCACAAACTTACTGGGAACGAAAGACCCCAACATCACTATTTTGGATTATGAGGACTGCACTTCTCACAAGGAAATTCTTGCCAAACTGGATTATTCAGCTCCTAAATACCACTCTTGTCATGGTCAAATGACTAAATACGATTTCCAGAAAACCTCTAAAACTCCCTACTTAGAATCTGCTGGATACCCTCTGCTTATCCGCTTGAGAAAGCGCCGTTTCCGCTGTAAAAATTGCGGAAAAATGGCTGTCGCAGAAACCTCTCTGATCTAGAAAAACCACCAAATCTCAACCATTGTTCACCAGAAAATAGCTCAACCTCTCATTGAAAAACAGTCTATGACCGACATCGCTAAGCGTCTTGCCCTCTCTCTACCTCAACTGTCATTCGTAAGCTAAATGAGTTCCAATTTAAAACCGATTGGGATTTGCTTCCTGAAAATATGAGCTGGGAGTCAAACAGTCTGGGGATATACGGTTTGAGCTAGTTTCAAGAAGGGAAAAATGAGTTTCATCGCTCAGAATTTTGACTCGCTAAAAGTCATTACAATCCTTGACGGACGCACACAAGCCACAATCAGAAATCACTTCCTGCGCTATTCCAGACAAGCTAGAAATCGTGTTAAAGTCATCACTATGGACATATTTATACTCAACTAAAATCAAAAATAGCCAAACTCCACTCTCTACGTACAATTGATTTGAGTTGAGAAGGAGATAGGTTTTGAATAACCTCTTGAAGTTTATCAATAACCTCATTCAAGCTTCTAAATATCTTATTCTTGAAACCACGTTTGCGGATTTCGGCCCAGACTTGCTCAATAGGGTTCATCTCTGGTGTGTAAGGTGGAATAAAGGTAAATTCTATATTCTCAGGGATATTCAATGTCTGAGATTTATACCAGATGGCATTGTCCATGACTAGAATAATGTAGTCATCTGATAAGCTTCTGACAATTGGTGTAGAAATTCATTCATCCAATCACTATCACAACCGCTTCTACTCGGTCACTAACCCAATCAATGACTTGTGGTTGGAAGAACCTAAAAACTCAAAAACCGAGCTTCATTTGAAACTCGGTTAGTGGTTATTATCAGGAAGGTCCGTCTCCAGAAGTTAATGATTAAAAACTAATATGCTTCGATTGCTACCCATTTTCTATTAATTTTCAATTGTCTAAAGTGTGGAGATTGCTTTATTTTTTACAGTGTTCTAAATATAATATCCGAAAATCAATCAATGACTGACGATCTTCTGTGGAAATACCAGGTCGGTATTTCCAGAGTTTGAACGGGCAGCAAGCCAATGAAAATAAGGTTGTGAATAAAGAATATCATAAATAGATGGGTGGAACTGAAGCAGACCTTCCTCTAGTTACTGCCTTAGGGGGCAATAGCTAGTTTGCCAAAGAATAAATGAAATCATCTTTCTATCTACAATGTTAATATAACACTTTTTCAAAATAAATTCAAATAATTGTGTGCAAAAAACAAACTTATTTTTTAAAATTTTTGTTAAACTCATCCCACATTTTCTGCTGTGGCTTGGCAAAGGGATAGGTATGAAAATCTTCAACCGAAATCCATTTTAATTCACGATTAGCTGGTAATTCCGACTGACTTGCCACTCCTTCTATCAACTCAATCTGCCATTTGCGGTGGCTGAAAATATGCTGAATGGTCTCAAATTCTTGCTCCTGCCAGTCAATAGTCAGACCATATTCTTCTGTAAAGCGTAGCTTCATATCAGGCTGCTCCGGCTCTTCTGCCACTTCAAACAAGGAAACTTGTTTGGCTAGGATAGCCCCTTTTTCCAAAAGCGGAAAAGACCAAAATCCTGATAAGAGTCCAGCGTCGGTATTTTTCTCAAGGAGAAATTGATTATCCTGATTGCGAATGAGAAAGCCTTGATAGGCGACTGGGACAGGCTTTTTCTTGGGTACCTTGATAGGATATTTGTCCATTGTGCCATTGAGATAGGCTGCACTAAAGTCCTTCACGGGACTTTCTTCTGGCCGTGGATTGGCAGGCGCCTCAATATCTGAACCCAAATCCATCAGGGCTTGGTTAAAGTCTCCCGGTCTAGCTGGGTCAATCAAGATGTCCATCATGGCTTGAAAAATCTTGCGATTCGCAGGGAGACCAATGTCATAATCCACTTCAAACAAACGGCTGAGCACGCGCATGACGTTGCCGTCTACCGCAGGCTCCGGCAAACCAAAGGCAATGCTAGAAATAGCACCAGCTGTGTAGGGACCAATGCCTTTTAGACTGGAAATTTCTGCGTGTGTCTTGGGAAAGGAACCATCGAACCGTTCAACCATATCTTGGGCCGCTTTCTGCATATTGCGGACACGAGAATAATAGCCCAACCCTTCCCACAATTTGAGAATGACTTCTTCCGGTGCCACTGCCAAGTCTCTGATAGTCGGCAGATGGTGGAGAAAGCGCTCATAGTAAGGAATAACCGTATCCACACGCGTCTGTTGCAACATAATCTCAGACACCCAAATGGCGTAGGGATCCGATGTTCGTCGCCAAGGCAGGTCTCGTTTGTTCTCATCATACCAATCAAGAAGAGCCTTGCGAAAGGCGACAATCTTCTCTTCTGACCACATGTCAATTCCATATTCTTTCAAATCTAACATAATTCTAGTATAGCACAAAGACAGGGAGCTAGCTGTTACTAACTCCCTGTCTGTAGTATGAAATGTTACTTACCTACTGTTCAGCAGCCTGCTGGCTCATCTGCATCTGGTAATAAAAACCTTGCGCATCCATCAATTCCCTATGATTACCTTGTTCGACAATTTTTCCATCTACCATGACCAAAATCAAGTCAGCTGATTGGATGGTTGATAGGCGATGGGCAATGATAAAGCTGGTCCGTCCCTGCATCAATTTGGCAAAGGCTTCTTGAACCAATAACTCCGTCCGTGTGTCAATCGACGAGGTCGCCTCATCCAAAATTAAGATTTTAGGGATTTTGACAAAAACGCGCGCAATCGACAGCAATTGCCGTTGACCCTGCGATAGAGAGGCGCCACCATCTGTCAGGACAGTATCATAACCTTGGGGCAATTGACGAATAAAGAAATCCGCATTGGCTGCCTTGGCCACCTCGATAACCCATTCCCTAGTCGCATGAGGATATCCATAGGCAATATTTTCATGGATAGTTCCTGATTTTATCCAGGTTTCTTGGAGAACCATGCCAATCTGCCGCCGCAAATCCTCTCGGCTGTATTGGGAAATAGGCACACCATCCAGGACAATCTGACCAGCATTGACATCGTAAAAACGCATGAGCAGATTAATCATGGTCGATTTCCCTGCGCCAGTCGGACCAACAATAGCCACCTTTTGACCAGAGGTAACATCAATCGTCAGGTCCTCAATGAGCGATTTTTCAGGCTGATAAGAGAAAGATACATTTTCAAAGGAAATAGCCCCCTGCAACTGATCCGAGTCAATTGTCCGCTCTGCCCTATCCTCTTCGCTAGCTAGATTAACAAGAGCAAAGAGCCTGTCTGCACAAGCTAAAGCGCTCTGCAATTCCGATAGGACAGAAGAAATATCGTTAAAAGGCTTGCTGTACTGGCTGGCATAGTTGAGAAAGGTGGTCAGAGAGCCGACTGTAAAGGTCCCCTGCATGATGCGAAGTGCTCCAAGACCTGTCAAAAGCGCATAAATCAGGGCATTGACAAATCGGGTAGTCGGATTAACCGTAGACGAAGCAAATATTGCCTTCTGCAAATAATGAGCGTAGTCGCCATTGACCTGCTGGAACTGCTTCTTAAACTGGTCTTGGGCATTGAAGGCCTGCACCAGACTGAGCTGGCTAATGGTCTCCTCTAAGAGCTGAGCTTGCTGCCCACGCGCCTGGGTCTGGCGACTGTAGTAAGTATAGCTCTTCTTGGCAATAAAACGCGCCACAAAAAGAGACAGCGGGGTCAAGGCAACAACCAAAAGCATCATGACAAAATCCAAACCTGCCATGGTAAAAATGGTCAAGAGAATGGTCAAAATTCCAGCGAAAAACTGGTTGAAGACCATCAAAAGACCGTTAGTCAGCTGTTCACTATCACTGGAAAATCGTGCAACCAAGTCCCCCGTTGACTGCCTATCCAGATAGGAAAGGGGCAACTGGTGCAATTTGACATAGACCTGCTCCCGCAAGTCTGCCACCATATCATAGACCAGGCGATTGGTGACCAAGGGCAGATACCACTGGACCAGGCCATTGGCCAGAATGACGACAAACATCTGCAGCAGAATCTCCAGCAAGACCTGGCTATCTGCTACCAAGACCGCGTCGACTGCCCGACCGATAAGGATAGGAAGATAGACGGTCAGAAGGACCTGAGCCAGTGTCGCCAGCAAGAGCAGAGTCAGACGAATGGGCTGTTTTAGGACCAGTCCCGTCAATTGATGCAGACTAGTTTTCTTCATGGCTGCTCTCCTCTCCATGCTGGGATTGGTCAATTTCACGGTAAATAGCAGAGCTTTCTAGCAAGTCTTGATGACGACCTAGCCCCACCTGCTGTCCCTGGTCCAGCACCAAAATTTGATCCGCCGTCTTCAGGCTATTGGTCCGTTGAGACACCATAATCAAGGTTTGGTCAGGCAATTCCTCCTTGATAGCCTGCAAGAGACGGCTCTCTGTCAGATAGTCCAGGGCCGACGTCGCATCATCCAAAATCAAAACAGGTGCTTCTTTCAAGAGAGCACGCGCAATGGTCAGCCGTTGCCGTTGTCCACCGGAAAAATTCTTCCCAAAGGCTGCTACAGGACTATCCAAACCGCCCTTTTCTGCCACAAATCCATCCGCCTGAGCAATCTTCAGGGCCCACCAAATGCGTTCTTCGGAACTATCAGCCAGTCCCAAGGTAAGATTTGAGCGGACTGTTCCAGCAAAGAGCTGGGCCTGCTGGGCAACGGTGGCACAATTAGCCCGCCAGGTTTTGAGATTCACAAGACTCTTTCCATCAATAAAATGCATCAATTGATTAGCTGGCATCGGATAAAAGGCCTGTAAGAGATTGACCAAGGTCGTCTTACCAGCACCCGTACCACCGATGATGCCGATAAACTGGCCTTTCTTTATATGAATAGAAATTCCTGACAGGGCCTGTTCAGCAGCATTGGGATAGGCAAAATCCAGCTTGTATAGTGCAAAAACATCAGCTGGGTCATTGGCTTGCAGGACTGGCAGAGTGCCTTCCAGGTCTTCGGATTCTTGCTTGAAAATTTCCTGAATCCGTTGACCAGCGATATAAGACTGGTTGATAGATGAGACAACCATGACCATCTTGACCAGCTCCGCCAAGATTTGCAAGAGATAATTGATTAGGGCAATCAGCATCCCTTGCTCTAGCAGATTGTTAGAAATGGCTAGATTTCCCTGCCAAATCAAAATCATCAAGGTCGCATTAACCACCAGAAAAGTCAGTGGCGACAGCAGGCTAGACCAGTAACCAGCCTGTAACTGTCTATTTTTATAGGCCAGATTGAGGGCTTGAAATTGAGCAACTTCTCTCGCTACCTGGCCAAAGGCACGAATGACCCGCCAGCCCGTAACCGTTTCACGCACCTGCCCTACCAAGCTATCCAAATCTCTACGAATCGATAAGAGATAGCGACTGACAGCCACCGTAATGCCTGCCGCAATCACCAGCAAAACAGCAATCATCCCCAGAAAATAGAGAGAAAGGCTAGGACTGATATAGAAGGCCATGAAGAGAGCACCAAAGACCACAATCGGAGCCCGTAGAAACAGGCGCAAGAAAATATTGATTCCTGCTTGAATCTGCAAGGTATCACTGGTCAAGCGCGTCAAAATTGATGAGCGGGACAAATTATCCTGACTAGCTTGCGGCAAAGATAAGACTTTTTCAAACAGGTCCTCTGTCAACTGCTTGGTCACCCCAACTGCTGCCTTGGCTGAATAATATTGCCCTAAAATAGATACTAGAACTCCCACAATTGCCAACCCTGTCAGGAGTAAAAGCATAGCAACCAGGTCCCCCTGATTGCCATGTGGAATAATTGTATCAACGATATGGGCAATAGCCAAGGGAACAAGGAGTTCAAAGCATGCCTCCAACAGTTTGAATAGAGGAGCTAGCGTAACTTCTTTCAGGTAATCCCTGACATATCGTAGGATAAATGTCATAAGCTTACAAAGCGTCTACAGCCTGAGCTGCTGTGATAATACCAAGTTTGTAGACGTCTTCTGAACTACAACCGCGAGACAGGTCATTTACTGGTTTATTCAAACCTTGTAAAACTGGGCCAACCGCCTCATAACCACCAAGACGCTCTACAACCTTGTAAGTAATGTTTCCTGCTTCAATAGCCGGGAAGACAAAGACATTGGCTTGACCTGCTACTGGACTTCCAGGTGCTTTCAAACGAGCTGTATCTGGAACCAGGGCAGCATCCATCTGCAATTCTCCATCAATCAATAGATCTGGACGAAGTTCCTGAGCCAAGCGAGTTGCTTCCACTACCTTATCAACACGTGGACCTGAACCTGACCCTTTTGTTGAGTATGAAATCATAGCCACTTTTGGATCGATTCCAAATGTCTTAGCCGTTTCTGCTGATTGGATGGCAATCTCAGCCAAGGTTTCTGCATCTGGTTCAATGTTAATTGCACAGTCTCCAAAGACAAACTTGTGCTGGTCTTTAACCATCAAGAAGACACCTGAAGTACGTTTTACACCTGGTTTTGTCTTAATAATTTGAAGGGCAGGACGTACAGTATCTGCTGTTGAGTGGATCGCACCAGAAACCATCCCTTCTGCTAATCCCATTTGCACCAACATCACACCAAAGTAGTTGACATCACGCAAAATTTCATCTGCCTGTGCTTCATCAACCTTGCCTTTACGAAGAGTAACAAATTCATGCTTCATGGCATCGAAGTTTGCGTAATTGTTAGGATCAATAACTGTGATCCCAGGGTTTGAGAAACCAAAGTCTGTCAACAAAGTATGAACATCTTCCGGCACACCCAGGATGATAGGCTCTACCAAACCTTCAAATTTCAAACGAGCTGCTGCACGCACGACGCGCTCATCTGTACCTTCTGGGAAAACGATACGTAGTTTTTTACCTACGATTTTTTGCTTCATTTCACCAAATAAATTCCGAATTTCCATTTAAATTCTCCTTTTAAATATTATTTATTAGTTAACGATGTAATAACAGCCTGAAAATCGTCTGGAAGTGGAGCTTCCAAGTCAATCCTTTGGGCTGAGAAGGGATTGTCAAAAGCCAAATTGTGACAATGCAAGGCCTGACGTTGAATACCACATTCTAAACTGCCACCATACATATCATCCCCAAGCAAAGGAAATCCAATGTGGGAAAAATGGACACGAATCTGGTGTGTTCGACCAGTGTGCAACTGAATGTCTACCAAATGAATATCTCCCCATGATTGCACAACTCTATAAGAAGTGTGGGCATACTTGCCCTCCTTGGTCACAATTCGAGTAATGATGCTATCAGCCGGTCTGCCGATAGGAGCGATAATCTCCCCTTCTGCATCCAGCTTCCCCTCACCCTTGACCAGAGCATAGTAGCGTTTATGGATAAGCTTTGCCTGCAATTGCTTGTCCAATCTAGCATGGGCATAGCCGTGCTTAGCAAAGAGCATGACCCCAGACGTATCCCTATCCAGACGAGTCACTATGTGGACCTGCTTGTTTTCATAGTCCTGCTCGACCAAGTAACCCTTGACAAAGTTGGCAATGGTCGACGAATGAAGACTGCTAGGAATGGAGGCATAGCCAACCGGCTTATTGATAGCTAAAAAATGGTCATCCTCGTAGACAATGTCCAGGGGAAAGGAAATAGGTTCCAAACTACCTGTCAAATCCGCTTCAGCTGGTATATCAATTGTAACTCTATCGCCAATATCAAGCAAGTAAGTAGCATTCTGTGGCTGGTCGTTAACCAAAATAGCACCACCAGTGTACTTGATTTTAGCCAGCAATCCCTTGGACACCCCGTGTTTCTTCAGGAAGGTCTTGATTTTGGTGTGCTGGTCGGCTATAAATTCAAACCGCATTACTCCACCTCGCCGATAAAGGCATCTTTGACCCGATTCCAAAAGCTAGTATGGCTGGGCGATGCGACAAAATGGATTTTACTATTGTCAATCTGGTATTCAATGCTCTTAATATTGTCGTAGACATAGGTCTTATTGTCCACTGCAATAGAATAGCGGTCATCATGCTGGGGCTCGATAACAATCTTGTCCTTTTTCGGTACTACGACTGATGACCCCAGCGTCCGGTAGACCCGATTGTTCAGACTGGCCACTTCTGCAATCTGCAGAGCCTCAATAGTCGGATGAAGGACAGCGCCCCCCAGCGACTTATTGTAGGCCGTTGAGCCAGTCGGTGTCGATACCGATATGCCATCCCCACGAAAACGCTCGAAGGGAACATGGTTGATGATAATATCAGCCACCATGGTCTTGGTCAGGCGCTTGATAGTCGCCTCATTGAGGGCGCGCGCCGTGATTACCCGGCCATCATTGAGTTTGACCTTGACATTAAGAATGGGATAGGAAACACGAGCTCCCCTGTCCAACTTCAAATTCTCTACTAGCTTGTCCACTTCAAAATCCCGATAATCCGTGTAAAAACCCAGATGCCCCGTATGAATACCGACAAAGCGGACCCTATCGATGAGTTTCTCATACTTATGAAAGGCCGACAGGAGCATGCCATCTCCACCAATGGAAATGACAATATCTGGATTCTTGGGTGTGAGGATAAAATTCGCCTCTTTGAGCTTGGTCCAAAGTTCCTTAGACACCGCCTCACTCTTGGGATTTCGGCTGGCGAGCAGAGCGATTTTTTTTCTATCTGTATTCTTCATCTGAATCATCACTATTTCCGACACCGTCATTCAGCTTGCGGTGGGCAGGGTCAAAAAGAGCCTGAGCCTCCTGAATGTCGTTGCGGATTTTACGCATCTCCTCGTCTAGTTCGTAGGCAATCTTGGCTGTAATTTCCAGCCGTTTCTTGATTTCCTCAGGGAAATTTCCCTTATACTTGTAATTAAGCGAATGTTCAATAGTCGCCCAAAAGTTCATAGAAAGTGTTCGAATCTGGATTTCTGCTAGGACGGTCTTGCTGCCATTGATCGTATCCACCGGATACTCAACGACCACATGATAGGAACGATAGCCCGATGCTTTCATGTACTTGATATAGTCCCGCTCATGGACAATCTGCATGTCCTTGCGCTTGCGCAAAATAGCCAAGACCTCCTCAATGTCATCCACAAACTGGACCATGATCCTCAGACCGGCAATGTCCTGCATGTCCTGGGCCAGATTTTCCAGCTTGATATGCCGCAGAGCCATCTTTTCCTGAATAGACTCGATAGGCTTGACCCGCCCCGTCACAAATTCAATGGGAGAATGGCGGTTAAACTTGCGGTACTGCTTTCGAATACCACGCAGCTTAATTTTCAACTCCCCGACAGTCTGAATATAGGGGTCTAAAAATTCTTCCCAATTAAACTCCATACGGCTCCTTTCTTGTCAAATCCTATAAATTGTATTAGAATAACACAAAGATTATTATACCATATGAAAGGGGTTTACAGTATGAAAAACCATCTGGAAATTGAGTACAAAACATTATTAACCAAATCTGAATATCTTCGACTGCTACCCGATTTCGCAGATGTCCAGCCTGTCATGCAGACCAATCACTACATAGACACGCCGGATTTAGATATGAAAAGTAACCGATTTTCCCTCCGTATTCGGACCTTTGAGGACATGGCAGAGCTGACCCTAAAAATTCCCCAGGAGATTGGCAATCAGGAATACAATCAAGATCTAGACATCGATACTGCACGAAAATTGCTGACCAATTTTCAACTGCCAAAAGGACAGATTACTGACATCATTTCAGCCACCGGTGTCCCTCTTGATAACCTAGCCGTCTGGGGTAGCTTGACCACCAAACGCTATGAAAAAGAGACCTCTATCGGTCTCATGGCCCTGGATGAAAATGACTATGCCGGCATCCATGATTATGAACTAGAGGTTGAAGTAGCCGATGCCGAAGAAGGCAAAATCCTCTTTGACGACTACTTAAAAAAACAATCCATCCAATTCAAATACGCCAGCAGCAAGGTCGCCCGCACCGCAGCCCAGATAAAATCAGCCCAATAAGGCTGATTTTTGACTTTACTACTGAAAATTGTCCGTTTTTTTGGTAAAATAAATCTATCTATGTTTCATTGCTTTTATGAAAAAGTAGGGTTATAAAAAGGAGTTAGTCAAAATGGTACAACCACTTGGTGAACATAACATTAAATTATTCTCGCTCAACAGTAACCGTGATATCGCTGAAAAAATTGCAGAATCAGCCGGTATTCCTCTTGGAAAAATGTCTTCACGTCAATTTTCTGATGGTGAAATCCAGATTAACATTGAGGAATCAGTCCGTGGTGTTGATGTCTATATCATCCAATCAACTAGCTACCCAGTCAACAATCACTTGTGGGAACTCTTGATTATGATTGACGCTTGTAAGCGTGCCTCTGCCAACACCATCACCGCTGTCATGCCGTATTTTGGCTACGCTCGTCAAGACCGCACAGCCTCTCCACGCGAACCAATCACTGCTAAACTAGTAGCAAATATGTTGGTAAAAGCCGGTGTCGACCGCGTTCTGACCCTGGACCTCCACGCATCACAGATTCAAGGTTTCTTTGATATTCCAGTGGATAATCTCCTGACAGAGCCACTCTTTGCGTCCTACTACATGGAAAAAGGCCTCTGCAACGACGATGTGGTCATCGTTAGTCCCAAAAATTCAGGAATCAAGCGCGCTCGTAACATCGCAGAATTTTTGAATGCACCGATTGCTATCATTGACTACGCCCAAGACGATTCGGAACGTGCCGAAGGCTATATCATCGGTGATGTTGCTGGGAAGAAAGCCATCCTGGTCGACGATATTCTAAATACAGGTCGCACTTTCTCTCAAGCATCCAAAATTGTTCAAGACGGTGGTGCAACTGAAATTTACGCCGTTGCCAGTCATGGACTTTTCGCTGGGACTGCTGCGGAACTCTTGGACAACTCTCCTATCAAGGAAATTTTGGTCACAGACTCTGTTGCCAGCAAGGAACAACATCCTAATAATATTGCTTTCATCACGGCTAGCAACTTGATTGCTGACGCTATCCACCGCATTCAAGAACACCAGCCATTGAGCCCACTTTTCAAATTTAACAGCCCACTTAAATAAAACTAGGAGTTACACTTGATTTATTTAGATAATGCAGCTACGACTGCCCTGTCACCGGCTGCCCTAGAACGGATGACGGAAGTCGCTGCAGACATCTATGGCAATCCGTCTAGCATCCACGGTGCTGGTCGTAAGGCTAATCAGGTTCTCAGACAGGCACGACAGGATATAGCTGATATCTTGTCGGTCCGTCCTGATAACTTAATCTTCACATCTGGAGGCTCTGAGGCCAATAATTTAGCCATTCAAGGCTATGCTCTGGCCCATCAAGACAAGGGCAAACACCTTATCACTACTGCCATTGAACACCATGCAGTCCTCCATACCATGCAGTATCTGGAGGAACGCTTTGGCTTTGAAGTGACCTATATCCAGCCAATCGACCAAATCATCACAGCCCAGCAGATCAAAGATGCACTTAGACCAGACACCATTCTGGTCAGCACCATGTTTGCCAATAATGAAACTGGCCAACTGCTCCCTATCCAAGAAATTGGACAGTTACTAACAGACCACCAGGCAGTTTTCCATGTTGATGCAGTGCAGGTCATGGGAAAATTGCCTGTTCAGCCTGAAAAACTAGGAATTGATTTCCTATCTGCTGCTGCCCATAAATTTCATGGCCCAAAAGGTATTGGTTTCCTCTATTCAAGATTGCCTAAATTTGATGCACTCATACATGGCGGTAAGCAAGAAAATCAACATCGTGCAGGAACAGAAAACCTCCCTGCCATTGCAGCGATGGCCACAGCCCTCAAAGAGCAAACTGCTAAAAGGGACCAAGATCTTCAATACATCACTTCCCTAAAAGAACACCTCATCTACCACCTGGCCGACACCGACTACTACATCAATCAAACTGGCGACCACCTTCCTCATATCATCAATCTTGGCTTTCCTGGTCAACTCAATGAGCAGGTGCTCATGCGCCTAGATCTAGCCGGAATCGCAGTTTCAAGTGGTTCTGCCTGCACAGCAGGTGTTGTACAAAACAGTCATGTCCTTGAGGCTATGTATGGAAAAGATTCTCCACGACTGAAAGAATCCATCCGCATCAGTTTCTCAGAAAGCAATACGACTGCTGATATTGATGCACTCATCACTGAATTACACAAGATAATAGGAGGATAAAATGGCATTTGAAAAAACTGTACACTTAAAAGATTGTAACTTTACCTATCATATCAGCTCGGGTATCAAAAAATACACCCTGCGTGACAATACCTTTGAGCAAACCAAGGCTGGCCACTATCAGCTGGAACGCCTACTAGAAGAAGTTCCCAATTCTGGGCAAGGTTTCCTCTTGAAAATTATCATCAACCAAGATTTGACTGGTTTCAAAATCAACATCACAGACAAGTCTGGTCTTCGTTTGATTAACATTTTCAAACCAGGCAGCAATCCAGTTATTCAGGAAAAATTCTACTTCCTCATGGATAGCCTGGTCGACCGAGATATATTTACAAAAGAGGCCTAAGATGATTGAAATCTACTACACTGATGCCTACAAACTAGAACGAGTTCAACAATTTGATAATCTGGATGAGGCTAAATTGGCCTTTGCAGGCTGTGTCACCCTACCAGATTATTACCCTGTTACCCGCATTCTCAAGGACGGACAAGCTCTTGACTTCCAAGGCACCGTCGGAGACCTCTATCGCTATTTTCAAACCCTATAGAAAGACCGAGTTGTTTGGTCTTTTTTTCAAATCAATCTGTTGATTTTTTCACAAACATAGACTAAAATAGAAGAAAGAAGTGAATTAACAAACAAGCTGATAGTGATGTTATCGGTTTTGCAATCCCTTGCAAATTTTTGATACGATTTACAAAAGATTGTGAAATCTATCTGACCAGTAACAGGTGTCCTACAGCTAGAAGGAGAAAAGAGTGAAGAACATAAAAAACGCTGACATCCCCCGGGCCACGGCCAAGCGACTTTCCTTATATTACCGCATTTTCAAGCGATTCCACGCTAGCAATATTGACAAGGCCAGCTCAAAAGATATTGCAGAAGCTATCGGAATTGATTCTGCAACTGTCCGCCGTGATTTTTCTTATTTCGGTGAACTAGGTCGCCGTGGTTTTGGCTATGACGTCCAAAAATTGATGGAATTTTTTGCTGAAATTTTAAATGACAATTCCATCACCAACGTTATGCTCATAGGGGTTGGTAACATGGGACGTGCCCTACTCCACTATAAGTTCCACGAGCGAAATAAAATGAAGATTGTTATGGCTTTTGAAGCAGATGATAATCCAGCTGTGGGCACAGTTGATGAATCTATTCCAATCTATGCCATTTCTGAATTGAAGGAACGGATTGCCGAGGCTGATTCACAAACTGCCATCTTGACCGTCCCAAGTGTTAAAGCCCAGGAAGTAGCTGATGTGCTAGTTAAGTCCGGTGTCAAAGGAATCCTCAGCTTCTCACCAGTTAACCTCTCTGTACCAAAAGATGTGGTTGTCCAATATGTGGATTTGACCAGCGAACTGCAAACACTCCTGTATTTTATGAGAAAAGGCGAATAAGAGAGCAAAACAGGGTTAGTTTCGACTAGCCCTGTTTTTTGATACTAAAATAATTCACTCTCTTCCCTGAAAGAATAATAGTCCTTCTGCCCGACAATCAGATGATCCAAGAGAACCAGACCCAAAGTCTCACAAGAATCCTTCAAATTTTTAGTAAAGAGCAAATCGTTTTTACTCGGCTGTACAGAGCCTGACGGATGATTGTGAACAATGATAATCGAGGTCGCCATACACTTGACTGCATAATGTAAAATCTCCCTGGGCTCTGCGATACTGCGATTGACACTGCCGATAAAGACTGTTTTTTGGTGGATGACCTGATTCTGAGTGTTGAGATAGAGGGCGACCAGATGCTCCTGCTTCTGCTGTCCAATCTCCTGAATCATTTTACGCCCCAGTTTTTCACTACCCAAAATACGATCGTTGAGCAAAATCTCAGACTGATTGATGCGCTTACCAAGCTCAATCATGGCCTTTATCTCAATCGCCTTGACCCGACCAATCCCAGTCAAGCTCTGCAATTCCTCAATAGACAAATCCCTTAGAGCCGCCAGATTTTCCAGCTGATTATGTAGATTGTTGGACAAGATAGAAACCGGCTCCTTTTTTGTACCCGTACGGATGAAAATAGCCAGGAGTTCCTGGTTACTCAGGCGTTCCGGCCCCAATTCTAACAAGCGTTCACGGGGCATCAGTGCTTCTTCCTTAAAATCAATTTGATACATAAAATCCTCCTCACCTATCTGTTCGTAAAAAAATTGAAAAAAGGATAGAAATTCTACCCTTTTGACAAATCAATTTATAGTTGAACCTGATTATATGTTTGTTCAAAGTATTTGAGTGTTTCGCCATCAGCCTGGTCATAAGGAATCACTTCTTCTAAGTCGCCCTTAACAATGGTCCGCATGGTGGCAGCCAAGTCTTCACAGGTAACCAGCGTAATCTCATTTTGCCCTTCAACATCATCGATGACATAGACACTATCAGGCGTCACTGACTGAACACTTTTCACGTTATAAACATAGATGTTTTCCTTGTCAGTCAGATAAATCTTCATCCCCTCTTTGGCATTTTCAAGAGGAGAAAAGAGAGTTTCACTGGCTCCAGCCATACCAAAAATATGGTGGCTGGCTAGCGAATAGTTGCCTTTACCCATTTCTTGTGTTTCTTTCATGGTGCCCGCTCCATACATGAGGGCAACGTTTGAAAGACCTTTGAAAATTGGCAAGTTAATCTTCAAATCTGGGATAGCAATCCCTCCAATAACTGGCAGCTGCTGCGCTTCCCACTGGGCCTTCATAACAGCTTCAGTAGAGATAGATTCTACTTGAGCAAAATCAAATGTAGTGTCCACCTCTTTATTGCTAGCAATTTCTTCCTTGGATACTTTGGTTACCTGATACTTATTACTGTTCCAGGCAATCATCATATTGCGGATAGATGTGTTGAAAATCAAGGCTAGCGAGATGAGCATTAGGAGACCTGCTGCAAGATTTCTCAACCATGACCCCCGTCTTGCTTTCCTTTTCTTATCCTTTGTCATTACTTATCCTCTTCTTTCGTATTTTCTTCGTCTTCTGCGGCATCAACCAGTGCAAAGGTCATGATTTTCGCTTCCTGATCCAGTCTCATTACCTTGACACCCATAGTCGAACGACCTGTTTGCGAAATATTGGCAACGCTGGTCCGAATAATGACACCTGTATCAGTAATCACCATGATGTCCTCAGTGCCTGACACCGTAATCAATCCAGCCAATGGACCATTCTTTTCTGCCACTTTCATGGTGATAACTCCCTTACCACCACGACCTTTTGTCGGATACTCACTCGCAGGCGTCCGTTTGCCAAAGCCCTTCTCAGATAGCACCAGAACTTCCTGGTCATCGGAAATCATGGTCGCTCCGACCACCTGGTCACCGTCTCGCAGGGTAATCCCTTTGACACCCGTTGCAATACGGCTCATACCGCGGACAGCTGTCTCCGTAAAGCGTACACTATAGCCAAACTTGGTTCCCATAATGACGTCTGCCTGACCATCTGTCAAGAAAACATTGATGAGTTCATCATCTTCTTTCAAATTCAGAGCCTTGAGACCATTTTGACGGATATTGCCAAATTCGGACACACTGGTACGTTTGACAATCCCCTGACGGGTCGCAAAGAAGAGATAATGGCCATCTTCCTGCTCCTTGGTCACATTGATAATGGTCTGGATGGACTCATTTTCCTCCAGTTTGAGGAGATTGACCACTGGCAAGCCCTTGGCGGTCCGACCGTATTCAGGAATTTCGTAACCTTTCAGACGGTAAACACGGCCTTTGTTGGTAAAGAAGAGCAGACGGTCATGGGTGCTGGTTGACACCAGTTCACGGACAAAGTCGTCGTCCTTGACACCTGTCCCCTGAACACCGCGTCCACCACGTTTCTGAGCATGGAATTCATCCTGGGCCAAACGCTTGATATAGCCCTGGTTTGACAAGGTAATCAAGACATCTGACTCTTCAATCAAGTCCTCGTCTTCTAGTGACAAGACCTCACCGACCATCAATTCTGTCCGACGTTCATCCGCATACTTGCGCTTCACTTCGTCCAGCTCTTCTTTGATGATGAGAATCACACGCTCTGGCTTGGCCAAAATATCCGCCAAATCAGCAATCAAAGCTATCAATTCATCATATTCAGACTGAATCTTATCACGTTCCAATCCTGTTAGACGACGGAGACGCATATCCAGAATAGCCTGGCTCTGACGCTCTGAAAGATTGAATTTGGCCATCAATTCTGCTTGGGCAATAGCATCCGTTTCCGAATTGCGGATGATACGAATAACCTCGTCAATATGATCCAGCGCAATCAGCAAGCCTTCTAAAATATGGGCACGTGCCTCAGCCTTCTCCTTGTCAAACTGGGTCCGACGGGTTACTACTTCTTTTTGATGCTCGATATAGGATTCCAAAATCTGACGAACAGAAAGGATTTTCGGAACACCATTTTGAATAGCCAACATGTTGAAACTAAAGTTGGTTTGGAGCTGGGTCTGCTTGAAGAGATTGTTCAAAATCACGTTGGCAGAGGCATCACGACGCACCTCAATGACGAAACGAACACCCTCACGGTTGGACTCATCACGGACCGCGGTAATACCGTCAATCCGTTTTTCCTGCACCAAGCGAACGATATGTTCTTGAACCTTGGATTTGTTGACCATGTAAGGAAATTCCGTTACAACAATCCGCTCACGGCCATTGCCATATTCTTCAATCTCCGTGCGCGAGCGCATTGTAATCGATCCCTTACCAGTCTCGTAAGCACGGTGAATACCTGATTTACCCATAACCAGGGCTCCCGTTGGAAAGTCAGGCCCCGGTAAAACCTCCATAATTTCACGAGTGGTGACTTCTGGATTGTCCATAACCAGCTTGACCGCATCAATGGTTTCACCCAGATTATGCGGCGGAATATTGGTCGCCATACCAACGGCGATACCTGTCGTCCCGTTGACCAAAAGGTTGGGGAATCGTGCTGGCAATACCTCTGGCTCACGCTCGCTGGAATCATAGTTGTCCGCGAAATTAACGGTATTTTTGTTAATATCACGCAGCATTTCTAACGCAATCTTGCTCATCCGAGCTTCAGTGTAACGCTGGGCAGCGGCACCGTCCCCGTCCATGGAACCAAAGTTCCCGTGACCATCAACTAACATGTGGCGATAAGACCACCACTGGGCCATACGGACCATGGCCTCATAGATGGCAGAATCCCCATGCGGATGGTATTTACCCATAACATCACCCGTGATACGGGCAGATTTCTTATGGGGCTTGTCGGGAGTGATTCCCAATTCGTTCATTCCATACAAAATACGGCGATGAACCGGCTTAAGACCGTCACGCACATCTGGCAGTGCACGAGAAACAATGACACTCATCGCATAGTCAATGAATGAGCTTTTCATTTCGTTGGTCAGATTCACCGTCACTAAGTTTTTATCTTGCATTCTATGCCTCATTTCAACTGCATTCTTACTACTATTATACCATATTCTGGGGCTCTTTTCTGACTTGGAAATTGCTATGTAAACATTTTCAAGTCCCTATTTCCAAGTGACAAACCACAGGAAAAGTGCTAGAATGGAATGTGGTCAGGGGACAACATGCCCCCTAAATAAAACTAAGGAGATGTTTAGAAGATGACTGCAACTAAACAACACAAAAAAGTGATCCTTGTCGGTGATGGTGCCGTAGGTTCAGCTTATGCTTATGCCCTTGTCAACCAAGGTATTGGTCAAGAATTGGGTATCATTGATATCAATAAGGACCGTACACAAGGTGACGCGGAAGATTTGAGCCACGCTTTGGCCTTCACTTCACCAAAGAAAATTTATTCTGCTGAGTACTCTGATGCTCACGATGCTGACCTTGTTGTCTTGACAGCAGGTTTGCCACAAAAACCAGGTGAAACTCGCCTTGAATTGGTAGAGAAAAACCTCCGTATCAACCAACAAATCGTTTCTGAAATCGTTAAGTCTGGTTTCGACGGTATCTTCCTCGTCGCTGCTAACCCAGTTGATATCTTGACTTACTCAACTTGGAAATTCTCAGGCTTCCCTAAAGAGCGCGTTATCGGTTCAGGTACTTCACTTGACTCAGCTCGTTTCCGTCAAGCATTGGCTGATAAGATTGGTATCGACGCTCGTTCCGTCCACGCCTACATCATGGGTGAGCACGGTGACTCTGAGTTCGCTGTGTGGTCACACGCTAACGTTGCTGGTGTGAAATTGTACGACTGGTTGCAAGACAACCGAGATATCGATGAGCAAGGTCTTGTTGACTTGTTTGTATCCGTTCGTGATGCTGCTTACTCAATCATCAATAAAAAAGGTGCTACTTACTACGGTATCGGTGTTGCCCTTGCCCGTATCACTAAAGCAATCTTTGATGATGAAAATGCTGTACTTCCATTGTCAGTTTACCAAGCTGGTCAATACCAAGGTGTTGAAGATGTCTTCATCGGTCAACCAGCTATCATCGGCGCACATGGTATCGTTCGTCCAGTAAACATCCCATTGAACGAAGCTGAATTGCAAAAAATGCAAGCTTCTGCAAAACAGTTGAAAGATATCATGGACGACGCATTTGCTAACCCTGAAATCGCAGCTGCAATCAAAAACTAAGATAAAAAAGATGAGTTGATTTAGCTCATCTTTTATTTATCTCGCACATCATAGCGGAGCATGGCGATGCCATCTGTCACAGTTGATTCGACCAAAGTCAATGTCTGCTCTTCTGCTAAAAAATCAAAGAGACGAATGCCATTTCCTAAAATAGTTGGTATAATCCCGATAATAAAATGATCAATCAATCTTTCCTTAAGACAAATTTGAACGAGTTGAGCGCCACCAAACAACCAGATATCTGAACCATCTTCTCCTTTCAACTTTTTGATTACATCAACAATATTTGAAACAAAGCGGACATTGTCATAGCTGGGCTGTTGATGGCGACTAGCAATGATAAACTCCTTCTCCTCATATCCGGCAATCATTTCCAGAGGACAATCTTCTAGTGATTTTCTGCCCATAATAACCGTATCACACGATTTGAAAAAAGCTTCATTATCAAACTGCAGGCTCGTATCATAGTCAGTTGTTCCATGCCCTTGTATCCAATCGTAAGAACCATCCGTTCTGGCGATGTAGCCGTCTAAACTCATGGCAATATTTAGTACTAACCGACGCATAAATCTCCTTTCAAAAGGCAGAACCCTCAACAAATGCTGAGGGTTCTTGTTGTATAGCTATTTTGATTTGATATAGTTGATACCGTCGGCTTTTGGTGCCACAGCTTTACCAAAGAAGGCAGACAGGGCAATAACGGTAATCAAGTAAGGTGCAATTTGCAGGTAAACGGTCGGAATATCTTTCAAGCCTGGCAACTGGCTACCGATAACCGCCAAACTTTGTGACAAACCAAAGAAGAGACTGGCTAACATAGCACCAAGCGGATTCCATTTACCAAAGATAACAGCAGCCAGGGCAATGAAACCTGAACCAACGATGGTTGTCGCTGAAAAGTTGATGTTTACCGATTGAGCACTTACTGCTCCTCCAACACCGCCAAGAAAACCGGCAATCAATACACCCGCGTAACGCATAGCATAAACGTTAATACCCAGTGTATCAGCCGCTTGTGGGTGCTCACCAACTGAACGGAGACGCAAACCGAATTTCGTTTTATACAGGACAAACCAAGATAGGAAGGCTGTTGCAATCGCGACGTAGCCCATCAAACTGGTGTTCTTGAAGAAGAGGTCCCCCAAGACCGGAATATCTGCCAACACCGGGAAAGAGAATTTACCAAATGATTGACGAATACTATCTGTCTGACCTTTATTGTAAATAACCTTAACTAGGAAGACACCGAGAGCTGGTGCTAAGAGGTTGAGTACCGTACCTGACACGACGTGGTCCGCGCGGAAGTTAATGGTCGCCATGGCATGGATTGCTGCAAAGACAACTCCAGCCAAACCACCAACAATCACTGCTAATAGCGGGGTAGCTTTACCAAAGGTCTCAGCAAATTCAATATTGAAGACAACTCCAGCAAAGGCACCAATAACCATAATCCCTTCCAGACCGACATTGACAATACCACCACGCTCAGAGAACACACCACCTAGACTGGTGAAAATCAATGGCGCTGAATAAATCAGCATTTGCGAAATGAGTAGCGTTAAAATAGTCAAGTTCATCTTATTTTACCCCTTTCGCTTTCTTTTTTGAGTTGAGTAACTGCTCAAAGATAAATTTCACACCGATGAAGAAGATGATAGACGCTGTTACAACGTTGATCAATTCTGGTGGAATCTGAGCACGAACCATACCTGGAGCACCTACAGATAGGGCACCGAAGAGGAAGGCCGCAAATGGAATACCAAGCGGTGAGTTAGTTGCTAGAAGAGCAACAGACATACCGTTGAAACCAATATCCAGGTTACCACTTTGAATATAGACATTCTGGAAGGTACCCAAACCTTGGATAGCTCCACCCAGGCCAGCAAGTGCACCTGAAATAATCATAGACAAGATGATAGTCCGTTTTGCCGACATACCTGCATAATCAGACGCTGTCGGGTTGATACCAACCGAACGGATTTCAAAACCAAGTGTCGTCTTGGTCAAGAGGAACCAGATAACAATAACAGCGATAATGGCAAAGAAGATACCGATATTCATACGCGAATTGTCTGTCAAAGCCCGCAACCACTCTGTTTGATAGGAAGCATTGGCCGAAACGTTGATAGACGAGTCCGTATTTTTCATCAAATCATCTGAGAAAATATCACGGATAATGTAGTTCCCAGAATAGAGTAAGATGTAGTTCATCATGATGGTCACGATGACCTCACTGGTTCCCAGATAGGCACGGAGAACACCAGGAATGGCTCCAGCAATACCACCAGCTAACATAGCAATGATTACCGTTGCCAAAATCAAGACTGGACGAGGTAAATCTGGATTAGCCAAGGCAAACCAGCCTGCAAAAATCCAGCCTACATAAGCTTGACCTGACAAACCGACGTTGAAGAAACCAGCACGACTCGCCACCGCAAAACCAAGGGCAGTGAAAATCAGCGGTGCCATAGCACGGAAAATTTCACCGACAGACTTGATAGTACCGAAGGCTGAGTAGAACAATTCCTCATAGCCCCAGATTGGGTCATAGCCAAAAATCAACATGACAATTGATCCCAATACAAGACCGCTCACAACAGCAAGTAAAGGAAGGATCAGATTTTGATATTTCTTAAGCATGTTCTTCTCCTTTCTCAATGTGACCACCTGCCATCAACACACCGAGCTCTTGCTTGTTGGTCTTAGCAGGGTCAACGATACCGTGGATGACACCATCATGGATAACTGCAATACGGTCTGAAACATCC
The DNA here is from genome assembly GCA_024583055.1 of Streptococcus suis. Classification (NCBI taxonomy): domain Bacteria; kingdom Bacillati; phylum Bacillota; class Bacilli; order Lactobacillales; family Streptococcaceae; genus Streptococcus; species Streptococcus suis. Next base: position 774,824 of record CP102145.1, read on the forward strand.
AAGATTTCATCCAATTCAAAGCTGACAACCAAAACAGCTTTCCCTTTATCACGCTCGGCAATGAGACGCTTACGGATGTATTCAATAGCACCAACGTCCAAACCACGGGTCGGTTGGCTAACAATCAAGAGATCAGGATTACGGTCCACTTCACGAGCGATAATAGCTTTCTGCTGGTTACCACCAGAAAGTGCCTTGGCAGGAACCAATTCACTGGCACCGCGAACATCGAATTCTTGCATCAATTGACGGGCTTTTTCATTGATAACGTTGTAGTTCAAAATACCATTCTTAGAAACGGGTTCTTTGTAGTAGGTCTGTAGAGAAATATTTTCGGCTACCGTCATTGGAAGGACCAAACCATCGCGGTGACGGTCTTCTGGTACGTGGCTGACCTGCATCTCTGTAATCTTACGAGGGGTCTTACCAACCACTTCTTCACCCTTAATCTTGATAGAACCAGATTTGACCTTACGGAGACCTGTAATGGCCTGAATGAGCTCACTCTGACCATTTCCATCGATACCTGCGATACCGACGACTTCGCCAGCACGGACTTCCAAATTCAAGCCCTTAACAGCTGGAATTCCACGGTTTTCATTAACAACCAAATCCTTAATAGACAAAATGACTTCTTTTGGATTGGCAGGAATTTTCTCTGTTTTAAAGGAAACAGAACGGCCTACCATCCACTCAGCTAAGTCTTGGTTGGTTGCATCTCCGACAGGAACTGTCTCGATTGATTTACCACGACGGATAACCGTTACCGTATCAGCAACCGCACGAATCTCATCCAGCTTATGGGTAATCAAGATGATGGATTTGCCTTCAGAAACCAGGGTCTTCATAATCTTCAAGAGCTCTGCAATTTCCGCGGGAGTCAAAACAGCCGTAGGTTCGTCGAAAATGAGCAAGTCAGCTCCGCGATAGAGAGTTTTCAAGATTTCAACACGCTGTTGAGCACCGACCGAAATATCCGCAACCTTGGCAGTTGGGTCAACTTCCAAACCATATTTCTGGGAAAGCTCTTTAATCTCAACAATAGCCTTCTTGAGGTCAATCACACCGCCCTTGGTTGTCTCACTACCGAGGATAATATTTTCCGCAACTGTAAAGGCATCCACCAACATAAAGTGCTGGTGAACCATCCCGATACCCAAGTGGGCTGCCCTAGAAGGTGAATCAATGTTAACTGGTTGACCATTGATAACAATTTCACCGCTAGTCGGTTCCAAGAGACCAGCCAGCATGTTCATCAATGTTGATTTACCGGCACCATTCTCACCGAGCAGGGCATGGATTTCACCACGTCTGACATTCAAATTGATGTGGTCATTCGCAACAAACTCACCAAAAATTTTGGTGATTTCACGCATCTCAATGACATAATCCTTAGTCATAATCTATTTCCTTTCTGACTACAATCGCTAAACGAAAAATCGTTTTCACATAACTATTGTACCATTTTTGTCAGTAAAACCTACCACCATTTGATAGGCTTTACTGAGAAAAATCTCAGCTCCGAAAAGGGCGACCGATAGGCCGCCACTTCGGAAAACTAACTGTTATTCAGCTTATTTTTCTGGTGTTTCTGGAACTTCAACTTTACCATCCAAGATTGCTTGTTTAGCGTCTGCGACAGCTTTAGAAGCATCTTCAGAAAGGTTTGTTTCAGCCAATTCTACACCTTTGTCAGCAAGTGAGAATTGAACAACTGTACCACCAGGGAATTCACCTTTAACTGCTTTTTCAGTGATGTCTTTAACTGAAGTACCAACTTCTTTGATGGTTGATGCCAATACGAAGTTAGATTCTTTACCGTCTTTAGAAGTGTAAACACCTTCAGCAGATTGGTCACGGTCAACACCGATTACCCAAACTTTATCTGCTTCATCACGAGTTTCGTTTTCAGCTTTAGCAGCAGCAAATACACCATTACCAGTACCACCAGATGCGTGGAAGATAATGTCTGCACCTGCAGCGTATTGAGCAGCAGCGATTGTTTGACCTTTAGCAGCATCACCGAATGAACCTGCATAATCGATTGTAATTTTGATGTCTGGGTTTACAGACTTAGCACCAGCTACGAAACCAGCTTCAAAGCGGTCGATAACGACACCTTCCATACCACCGATGAAACCAACGTGGTTTGTTTTAGTAGATTTAGCAGCTGCAACACCTGCCAAGTAAGAAGCTTGGTGGTCTGCAAATCCAACGCTGACTACGTTCTCTTGATCTGGAACAACTGAGTCAACGATTACAAAGTGAGTTTCTGGGTTATTTGGAGCCGCTTCAGCAATCGCAGTTTCCAAGGCGAAACCAATACCGAATACAAGGTTGTAACCACCAGCAACAGCTGAGTCAAGGTTTGTTACGTAGTCTGATTCACTTTGTGATTGAATGTAGTCATAGCCGCTACCTTTTGACAAACCATTTTCGTCACCCCAAGCAGTCAAACCTTCCCAAGCTGACTGGTTAAATGAACGGTCATCAACACCGCCGATGTCTGTTACGATCATTGGCTTAACTGATACTTCTGATGAGTCTGTAGATGCTGCTTCTTTGTTTGCAGTACGGCTTCCACAGGCAGCCAATGTAAGAGCTGCAACAGTAGCTAGACCAAATCCGACAAGTTTCTTGTTCATTTCTGAACCCTCCTAAAAAATTCTTTTTGCAACTTTCGTTGCGGTGATAATACTACAGTCTAACGACTGTCTTACAGACTAGTTCAGGTCTGTAAAAGAATATGGAAGTAATTCCCCGACTGTCATCTCGACTGTCGATAGATCTTTGGCAACAAGTGTCACCTTTAAATCCTTATCAAAAAATTCAGCCATGACCTGGCGACAAGCACCGCATGGTGAAACTGGTTTCTCTGTCTGACCATAAACAATCAGCTCAGAAAAATCCAAGACGCCCTCTGAAACAGCTTTGAAAATAGCTGTTCGTTCGCCACAGTTTGTCAAGCCAAAGCTGGCGTTTTCAATGTTAACACCTGTAAAGACTTGCCCATCCTTGGCAACCAAGACAGCTCCAATTGGAAAATGAGAATAGGGAACGTAGGCTTTCTTACTCACTTCCTCAGATAATTTTATCAACTCAGTAGTCGCCATCTGCTACAGCTCCGTTCATAATCGCTACACCTGAAGATGCACCAATACGGGTTGCACCAGCTTCGATAAAGGCAAGGGCATCCTCATAGGTACGCGCACCACCAGATGCTTTGACACCCATATCTGGTCCTACTGTTTGGCGCATCAAGGTAACATCAACCACTGTCGCACCACCTGTAGAAAATCCAGTAGAAGTCTTAACAAAATCAGCACCGGCCTCTTGAGACAATTGACAAGCCTTCACCTTTTCCTCATCGGTCAAAAGACAGGTTTCGATGATGACTTTAACCAATTTATCGCCACTGGCTTCCACAACCGCCTGTATATCTTCCAATACTAGGTCATAGTTCTGAGATTTGAGGGCACCAATATTGATGACCATATCAATCTCGTCTGCACCATTTGCAATCGCATCCTTGGTCTCAAAAGCCTTGACAGCTGGCGTGTTAGCTCCCAGAGGAAAACCAATCACTGTACAAACCTTGACCTCTGTTCCAGCTAACCCCTTTGCAGCGTAGGCAACCCAAGTTGGATTAACACAGACGCTAGCAAAGTCGTATTCTTTTGCCTCTTCAATAATCTTTGCAACCTGTTGCTCAGTTGATTCAGGTTTCAAAATGGTATGGTCGATATATTTATTTAATTTCATAAGTTTTCTCCGTACATTAAGAAATGATTTCAATGATTTCCTTCGTATTTACACTTACATCATCTATTTTAACATTTTTTTGGAAATTTGTAAGCATATTTTCCGAAATATTTTCATTTGCATAGATGGTTGCAATCGGCTGACCTTTTTCGACTGCATCCCCCACTTTTTTGTGGAAAACAATACCAGTCTCATAGTCCAGTTCATCTGTTTTTACCGCTCGACCTGCTCCTAGTTTCATGGCAAATAGACCAAATTCTAGAGCTGGCAAACCAACAATATAGCCATCTCGCTCTGCCAATACGTCCACCTTGTGGGAAACATCTGCCGGACGGTAGAGGTCTTCTAAATCACCTCCTTGAGCCTGAACCATTTCCTCAAATTTCTTAAGGGCAGCTCCATTTTCAATATGCTGACGAACTTCCGCAACCGTCTTTTCAACATCAGCAAGTCCCAACATGATTTGAGCCAATTCACAGATAAACTCTGTCACGTCTTCCCTACCCTTGCCTTGTAAAATTTCCAAGGCCTCAAGGATTTCCAGGCGATTACCAATGCTGGTTCCCACTGGCTGAGACATATTTGTCAAAACTGCAATAGTCTTACGTCCGACAGCCTTACCAAGGTCCACCATGGTCTGAGCCAGCACACGCGCCTCTTCTACTGTCTTCATGAAGGCACCTTCGCCCACCGTGACATCAAGGAGAATGGCATCTGCACCAGCCGCAATCTTTTTAGACATAACCGAGCTTGCAATCAAGGGAATAATGTCCACCGTCGCTGTCACATCGCGCAGAGCATAGAGCAACTTATCAGCCTTGACCAAATTATCTGATTGGCCAATAACCGCAACTCCCGTCTCCTGAACCTGCTTGATAAAGTCTTCCTGAGTCACCTCAATCTGATACCCTTTAATGGACTCCAATTTGTCCAGAGTGCCACCTGTGTGACCCAAACCGCGTCCGCTCATCTTGGCAACTGGCACTTCAAAACTAGCTACCAAAGGAGCTAAAATCAAGGTTACTTTGTCACCCACACCACCAGTCGAGTGCTTGTCTACCTTGATACCAGGAATAGCAGATAAGTCAATCTGGTCACCTGATGCCACCATATTCATAGTTAGATCAGAAATCTCTCGCGTTGACATGCCTTTAAAGTAAATGGCCATCGCCAGGGCTGACATTTGGTAGTCAGGCACTGTTCCAGCCACGTAGCCCTCAATCAACCATTTAATTTCCTCAGAAGACAATTCCAAACCATCTCGTTTTTTCTGAATTAAATCAACTGCTCTCATTCTTTCACACTTTCTAAAATATAGTATCCCTTATCCTTTTTCTTTATTTGACAATTGCCAAACACTTCTTCCATCTTGGTCTTGGCACTTGGTGCGCCCTGTTTCTTTTGGATCACAATGGTCAAGGTTCCACCGTCCACTAAGTATGCATGGGCACCTGAAATGACTTCGTGCACCACCGCCTTGCCAGCACGGATAGGTGGATTGGAGATAATATAATCAAAATTTCCGCTGACATTTTCATAGATATTGGACTGGAAGATAGTTGCTGGAACACCGTTTTTCTCAGCATTCTTTTCAGCCAACTCGAGCGCTCTGCTATTGATATCAATCAAGGTCACATCAACATTAAAGACCTTTGCCAAGGTTAATCCAAGTGGACCATAGCCACAGCCAACATCCAAGAGGGTCTTCCCAGTTTCTAATTCTAGGGATTGTAAAAGCACCTGACTTCCATAATCAACCATTTTCTTACTAAATACACCTGCATCTGTCAAGAATGTCATGTGGGTATCTAATAAACGGACACGGAGTTCATGAATATCATGTGCTGTACTGGGATTTTTTTCGTAATACATCTCTGACATGTCTTTATTATAACATTTCCTAAAAACGTTTTCAAGAGGTTTTACTTACCTGAAAAGATATGTTAAAATAAATGACAAGAAATAATTACTAGATATGGAAAACAAAAAATGAAACATGAATTTTTAAATTTTGAAGAAATCGATCGCTCCACCTGGCAGCAACTTCACCGTAAAACCACCATCCCCTTGACTCAGAGTGAACTCAATTCCATCAAAAGTTTCAATGATAAGATCCAACTTCATGAGGTATCAGATGTCTACCTCCCCTTGGTCAACCTCATTCACATCTATCGCAAGGCCAGAAAAGATTTAACCTTTACAAAGAGTCTCTTCCTCCAGAAATCCATCAAATCTCAACCATTTATCATCGGTATTTCCGGAAGTGTTGCTGTTGGTAAATCCACTACCAGTCGCTTGCTCCAGATTTTGATTGCCCGCACTTTCAAGCATTCAACTGTAGAACTGGTTACCACCGACGGTTTTCTTTACCCCAATGCTACCCTAGAGGAAATGAATCTATTGGACAAAAAAGGCTTTCCTGAGTCTTATGATATGGAAAAACTGATTGGATTCTTAGACAATATCAAAAATGGCATCAATTGTGAAATTCCTGTCTATTCTCACGAAACCTACGATATTGTCCCTGATAAAAGTCAAAAAATTCAGGTCCCTGATTTTCTAATTGTCGAGGGAATCAATGTCTTCCAGAACCCTCAAAACCAGCGACTCTATGTCAGCGATTATTTTGATGTATCTATCTATGTGGATGCCGAGGTGGAGAATATCGAAACCTGGTACTTAGAACGCTTCCAAAAATTGCTGAAACTTGCAAAAAATGACCCTAGCAACTACTACCATCGCTACACCCGGCTCTCCTATCCAGAAATCATCGCAGTCGCTCAAAATACTTGGAAAAATATCAACCTTGCCAACCTCGAAAAATACATCGAGCCGACGCGCAATCGGGCGGATATTATCTTGCACAAGGCTGAAAACCATGAAATTGATAAAATTTATCTAAAAAAATAAATAACACTTGTCAAAACCAGTCTTTTCAGATATAATGGTATGGTTAGTACAAGAAAGGGTGGAGGTGAAACCATTGGCAAACATTAAGTCAGCTATCAAACGCGCTGAATTGAACGTTAAACAAAACGCTAAAAACTCAGCACAAAAATCAGCTATGCGTACTGCAATCAAAGCATTTGAAGCTAACCCATCTGAAGAGCTTTACCGCGCTGCTAGCTCAGCAATCGATAAGGCAGAAACTAAAGGTTTGATTCACAAAAACAAAGCAAGCCGCGACAAAGCACGTCTTGCAGCAAAACTTGCGTAATAAAATCGAAGTCGTCAAGACTTCTTTTTTTATTTTAAAAATAGGACTGGCGCTGCCAATCCTATCTCGGTATCTTGATTTCAAAAATAGTTCCTGTTGGCTGGTTATCACGAATTGAAATTTCCCCCTTCAAGGAATCACTAATCTGTTTAGCCAAGGACAAGCCGAGTCCAAAACCACCTTTTTGTCGCGTTCTAGCCTTATCTACCCGATAAAAACGATCGAAGACCTTGGTCTTATCATCCTGACTAATTCCTATTCCATTGTCCGCGACTGTAAAGTACGCAAATTTATCCTTTACTCTTGCCTGAATGCTAATTTGTCCATCGTCTCTTGTATATTTCAAGGCATTATCAAAAATAATGGTCAGGAGTTGTTTTAGCAGGGCCTTATCTGTCCGAATAGGCTGCTTAATATGATTCGTAACAAGTAAATCCTTGCCACTCTCTTCAGCGATAATGTTAAAATTGTCAAAGATTTCCTCGAGATATTGTGGATCCAAATCATCCATCACAATCTGGAAACCATCATCTCGCCGAGCCAGATTCAGCAAATTACTGGTTAAAATCCGCATGTTCCGCACTTCAGCAAGACTGGAGGCAATGCTTTCACTGGATTCAATGATGGTCGCATTGGGATGACGGAAGAGCCCCTCTAGGCGATTCTGTAGGACAGTCAGTGGTGTCCTGAGCTCATGACTAGCATTCTCCACAAAATCCTTCTGCTTTTGATAGCTCAGCAAAATTGGCCGCATACTGAGTTGAGCTAAATAAAGACTGGCAAACAGCGAAATAAACCAGAAGGAGACCATGACAATCGCCACTGTTCGCTCATAGGTCTGAATAGACATTTTAATCTGACTGACATTGACACAGATAGTCGCGTATTTCAAGTCTAGCGACGAATATTTTTCCATTACCTCACTCGGCAACTCCAGGGTGGTATAACGGAAATCATCGTCACCAAATGGCCCTTCGACGCTGACTTCCTTTACATTTTTCAAACTTTCCTTATCAAAAGCCAATTCAGACAAACCGCTGAAGACATCAGAATTGACTAGCTCACCCGCAGAATTATACAAGAGTACGTGGAAATTGGTTCCCAAACGAATGGGCTCACCGGGACCACCATCAGTATCATCTGGGAGAGTATTCGCACTTGCATTACCTTGATTGCTCTGGTCCTGAAGAATAATTTCCGAATCTGGATTCAGCATCCTAGCTGCCGCAAAATTCAAAACCAAGTCAGGATGTTGCTTGATTTTGTCAAACTTGATATCTGTACTACGATACATGGTAGACCGCATCAGTTGAAAAATAATGGCCGTCATAGATATGAAAATCAGCGTAAATACGGCAAAATAGCGGATAAAGTAGGAAAAATTGTCCGACTTGGTGAGCTTTCTCATCTTATTGATCATTTTTCAAAATATACCCTACACTTCTCAAGGTCTGCAAGCGGTCTGCGAAAACCGTTCCCTTTAATTTCTTTCGGACTTTTGAAACATAGACCTCTACTACTGAGATGGTCGTATCGCTGTCAAAGCCCCAAATACGGTCAAAAATTTGAGTTTTAGGAAGAATAACGTTCTGGTTTTGCAAGAAATACACCAGTAAATCAAATTCTTTTCCTAGTAACTCAATTTCACTGCCGTCCACATAGGTCATATTGGTAGACAAATCAACAGTCACATTGCCAAATTCTAGCTGATTATCATTGAATTTACCAGCTCGCTTCAAAAGCGCCTGAATACGCATCTTCAACTCCTCTAAATAAAATGGCTTGGTCAGGTAATCATCCGCCCCCAATTCAAAACCGTGACCCTTATCATCCAAGCTTTCTTTAGCCGTCGTAATCAGGACCGGAGTAGAAATTCCTTTTTCGCGGATTTCTTTTAAGACCTGAAATCCATCCTTCTCTGGCAACATCAGATCCAAGAGAATCAGATCATAGACACCTGATTCTGCCTCATAGAGGCCCTCATCGCCATCAAAAACCTGCATAACATCAGCAAAATCATCTAGAAAGTCGAACACCGAATTAGATAGGCTTACATCGTCTTCAACAAGCAATATTTTAATCATATCTGTCTCCTTTTTTACTCATTATAACATCTTCACATTCATATTTCTATTTAGAAAAAGCCAAACTAGCAGCAATTCCTACTATTAAATGCAGCAGGTTCACGAATAGATGTTAGAACCTGTAGTCACAAGTACGATACATTTCGATAAGGGATAGTTTCTTGCTAATCAAGGCCGCTTGAGATGGAATACTGACTGTATTTCGAGAAAAACTAGAACCTATAGGAAGTTTTCAGATTTGCTCCGATTTTTGTAGCAATCTGAGAATTTAACCTGTGACTGTAGGTTCTACCAATGAGTGGCAGAAAAATATCCTTAGCTCAGGTTCTGAGCTGTGAAGGCAGGTTCTTATACTCCTAGCTTGACCTCTCTAGTATAAACGATGTAACTTAAAAGAAACTAAAACACAAAAAGACTTCCAAAAGGAAGCCTCCTGATAATTACTTACCAAGTTTTGCTTTTGCAGCGTCTGCAAGAGCTGTGAAACCTGCTGCATCGTTTACTGCGATATCTGCAAGCATTTTACGGTTCACTTCGATTTCAGCCAATTTCAAACCGTGCATCAATTGTGAGTATGACAAACCGTTCATACGAGCTGCCGCATTGATACGAGTGATCCACAATTTACGGAAATCACGTTTTTTCTGACGGCGGTCACGGTATGCATAGTAGTAAGAGTTCATTACTTGTTCTTTCGCAGTGCGGAACAAGAGGTGCTTAGCACCGTAGTAACCTTTAGCTAATTTTAAAATACGTTTACGGCGTTTACGAGAAACAACGCCACCTTTAACACGTGCCATTTAATTTTCCTCCAAATAATTCAAATAGTAATTATGCAATACTGATGCGAGATTAGCGCATTTGTGTAAGCATTGACTTGATACGCTTAAAGTCACCAGCATGTACCATACCTGCTTTACGAAGGTGACGACGTTGTTTTTTAGTTTTACCGTGGAAACGGTGTGAAGTATAAGCGCGGAAGCGTTTCAATCCACCAGAACCTGTACGTTTAAAACGTTTAGCTGATGCGCGGTGAGTTTTTTGTTTTGGCATTTTAATTCTCCTTTTAGCGTAAAAAGCTTATTTTTTATCTGAAGCTGGGGCCAACTGCATAAACATTTGACGACCGTCCATCTTAGCGCGTTGTTCGATAATGGCAATATCTTGGGTTGCTTCGGCGAACTCAGCTAATACTTTCGCGCCAACATCTTTGTGGGTAATCATACGACCCTTGAAACGGATCGAAACCTTGACCTTATTTCCTTTTTCAAGGAATTTACGGGCATTACGAAGTTTCGTCTCGAAATCCCCTTTGTCAATAACTGGACTTAGACGCACTTCTTTGACAGTGACAACACTTTGTTTCTTGCGTTGTTCTTTCTGTTTCTTCTGATACTCAAATTTGAACTTACCGTAGTCCATAATTTTAGCAACTGGCGGTTTAGCTTGCGGTTGAATCAATACTAAATCCACATTTGCCTGATCAGCGATGGCCTGAGCCTCATTGAGCGGTTTGATTCCCAACTGTTCACCCTCAAGACCGATAAGACGAACTTCACGCACTCGAATTTCATCATTGATGAACAAATCTTGCTTTGCTATGGCTTTTCACCTCATTTTATTTTTTTCGAGAAAAACGAAACGGACTTGCTACACAAGTCCGCACTACACCATTATTCTTTCCGAAGAAATCTTAATCCGTAGGGCCAGACAACGTTAGTCGCAAGGCGAGAAGCTCTCACTTCTGCTTTTCTCAATACGACCATTCTATCATGTCCTACACTACTTGTCAAGGATTTCTTTCGCTTTTTCTGAAATAAATTGCACAACACCTTCAATAGAAACACCAGTTGTATCAAAGGTAATGGCATCTTCTGCTGCTTTGAGTGGTGAAACTGCTCGTGTACTATCTTTCAAGTCACGGGCCGCAATCTCCTCTTTCAAGGTTTCCAAATCCGTCTCAATGCCTCGCGCCTTATTTTCCTTAAAACGGCGAAGGGCCCGCTCTTCAACAGAGGCAATCAGGAAAATTTTCAACTCTGCCTGAGGCAAAACAACTGTGCCAATATCACGACCATCCATGACAATGCCACCTGCCTGGGCAATTTCTTGCTGGAGTTCGACCAGTCTTTCACGAATAGGAGCCAATGCTGCCACCCAAGAAACATTGTTGGTCACGTCGTTATCACGAATGGCTAGACTGACATCCCGTTGACCGAGGAACACCAGTTGCTGGCCATCTTCCGAACGGCCGAATGAAATCGGATACTGAGCCAAGAGAGCTAAAATATCGTCAACCATATCAGCTGTTAGTTTATTTTCCAGAGCTAACAATGTAACGGCACGATACATAGCACCAGTGTCCAAATAGGTATAGCCAAAATTTTTCGCAATAATTTTTGCCACGGTTGACTTTCCGCTCGAAGCAGGTCCATCGATGGCGATTTGAATTGATTTCATAAATCCTCTTATCTAATACGTACTACATCTCCTGGGTTGGCCCACCAAGTACCACCAGGTCCCACCATTTTTTCTGGATTCAAGCGTTCCAACTCAGCCATAGAAACCCCTGCTCGGTTGGCAATACTTGCAAGACCTTCGCCAGGTTGGACAGTTGTGGTTGTACCATCTCCACGATCTACCAAATCCGCAGCGGAGCTTGCCTCTGTTGATGATTCCTCAGTGGCTGCTTCTGTAGTCTCAGTCGTTTCAGTTGCGTTTGAATCTTGCTCAGATGAACTCGAAGTTGCAACCTGGGCATTTTCAGCATTATAAAAACCTTCTGTCGAGTCAGTATTACTGCCACCTGTAGACAGGTAAATAGCCAAAATGATAATGGCCAAAAGGAAGAAAACAAAGATTGAAGCTAAAATAGTAAACAAGCGACTACTCGCCATCATACCTACTTTTCGATTTCTACGACTTACTGACACTTGCTCATCCTCAACTTCTTCCAATTCTTCTTCAAAAAGTTCATCATTCCATGGTTCTTGTGACATTGATAGCTTCTCCTTGTATTTTTTTCCTATTATGTTTACAATTATTCTATGAATATTAGACTGATTCCTGAAAAATGTATCGCCTGTGGTCTATGTCAGACCTACTCGCCCTTGTTTGACTATGATGATGACGGTATCGTTATCTTTAGCCATACTGAAGCATTAGAAACAAGCATTCCAGCTGATAATCAGGCTCTCCTGGCTGCAAAATCATGCCCCACCAAGGCTATTCTTGCGGAGTGATTTCGCTTCATCTGAATAGTAGACTTCAAAATAATCCTGCTTGACCAAATGGTCGACAAGCTCTATTTCGCCTTGAAATTTGGGATGAAGGGCTAAGGCATTGATGAAGTATTTCTTAGGCCACTTCCTCATGCAGAATGTTAGCTCCTCGGCTTCATTTCTCCTACAGATACTGATAGATAAATAATTGACCTTGACCTTGCTGATGGAAGCAATGTCAATTTTTTTATTCTTAAATAGATTTGCTGATGCGATATATAAATTTTCATCTTCAATAAGAAAGTACCGATGACTGCCTAAAATCGCTAAGACAATCGTCGTAAACAGCAAGAGAAAAATGATAAATACCTGGCGACTTCTCTCCAAAATGAGGGATAGCCCTAGAAAGAGAGGAACCAAGGACAGGGACCAATAGATCATCGAGGTCGCAAAATCCGGTTGCCAATGGTATCTTAATTTTCCAAATAATCGGATCATTTTATACCTCCTTTTTCTATTTTAGCATAAAAAAGAGGATTTTCCTATGGAAAATCCTTAAATTGTGTGAAATTATTACAAAGAGATTGCGATTGTGTTACAGAACGGATGACTTTGTTGAGAGAAACACTCCTGGCCAGCTCAGATTAACTGTGACTCGTCGCCAAGTTCAAAATATCGGCAACGGACAGACCTGTTCCTTGAGACATCTGGTCAACTGGGACTCCCATAGATAAAAGGTTTTGTTCAATCTCCATATTACGGATGATAACTCCCTGTTCGATTCCTTGCTCAATCCCCTCCTGCAAAGCCTTTTCACGCACGGCCTCCTCATGGCGGGTGATACCTGAATGAATTTCCCAAAAATGGTTGGATGCGTTGCGGCTCCACTGGTCTATCATGTCTACTTCCTCCTTGGTCATGGTAATCTCAAGACAGCTGTTGAGTAAGTTTTTGAACCAAACTCAAGTCCAAACCAACGAAGTCAGCTATCTGCATAGGACTACGACCTTGCTGTAACATACGACCGATCATACTCAATTGCCCTTGTTCGATTCCTTGTTCAATTCCTTGCTCAATACCAAGTTCAATCCCCTCTTTCAAGGCTTTCTCACGAACAGCCTCTTCATGGCGGGTAATACCGGAATGAATTTCCCAAAAATGGTTAGATGCATTGCGATTCCATTGGTCTATCATGTCTATTTCCTCCTTGGTCATTGCATTTCTGTCGAGCAACTGCTCGGCCTTATCAATAATAGGTGTCGGTCGTTGGCTAAAGCCTCGGTTGGAGAAAAACTCCAGCCAGAGTCGTTGTTTGTCGTCCAGCATGCTGTCACGGAACTTTTTCAGCTCGATAATCACCATTTCAAACGGTTTCTTGTACTGTCCAGTTTCACCGAAGGGCTGTTCCAGTACTTCGCCTGTCTGACTGTCCGTAATGATAAAAGAATGAATGGGACGATTGTCATCAAAATAACGGCTGGCAACAAGCGCTATCGAATAGACCGGCATGATTTTTTCATACATATCGTGGGTCTTGTAAACCTTCTTGCGAACATTGGGCAAATCCTTAACCAAATGCTGGCAAGAATAGGTCCAGAGCCGCTTGATGAAGTTCTTCTGGTAGGCCACCTGAATCTCGATAATGACCTGGGTCTGGTCCTCCATGAGAGCCAGAATATCCACTGTGGTGCTGAAAAATCCCTTCCGTTCGCGCTTGAGGTCTGCGATAGTACCATTCAAAATCTCAACAGACTGGGGGCGAAAGCCCAGAAAAGTTTCGATAAAATCAATGGTAATCTCATGGTCGCTAAAAATTTTCTTAGCAACAATATCAGCTAAGGGATTAATCTTGTGGCGGCGTTTTGACAAATCAGTATCCTCCGAATTTAGTTCTACTACTTACTTAATTCGAAAAATACTGGCAGTTTCTAAAATTATTTTATCATAAATGGAAGAAAATGTAAAAAATGAGAAAGTAAATAATAATAGTTCTTTCTCATTACATATACTTTGAAATTACCTAAGAGAGCTAGTTTTTGACAGGTACAACAAATACTATAAATTTTGTTCCTTGATAATATATATGGGACGTTTTTTAGTTTCTAAAAATATTTTTGCAATATATTTTCCTATTATCCCAATAGCTAACAGTTGAATTCCACCAATAAATAATATAATTGAAACGGTGCTTGCCCAACCTGTGATACTGCCACCAATAGTGACTTTGCGAACGACAACAAATAAAATACCCAAAATCGACATTAAGAACGATGATATTCCAGCCCAGACTGATAAATTTAAAGGTGCCTCCGAAAAATTAATGAATCCCTCCAAAGAATAATTTAATAAACTCCAAAAACTCCATGACGTTTCACCAGCGATTCTTTCCCTGTTCTCATAACTGATATAGTCTACTTCAAACCCTACCCAGGAAAATAATCCTTTTGAAAAACGGTTGACTTCTTGAAGTTCTAAGATACTATCAACTACCTGTCTTGTCATCAGACGAAAGTCTCTGGCTCCATCGATCATCTCTGTATCCGAAACTTTATTAATTAATTTATAGAATAATTTCGAGAAAAAGGAGCGAATCGGTGGTTCACCTGAGCGATCTGCACGACGAGTTCCCACAACGTCACAACCACCCTTTATTTTCTCATACATTTGGATGAGTAATTCTGGCGGATCTTGTAAGTCCACATCCATCACCGTAATGAAATCTCCCTTGGCGTGTTCTAAGCCAGCCAAAAGGCCTGCTTCTTTCCCAAAATTTCTCGAAAAAGAAAGATAATGAACATTGTCGAAATCCTTTGAAACCTCTCTGAGGATTCTTAGAGTCGCATCCTTAGAGCCATCATTAACAAATAAATATTCAAAAATTAGCTCATTAGACAATTCTTTTTCAACTTCTTGGGTAGCTGCTAGAAATGGACGGATTGTTTCTTCCTCATTATAGCAAGGGACGATGATTGTCAGTTTTTTCATGAATTCTATACCTCTTCTTATTGGTTAAACTATAAAAGAATATGGCAAGACTGGATAGAATCTGGATTGCATAGCCAATCCATTGTACAGTAGTTTTTTTATATTGAATAGAAACATGCCCACTAGATGAAACGTTTATTACAGCCCTACCATCATAAAGAACTTTATGTGTGGCTTCCGGCTTCCCCAGAGCCTCCGCTTCTGCAACCTCTGAATATGATTTCTTTACATAAGAAAGCTCCGGTTGGGTACCGTTCGCTCCCTGTGAATAATTTGCAATATAGCCTTTGTACCAGATTCTAGGAATAACTACGAATTGCTCCCCTATACCTTCTAATAATTCAATATCGAAATCCAGCCTATTGTATCCATGCTGAATATTTGTAATCTGAACTTTCTCTGAGTCAAATTCAAATAACTTAATTGTACCATTCCTAATATTGTCGTGTACAATGTCAATATTTAAATATTCATCGCCTGAGGTATCATATGTTTTTTCTGTTGAACTATAGAATGCATTATAGGCATCTCTATTAGTATTATCCATTATCTTTTTTGCATTATCTTTGTATCCCCGTTCAGAATATGGAATAGTATCAAATGTAAATTTCATTGGAAAACTATAAAGATAGATACCCACTTGCAAAACTGTCACCAATAAAACTATTTTTTGGGGTGCAGTTTTCATAATCGCCATTAAAACAAAGACTGGCAATAGATAAATCAATCTTTCCGTATATTGGAAAACTGATAAAAATGTCTGGCGTAGCATCCCCCATGGCAAAATGTTTGATGAGAAAATAAACATTATGATGACTGTACCAATTAACTGCCTTGAATAAGTATCAAAATATTTAAAACAAAATACACTTAATATTAAGAATATAAAAATAATTGGCCAATAATAGTTCGATAGTATGGAAATTATACTTCCTGGAGCCATTAGAGCATCTGAAGGAAATGGAAAATCACGAAGTTTCCAACTAACAAAAAATGTTTGGGAACTATTTTGTTCAAGATACTGTAAAATAAATCCACTCAACAGGAAAATAGATACTATTACCGAACTAAAAAATGACATTAGTTTTGTAAAACTTAACCGTCTCACATTAAATATTACCAGTATGGCAGAAAATATCGCAAGTACAATTGTTGAAATAATGTGTGTCTGCACCAGTAATGAAATCACTACTGCTAATAATATAGGATTATTCTGATTTTTATAAAGAACTTTATAGATTGCGTAAAGTAATAATGGAATCAAGGGCACAACTGCTGTCATACCAAATCCGAAATATGTAACAGAGCATGAGACAGCGATTGCTCCAAAAATGGAACGCGATTTATCAGCTGTCATCTTCTCCAACACATAATATGTCGACCAAACTGTTAGAAGTGTCAACTGTCCTACAAATGCTGAAAATGCAAATGTCGCAACTTTAGTTTTAAGAAAAACTAAGGCCGGAAAGTATAGCATCCAGTTTCCATAAAACATTGGAAGCCCATATCCCGATCCATACAGAAACAGATAGTTTAAATTCGGCAATAAATCCTTATTAGTAAGCGAATGTGCCAATCCGACTATCCTTCCTAAATGAAAAGGGTAGTCGTATATGATACTTGATACATTTGCAGATACAAATGAAACCAATGTAAATACTGCCGAATAAATCAATAAAAATAGATACCGACTTTTAAAAATCTTTTTACCCGTATCATAAAAATTTTTCTTGTTCAATCAACTCTCCTTTAATTAATACTAAAAAAACCGTTATAGTCTTTTAAGTAAAATTTTCCAGCAGTTATATCATACTGAATTAATTTTAGATCTTCTAAAATTTCTTTTTGGGACTGTGAAAGATCACTCTTATCAACACTCGCATTCTCTAAAACATCCGTAAGTAGCGCATAATATGGAGATACTTTTGAATTCGTATGTGCCAACACAGCTGCAGGGAAATCACTTGAATTGAGTATCGGGAAATCGACCTTTTTAGTGTCGTGATTACTCCAAATAAAGTAATCTGTCAGATATTGACTCTCTGGCTTATTCTCAAATGCAGATGAAGGGTAAAATCCCGGAAGATGGTCTCCGTAAAATACAACCGTTATTTTTTTATCAACTTTCGAAAGTTTTTGTAAAAATTCTTTTGTGACAATGTCCGTTTCATTTACCAACCGAGCATAATTCGTCAACCTTGCATTTTCTAATTCTGTAAATCCCTCACCCGTACCATAAATAGACTGAGGTTTATCCATCATCCAAGGAATATGATTTTGATAAGTTATAACAGAAAAAAATTGACTTTCCTTGGTATCAATTTTATCGAGAATATTCTGGTAAGTAGAAGCATCACTAGGGAAACCACCATATTTTTCATTTATAGTTGGTGGCAAAGCATTTTTGTCATCTGCAACAAAGTTATCAAATTTTAATCGCTTATATACATCTGCTCGAGAATATAGTTGTGTTTGTCCTAAATGTATCACAAATCTATTATCAGATAGATAGCTATCGCCAATAGAAGGTAATTTTTTCATTTTTGGAACTACTTCAACATTATAAATAGATACAGAGGAAGACAAATTATAAAAAGGTAATCCAAGCAATGTCTGAATTTCAACATTAGCAGTACCTCCACCATAGGCATCCGATTTCATTAGCCCACTGGTTGTTTTAGATTTAATCTCATCAATATTTTTTAAGATATTTTCACTTAGTTGCACACCCTTGACCCTATTTGGGTTGGACAATCCTTCGCTCAAAATAAAAATCAAAGTCTCGTCAGAAATATTTTTATCCCTAGTTTTATTAATTTCCGTTGCTCGGTTTGTGTATTTCTCAACCAGTCCCTCAATAGTAGCTCTATTGTAGTTCTCCGGTTTATCCATCACTGGTTTTGTTAACTGTTTTATCCATACATACATCAATGACTGATATCGAGCACTTCCTACATGTCCAGTAAATGCTATATTCCTGGTATTATTTAATCTAGATAGAACTGGAATATTATTTGGTATTAATCCTCCATCTTGCTTATAGAATATTGTTATAATTCCACTAAAAATAGAGAATACAGAAATAAACCAAAATATCCTCTTTTTAATAGAAGTTACAATCGCTCCTTTGAGAAATCTTTTATTTAATACATAATAAACTACAATAAAGAAAGCCAGCAACAAGATCGTCATAAAAAATAATTTTGCATCTAAGAAACTAAATATCAAATCTAACTCTGTCGCCATTGAGAAATCAACTAATAGTAAGGGTTCATTTCTCAAGTTAAATTTTAGGAAATTAGCAATTGAAATCGCTATTCCTGAAAATAAGATTAAAAGAGTAGACGCCCAATATCTATTAAAAATTGAATAAACAATCAAAAAAATTAAGGCTAACATTATAATTTGAAATAAAGTTGCACCTGGAAAAATAAATTCTCCTAAATAATCTTCATCCGCTCTTATACCAAATTGTATTGAGAAATTAAAAATCAAAGCAAAAAATAGGCTACTAATAAAAGCTAAGGAAACTGAAGATTTATTTTTTCTAATCTCATCAAATGCATTCCAAAACGAAAAAGCAATCAGCGTAACTGTAAAGACAATGGTTGGAACTTTATAAGCTATTGAGACTAAGAAATTATTAAATTGTTCATAGTCATCTAAATACAAGAACTGCCTTATATTTTCCAACAGTTTACTATCATATGTCACTATAAGTGACGTAAGCAGTGCCAATAATATATCGGAAATGTATTTATCTGAGAAAAAATCACCAATCTCTTGCAACGAACGACAGCGTTTTGAAATAAATTGGGCGATATAAGCTAGACCTATTATGCTAACAACAACTTTCCAACCACCAATTTCAAAGAAATTATTATCCTGAAAACCGAAAATATAGAAAGATTCATTGTTTAAATTTCTAGTAAATAACAACAAATAAGAGATAAATAAGTATAAGACATATGAAGCTAGTAACCGTAATAGAAAAGTTCTGTTTACGTGCTTTGATAATCCTATAGATAAAATAAACAAAGATATACTTGAAGCAATGATAAAGGTATATCTATACGTGGCAATTGCTTGCCCAATTAATCTAAAATCAATTGTATACTCGCTAACAGTATAGAAACTAATTATCAAAGTGGCCACTACTAGAATCAAAATAGCAAAATATTTTCTTAACTTTATTTTTTCTACAATTTCTTTCATTTTTACTATATTATTCCTCATTTTCTGAAAGATTCAACCATCAATAAAACATTGCACTATTATAGTAGTACTTTGCAAAATAATTACTCCCCTTTTTCCAACGAATAGTTCCTGATATCCGTCCCTAATTCGATTTTATTTGCCAGTCGAATCCCTCTCCATTTTTCAATATGAAAAAGTGGGTTGATGGCTAGCCAATATAGCTTTCTCTTCCAATTATAATCCCTATCATTCACTATTCTTAGGCTATCTTTAATACTGGCTTTTAAACTGTTTTTCACTAGGGACAAGATAGACACTTTAGTAGTAATGCCACTATTTATACGAACATTATAGGTTTCGTCAAAGATGCGTTTTCTGTATTCTGATAGTCGAACATCGTTAGAGTGTTCAACCACAGCTCGACCATTGTAGGCCTTGAAATAACCTGCATCAAGGACATCTTTGCCATACTCGTAATCTTCCGAATAGGCAACATCCCGATAACCGATTGTTTCAACCAAAAATTTTCGTGGAGCAGCAGAACAAACATCGCTATAGAAGGATTCTTTTGTATACTGACCATGTTTTTCTGGGTCCTTCCGTTGCCATATAGTAATTGCATCTTCTGCACCTTGTTCACCAAATACTGCATTGATATCATACTTCATGGCTGGGAAACAATAATGCCGCGGTTTTTGTCTCCCAAGCACCGCAACAATCTTGTCAGTAATTTCAAATGGTGCAACCATTTCTGAGAGCCAATGTTCATTGTGAGGCACAGCATCTTGACTGAGATAAACCATGTACTCTCCCTGGGCCATTTCAGCAGCCATTTGGCGAGTGCCGCCGTGAGAATAATCTTCTTTTTTTAGATGAATAAGCCGTAAATTTCCGTATTGTTCCGCAAATCGCTCTATAATCGCTACCGAATTATCTGAGGAACCTGAGTCAGTCATCAACACATCCCACTCAAAATTCGTTTGTTGTCTATATAAAGCTGATAGGGTTTCTTCCAGGTGATCCTTTTCACCATTATAAACAGGAATAAATACTGTAGCTTTTAACCCATTAGTCATTTAGTACCTCTCGACGGATTATCGCTTCTACTTTTTTATAACTTTCGTCCCATGACAAGCCAGTATATTTCTCACTCATTTCGTTAGCATGTTCATCAATATCACTTCTCTCAACCGCTTGACATAATTTTTCTGCCAAAGCAACTGGATAAGCTTCCGTATAGAGGATATCCTCAACATCTCCCAGAACCATGCGGTTATTATCGCCATCATTCATAACGGGCACACATCCCGCAACCAGAAGTTCCAATGGCAAAAGAGAGACATTGGTCAATGACAATACCAAGCAGGCTACACTTTCGTGATAAATCTCTGCTAATTGATTTTTATTTAAAATGCCACGATCGGTGAATTCAAATGGAATATCATAATTTGACATATCTTGACCAAAAAACTCAATGTCATACTCTGGATGACGCTCTTTAAAAATCTTCAGTGCCATAACACCAAGCTCAAATCCACGACGCTCGGTATGAGCACGCGCATAAAAGGCAATCTTTTTTTTCTTTGAAATTGGAGCTTTGGGTTTATAGATATCGATATCTGCACCGAAGTCAAAATAGTCCGCCTGCATGCCATACTGACCAACCTTTTCGACCAGCCATTTACCTGCTGTCACTCCGTAAAAACCGAATTTATAGGTCGCCTCTGCCAGCATATACCGTGAACCAACACCAAAGAATATGGGTTCAAAGTCTTGTACGAAATAAAATTTATGAAGATTTTCTGATTGGAGATTAAATACTGCGTAAGCGGTCTCCCAACTAGTCGCGAAAACCACATCTTGATTAGAGAAATCAGCTAAATCTTCCACATCTACATCAATTCCATACGAACGCGAAAAAATATCCTTGGCTTCTTTGGAGGATTGTGGAATCGTATTATTGTGGTAAATGTAGAAAGTGATGTGATGCCCTTGACTTTGCAAATACTTTACAAATCGAGCAATCGTCGTATGACCTCCACCACCGGGACCAACTGGTGGCGATACCCATGCAATATTTAAAGTATCTTTTGATAATTTAGCAGGTCTAATATATGGATGATTGATATAATCAGCTTTAGCCAAATCAATAAATTGAGGCATCTGCGGTAGACTGTTCATATCCACTTTAACAATTTGATTTCCCCCTTGTGATGGATGCAATAAGCGTGACTTAATTTTACGTATAGTAGCCCTCGCACCTTCATTTTTATAAGAATTAATAATTCTTTTCATCCTCTATCTCCACTTAACTATTTTTAGTAGTCCATTTTTTATTTTCTGAAGAAAAACTGCCAACTTATATGTCCTAGACTCATAAATTAGTCTTAATTCTTGAATCAGTAATTGATTTTCTACAACTTCCTGCTCTTTCAATACTATCATCTCATTCAAATATTGAATGTGTAGATTTAAATCATCGACTCTCTCTTCAAAATCTCTGATTCCCTGCCATAAATTATTAACATCATTTTCCAATCTGACCACAATATCCCCAATAAAATTATTCATTGCTAAAACATAATTAGAGTATTCAACAGAAAATAATTGAATTTCCTTATTGTCATTCTCTATCTGTTCTATAAGCTGTGGTAATACATTGCTCAGTTGATATTTTTGTCTAAAAAACTCAACGTTCTCGGTGTAGAATTTCTTTGCATCATCATAGTTCTCCATAATATCTTCAAAAATTTCCTGAGGACTCTTTTGATTATCTTCAAATCCTCTCCCTGAAAAATTATGGTATTCAGCTTTTTCAAAATTGTTACTATTTAGAAAACCTGGACCAGCAAAATGATCATATACGTATATTGGCTTTCCAAGAACTAAACAATATTGAACATTTTTCCCAATACCAATTATACAATCATATTCCGAAAACATTTCGGGCGAAGCTAATTCATATTTTGAACTCCAAACACCCGCATAATCTACTATTATGCCACTAGCATCAAACCAACTCTGTAATTCTTTCAGCTCACTTGGGGGATGGTTGGAAATAATCAATATTTTTTTTAAAGGTCTATTATTAGAATAGCTATTCACTGCATAACCAACTGGAACTGGATTTTGATACATAAATAATCTTGGTATGTCATTGAAAAATCTACTTAAATTTTTATCAACAACTTCCTGTGAAATTGCCAACGTACCAGAAGATAATCTAGATTCTAATCCGAAAACAAATGGTTGCTCCAGGACATGACTTTTTAGCGCTGCCATGTGTAAAAATAAAATTTTAGGAAATTTACTATGGTGTTCTCTAAAACTCTTGACTATTGAATTTGGCAAAATATTTTGACATGAGATAATAAAATCATAATCTTCTAATGAAAATACATGTTCTCTATCCGTAATTACTTTTATATTTCTTTTTTCAAATTCGGACCTCATAGGTTCTAGGAATAAATACGTAAAAACCTCAACTATAGCTCCCTCTTGTTGTAAGTACTCTGCCAATTCTAAAATGTTTAATTCAGCTCCACCAAAACCACGTAACCAAATATGCGTTAATAGAAACCGTTTTTCTTCAAACATATTATATACCTTTAACCATCTTTATCATTGAATTTTTACATCTACTGTCGGTTTCCAATAAATGTTATTCCCAGAACTTCCCCTGTTTATCAACTCAAAATCGACAATCCCACTAAACATTGCATATTCCTTAGAACGATCTCTAGATTTCACACCAAATTCTGTAATAAACTTGCCATTTGGAAAAATATTTTGAATTGAAAATAAAATGGAAGCAAACTTAGCAGATATATTAATGCTCCCTGCAACTTCTTCATCAGAAACCCATCTATATAATAGTTCCCCGCTATCCTTATGAATGGTGAAAGTAAAAACTGGATCCTCAATCACTCGTTCAAATGTCACATCAAAGTTAAATAGCAATTCTTGGTCATCCTTATTCTCAAAATGTGCATCAACACTAATTTTTTCTAAAGAGGTCTTTCTATCTGCTTCTGTAACAACTTCAAATCCATTCAATTCTTTATATAGGCGAGAAATTTCCATCGGAGTTCCAACTACTGTATGATGCCCTTTGTCAATCAACATTGCTTTATTACAAAAACGTTGAACTTGCTCCATGGAATGTGTCACAAGAATAACTGTTTTTTTCTCCCGCTTTAATTTAGCAAAATAATCAAAACACTTTCTCTGAAAAGCTTCGTCTCCGACCGCTAACACTTCATCCAGGACTAAAATGTCTCCTTCAGCTTTTATTGCTATGGAGAATGCCAGACGGACCTGCATACCACTAGAGTAATTTTTCAGCTTTTGATCCATAAACTCTTCTAGCTCTGCAAATGCGACAATATCATCGTACATTTCGTCAATCTCTGGACGTGAAAATCCTAGAAGTGCACCATTTAAATAAATATTTTCGCGACCAGTAAGTTCAGGGTTAAAACCAACGCCAAGCTCAATAAAAGGAATCAAGGTTCCATTGACACTCACATTGCCCTTTTCTGGTGTATAAATTTGTGAAATAATTTTGAGCAGGGTTGACTTTCCAGAGCCATTCCGACCAACAATACCAAAGAAATCTCCTTTTTCTACTTCAAAAGAAATATCTTTTAAGACATGTTGCTCCTTATAACCCTTTATCCCTCTAAAATAATTGACCAAGGTTGTTCTTAAACTTTGAGTCGCTTCTGTAGGTAATTTAAAGCTCTTGCTGACTGATTCGACTTTCAGCGCAATCTCTTTGTTAGACATTATAAAATCTCCGCAAATTTCTTAGAATTCTTTTTAAAAATACTATAACCAATGATAAACACAATCACTGATAACACATATGGAATAGCTACCATCCATTTATCCTCATAAATATCCCAAGAAATTGTTGCCCCATCATAAACAATATGGTGGCGCAAATCTTGGATAATCTGGGCAACTGGATTCATCATCATCAACTTGGCTACGCCAATGTGCCCACGCTGAAGAATGTAGGTTATCGAATAAATAATCGGAGTAGAATACATCCCAGCTTGTAAAACAACTTCCCAAATTGGTCCCATGTCTCGGTATTTGACAAACAAACTCGAAAGAATAAAGGCAATTCCTGAAGTCAAAATAACCAACTCTAGGAAGGATGGAATGAGAATGAGAACACCCGCATCCAATTGCACGCCATTGATTAACGCAAAAATTAGAACAACGGCCAAATTGATGCCGTAATTTATCGCAGCACCAATAATTGATGAGATGACAATAATTTCTTTAGGAAAATTTATTTTTCTCAACAAATCCCCACGCGCTGCAATGGACAACATCCCCATATTAGTGGCTTCTGTAAAGAAATTCCAAGTTACCATACCGAGCAACAAGCTTACAGCATAGTGTGGCGTTCCGTCATCAAATTTCAAAAATCTGACAAAAACCAGATACATGATAGTAAACATTAAAAAGGGCTTCAATATCGACCACAAATGCCCAATCAAAGAACCTTGGTATCTTAATTTAAAGTCTGTCTTGACCATTTCCCGCAGGAGAATTTGGTTTTCTTTATTGAATAAATTCATTTTATTTCCTTATAAGCAAATTTAGTTAGGATGAGGCTGGTAAATACCAGTGTGTGAAAGGCTTTGTTTTTCCTCAATCCATATGTTTTTAATATTCGGTAGCGTTCTGGCATAGACTTATCCATTATAGTCACAAAGGCCTCGACCAGATTTCTATCGGTTGGCGCCAAAGGCAGAGCCAGCAGATGACTTGCTTGCTTTTGACTATTGCGAATCAAATCCCAATAAACGGAGAAAAGTACATGGGGCCGAATCCATTTTTTGAATCGCTTGGACAAGGTTCTAGCTCCCAAGACATTTTCAGCATGCTGGCGGTACAATTCCGTCGGCTGGTCAATGTAAACCAATTTCCCAAAAGCTGTGGCCAGCAAGGCCAGATACCAGTCGTGCATGAGAATGTCGTCTGTCACCGTCCACAGTTCAGCCAGAGCGTGGTTAATCATACTAGTTCCGCCTGTCACTGTATTTTCAGTCAATTCTTGAACCAGCTCGGTATTGGCATGATGAGACTGGCTGCGAATCATACTTTCATTCATGACCTGCAAGTCTTGGTTAACCACCTTTAAGTCTGTGTAAACCATGAGTGGCTGGTCTGCTGGATAGGCTTGAGCCGTCTCCAAAGTCACCTGTAGTTTATCTGGTAACCAGACATCATCCTGATCACTGAAAAAATACACATCAGCCCTCTGGTATTGCACCAAGGCGTGAAAACTTTTGATGACGCCTAGATTTTCGGTGCTGTCGGGATTGATTAAGTGAATCCGGCTATCCTGCTGGGCAAAATCAGCGATAATTTCACGTGTCCTGTCCCTAGAGCCATCGTCTCGTATCAAGAGCACCCAGTCCGTAAAGGTCTGCGCCTGAATAGAGCGGATTTGCTCTGCTAAAAACTCCTGACCATTGTAGGTCGACATGAGTATGTTAACGTTCATGTAAAAATAATTCCTCATATTGTTGGACAATTTTCTCCCAAGTATAGTCCATTCGCATGTGCTCTTTGGCAATCTGCCCTAGCTCCACTGCTTCTTCTTGTCCATCAATTTTGTTGATTAGTTGGGTCAGATTTCCACTTTCCTTGGTCCAATAGCGAGCGCCATTTTGTGCGACTTTGCGATTGAAATCCACACCTAAAACAAGATTTTCATTAGTTTGAGCTAGCGCCTCTAAAAGACTTGGATTGGTTCCACCCACTTCATGCCCATGAATATAAGCTCGACATTCCTGCCGCAGATACTTGAGTAAATCCTGATCATAGACCGTCCCGATGAACTTGATTCGCGCATCTCTCTCAAAGCCCGTTTCTTCCTTTAGCTTTTGGAAATAGGCAGAGCCTTCATGATTGGCTACGATAACCAAATCACGCTGAGTGCTCGACTTCATGAACTCCTTGATAGCTGTCGCGTAATTATTTTCAGGAACAAAACGCCCAATAATCAAATAATAATCCTTTTCGCGGATGGACCAGTTGGCAAATGCCTGCCGTACTTGCTCTGATTGGCTAGTCAGACTGGTCTGACTCAAATCAGTCCCGTAAGCGATAAATGTGGTCTTAGTCCCCGGATAGGCTGATTGAATATAGTCCTCAATCCCCTCATTATCTGCAATGATGAGATTGGCCTGCTTAGCCATCGCTTTTTCAGCATGTTTCAGATAAGCTTGCACAGGCTTAGGCCATTTGGAACGTTTCCATTCTAAACCGTCAGGATTGACAAATAAAACACCGCCAACATCTTTAATTTTCTTGGCAAATGGAGCTATGAAACCACCTATGGTATTTCCCAAAATGTAAAAAATCGGAGACTGCATCTGCTGGTCCTTGACCAGGCGCAAAGCGTAGGAAATGGCCATCATGTCATAGGCGATAACGCGGGCCGGACCTAATTTAGGAGGATTGATGGTAAAACAATCCGCTCCCAAATAAGTCGAATGTTCCTGATGACTGGTATCGGACAGGCAAGCCACATGGTAGTGTATATTTTTTGATTTTTGGTGACTGACCAGTTGCTGGACAAAGGTCTCAAAGCCACCATACTTTGCAGGCAAGCCACGACTGCCTATAATAAAAACGTGTTGCATAAACCTCTCCATTTAACTGCAGTTCTTTCTATTATAGCATTTTATCAAGTAATCCGCTATTTTAACATTAGGCAACGCAGAAAAAGCCATCAAAAATGATGACTTATCCTACGGGTAAAATCCTTAGTTATCAAACTTGTTTAATCCATATCTTTGAATCAAGGACAGCAATTTTTCTCCATATTTTGGGTCTGTTGCATAGCCTGATTTTTGCAAAGCAGCAATTGCCGTTTGATAATCTTTGGCCTGGGTATAGGCTCTGTAATTTTGTGTTCTCCAAGGTGATGACGTAAAGAATTTACTGTAATCTTGGATACTTTCTGATACGGTGTTATAGGCTCTAAAATGTGCCGTTTCTTGGACTGCTTTTCCATTACGGAACTCTGTCGTTTGTTTTGATACCGTCTTACCTTTCCAAGAGGCGTCTGCCTTGATTCCAAAAAGGTTATTCCCTTGGGTAGCCAATTGAGATGTGCCCCATGCTGACTCAAGAATAGCCTGGGCCATTACCACACTCGGAACTAGACCCGTGGTTTTAGCAGCTGATACGAGACTATTGATAAATAATTGTTGATTTTTTGATGTCTGAACAAGAGTGTCATTAGATGACTGACGGTGATTTGCGCCTTGTTCAGAAACAACTACTTTCCCCCAACTGCACCATACCATTCATTGATTCCTTGCGCTAAAGCTTTTGCCAATCGAACATGATAAGAATCTTGTTTGATTTTTTGAAGCTCTGTTGGATTATCCATGAAGCCCATCTCAACAAGAACAGCAGGAATTGCTGTCTCGCGAAGTACAGCAAATGTATTTCGTTTTACACCTCGGTTTACCGCACCAGTCTCGCGAACCAGGTTGGCTTGAACCTTATTAGCAAGAACCTGACTCTCTGCTAATCGTGTTGGATCATTATGCTTGGCTTGATTGATTTTTGGTTGGTACTCAGGATAAGCTTGATACCAGTAGGTCTCAATACCACTTGCATTAGTAATTCCCGCACCAGTGGCATTGAAGTGCAAGCTAACAAACAAGTCCGCATTACTTTGATTTGCACGACGAGAACGTTCTGTAACAAAGTCAACATAAGCATCACCTGTACGCGACATCAAAACGTTGTATCCCATTTGCAATAGATTATTTTTCAACTTGTTTGCAACTGACATAACAAGATTTTTCTCATATACTCCGCCATAAGACGCCCCTGAATCTCGACCACCATGACCTGGATCAATAAAGATTGTCTTTGAACGAGCAGTCGTTGTCGTTTGAGGATTTGTTATTGCAGGTGTCGTTGCAGGCGTAGAAGGTTGGGACGGTTTGGCTGGTTGCGATGCTTGCGAGGTCGTTGATTTGACATCATGTTTGGTAGTTAGAAGTGTGTCTAGCTTTCTAGTCTGAACATTTTGTCCGTAAACAATCATATTGTAAGTGCCAGTGTCGTTTTTATGATCCTTAGTCGCCACTGCAAAAGTGTATTGACCGTTTGACTGACGGTTAGCACGGTAGACCTTCATATCATCCTGACCACCATTAGCTGACCATACTGGAACTACAACACTAGAAACTGTTGATGAAACATTAGAAAGTGCCACGTTGAAACCTGTTGCTGTATTGGTAACACTAGCCGACACCTTACCTGCGATAACAGTTGCTTTTGGCGTTTCGGCTGGCTTGGTTACTGCAGGTGTTGTTGCCGGTTTAGAAGTTTCGGCTGGTTTGGCTACTGTTGGTGTAGAGACCGGTTTAGAAGCTTCGGCTGGTTTAGATACGGCTGGAGCAGTCGATGATTGACTGGTAGCTGAATAGTTATGACTGCCACTGAGGAGGGTATCCAGCTTCCTAGTCTGAACATTTTGTCCGTAAACAATCATATTGTAAGTGCCAGTGTCGTTTTTATGATCCTTAGTCGCCACTGCAAAAGTGTATTGACCGTTTGACTGACGGTTAGCACGGTAGACCTTCATATCATCCTGACCACCATTAGCTGACCATACCGGAACTACAACACTGGAAACTGTTGATGGAACATTAGAAAGTGCCACGTTGAAACCTGTTGCTGTATTGGTAACACTAGCCGACACCTTACCTGCGATAACAGTTGCTTTTGGCGTTTCGGCCGGCTTGGTTACTGCAGGTGTTGTTGCCGGTTTAGAAGTTTCGGCTGGTTTGGCTACTGTTGGTGTAGAGACCGGTTTAGAAGCTTCGGCTGGTTTAGATACGGCTGGAGCAGTCGATGATTGACTGGTAGCTGAATAGTTATGACTGCCACTGAGGAGGGTATCCAGCTTCCTAGTCTGAACATTTTGTCCGTAAACAATCATATTGTAAGTGCCAGTGTCGTTTTTATGATCCTTAGTCGCCACTGCAAAAGTGTATTGACCGTTTGACTGACGGTTAGCACGGTAGACCTTCATATCATCCTGACCACCATTAGCTGACCATACCGGAACTACAACACTGGAAACTGTTGATGGAACATTAGAAAGTGCCACGTTGAAACCTGTTGCTGTATTGGTAACACTAGCCGATACCTTACCTGCGATAACAGTTGCTTTTGGCGTTTCGGCCGGCTTGGCTACTGCAGGTGTTGTTGCCGGTTTAGAAGTTTCGGCTGGTTTGGCTACTGTTGGTGTAGAGACCGGTTTAGAAGCTTCGGCTGGTTTAGATACGGCTGGAGCAGTCGATGATTGACTGGTAGCTGAATAGTTATGACTGCCACTGAGGAGGGTATCCAGCTTCCTAGTCTGAACATTTTGTCCGTAAACAATCATATTGTAAGTGCCAGTGTCGTTTTTATGATCCTTAGTCGCCACTGCAAAAGTGTATTGACCGTTTGACTGACGGTTAGCACGGTAGACCTTCATATCATCCTGACCACCATTAGCTGACCAAACTGGAACTACAACACTGGAAACTGTTGATGGAACATTAGAAAGTGCCACGTTGAAACCTGTTGCTGTATTGCTAACACTAGCCGACACCTTACCTGCGATAACAGTTGCTTTTGGCGTTTCGGCCGGCTTGGTTACTGCCGGTGTAGTTGCTGGTTTAGAAGTTTCGGCTGGTTTTGGCGCTGGGGTTGTTGCTGGCAGACCTGCATGTTTCTTATAATAGTCAGAAATTCCTTTGACAATTCCATCAACCAATTTTTCCTGATAAGCTGCGGACGAGATTTTTGCTGACTCTGCACTATTGGACATATAGCCCAACTCTAGCAAGACCGCGGGAGCAGTCGTCTCACGCAAGACCTGGAAAGTTCTCCGCATTACTCCACCGTTTCGAGCACCAGTATTGGTAATTAGATTAGATTGGATGCTGTTTGCCAAACTTGCACTCAAATTTATGCGCTGAGCATCATTGTGATACTGGCTATTGATTCGCGCAGGATACTCTGGAAAATACTGATAATAGTAAGTCTCAATCCCATTAGCAGAAGGAGACGTCGAAGCATTAAAATGAATACTTACAAAAATATCTGAAGAAGTTCGATTGGCTTTTTCAGAACGCGGCAATAAACCAACAGAGCTATCTGCCGTTCGAGTCAATTCCACTCGGAAACCTTGCGCTTCAAGCTTTGATTTTACACGATTCTGAATCTGTAGGTTCAAATCCTTTTCATTTTTACCAAAATAAACGGCACCGGGATCACTACCACCATGTCCTGCATCTAAGTAGACAACTTTATTGAAGACATTGTACTGCCCTTGAGATGCTGAACCACTGGATACTGATGTCGTAGATGCGGATGGCTGAACAGGGGTATTTACGGGCGTTGTCGGCGCAACCGTTCCTACAGAAACATAGCGTCGATTTCCACCATAAGAAATGTAGCTTAACCATTTATGCTGGTCCGCAGTTACCACACTGTCATAATTAACCGTTTGCCCCTTTTCATAGCGTGCCAAATCTGGACTTGAAATCTTTGGCTCACTCTTAACACCTGTAGCCTGAGTAAAGACATAACTACCTGAAGGTGCTACATTTGGGGCTACTGGTTCTGTTGATGCTACAGTTGGCGTCGTTTGGCTTACTTGATTTGAAACAGCTTGGGTGCTCCCTGACTGTGGCATCGATCTCAAAGAGGTCGTTCCTGTCGTGTCAGTTGGTTGAGTCACTGCTTCCGCTGTCGCTTCTGTGGTTACCGTAGTTTCTGTGGCAGCAATAGGATCAACTGAAGGAGCAGTCGCTACCGTTGATGTTGAAGGCGTAATCACTGGACTAACATCCGACGAAACCGGCACTTCTTCAGCAGATGCTGTTTGAGTGGCCATAAAGGACACGCTTGCCAATAAAACAGAAGCAGCACCAAATGAATACTTCCGAATCGAAAAACGTTGTTTTTGATCAAATTTCATATAAATCTCCTATGTGTACAAACATATCTATCAACAATCACAAGCTAAATCTGGTCCCAAAACGTCCATATCAATTCGACACCGCATTTTGTTGTGAGCACAAAAACTTCTGCCAACATTCTACCATATATAGGAAAAACTTGCAATGATAAACAACTATTCTGTAACTATTATTTCGTTTAAACATTCTACTACAAAATTTGCTGCCTACAGATCCTCTTTTTTTTTAAAATCAACGAGAACCTCAATTTGGTAAAGGGCTAATTTTTACATAAAAAATGAGGCTGGGCAGAAAGTCCAGCCTCGCTTCTCAGAGTTCGTGTCAACATCTCAGCGCAGTGGTTGATTGGCAGATTTGTTCGTGTTTCACACTCCCATCCACTCCCTATAATTCCTCAGCTATCTTATTAATTTTCCGCAGGCGATGATTGACACCACTCTTGGTAATTGGGTTGGTCAAGCTATCCGCCAATTGCTGGATAGAATAGTCAGGATGCTGGATGCGGAGCTGGGCCACTTCCTGCAAATCTCCAGGCAACTGGTCCAGTCCAATGGTCTCGATAATCTTACTGATATTGTTAATGGTTTTCATGCTGGCAGTGACTGTCTTGGCAATATTGGCCGCCTCGGCATTGGTCGCACGATTGAGATCGTTTCTGGCCTCGCGCAGGAGCTTGACATTTTCAAACTCGGTCTTTGCCTCTTCTGCCCCAATGACTAGGAGGAAATCCATGATATCCTCGGCTCGTTGCAGATAGGTAATGGTCCCTTTTTTTCGTTCAATCACCTTGGCATCCAGCAGAAATTTCTGCATCAAGTCCGCCAAGTCATGGGCATGGTCGCTGTAGACCGAGGCAATTTCCAACTGGTACTTACCTTTTTCAGGGTCCTTGACAGAGCCCGCCGCCAAAAAGGCACCTCGCAGATAGGCCTGGCTCCAGGAATCATTTTCCAATACCAGCGGTGAAATCCCCGTCTCCAAGCCGAAAAAGCTATCTGCCAGATAGAGGTCGTTGAGAATATCATTGACCCCGTCCTCGATATGAACAGAATAAATCCTATTCTTTCTAAGGTTTTGCCGTTGGTGGTGACGGATTTCCGCCTTAATCTGGTAAAAGGTCTGGAGCATTTCATAGACATGCCGAGCAATCTTGGCATTTTCAGTCGTAATGGACAGGGTCAAACCTGACGATGCCAGACCTAGACTGCCTGCCAGCTTGATCATGGCCGACAACTCCGACTTATTTTGACTGGACTGAATCAGCAATTCTTCCTTGACTTGTATCGTAAAACTCATGACCGCACCTGCAAGATATTGAGTAATTCTTCTACTACAAAATCACCGTCGTGAAAAGCTCCGCCATTTTCCAAACGAAGAAAATTCGACGAAATCACGCGCCGCGCCTGGTCCTGAAGCCCTGCAAAATCGTGCTTGACCTGGACTAGATACTCATCAAACTGGTGGGTATCCATGTAGTCCTGTGGCACAGGCTCGATGTTAACCAGGACGGTGTCAATAAAACGACAGGCCAGATGGGCATTGAGGACCGTAACGTGGTCAGCATCTGAGAAGAACTCCGTCTCCCCGCGCTGGGTCATGATGTTGCAGACGTAGACCACCTCCGCCTTGGTCTCCTTGAGAGCTTGTCCAATCTCGGGAATCATAAGGTTGGGTAGAATAGAGGTGTAGAGGGAGCCAGGTCCCAGCACCACCAAATCGCTGTCCATAATGGCATCCACTACCTGCGGACTGGCTGTTGGGGTTTGATCATTGTAGGTATCGGTGACAAATACATGCCCAATCATGCCTGGATGCTTGGAAATTTTACTTTCACCGACCACCTCAGTCCCGTCAGTAAAGACGGCATGGAGGGTCAGCGGATGCTCACTGGAAGGATATATTTTCCCTGTCGTATGGAAAAAGCGGGTCAAGAGCCGCATGGCATTGTAGGTCGATCCCTGCATCTCAGAAATCCCAGCGATGATGAGATTGCCCAGCGGATGCCCTGCCAAGGGACCGTCGCTGGCATCAAATCGGTACTGGAAAATCTGCTCATAGAGCTTGGGCATATCTGACATAGCCAGGAGGACATTGCGCAAATCACCCGGCGGTGTAACCTGGAGGGCATGGCGAATCTCACCAGACGAGCCTCCGTCATCTGCCACCGTCACGATAGCTGTAATGTCCGCATCCTTGTTGCGCAGGCTTTTGAGAATCACAGGAATCCCCGTTCCTCCTCCGATAACCGTAATCTTTGGCTTTCTCATGACCGATTGACCGTCTCTTTCCGCTTGTCTTTGTCCCGATGACTCAGGTTGACAAGCCAGTTTTTCTCTAGGTCTTCTGCTAGGCGTTTGGCAAAAGCTACGCTGCGGTGTTGACCGCCCGTGCATCCGACGGCTATGGTCAGAACTGATTTACCTTCCTTCTGGTAACCTGGCAGAATTGGCTCGATCAAGCTTATCAAATGGCCGTAGAACTCTTCTGATTCCTGGTGGTCCATAACGTAATCGTAAACCGGCTGGTCCATCCCTGTCAGATTGCGCAGTTCGGGCTTGTAATATGGATTTGGCAAGAAACGTACGTCAAAGACCAGGTCCGCATCTAGAGGTAGGCCGTACTTAAATCCGAAGGATAGGACTTCCACCCTGAAAGACGGCTGATTGTCCTGGCTAGCGAATTGCTCAGAGATGGCCATACGTAGGTTTCTCGGTGTCAAATCCGAGGTATCAATCACATTCTGACTCATATTTTTCAAGGGAGCTAGAAGTTCGCGCTCTAGATTGATACCGTCGAGAACTCGGCCGTCTGCAGCCAGAGGGTGAGAACGGCGGGTCTCCTTATAGCGGGCCACCAATTCACTATCCGTGGCATCCAGGAAGAGAATCTTGAAGTCCAGGTCTTCTGCAGTTTCCAGGTCATCTAGAACCTCACGGATTTCCGCAAAGAAGGACCGGCTCCGCATGTCGACAACCAGGGCAATCTTGTTATTGTCCTTGCTGGCATGGATGAGCTCGATAAATTTCGGCAATAGGGTCGGTGGCATATTGTCAATGGTAAAGTAGCCCAGGTCCTCAAAGGACTGGATAGCGACTGTCTTACCGGCTCCCGACATCCCTGTCACGATAACTAGTTGGAGTTTGTCTGCCATAGCTAGACCTCCTTTTTCTGATTTATTCAACAACGGCGATGACTTCGATTTCAACCTTCACATCGCGTGGCAGGCGAGCAACTTCTACAGCTGAGCGAGCTGGAAAATCGGATGAGAAGGCTGTTTTATAGACCTCATTAAAGAGTACAAAATCATTCATATCCTTGAGGAAACATGTTGTTTTGACAACGTGGTCAAAGTCTGTTCCAGCTTCTGCTAGGATGGCTGCAATATTTTTCAAGACTTGATCGGTCTGTTCTTGAATGGTCTCACCAACCACTTCACCCGTTTCTGGTGATAGGGGTACTTGGCCTGATGCGAAGAGCAGATTACCTACGACCTTACCCTGAACGTACGGGCCGATAGCTGCTGGTGCTTTGTCTGTGTGAATAGTTTTCATAGTATATCTCCTTTTGTTTTCTAAATCTATTATAGCATAGGTTGCTAGGATTGAGGTAGTTTTGGGAATTCTTTCCATGGACAATCCCTGAAATTTTATGTAACAAAAAAGGCTGGACATGGATTCCAACCTTATCTAGAGCTTCTCATTTTTTCTATTAACATCTCAATACAGCATGATATCATGTTCCAGTGGCTTGATAAAATACAGAGCTAGGTTATCATCGTTGTAAGCAGAAGCTCCAATTGCCAGAGGGCTGCCCTCATACCAAACACTAGTCCCATCCGGAATAAAACCGTTTTGCACATAAAGTTTCTGAGCCTTGCCATAATGAGCATTCAGACCAACACCTATCCCTATCTGGGATGTAAAATCGGATACAAGTTGGCAGATAGCATCCAATAATCTGTAGCAAATTCCCTGACCCTGAAACTGTTCAAAGACATTAAAATCGACAATTTCAGGAATACCTGTCTGAAAAAATCGCCCCTTCTTGGGAGATTTGACAAGAGTAATATAACCCAGACAGGCCTGCTCATTTTCAGCTACCAAGACCTGGCGCTCGCCTTCTTCCTGCTCTGTCAAATAACTTTCCAGGATTGCCTTCCGCGACAGCCAGCCCTGCTCTAAAAAGCCTGATCTAGCTTCTCAATATGACAAGCCTCTAAATGAATCATTCTAATCATGTCACGCTCCTCTGTATAGATAAACACAAGACATCTTTAGGTAAAATGATAGGTGTAACTAAATCTCTCTAGAAAAATCACTGTCTAGTTCCCGATAGGGTTGGATATTTTGAACATATTCTAAGACGCCTTGAAATTGGTCTTCTTGGTCACGAACCGCCTTGTAAACGACATAAACAAAGGTTTCTTCATCCTTTTTGAACCACATAGTCACTTCATTTTTCTGTCCACTGCGCAGGAGTTCAAAGATTTTTTTGACCTTGTCAACAATTTTTGGTGGATGACAGAGTTCGACATTGCGTCCGATTTGACTAGGTGTTCGCTTGAAAATCATTTCCTCAACTGGATGGCTATCATTGTAATATTGGAAAATGTCATCCTTGTTCACGAAGGTTAATTCCAATGGTAAATGATTAAGGATGAGATTCGCTTGTTCAAGAGTCAAATAACCATTGCCAAAAGGCTGTGGACTAGCAGGGTCCAGAACTGATGTGGTCGGTTCTTTTGGTGTGAAGGAGATAGTAAACTGTCCCTCTGGCGTATCAATCACCCGCACATTGGGATCGCTTGCCTGCGGTGCAGATGATGCGTCCTTCTGCTCTGCTATTTCTCCAAAAGAAACCCGATGGGGAACCCATTTTGCTGTAGGTTTCACAATTGCGTAGCCATAAGCATCACTTTCAGCGGCAATCTGCAACCAATCATCTTGTGTAAAAGTCTCCAGCAAAATCATTAGCAAAATCGCTTCTTCCTTGAAAACCATCTCTTCAAACTCAGTGGCGAAAATTTCAAAAATTTGACGAACAGTTTCTATATCTCCATCTGGCAAGGTATCTAAAGCCTTACGGGCTTCCTTAAAGAGCAGACGAATATCATCATCTACACCCCACATAACCTTGGGTGGCGCATCATGACCGTAGCGCTCCATGATTGGAAAGAAGAGTTTTTCCTTGCGCGTATAATGATGGTCAAACTGACCTAACAATTTATATTGACGTTGCAAACCTTGGAGAAGTTGGTCGCGCACTTCTTCCTCCTCCACTTGCTCATACTGCTCTAAAATCCGACGAATGCGCAATAAAGCTCCACGAAGTGCAAGATTTTCTTGTTTAAAGACATAAACAGGATGACCTTCTTGATCCATGTCTGCCACTTGGACATCCGATATAGCTCCCTTGAAAAGATTGGCATGAACATTACATAAGCCCATAACATCTTCGAAGGTAATCCCCGTATCGCTGGACATGAGTTCGTATTCCATCATCGAAATCTCCAGCGCTGACACACCTGTAAAATGCTGATTAAATTGTTCCTGAACGGACTCCGCGCTAGCTCCGTTATGCAGGTCCAAGAGGATATTTTTTAAAATATCAATTCGCTGTTCACGCATCATTGCCTCCTACTACCTGATACCCATTCCACTCTAAGGTTTGTTGGATTTGTTTCAACGAAATCTTGGTCATTTTAGAACCCATTTTCAGACTGGTCACCTTTCCAACTGTGTGAAGCATGGCAGGATTGGCCAGTGGGGAAAAACCAAGCTCAATCAGTATATCCTTGACTTCTGGGTGCTGGTTGATAATCTCTGCCACAGGCAGATTTAGGTCGATGGTGTTCATTGTTTTTCCCCCTTCAACGCCTCAAACTTCGCTTTCATGGTTGGATTGTTACGTGTTAGCTTTTTGACCGTGACGTCATCCAGTTTGTTATTGGCCAGACGGAGCTGATTCTCGCTGGTGGTCAGGGCTGCTTTGACCGCCTCCATCCGCTTGATAGCCTTATCAATCTCGTCAATGGCTTTTTGGAAATTGGTGCTGGCTGACTGGTAGTTCTTGGCAAAGGCTGTTTTAAAGGTCGCCAAATCTTCTTCAAAATGGGTAATATCGATATGCTGTTCTCTGACCAAGGCCAATTCTTGCTTGTATTTCAAACTATTGAGCGCCGCATTGCGTAAAAGTCCTATCAACTGTATAAAGAACTGAGGACGAACCACATACATTTTCTCGTACTTGTGGCTGACATCAACAATCCCCGTATTGTAGTAATCGTTATCCGCCTCTAGCATGGTCACTAGCACCGCATATTCACAGTTCTTCTCACGACGATCCTTGTCCAATTCTTTGAAAAAGTCCTCATTCTTATGCTTTTTAACCGTGTCATCCGCCTCATTTTTCATCTCAAACATGATGGAAATGATTTCTACACCATTTTCATCCGTCTCGCGGTAGATGTAGTCGCCCTTGGACCCACGCGCCGACACTTGATTATCTTTTTCAAAATAAGCATTGGGAAAGGCTAACTGTCGAACCTTATTGAACTCCGACTCAGCATACAATTCCAAACTTTCACCGATAGCCTTGGTCGATTGCTGGGCCTTGAAGTTCTTATAGAACTCTACCTGCTCGCTAGCCGCCTTGAGCTGAACCTCATACTCCTGCCGAGTGGTCGCCAGCGCCAATTCCTGCTTCTGCTCCTGCAAAACCAAGGCATTCTGGGCCGCATCCCGCTCCTTCTCAACCTGAGCCACTGCCTGCTGCAACTCCAAATCCTTGGACAGACCCACTTGCTCCAATTTTGCCTTTAGCTCTAGGATTTCTTGGTCTTTTTGGGAAATAGCAGAGCTGATTTCTAATTCCGACTGACTAGTCAGTTTGTCCAGCTGAGCCTGAAGTGCCATCAACTCCTTATCCTTTTGAGCAATAGCAGAGCTAACCTCATGTTCCGTCTGACTAGACACCTGCTCAACCTTAGCTGTCAGTTCTAAAATAGCCTTATCCTTGTCAGCCAATTTAGCCTGCAAGTCATTTTCAGCCTTCTGAGCCAGCAACTCTGTCTCACGCGCCAAACGATCATGAACTTCCTTATCAAACTCCACACCACGAACCTGAGCCAAAAGCTGGCTGTATTCTGTTTCATTAACTTGAAAAGCCGTCCCACAATGCGGGCAAGTAATATTGTGCATGATTTTCTCCTAAATCTGTTCTTGAACAAAGTGCGACCACTTTTCTTGCAAGGGTTTCTGTTCTGGCACTTCAGCCCCCTCAAGCAAGGCTTGGATACATTCATGCTGGACCAGCCAACCGGTCATATCTTTTTCAGCCGTCGCAAATTCATTGCCAAAATCCTTAGGAATGATTTCCTCAAAGGCAATGTGACTCCCACCTTCTTGCTCTGTCAGAATAAAACCAACCCGAGCAGTATCCCAAGTATAGACAATTTCATGCGGTTCGCGATAGGCCAACAAGTCCATCTCCTCGCGGAAATCATCCATTTCAAAGACCAACTTTTGTCCTTCAATATGGAGTTCTGGAAACCATTTGGCAAAACCAGCGTCTGTAGCCAGTAAATCCCATGTTTCTGTCAAAGATGCAGAAACGGAGTATACCACATTTAATTGATAGTGTGTAGAGGTTGTAGTAATTGAAATTTTCATATGTCTAGTATAGCAAAAAATCTCTAAAAAATGAAAAAACACCAGCAAAGCCAGTGTCTAACTGTTCCTTTCCCTCACTGAGACTAGGATACGTCTCGCAAGAGGATTGACAATAAAATAACTCAAGGGAAGCGACAGAATAATATTTCTCAAAAAGCGGAAACCATAAATCGGTAGATGAAAGGGAAGATGGCTCATATACATACCAAATACTCCCATAATTAACCCCATTGCAACAGACCGAAAACTAATCATAGCAAAGGAAATATGCTTTTCAGAAGGTAATTTTGGTCCGATGAAATTGATCCATCTGAGGGCTAAAGGATTGACAAATTGCGATGCTATAAAAGAGACAACCACTCCCAAGAAATAAGATGGCAACAAAATAGGTAGTTGCAAGCGACCTGCCCACCATAAATTATAAACAGTCATTACAAATCCCATCATCGCTGACATTAACATGCCAAAAAACAAGCGTTCCTTTCGATTTTGAGGCATAAACTACTCCTCCTATACAGCTTCGTTAGTTATAGTATAACACAAATCACTAATTATTGGTATTGATTGATAAGAAAAGCCTGAATCGCTCCAGGCTTATTACTCAAAGAATTTATAGTAATCTTCCAATTGCATTTCCGCTTTTTGCTGGCGATTGAGGTCTTGGATAATTTGACCATCCTTCATGACAATCAAGCGATTGCCAAAGTTAAGGGCATCCTCCATCTGGTGAGTGACCATAAGGGCAGTCAGCTCCTGGTCGGCAATCAGGCTATCCGTCAAATTCATGAGGGACTGGCTGGTCTTTGGATCAAGGGCCGCCGTGTGTTCATCCAAGAGCAACAGCTCTGGCTTGACGATAGAGGCCATTAAGAGGCTGAGAGCCTGACGCTGGCCACCCGATAAGAAACCAGCTGGAGTGGCGATATGCTTTTCCAGACCATTGCCAATTTTTGCTAGGGTCGCCTCAAACTCTTCCAAATGCTGGGGAAGTTGCCGAGGAACCAACCCACGACCTTGGCCACGGTACTTGGCAATCAAAAGATTTTCCGCCACAGTCATCCGAGGTGCCGTTCCCATCTTGGGATCCTGAAAGACCCGGGACAGGTACTTGGCCCGCTTTTCCGCTGGCCACTTGGTCACATCCTCGCCCAAGATAGACACTGTTCCACTGGTCAAGGGCAGGGTACCTGCTATGACATTGAAGAGGGTGGACTTACCAGCACCATTGCCACCGAGAATAGTGATAAAATCCCCTTGGTAGATAGTCAGATTGACATCCTTTAGAATCACGCGCTCCTGGTCCAGGCCATTGTTGACCACCACACACGCATTTTTTAGTTCAACGATTGCATTCATTTGGTCAAGCTGGCTCCTCTCAGGATGTTATTTTTGATTTCAGGGACCATGAGGCAGACTGCCAAGATGAGGGCCGAAAAAATGCGGAGGTAGCTGGTATTGATTCCCAGGGAAATCACACCCAAAATCAAGAACTGGTAGAAAATCGCTCCCACCACAATGGTGATAAAACGCTCCGCCATTGTCACATTATCAAACAAAACCTCACCGATGATGAGACTGGCCATGCCGACCACGATGACACCGATACCGCGCGAAACGTCCGCGTAACCCTCCTGCTGGGCGATGAGGGCACCAGCAAGGGCGATGACCCCATTGGAGAGGATCAGACCCATAAGCTCCATACGGCTGGTATGAATGCCAAAACTGCGCGCCATGTCGGGATTGTCACCCGTAGCGATAAAGGCCTGACCCAGGCGGGTATTTAGGAAGAATAGCAGAGCAGAGATGACAGCCACAACTGCCATTAGGCCTAGTATCAATCCATTTGTCTCCCTATCAAAAGGCAGGAGGTCCTGCAAACTCTTGATATTGAGCAAGCCCAGATTGGCCCGCCCCATGATGAAGAGCATAATGGAATGGCAGGAAGACATAACCAGAATCCCCGACAAGAGGGTTGGAATTTTCCCCTTGGTATACAGGAGACCGGTCACAAGCCCTGCCAAACAGCCTGCGAAAACAGCAGCTAAGGTCGCCAGAATCGGGTGGACACCCTGAGTAAGTAAGGTCACAACCACTGCTCCGCCCAAGGGAAAGGAACCCTCTGTCGTCATATCTGGAAAGTTCAAAATACGGAAGGTCATGAAGATACCAAGACCAAGAATGGCCCAAAGCAGGGCCTGGGAAATGGTGGAAAGGATCATAATTCTCTCTAAAATTTCGTTTATTTAATCACGCGGCTTGCTTTTTCAACAATCTCCGCTGGAAGGGTAAGGCTAAGTTCATCAGCTACTTTTTGGTTGACGACAACGGTACCTTGGTTAAAGACTTCAACTGGTGTGTCAGCTGTTTTGGCACCGTCAAGAACCTTGGCAGCCATTTTACCAGTAGCAACACCTAGGTCAAATTGGCTGAGGGTTACAGATGCGATACCGCCACCTTCGACCATATCCTCTACAGAAGTATAGATTGGTTTTTTAGACTTGTTGGCTGCAGAAACGACTGTTGAGAAAGCCGATGCAATGGTATTGTCAACTGGTGTGAAGAAGGCGTCTACCTTGGTTGAGGCAACTTCTACTGTTGAGGCAATTTCGTTTGAAGAAGGAACTGCATACTCGATAACTTCATAGCCTGCTGCCTCAGCTGCCGCCTTAAATTCAGCAACTTGGGCCTTTGAGTTGTCCTCGTTTGATGAGAAAAGAGCACCGATTGTTTTTGCCTCTGGGGTGATTTGTTTAATCAAGTCAATAGTATCTGCTACTGGTGTTTGGTCAGAAACACCAGTGATATTGCCACCAGGATTTTTCAAATCAGCAACCAAGTTGGCACCGACCGGATCTGTTACAGCTCCCATGATAATCGGTAGGTCGCTGGTTGCGTTGGCTAGGCCTTGGGCGGCTGGTGTCGCAATACCAATCAGCAATTCGTTGCCATTATCGACCAATTTTTTACTCATGGTTTGCACTTGAGACTGGTCACCTTCTGCATTCATAAAATCAATTTCTAGGTTGACATCCTTATCGTAGCCGCCTTCTTTGAGACCAGCTTCGATTCCTTTGTAAATTTCGTCCAAGGAAGCGTGGGTCACATATTGGAGAACTCCGATTTTAACGGTTTGAGATTCCGTCCCAGTCTCTGTTGAGGTCTCTTGTTTATTCTGATTTGAAATCACTACAGCCACAATAATCGCAAAAAATGCAATCAACACACCCATCAATTTTTTATTTTTCATCATAAACCTCTTTCTTATTAAAACAATTGTATCTATTTCGTCAATTCAAGATCTGTAAGCTACGCCATCGTTTCATCATAATGTAATCTCCTTTGTATAGAAAAAGCCCACGCATACTAAAATCGTATGCGAGGGCGTCAATGACACGGTGCCACCTCACTTATGGGAATTCTCCCATATCTCATCTCCTCAAACAAGGAGTTGCACTGTAAGGTGTGCCAACCGAACTATCATTGTTTTAAGTTCATTTGCGTGACTGTTTTGGCTGAGTACTTATGCCAAACAATCTCATCAGCCCATTTCATAAAACTCCGCCACCTGTTCTCAGCACCACAGGCTCCCTGAAGACTTCTGTCCTACTACTTCTTCTGATTACATACGATTATAGATGGTCTTGGAGGATTTGTCAAGGATTTTGAACAAATTTTCTGAAAATTCCTTAACATGTTGTCAGCCCCCAAAATATGCTATACTAGAAAAAGCTAGATTCCAGGAAGAGAAAGAGGTCTACCATGTCTTTTGACGGATTTTTTTTACATCACATGACGGCTGAGTTAAAGGCCAATTTAGAAGGTGGGCGGATTCAGAAAATCAACCAACCTTTTGAACAGGAGATTGTCCTCAATATCCGCAGCAACCGTCAGAGCCATAAATTGCTCCTGTCCGCCCATTCGGTTTTCGGTCGGGTTCAGCTGACCCAGTCGGACTTTACCAATCCAAAAGTGCCCAATACCTTTACCATGATTCTGCGGAAATACTTGCAGGGAGCTATTATCGAGGAAATTCGTCAGTTGGACAATGACCGCATCTTAGAATTTTCGGTGTCCAACAAGGACGAGATTGGCGACCATATCCAAGCTACCTTGATGGTGGAAATCATGGGCAAGCACAGTAATATCATCTTGGTGGATAAGTCTGAACAGCGGATTATCGAGGCTATTAAGCACGTCGGTTTCTCGCAAAATTCCTACCGAACCATCTTGCCAGGTTCCACCTACATTCTTCCACCGGAGACGCATTCTCTCAATCCTTATACAGTGTCTGACGAGAAATTGTTTGAAATCTTATCGACTCAGGAACTGAGTCCGAAAAATCTCCAACAGGCCTTTCAAGGTTTGGGTCGGGATACGGCTTCTGAACTGGCCAGTCACTTACAGACAGACCGCCTCAAGAACTTTCGTGCCTTTTTTGACCAGGCTACACAGCCTAGCCTAACGGACAAATCCTATGCTGCTCTGCCATTTGCCAATAGCCCTGAAAACCAGCTACAATTTGAGAGCCTGAGCAGTCTGCTGGACTTCTACTATCAGGACAAGGCGGAGCGGGACCGGGTGGCCCAGCAGGCCAATGAGCTGATCAAGCGGGTGGCCAGTGAGCTGGAGAAAAATCGCAAAAAGTTGGTCAAACAGGAGCAGGAATTGGCGGATACGGAAGGTGCGGAATTGGTGCGACAGAAGGGCGAGCTCTTGACCACCTATCTGCATCAGGTACCCAACGACCAGGCTAGTGTGACCTTAGACAACTACTATACGGGCGAGGAGTTGGAGATTGAG
The DNA here is from genome assembly GCA_024583055.1 of Streptococcus suis. NCBI lineage: Bacteria > Bacillati > Bacillota > Bacilli > Lactobacillales > Streptococcaceae > Streptococcus > Streptococcus suis. The sequence goes on from CP102145.1 coordinate 818,789, forward strand.
TTGGACGTGGCTCTTACTCCTAGCCAGAATGCCCAACGTTATTTCAAAAAGTACCAGAAACTCAAGGAGGCGGTCAAGCATCTGACCAGCTTGATCGAGGAAACAAAGGCGACCATTATCTATCTGGAGTCTGTTGATACCATGCTGGGACAGGCTAGTCTGGCAGAAATCGATGAAATCCGTGAGGAATTGATTGAAACAGGCTACCTCAAACGTCGCCATCGTGAGAAAATCCACAAGCGTCAGAAACCTGAGCGTTATTTGGCAACAGACGGGAAAACTATCATTCTGGTTGGGAAAAATAACCTGCAAAATGATGAGTTGACCTTCAAAATGGCCAAGAAAGGCGAACTCTGGTTCCATGCCAAAGACATTCCAGGTAGCCATGTGGTCATCACAGATAACTTGGACCCCAGCGACGAAGTCAAGACAGACGCGGCAGAGCTGGCTGCCTATTTCTCCAAGGCAAGGCATTCTAACTTAGTTCAAGTTGATATGATTGAAGCCAAGAAACTTCATAAGCCAACAGGTAGCAAACCTGGTTTTGTGACCTACCGCGGTCAGAAGACCCTGCGCGTGACACCGACAGAAGAGAAAATAAAAAGCATGAAAATCTGATGATTTTCATGCTTTTTAAAACCTGTGTTCACAAGCAAAGTATATTTAGAAAAGAGATAGTTTTTTACAAATCAAGGCTGTTTTTTGATGTAATACTGACTGTATTTCGAGAAAAACGAACGCTGAGTGGCAGAAAACTAGCCTTAGCTAAAGATGTTGAGCTGTGAATACAGTTTTTATTTTATTTCGGAAACTTCACCTTCATCACAGTTCCCTGACCTAACTGGCTTTGGACGTGGATGGTAGCGCCGTGGACTTGAAGGGCGTGTTTGACAATGGAGAGACCGAGACCGGTACCGCCCACTTGTTTGGAACGGCTCTTGTCGGCCCGATAAAAACGCTCAAACATGCGTTCCTGGTCTATCGGTGAGATGCCCAGACCAGTATCTTCTACGACCAGGCTAATGGCCTCATCTGTCTGACTGAGGCTAACATGGACCTGTCCATGATCGGTATTGTATTTAATGGCATTGTCACACAGATTAAAAATAATAGACTGGAGTAGGACAGGATTTCCATGATAGGAAATCTGGGGACCCGTAAAGCTCAAAGCGATATTTTTCTGCACCGCCTTGTCTTCCAGACCAGCCAAAACCTGCTGGACCAGGTCAGTCAATTGCACATCCTCTTTTCGGATATGTCTACCTTCATCCAACTGGGCCAATTGGAGAATATCCTCTACCAGTTGAATCATGCGCTGGGATTCCTGGTGAATCTTCTCGGCAAAGACGACAACATCATCTGGCGAGGCAATGCGCGACTGCAGAATTTCAGAATAGCCAGATAGAATGTGGAGCGGTGTCCGCAATTCGTGGGAAACCGTCGCTGTGAATTCTCGCCGTAATTTTTCCAGATAATACTGCTCGGTCACATCGAAAAAGAGAAGAACGGCCCCTGATTGCTGCTGCTCCGACCAAATCGGACGTCCGATGACCTTGTATTGGTGGTCCTGCAATTCGACAATTGTATCTGTTTTCTGACCATCCAGTAACTCCGTCAGCAAGTCCTTCAAGGCCGATTGGCGCTGAAAAATAGCAATGGGTCTGGAGAGGGCTGACTCTTCCAATTCTAAAAGATTACGAGCCGCCTCATTGTAGATGACTAACCGGCCCTGGTTATCAACGATGACTAACCCCTCCTTCATCTTGGAAATGATAGTGTCAAATTCATCCTGTTTCTGCCGCAGGAGACTCTCTTTTTCAGCCAATTGAGACTGGTGAAAATCCAGTCGCTTGAGCAGGGGATGCAATTCCTTATAAACATCATTTTTCAAGGGTCTCTCTAAGTCAATGGTTTCCAAGGGCCGGAGTAATTTTTGAGCCGTGTATTTGGCAAGGACGTAGGAAGTCAGAAGCGACACAAACCCCAAGACGGCAAACCAGGGAAACATCTGCTGCATCAAATCAAAGACCGTACTGTGGGAAACTGAAAGACGGACGATACTGCCGTCTTGCAAGAGCCGTGCCGAGTAAATGAGGGTTTCAGACAGGGTACTAGAATACCTGACCCTCTGGCCGATTCCATTTTTTTTAGCCTGAATGACTTCTTCACGCTGGCTGTGATTGTCCATTTGCGAGGCATCATTTTCGGAGTCATAGATGACACTGCCGTCAGGAGCTATCCAGGTAAACCGGTATTCTCCAGGAGCAATGTGCTGCAGATAGTCTATGCCTTCATTTTCAACCGCCTCTGCCACCAACTGGGTTTCTTGAACTAAATGATCGACCAATTGACCGTTAAAATAATTATAAAGGTAGACCTGGACAGTGAGGATAGTCAGCAGAAAGACCCCCATAGCTGTCATAAATACTGCTTGAAAAATCCGTTTAGTCATGGTCTTGCTCCAAGAGATAGCCTACTCCACGTACTGTTTTGACCAGGTGACCGGCTTGGCCCAATTTCTGGCGCAGGGTTCCCACATGGACATCGACCGTCCGCGTCTCGCCCATAAAATCTTGTCCCCAGACCTTGTCCAAGAGTTCCTGACGGGTAAAGACTTTTTGAGGCAACCGCATGAAGAGGTGCAGTAATTCAAATTCTTTCAAGGTCAATTCAACCTTGCTATCTTGGACATAGACCTTGTGACTGGCTAGATTGATACGAATCGTGGCAAAGGCAAGCTCTTGCTCCTCCTGCTTTTGAGTCCTGCGCAAAACAGCCTTGATACGGGAAATCATTTCCATCATACCAAAGGGCTTGACCAGGTAATCATCAGCCCCCATGTCCAAACTCTGAACCTTGTCAATCTCAGTCCCCTTGGCCGTTGCCATAATGACGGGTATAGCCAGCCACCTGGTCTGCCTACGCAGATCCTGGAGGACTGAAATTCCGTCCTGGCCTGGCATCATAACATCCAAGACCACTAAATCAGGACTTGCTTCCTCCAATCCTTCCCAAAAACTAGCAGCCTCTGGAAAACCCTTAGCCTCAAAACCAGCAGTCTTGAGGCTATAGATCATCAATTCACGAATGGCATCATCATCTTCTACACAGTAGATCATTTTCTTACCCTTCTAATTGACCCGTGATAGAAAATTGTACCCACTTGGCAATATTGACAGCGTGATCACCGATGCGCTCCAGGTACTTGGCAATCATCAAGAGGTCAATGGCCTGGTCACCATTTGCAGTGTGGCTCCCGATATATGTAGCCAGTTTTTCTTTTATTGTACCAAAATATTGGTCAACTGTATCGTCTTTTGCAACGACTTGGCTGGCCAAATCGTGACTTTCTTTGATAAAGGCATCCAGGGCACCCACCACCATCTGACTGACCTGCTCTGCCATTTTCTTAACCAAAGGAATCTCTTCCACCAGGTCAATGGGATTGTTGCGAATCAGGTCCGCCACTTCAGAGGATTGGGCGCCGATGCGCTTCATGTCATAGACCATTTTAAGGGCGGATGAAATGGTGCGCAGGTCCCGAGCAACTGGTTGCTGGCGCAGGAGCAATTTGAGGCAACGGGCTTCGATATCCCGCTCTAGCTCCTCAATCTGCTGGTAGGTCTGCTGGATTTTTTCGTAGTTCAACTGCTCTGGCCCATTGAGACCGTCGGCAGAGCCTGCGATAATCTCCTCACAGAGACCACCCATGTAGACCATGTCCTTTTGCAATTCTTCTAATTGGCTTTCAAAACGTGAACGCATTAACCAAACCTCCCTGTGATATAGTCTTCCGTACGTGGATCTTTTGGCATACTAAAGAGACTGCTTGTCTTGTCAAATTCAACGACCTCACCCAAGAGGAAAAAGGCAGTCTGGTCAGACACCCGCAAGGCCTGTTGCATATTGTGGGTGACCATGACAATAGTATAGTCCTTCTTCAATTCCAGCACCAATTCTTCTATCTTAGCGGTTGAAATCGGGTCGAGAGCTGACGTCGGCTCGTCCATCAAGAGAACTTCCGGCTCGATAGCCAGGGCACGGGCAATACAGAGACGCTGCTGCTGACCGCCCGACAAGCCCAGAGCAGACTTATTGAGGCGGTCCTTGACCTCATCCCAGATAGCTGCCTGACGAAGAGAACGCTCGACAATCTTATCCAGTTCCAGCTTATTATGAATGCCGTGGGTACGAGGTCCGTAGGCCACATTATCATAAATGCTCATTGGAAAAGGGTTTGGTTTTTGAAAAACCATTCCGACCTTCTTACGGAGGACTGTCGTCTTCATCTCCGCATAAATATCTTCTTGGTCCAGCAGAACTTTGCCCGTTAAACGGCAGTTCTTGACCAAATCATTCATACGGTTCAGACTTTTTAAGAGGGTTGATTTCCCGCAACCAGAAGGCCCGATAAAGGCTGTAATCTGATTGCCTGGAATTTCTAAATTGATATTCTTCAAAGCCTGAAAATCCCCGTAGAAGAGATCCAGACCTTGGATACTTAGTTTACTCATTTCTATTTCTTCCTAATTTTACTGCAATCCATTCAGACAGGAGGTTCATGACAATGACCAGAATCAAGAGAATGACAGCTGTTGCATAGGTCTGATTGACATAAATACCTTCACCCGAAATCAAATACATGTGGACAGCCAGGGTCCTACCTGAGCTGGTGAGATTGGTCGCCACTTCTGCTACTGTCCCTGCTGTGAAGATCAAGGCTGCTGACTCACCGATAACCCGGCCCAGGGCCAATACGACACCTGAAAAAATTCCCGGTAAGGCAGAGGGCAGAACCACCTGAAATATGGTCCGCAATTTACCAGCGCCAAGGGCAAAACTTCCTTCCCGATAGCCATCTTCAACGGACAAGAGAGCCTCCTCGGTTGTCCGCATAATCAAGGGCAGAATCATGATACTAAGGGTCATAGCCCCTGCAATGATTGACAGGCCCAAGCCAAGGAATTTGACAAAGAAGAGGGCACCAAACAAACCATAGATGATAGACGGAATCCCTGATAGTGTCTCCGTTGCCAAACGAACAATGGTCACTAGGGGATTGTCCGGCTGGGCATACTCTGTTAGGTAGATAGAGGCACCAATCCCGATTGGCAAGGCAATCAAGAGGGCCAGAAGAGCCATCAAAACAGTGTTGAGAAGGGCTGGTAGCATGGACACATTGGTTGAATTGTAGGTCCATGAAAAGAGCTCCAGATTGAGATAGGGCAAGCCCTTGATCAAAATATAGAGAACGATAAAGCTGGTTGCAAGGCCTGCCAAACCAGCCGCTAGAAATACCAGCCACCTCAAGATAAGAGAGGTCCGGTCAGTCGAAGCTTGGTGTTTTACTAATGACATCCTAGGCCTCCTTCTTATTCATGCTATAGAAGAGCAAGTTAATGAGTAATATAAAGACAAAGAGCACAACTGCAGTTCCAATCAGGGCCTCACGGTGGAGATCCGTTGAATAACCCATTTCCATAACGATGTTGGTCGTCAGTGTCCGTACTCCCGAAGTCAAGGAACTTGGTATCAGGGCCTGGTTACCAGCCACCATGATAACTGCCATGGTTTCTCCCATTGCACGACCAAGACCCAAAATAACACTGGCCATAATCCCCCGCCTTGCTGCTGGTAGGATAATAAAGAAGATAGACCGTTCATGGGAGGCTCCCAGGGCCAAGCCACCCTGATAATAGGTTTCTGGAACCGCACGTAGGGCTGCCTCAGAGACACTGATAATAGTCGGCAAAATCATGATTCCCAACAAAATGGATGCTGTCAAAACCCCCATCCCGTGACCACCGACATTGCTACGGATAAAAGGCACCAAGACCACTAAACCAAAGAAACCATAAACAACTGAGGGAATTCCCGCCATGAGGCTGACCGCACGCTTGAAAATTGGATACCATTTTTCTGGACAGAAGAAGGCCAGAAAGACAGCTGTCAGAATACCAATTGGTACACCGAGCACCAGGGCACCAAAGGTCACGTAGACGGAGCCCACAATCATCGGCAAGACACCGAAAAGTTGATTAGACGGTCGCCAATCTAAGCCAAACAGGAAATTTCCCCAACCGATTTCTTGGATGGCTGGCAAACCAGCTGAAAATAGAAAGATACAAATAAATACTACGGATAAAACGGAAATGCAGGCAGCCAGAAAAAAGACTGCTTGCATGCCGGTTTCTCGGAACTGACGCATAGACTCCCCTTATTTAGAAATGTAGGTTGACCACTCGGCTTCTTTACCAGTGTAAATATCCTGCACTTCTTGTACTGTCAAACCTGACAATGGATTTTCCTTATTGACAATTACTGCAATACCATCGATGGCAATTGGTGTAGCTGATACACCAGCTGAACTTTCTGAATCCTTCAATTCACGCGATGCCATACCAATATCAGCAGAGCCCTCAATGGCGCTTGTCACACCTGTTGAGGAATCACTTTGCTGGATTTCCACAGTTACATCTGGATTGACTGCTTGATAAGCTTCTTTTAATTTTTCCATAACTGGGTTAACAGAGCTTGAACCTGCTACCACGACCTTACCTGATTTTGTCTTAGCCTGGTACGCTGCTTTGGCATCGACTGGGATATAGCCGGATTTTTCAACTACTGCTTGACCATCAGAACTCATAATAAAGCTGATGAAGTCTTGAGCAGCTTCGCTAATAGAATCCTTTGTAACGATATTAAATGGACGGGCAATCTTGTATTCACCAGATTTGATAGTATCAATACTTGGAGCGACACCATCGATTTCCAATGGTTTGCTGTTGCCGTCAAGCGCACCAAGTGAGGCATAGCCGATAGCCGCGGTATCTCCGGTTACTGTCTGTAACATAACCGCTGTAGAGTTGGTTACAATAGCTTGGTTAGTTGTATTGTCCACCTTTTCGCCATTGGCATCCTTAGACTCAATTCCCACCAACTCAATAAAGGCACCACGGGTTCCTGACCCTTCCTCACGGGAAACCACTGTAATAGGCTGGTCTGCTGTGTCCTTAGCAGCCTGACCACAGGCAGTCAGAAGGCCGACACTGGCCAAACCAAGAACAGCAAACTTTGTAAGACGATTCGTTAAAGACATAATCAATTCTCCTTTTTGTTATGACTCTATCTTACACCGTCAATATCAAATCTATTAGAGGGCTTTTGTAAAGTTTGTGTAAAATTAGGAGAATCATCACTAGCTCCTCTCACACCACTGTACCTATCGCACGAAAAAAGAATTCCACCTGTAAGTCGAATTCTTTCCTTCGTATTCTCATTTAGAAACGTCACTCCGCCTTCTCTATATCCTCTCGCACTTCCTTGGCATTAAATTTCGCAAAGAGGTACTGGCGGTCTTGGATTGGGAAGCGTTGGTCCAGCTGATCGACTGCCCCCACTTCCACATTGCCCTGGGCGATAACATAGTCCATAACGTGGCCGCCAAAGGTCAAATCATCTGAGATAAAGTGCAGGTGGTAACCCGCTACGCTGACGCCGTGGAAAATTTCCGGTGTCCAGATACCTACAATGGTGCCCGAAATATCCTCAGCCGTGTATTCAGGCTGGTGGCTGGCCACCTCCGCAAAGCGAACGCTGGAGGCTGACTTGGGAATCATGCGGACGTGCATGCGAGAAAAGGTCCCCTTAATCTTAATCGAACGGAAAAGATTCTCCCCGTCATAATAGGACTCAATTCTTGCCTGCAGCTCCTCACTGGTCATCTCAAAACGCTGCTTGAAAATGACCTCAGCTTCGTGGAAAATAACCGCTGCATAGGGTACCTTCATATCAGTAGGAACCTCCACCACTTCCGGCTTATCCCCTGCTCCCTTGGCCTGATAGGCCTTGCCATCTAGAACAATCAATTCTCCGTCGATAGAGTCCAAGGTCCCCAGCCCCAAATCACCGTGTTCCAAGAGCTCACCGACCGTCAAGGAACCACCGTAAAGACCAGCCATGAGAGCCCCTAAGGTATTGTATTGAAATAATCGATTTACTTGCATATCCTACTCTTCATTCAAAAATTCTTGCATGGCCAAATCATCTGGCACCAGGCTCAAATACCGACCAGCCTGGACACGCGCATCCTCAGCCCGCCCCATAAGCCGTAAAGCCTCCACATAATCCGCCAAAAATTCTGGGTTGTCTGCCAAATCTACAACCAAGTCATCAAAGATAGCCAAAGCCTGCTCCACTTCTTCCAAAGACATATAGGCCTTGGCAATATTCCAACGGGCCAGGACATTGTCTAAGTCATCGGTCAAGAATGGCAATACTTCCTCATAGCGCTCCTGCTCCAAATAAAGATTGGTCAAGCGCAAGGCCACTTCATTCTCATCATCAATGACCTCCCGGGCCCGCAGCAGGAAGTCCTCTGCCGCCGCCTCATCATGCAATTCATAGGCATACTGAGAAGCTTGCAGCAAGAGATTGGCATCAAAGTCATTTTTGGCCAGGCCTTGCTGGGTCATGGCCAGAGCCGCCTCCAACTGGTGTTCCGCATGGAGAGACTGCCCATAGGCGTACTCATAGCCCTCAAAGTCAGGATTGATGGTATCTAGCTGCTTAAAGTAAAGATTAGCCTTCTGGTATTCTTCTTGTTCAAATAGCAGAGCTGCCAACTCAAAAACCGTCTGGTCATCATATTCCAGCTCCACAGCCTTTTCCAGAAATTCGACAGCCGCCTCGAACTTGCCCAGACTAGCATAGGCTAGACCAATCCGCTGATAGGTCGACACCCCAGTCAATTCGTAGATTTCCCGATTGTCCAGCTGGGCGTAGAGGGAAACAGCTTCCTTGAAATTTTCCAATTCCATGTCCAACTCAGCTAGTCCAAAAGTGATAATGGGCTCATCCGACAGGTGACTAGCCTCCAGCAATTTTTCACGGGCTACATCCGATAGGCCCTCTGCCTGGTACAAATCTGCCTTGACCAAGAGTGCCTCTAAGTAGGCAGGGTGGCGCTCAGGAATGGCCTCTAGATAACCAAAAGCCTCTTCGACCAAGCCATCTTCAAAGGCAATCTGAGCCAAATTGATAGCCACTTCTGGGTATTGGCTCTGCAATTTCCCATAAATCTCCGCCGCCTGGGGGAGAAATCCAATGGACTCCAGGTAGGCAGCCAGGGCCAAGAGCGTCTCTTCATCGTCCTGGACCAAGGCCCGCTTGAAATATTTATTGGCTTTATCCAAATCCTGCTGGTCCAAGCAAGCCAGCATCTTTTCACTATTGTTCATTATTCGCTTCTAAACTCTCTATTGTATCTTCTTCGTATAATTCGCTATAAACCTTATACCATTCAAAGGCTGCCTTGACCAAGACCTTGATAGAGGCATAGATAGGAATTCCCAAAAGAACGCCCAGCACCCCAAACATCTGCCCTGAAGTCAATAGGACAAAGAGAATGGTAATAGGGTGGATGTTCAAGGAAGAACCGATGATCAAAGGCGTCACAAATCGACCCTCAATGGTTTGCTCAATCATAAAGACAATCAAGACCTTGACCAGCATGAAGGGACCTGCAATCAAGCCCAAAATGACAGCCGGAATCATAGCCAAGAAGGAACCCAGATAAGGGATCAGATTGAGAAAACCAGCCAAAATCCCCAGGGTCACAGGATAGCTGAGACCAATGATGGAGAACATGATGGAAAACATAAGAGCCACAATCATGGCCACCGTCACCTGACCGCGCACATAGTTGGACAGCTGGCTATTGACATCCGACAAAACGGTTCCAATGGGCGCCCGCCACTTGGTCGGCAAGTATTGGGTGATATAAGCATTGAGCCCCTTACCATCTCGCAAGAGATAGAAGAGGATAAAGGGCATAATCAAGACCGCCACAATAATCTGCGATGCCGTTGAAATCAAATGACTAGCCCAGTTGACCGCGCTGGATGAAAATCGCTGAGCAAAGGAAATAATCTGATCATTGACCTGATTGATCGCCTGAAGGGCCGTCGGTCGGAATTGTTCAAACCGCTTATCCTGCAACAAGGAGGTCAACTGTAGCTCCAGCTTTTGAATGTTTGCAGGCAGATTTTGCACAAATGAAACTACCTGTTCCTGGATATTTGGAATAGCTACTGCCAAGCCCCAAACTAAGAGCAGTCCAATCAGAACAAAAACAATGGAAATACCAATCGTTCTGGAAACCTTCCTCTTCTCCAACCAATCCACAATGGGATTTAGGAGATAATAAAGCAAGCCTGTCAACAGCATAGGCAAGAGAATAATCTCCACAAAACTACCTATCGGTTTTAACAAAAAACTAATCTTAGAAAATACAAGAATGGTCAGACTAATCAGCAGGGTCACTAGGAAAAAAGTCACCGCCTGATTGTTAATAAACCATCTAAAAAACCAGGTCACACTAAACTTTTGATTTTTCTCGTCCATCTCATTTCTACCTTTCCTTTTTCTACTATTGTACCATGTAAATGCCGAAAATTTATGCTGGAAATCATGTCCAAGAAATTTTTTCATGCAGAATTGTGGTATAATTTAAACAATCACTAGATAAGGAGAAACAAATGAACATTTATTTCGGAACCTACACCAAAAGAGACTCAAAAGGGATTTATAAGGCTAACTTCAATCCTGAAACTGGCTCACTGGCTCAATTAGAATTGGTCGCTGAAGAGCCAAACCCAACTTACCTTGCTTTCGATGCAGAGGGACGACTTTACTCCGTTGGCTCAGAAAACGGTCAGGGAGGGATTGCTGCCTTTACAGCTGATTTCCAACCACTCAACCATGTCGTTGAAGAAGGGGCTCCCCATTGTTATGTTGCAGTTGACGAAGAGCGCAATTTGGTCTATGGTGCCAATTACCATAAGGGACAGGTCTTGGTCTACAAACGTTTAGAAGACGGTTCTCTGGAATTGGCAGACCAGGCGCAACATGAAGGGTCTGGTCCTCATGAAAACCAAGCATCTCCTCATGTTCACTTTGCGGATTTGACACCAGATAAGTTATTGGTAACCTGCGATTTGGGAACGGACCAGGTCATCAGCTACAAGGTATCTGACCAAGGTAAATTGGAACAAGTAGGTAGCTATTCTTCTGCTCCTGGGGCAGGACCACGGCACATTGTCTTCCACCACCACGCAAAAATTGCCTATCTAATCTGCGAACTCAATTCGACCATTGAAGTTTTGATTTACGATGGTCTTGGTCAATTTGAACACATGCAGACCATCTCGACCCTGCCAGCTGACCACACTGGTTTCAACGGCACAGCTGCTGTTCGCATCAGTAAGGATGGGAAATTTGTCTACGGTTCTAACCGCGGTCACGACTCCATTGCTGTCTACAAGACCTTGGGTGATGCCAGCCTTGAGCTAGTGGAAATTGTCCCAACCAATGGCAAGACGCCACGTGATTTTGCCCTCAGCCCAGATGAAAAATTCCTGGTTGCGGTCCACCAAGACTCTGACAATGCGACTGTCTTTGCCCGTGATGAAGAGACAGGTCGATTAACAGAACTATCCTATGATTTCCTGGTTCCAGAAGCTGTCTGCGTGACCTTTCATCCATAATTCAAAATAATTGTGAAATCGCTCTATTTTTGGTTTAATAGACAAATAGGAGGTGAGATTATGAATCCAGTAGATTTGTTTAACGAAGTAAAAGACTTGATTGCCAACAAAGACTTTGACGGTGCAAAACAATTCATAGAAGAAAACAAAGACAACTTCGGCGAATACTTGGAGCAAGCAAAAGGCTTGTTGTCAGGTTCTGAAGGCGTTAACGGTCTTTTAGATAAAGTTAAAGGCTTATTCTAATACATGTAAAAACTAGGCTGAGAATGTTCAGTCTAGTTTTTTGTTTGTTCAAACATATTTGTTATCTCCTGCAATGAAGGAATTACCCAATCACTCTTCAATTTTTCATTTTCACTGGCATGCTTCCCAAAATCTGTCAGTATTCGTACAGTCCACATTCCCAAAGATTTAGCAGGTAGAATATCATTATCATACCTATCACCAACATAGACAACTCTATCTGCAGGGATGTTTACTTTTTGCAAGGCAAGTGTGAAAATAGTTGTATCTGGTTTAGATAGCCCAACCTCTTCAGAGAGGATGATGAGTTGAAAATAAGACTCAATTCCCCACTCTTTAAGCAGTTCTCTAATACTACTAGACTGATTGACAATAATCCCCAATCGATAGTTTTGTGATACCTTCTCTAGAGCATCTATTGTTTCAGGATACAGGCTCACCCCCTCATTTGTCCATAAAGGACGTGGCTCGGTCGGTGCAAAATGGTTCCAAGTTGCTCGAATAGGGTCCAAGTCTTCCCAAACAAACTCCTCCATCTTACCAGAATAAACAGAGACGGAAATGTCCATTCCAAGAGAGCCTAACATTTTCACACACTCTTCCATGTACTCACGATAGGCTAACTCTTCATTCAGCAATGTAGAACCCAAATCAAAAAATATCCATTTTATCACTCTGTTCACTCATTTCTATTTTTCATTGACAAATAACAGATGAATTCCTATTTACACTATCGCACCTTGTTTGTTACTTAAGCTTCGGTTGCTATTTTCTAAAATAATCGCCAGTTGCTGCAATTTTTCTTCAATTTGATGCATGGTAGCAAGGAAAACTTGATCACTCTGGCCACTCGGGTCGTCCAGTCCCCAATCTTCTCGATGTTGACAAGGAAGATAGGGACAATCAACATTGCAGCCCATGGTAATAACAATATCAACCGCCGGCAATTCATCAATTAACTTGGAATACTGTGTTTCCTCCATATCAATCTGGTACTGTCTCTTCATTAAACGAACCGCATCATGATTGATTTGCGGTTTGGTTTCAGTCCCTGCCGAGTAGGCATCGAAAACATGTGCATAGTTCGCCTTAGCTAAGGCCTCCGCAATCTGACTTCGACATGAATTATGTCCACAAACAAATGCAACTTTGGTTTTTTCTTTCATTCATCTCCTCCTTTTATCGTCAACTAACAAGTATTTCAATTACCTATTTTAACCTGCTTTTCTTAGTTATTATACAATTTCTCGTTCCATTTGTACAATATCGGAGATAAGTACCACAATCACCAACATAAGATAATCAAGACTGTAAATACAACCAACAATGTTGCCATAAAAATTCCATGTAAAATAGTGACCCTTATTTGCCCCACTTTACAAAAATCCTCCCAATTAAATCAGAGGGCATCTTCATATCCTTAAAACCTTGCTAGTTCGAGAGCCATAGGGATAAGTTGTATACTGCACGACAAAAAACAAGTCCAGATAATTCCGAACTTGTTTCCACTATAACCCTAGCTATCCTAGTTCGGGGATAAATTAGTACACAGTACATTGAAAAACAAGTCTGAAACGTTTCGGACTTGTTTTTACTAGAACCCTCGCTATGCTAGCTCGGGGATAAATTAGTACACTGTACTACGAAAAACAAGTCTGGAAATTTCCAGACTTGTTCTTATTATAACCCTCGCTATACTAGCTCGGGGATAAAACAGTCTCCCAGACTGTTTTATTTTTTCAAATTATAGAATGAGTTCAAGCCTTTGTAGACTGCAACTTCACCCAATTGATCTTCGATGCGAAGCAACTGGTTGTATTTAGCGATACGGTCTGTACGTGACAATGAACCAGTCTTGATTTGGCCTGCGTTAGTTGCAACTGCGATGTCAGCGATTGTTGAATCTTCAGTTTCACCTGAACGGTGTGATACAACTGCAGTGTAGCCAGCTTCTTTAGCCATTTCGATAGCTTCGAATGTTTCAGTAAGCGTACCGATTTGGTTAACTTTGATAAGGATTGAGTTAGCAGCACCTTCTTTGATACCACGTGCAAGGTAGTCAGTGTTTGTTACGAAGAAGTCGTCACCAACCAATTGAACGCGTTTGCCAAGACGCTCAGTAAGAGCTTTCCAGCCATCCCAGTCGTTTTCATCCATACCATCTTCGATAGTGATGATTGGGTATTTGTTAACCAATTCTTCAAGGTAGTCAATTTGCTCTGCAGATGTACGGACAGCAGCGCCTTCGCCTTCGAATTTAGTGTAGTCGTAAACTTTACGCTCTTTGTCGTAGAACTCAGATGACGCACAGTCGAAACCGATCATGATGCCGTTTTCGCCAGCTTCGTAACCAGCAGCTTCGATAGCTTCGATGATTGTTTCAACACCGTCTTCAGTTCCTTCGAACTTAGGAGCGAAACCACCTTCGTCACCAACAGCTGTTACCAAACCACGAGCTTTCAAGATTTTCTTCAAAGCGTGGAATACTTCAGCACCCCAACGAAGACCTTCTTTGAATGAAGGAGCGCCAACTGGCAAGATCATGAATTCTTGGAAAGCGATTGGAGCGTCTGAGTGAGAACCACCGTTGATGATGTTCATCATTGGAGTTGGCAATACTTTAGTATTGAATCCGCCAAGGTAAGTGTAAAGTGGCACTTCAAGGTAGTCAGCAGCTGCACGCGCAACAGCGATAGAAACACCGAGGATTGCGTTTGCACCCAACTTACCTTTGTTAGGAGTACCGTCAAGAGCGATCATAGCGCGGTCGATAGCTTGTTGATCACGAACGTCATAACCGATGATAGCGTCAGCAATCACGTTATTTACGTTGTCAACAGCTTTTTGTGTACCAAGACCAAGGTAACGAGACTTGTCACCGTCGCGAAGTTCAACTGCTTCGTGTTCACCAGTAGAAGCTCCTGAAGGAACCATACCACGTCCGAAAGCACCTGATTCAGTATAAACTTCAACTTCAAGTGTAGGGTTACCGCGTGAGTCAAGGACTTCGCGAGCGTAAACATCAGTAATAATTGACATTATATTACTCTCCTTTGAGTTTAAAATTGTTACATAGCTATCATACCCTAAAAATACAGATTTTTCAAGAAAAAACAGGTTATTTTACAGAAACCAAGGATGTAAACGCTTGCCTTTTCAGTAGTCCCTTTTTATGCTATACTAAGGACATGACTGATATTCAAAAAACAATTTTACAAAAAGCATCTGGCGAGACCAGACTGGACCCTGACCAACAGCGTAAATACATGGGAACCTTCCGCGAACGGGTGGTCCTCATTCTCAATTTTGAAGAGGCCAATCATCCTGATCTGGCAAAGAACTTTGCTTCTATCTGCCAAAAACTCCTGTCAGAAACCAGTCCTCTTTTTCTCAAGTTGTCCCCTTCCCTGTCCGATAGCCTGCAAATCGCACTGATGAAAATTGCTCAGCAGGGTAGCATCACAGCCAGCATTATCGATGAGAAAGTTGGCGCTTCACCTTATGCTCTCCTATTCCACACGGACCATGCTGTCGATAAGGAGGATATTGCATTCGCAGCAAACTTTCCAGAATGGATGACAAAAACAGAAAAAAAGGAAGATACAAAACCTTCCTTCTGGAAAAAATTATTTGGGTAAGCAAGGCTTGCCCTTTTTATTCCCCAAAATAACACATTCATACTCAATGATTAGGCAATCACAATATCAAGTCCTTGTGCCAGCTGCTGCAACCGGGCTACTTTTTCAATCTGATTAAAGAAAACATAAAACTTGTCTTCTGTAATTGACAGCAAGCCCGCAGCCAAGCCTTCAGCTTCAAACTTGGCATTGATCGTTACGAGCCACTGGGCAAGATTGGCGCCTGGATTGAGTCCATCCGGATCCAATTTTAGTAAAATACCTGCAGCACGTACCTGTTTGAGCTGATCGAAACCATTGATAAAATCCGTCAAGTCAACTTCTATATCACAAGGGAAAATATAGTCCTGCCTGGTTAACAGCGTGACTAAAATCAACCATAAATTGTCTTTTTCTGACTCCGTCACCTGGTCCAAAAATTGGTCAAACTCCTCAGCTGACAAATAGGATTCGAACATATTCAAAATATGATTGGGATCCGTTGCAAAAACTGCCTCTTTCAACTGTGCGAACAGGTCTCTGTCGCTATTTGACAAGATTTCAGCTATTTCAAATATATCCTGCAATTGATTTTCTGTTAGCATGCTTCCTCCTTCTTAATTCGTAGGAAAATCCCACTGGACATAGGGAGCGACTTCTTGCACAAAATGGTAAATGTCGTTAAAGTCCGCTCCAGCCAGGGCATTCAAATTCACTTCAACTAACAAATTCCCTGAATTTCCAACAATCCTCAGCTTATGCGACAAAAAATTCCGATAAATAGGCCGCACTATATAGCGCATCTCTCCAATTTCTTCCATTGAAAAATGCTGGCGTGGTGAGCCGATTTTTTCCTGAAAGTCCAAGCCTTCAGCTGTTAAGAGAAAGACTTCACCCTGCTGGCGCAAGACATACGCATAGATAGCCGATAGGATAGCGACCAGGAGAAAGACAAGTCCTAGTCCAACTGCAGGTTCTGGTTTGGTCATCACACCGATGCCAATCAACGCCGCAAGGTTAGAACTGACAAGCGGATAGACTAAAGATCGTTTGTAGGAAATCATCTTATAGGTGCACACCTTTCTCAACGAGAGCTTCCAACTCTGTCAAGCGGGCTTCAAAGACCTTGAAGGCATCGTTGAGATAGTCTTCCTTGGTCATATCCACGCCAGCTTTTGCGATGACATTGAGTGGATAATCAGAGCTACCAGCCTTGAGGTAGTTGAGGTAGTTTTCCTTGTCCTCTGGGTTACCATTGACAATCTTGTCTGCTAAAGCAGACGCTGCCGCAAAGCCAGTTGAATATTGGTAAACATAGAAATTGTAATAGAAATGTGGAATACGAGCCCACTCATACTGAATCAATGGATTTTCTTCCGCAGACAAGCCATAATACTTCTCATTGAGTTTACCGTAAAGCTGGTTGAGGAAATCAGCGGTCAAGACTTGGCCTTCCTGGTCAGCCTTGTAAATAGCCTGCTCAAACTCAGCAAATTGGGTTTGACGGAAGACCGTTCCACGGAAACCGTCGAGGTAGTGATTGAGAATAGCAAAGCGGGTCTTGTCGTCTTCCACTTCTGCCAAGAGCTTCTCAGTCAAGAGATTTTCGTTGGTTGTTGACGCAATCTCAGCCAAGAAAATCGAATAGTGACCATAGACATAGGGCTGATTCTGACGAGTCAACATCGAATGAAGTGAATGCCCTGTTTCGTGAATCAGGGTGTACATATTGTCCAAATTGTCCTGCCAGTTGAGGAGCATGAAGGCGTTGGTGTCGTAAGCACCACCTGAATAGGCTCCTGAACGCTTGCCTTCGTTGACATGGACATCAATCCAGCGGTTTTCAAAGGCTTCTTTGACAATGGCCGCGTACTCATCACCAAAGATATCCAAGGTTTCGACACAAGTAGCCAAGGCCTCCTCATAGGTGACTTTTGTATCTGTGCTCGAAAGCGGTGTGTACATATCGTACATCTTAAGGTCATCAATACCCAAGAGTTTCTTACGCAAATTGATGTAGCGGTGCAAGAGCGGGAGGTGCTTGTTGACTGCTGACACTAATGTATCGTAAACGGACTCTGGGATAAAGTTGGCAGAAAGGGCTGCGTGGCGAGCAGAGTCGTACTTCCGCAAACGAGCTTTCAGGTTATTGACCTTAACGTTAGACTGAAGGGTCTTGGCGTAGGTATGCTGGAACTGCTCGTAGGTTTCGTAGAGTGCCTCATAGGCCTCTTGACGCACTTCGCGGTTTTTGGACTCCATAAAGGAGATGTAGTTGCCGTGAGAAAGGGGCACCAACTTGCCGTCCTCATCTGCGATTTCTGGGAAACGCAGGCTAGCATTATCCAAGACAGAGAATGTTTCAGATGGTGCTTCAAAAATCTCACTGGTCGCCGCAAGAACTTCTTCTACTTCTTGTGACAAGATGTGATCCTTGGCTGCCAAGAGTTTTTCAAACTGGTGGTTGTACTGAGTAAGAGCTGGCTCTTCTGCCTTGAAAGCCTCTAGTTGCTCCTCAGTAATGGCCATAAATTCTGGCTCATAGAAGGCAAAAGCCTGTGAAAAGGCAGAATAGAGGGTCATACCTTTAGCTTGGAATTCCTGATATTTCCCTTCACGAGTATCTTGGTCATTTTTCATATTCGCATAGACATAGAGCTTTTCAAGCCTACGAATCAGACCAAGCTGGGTTTCGCTAATCTCCAAAAGGCTCTTAGCTGAGTCCAACAAGTGACCTGCAAAGGCCTTAGCTTTTTCTGTTTCTGCTTGGAGATCAGCCAACTCGGCTTCCCAAGCCTCATCTGTTGGGAAAATAGTCGCTAAATCCCACTGGTATTTTTCTTCGATTTCATGACGTTGTTTTGACATAATAAATCCTCCGTTCCCAATATTTTACCACAAAAAAGCCTCGCTTTCCATTGAAAAGGGAGGGCTTACAACCTACTCATCAGTAGTAAAGTAGGTCTTGGCATCTGCTACAACTTCTTTGACAAAGCTGTCATAAAAGGCAAGGTTCGGGATGCCATATTGGTTTAACAAGCTATCGACGTAACTATTTCCTTCCGCATCTTTAATATTTCCTTTTTTCTCCTGGTCATCATACTGGTGGGTGAAATTTCCTTGTAAATCAATGAGGAGAGCGCCATCATTTGCAAAAGAAATAGAATAGCCACTGTCTACAAAATACTGTCCGACCTGTCCCTTAGCTGCACTTGCTTTCTCTTCGCCTTCGTATTCATCTGTCGCTACAGTATAATCACCACTTTCAATGAAATAGGTTACCTTACAACCACTTGGATAGGAAAGCATAAAATATTCCCCTACGGTTGTATCGGAGACATGGACATACTCTGTTCCATCATCAAAGGTAATGCTGGTACCTCCACTTTCCGCTACTTCCTTAGAGACTACTTTCTGACTATGTTTGGAGTTAAACTTCTGTACTTCTTCCTCATTGATTGTTTGCACTTGCTGACTAGAGGCAGTGCTTGTTTGCCCTTCCTCATACCTGACAGCACAAGCTGATAAGCAAGCTATTAGCAGTAAAGAGGCACTTACTAAGGTAAAACGACTGAATTTCATTCCACGAACCTCCTTGTAAACCTTTTTTTATTATATCATTATTTACATAAGTTGTCTATACATTATAGGTGGATACAAGATTTGTCTACTCTTATCTTTTGCTTTGTCGTAAAACTGATCAAATGCTTGGTACATCGGAGTCAGGTCTTGCTTGATTTGGGCAAAGCCAATGGCAGAGCGGGGCAGTCGGATTTGGGGATAAAAGTCTAATGCTGTCTTGATCAGTAGATTTTCCCCACGTCCATAAGCCTCTGCTTGCAGGGCGAGCCATTTGGGGGATTTGTAATAAAGCTGTTGAGCAATGTAGCGAGGCAAATCCTCATCCATTGGACAAGTCATGCTAGATAGAATTTGCTTGGCAAAGGGCAGACGCAAGATTTCCAATAAATTTCCCTCGCAAAATGGAAAAACCTTAGTCATACAGTGGACCTTACCTCGTAAGTCTTCATGAATAAGGTAACGGAGCCGCAATTCTTTTTTCTCGTCATCTAATTCCCAGAGGTGAAACCCCATATTCATACTAAAAGAGAGAAATTGCTTGTGCAAATTGGTCAGTCGTTCCTTGAGCCACAAATCCTTGCCAAGCAACCAAAGAACCAGATAACCACCCTCACGATAGGCCTGCGTCCTCAGCTGCAAACGAGAAATCGGCAGACTGGAACATTGGACTTCCAAAGCTAGACTATTATTAACAAATAAATCCGCGACCTGCCCTATACTGGGCAGGCTTTTTTCAAGTTCAACTTGTTCGGCATTGATTAACCATCTGTACAGACAAGACTTAAGTGACAGATGCTGGGCGGATTCATTCTCGGAAAAGTAATGGCAGTCCCGCAGGGTGACGTGGGCAAAGTGCGAACGCAGAATTTTTCCAGATTTGTATCGGACCGGTCCTCCACAACCTGGACAGGAAAAACTGCCTTGCGGCGCAGGATTTTCCAAGACATTAAAGACTTGCCCATCTTCATCAAGTGCAACTAACATAAAACCTCCTCTCTTTATTAGTTCGCAAGTTGTGGTAAAATGATGAAAAGGAGATGGAAAATGACCAAAAATATTATCAAATGGGAAAAGGATGGCTTCATTCTGCAGTCCTTTCAAGTGGGCTTTGCAGAGAAATACTATGAGGACTGTTTTACCAAGCCTTCCGTTGAAATTTATCGTTTGACAGGGAGCTCGGGAACTTACACTAAAGATGACGTTATCAACTTCTACAATCGGATTGTGGCTGACCCTGATCGGTTTGATTTTATCTTGATTGCACCTGACGGAACCTTTATCGGTGAGTCGGTCATCAATGAACTAGATAGGGAGAATAACTCCGCTAACTTTCGGATTGTTATCTTTGACGAGGACTATTTGGACCGTGGTTTGGGCTCTTGGGCAGTCGAGAAAACCAGAGATTTCGCTTTTGAGCAGGTTGGCTTACATCGCTTGGAATTGGAAGTTTTTTCCTTCAACCCGCGTGCCAAGCGTGCCTATGAAAAAGCAGGTTTTCGTTTAGAAGGTATCAAGCGTGACAGCCATAAGACAGCAGACGGTTATGCCGATACCCTCATTATGTCCATTCTAGAAAAGGAATGGAAAGTACTCAAAAAACCAGCCGACTAGGGCTGGTTTTTGTGTCTTGTCTCTGCAAACTTACCCAATCTGACTGCCGTTTGGCACAGATGGATCTACTGTTAAAAGTGTCAAATTGCCGTCGTGTTCGGCTGAGAGGATCATACCCTGGCTGAGCAAGCCCATCATCTTACGTGGCTTGAGGTTGGCAACGATTTGAACTTTCTTACCGACCAACTCCTGCTCATTTGGATAGTACTTGGCAATACCAGACAGGATTTGGCGGTCCTGACCGTCACCAGCATCTAGACGGAACTTGAGCAACTTGTCAGAGCCCTCCACCTTGGCAACTTCCTTGACTTCGGCCACGCGGATTTCAACCGCATCAAAGTCCTCGAACTTGATCGCAGCTTTTTCGTTTTTGAGTTCCACGTCAGCTGGGTTCCACTCTTTTTCTTCCTCTTGGGAAATAGCAGAGCTGCCACCCATTTGAGCTTGGATATAGGCGATTTCCTCTTCCATATCCAGACGTGGGAAGATAGGTGTACCTTTTGCGACCACTGTCAAACCAGCTGGAAGACCAGCAAAATCAAGGTTTTCAAGGTCAAATGCTGTTCCCAAACCAAGCTGTTCCATAATGGCATTTGAAGTAGTCATCATGAATGGTTGAATGAGATGAGCCACCACACGAAGACCTGCTGTCAAGTGAGCCATCACCGCCGCCAACTTGTCACGGTCAGCTTCTTCTTTTGCCAAGACCCACGGTGCTGTTTCATCGATGTACTTGTTGGTACGGGAGATGATATTCCATACCGCTTCCAAGGCGCGTGGGTAGTCAACAGCTTCCATATATTTGTGGTAGCTTGCTAAGTTGTCAGCAACTACTGCCGCCAAGTCCGCATCAAAATCTGTCACGTTGGCAACAAAAGTCGGTACCTGACCACCGAAGTACTTGTTAATCATAGCAACGGTACGGTTGAGCAAGTTTCCAAGGTCGTTAGCTAGTTCGTAGTTGATACGACCAACATAATCTTCTGGTGTAAAGGTGCCGTCAGAGCCAACTGGTAGACTACGCATGAGGTAATAACGGAGCGGATCCAAACCGAAACGCTCGACCAGCATTTCTGGATAAACCACATTGCCCTTAGACTTAGACATCTTGCCATCTTTCATGACAAACCAGCCATGAGCAACCAAGCGGTCTGGCAACTTCATATCCAACATCATGAGCATAATTGGCCAGTAAATGGAGTGGAAACGAAGAATGTCCTTGCCAACCATATGGTAAACTGTTCCATTCCAGAACTTGTCGTAGTTGGCTGTTTCTTCCTGACCATAGCCCAAGGCAGTTGCGTAGTTGAGTAGGGCATCAATCCAGACATAGACAACGTGCTTTGGATTTGACGGTACGGGCACGCCCCAGGTAAATGAAGTACGGGATACGGCCAAATCTTCCAAGCCTGGCTCGATGAAGTTTTTCATGATTTCATTGAGGCGGCCGTCTGGCTGGATAAAGTCTGGGTGAGCATTGAAGAACTCAACCAATTTATCCTGATACTTGCTGAGGCGGAGGAAGTAGGATTCCTCTGAAACCCAGGCAACCTCGTGACCGCTCGGAGCGATACCGCCTGTTACCTTGCCGTTTTCATCTCGGAAGACCTCTTCTAATTGGCTCTCGGTGAAGAATTCCTCGTCTGATACGGAGTACCATCCAGAATACTCTCCCAAGTAAATGTCGTCCTGCGCCAGCAATTTTTCAAAAACAGCCGCCACCACTTCCTCGTGGTAATCATCAGTCGTGCGGATAAATTTGTCGTAAGAGATGTCGAGCAAGTTCCAGAGCTCTTTAACGCCAACCGCCATGCCGTCAACGTAGGCTTGAGGTGTCAAACCAGCTTCGTTAGCCTTCTCTTCAATCTTTTGACCGTGCTCATCAAGCCCTGTCAGATAGAAAACCTCATGGCCCATGAGACGCTTGTAGCGAGCCAGTACGTCACAGGCAATGGTCGTATAGGCCGAACCAATGTGGAGCTTACCCGATGGGTAATAAATAGGCGTTGTAATATAAAATGGTGTTTTTGACATGATATAATCCTTTCAGAAGGCTAATGAAACCTTTTTCTAAACGCTTTATTTTATCACATTTTTATGCAAAAACAAAGCGACTTCCTATTCCAAACCCTCCACTATGTGATATACTAGTAAACAGTTATGAAAAAGTTTGAGGTTTCCTATGTTTTCTCCTAAGAATTTATTGATTCATCTATTTTATGTACTGATTGTGGTCGGTCTCTTTTTATATGGAGCCCAGGATTCACCCCTGATTGGGAATATGACCATGGCCCTCATCGCCTTGGATTTGGCCATTTTAGTCAAGGAAAACAGCCATGTGGCAAGCAAGCTCCTCCTGACACCATTTTGGCTCTTCTTCTATCCCAACACCTTCTTTATGGTGACCCAGCTAACCAATCTCCAGCTGGCCAGCAATACCCTTTGGGAACAAAGCAGTCTGATTCTCTTCATGTTGACCATTCCTGCTATTTTATTCGGCATTATGGCTGGGGTAGAGAGCTTGGAGCTGATTTTCAAGGGCTACAATATCAGACATTACAGCTTGCGACTCCTAGTAATTGGCACCCTGGCTCTGACATCTAGCTACGCTATTTATGTCGCCCATTTTGCCAATCTTCATTCTTGGGATATTTTCGTTCAGCCCTTCATCGTCTTAAATTCTATGTTGGCAGCTATCTCTTGGGAAACATTCCCATTTATTATGGGCGTGACTTTTCTTCAAGTCATGGTCTTGGTCTTTGCCGTTGATGAATAAAGGAGTCGAAAGAAACAGTTCAGCTGTTTCTTTTTTGTTTTCTAATACTTAATCCATTCTTAAACATGTTCAAACAATACAATGCCTAGTCCCACTTTTCTTTCTGAATGTGTTATACTAGCTTTTATATTTTACAGAAAGAGGTTTGTCATGTTTACAAAGAAAAATGTTTTTATTCATATTTTTTTCCTCATCATCGCTGCCGGTCTAAAGCGTTATGGTGTCACCGCACCAGACTTGACTTGGAATATGTTTTTGGCTTTGGTAGCACTTGATTTTGCCATCCTCACCAACTACAGTAAGTCTAAATACATAAAAATCATTGCTGCCCTTCTCTGGCTCTTTTTCTATCCTAATACCTTTTATATGGTGACGGACATCGTCCATATGCATTTTGCAAACACTGTACTCTGGCAACGGGAAAGCATGATCCTTTTCATGCTCTATGTCCCAAGTATTTTCTATGGGGTCATGACTGGCGTGGAAAGCCTGCGGCTGATTTTCTCTGCCTTTTCTATCAAGTCCTACTGGTTGCGTTTGTTCCTAATTGGAGGGCTATCGCTTCTATCCAGCTTTGCCATTCACATTGGACGCTATGCCCGGCTCAATTCATGGGACATCTTTACCAGACCAAGCCTGGTTGTCAGTGAAATGATTGAAGTCATTTCTTGGGCTGCCCTGCCCTTCATCCTGGGCTTTACCTTTATACAAATCATGGTCTTGGTCTTTTCCATAGACGAATAACAAAACCGGCAACAGCCTTGTACTGTTACCGGTTTTTCTTATCAAAAATGGAGTTGTGCAAATACATCTTCCAAATCAGCTATTATTTCTTGATGAAAGTCCAAATAATAAGTTTTCTGTTCAGAATCTGGTAATTTTTCAATATCTGCTAAAATGTCCTGATAGCGGTGTAGAAGGTTCTTACCAGCCACTTTATCTATCTCATCCATTTCACCGATACCTACTGCTATGTCATCTAAGTTGTCATATTTTGTCAGCATTGCCTCAGTCCACTCCCGCTTGTCCTTGTTGAGAGTAACAATCTTTTCTGTCAACCAGTCTTCAAACCTTTCCTCTTCTGTCAAAGACTGGCTATTAGCGGCGGTCTTAGTCACTCGGTCGGATTTACTGGAACGAAGGTAATTCCGATAAAACCAAACGGCAAAAAGAGTAACTAGGATGATATTGACTGGAAAGACAAAGCTAAGGGTGAACAGTACGGTCAGCCACAAGATCAACTTGATATTTCTTGTCGTTTTCTCTGCAGGTCTTTTCTTCTCTTCCCAATCATCCAGTATAGCCTGGGCTTGTGCAGTATAGGTTTCAACCAATTTTGCCAGTCGGACCTTTTTCTCTGGGTCATCTTCCAGTTCCATTGCCAGATAGGCTTGGTTGGCCCTAGCCTTGGCTGCTTCATAGGTCTGAACTGTCCCCAAATAGGCCGCATTGCTATTCATCTGATTCAGCAAGCGATCCGTCTCCCCTTTGATAAAAGTCCGATCGCTTGATGTTAATTTACGGTAAGGCATAACAACCCCCTCCTGAATATCTGAAATATACTACCATTTTACGATAGGTTACATTCTTTTGCAAGGCTTCAATATCATTATTTCCTTCTGCCAAACAATAGGCTTAAAATGACAAAACCACCTGCCAAGGCGACAATAATCACTGGTGAAGCCCAGAGCAAGATTAAAAACCAAATCAAGAGTTTGTCCACTTGTCCTTCCTCCTACTTCCTACGAAAGAATGTGAAAGCTATGGCTATGGCGATAATGCCCACCAGATAACAAATCGCAAATGTAAAAAATAGAAACGAACAATATATTTCTCCAGTAATTTGGTTGATAAATAAGATTGATTTGTCAAACTTCATAATTTCAATTTACTTTATCATCTTTAATCTAAAAAACTTTACATAGGAATATAAAGTATCGTAAATCTGGAACAATTATTTTTCATAAATCTATGTCACTCATCTGATTGATAATCTTTATAGTATAAATCATACCATTCTATCATAGCTTGTACTGTTTGAAATGAAATATTTTCAATTTCAGCATGACCATCTTTCAATGCAATCAAACTCATTCCTCTTGCTTTACCCTTAGTATCTCTAGAGATTCTATAGCGTGTGACTTTTTTCTTTTTTTACAGATGAGCAATACTGTACATCATCTTAAAACAAGGATTTCTAACTCTCCATCCTCCTCTCCATCTCCTCCATATCATAGTCAAAAAGCAGGTCATGGCAGTCCGTAAAAAGCTGACGACGCTTGTCATCATCCACCAATGCGATATCCACTCCCCTATCATCATAGCAATGATACAGAACCTTTTCCTTGCTAGATAGAAAGAGAACTGAAGCAGAAAGGTAGTTAAAACCACCATGGTCGGCTTTGATAATCTCCTTCAACAGAGCTTTCAAATCTTGGTCAGTGACCGGAAAAAGATAGCGTTCAAAGACCAGCACTTCTCCCGTCCAGTCCTCCACTTCAACCAAGTCAGGCTCAGGGCACTTGTCAAAGTTAAATTTCGATGTAAAATGCCAGAGGTAAGTGTCGATGTCCCTATCTTCCTGGCGAAGCAGCGAAAGAATCACATAGTCGTATGCTGAAGCTGCAGTCTCCATCAATTCAACCGCACGCGCAAAAGCCCTATCCAGATACACTTTTCTAGGTAGCTGTTCAGCCTCAACCGCAGGACCAATCTCAAAACGAAGCGCCAGAGGGGTCGCATAGAAAAATGGACCTACCAATGGCTTGTTTTCTAATCGAAACTCCTTGATCCAGTTATTAAAAATCATCGTTTGCTACCTTTCAAAAAAGCATGCCATTTTCATGACATACTTGATTTCTCTTATAACAATTCATTCAGCGGTGTGAAGATAATTCGCTCCAAATCAGCTACGTAGGTTCCCAACTGCTGTTGCTTGCTGAAGTACTCTGTCAAAAGAGCGTTACCTTGAACCTGCTTATTGAAGTCCAGCATCTTTTTCTGGTCCACTTCAGTCGGAATGTCACCAGCCTGCAATTTAGCTTGGATAGACTTTTGGAACTCAATGTAGCCTTCCAAAATAGACTTGGCTTCTGGATTGGCTTCCACAGACACCTTAACCGCTTCAACCGCCTTGTATTCAGGCAAATTGCGGATAGCACGCTCCAACTCATTGGCAATATCATAGATATTTGTTGACATAATTTTCTCCTAATCTAGGTGGATTTGGTAGTCCGTCTGCTGACGCAACCGTCCAGCTGCATCCTCCAAATCTTCCTTATTTTTAAACGTAATTTGCAAGATACCGTAAATATCCTCACGGTTTTCCTCGTTGATGCGGATATTGACGATAGAAATGCCTCGCAGGACCTCCAGCACCTTCAAGACCGTGTCTTCCTCATCCGGAACATTGATAAACAAATCATAGAAGGAATCCACACCAGCCCGCTTATGAATTTCCATAGCCTTGCGCATCTTCCGTCCATGGTCGAAAAACTCCCAGATAGCATCCTGGTCTTTTGTGGACAATAGCTGAGCTACTTGGTCCAATCTCGCCTTAAATTCCTCAATCCGTCCCAGAATCGGCTCTGGATTGGTCACCAAAATACTGGTCCACATGCCAGGCTCACTCTCCGCAATCCGCGTCATATCCCTGAAACCACCTGCCGCAAAATTATTAGTGAAAGGATGGTCCAGAGCATAGTCCCCAGCCTGATTCATCAGACTAGATGCCAAAACGTGAGGAAAATGGGAAACCTGACTGGTCACCCGGTCGTGCTCCTCCGCTTCGATTTGCACAAAACGAGCACCGGTCCCCGACAACAAATCTGTCAATCGTGGCACTGCATCTGGCTTGGTCAGACTAGAAGGCGTCATGATAAAATAGGCATTTTCAAAGAGCAAGCTATCTGCCGCCTCAGCGCCCGATTTATGGCTACCTGCCATGGGATGTCCACCAATAAAGTTGATACCTTTGGGTGCCAGGTATTCCTCAGCCGCTGCCACAATGGCCACCTTGGTCGAACCTGCGTCAGTCACAAGGACATTTTCTTTTAAGCCCAATTGGCTCAGTTCTTTGATAAATTCGATAGTCTGCTGGATAGGCACACAGAGGATAATCACATCTGCCTGACCTGCATACTGGGTAAAATTGTCTGTCGCCAGGTCCACCATGCCCCGCTCCAGAGCCACGCGCCGCGATTGCTCACCGCGATTGTAGCCAATGATTCGGTAATCTGGGTGGGCCTTCCGAATACCCAGGGCCAAAGAGGCCCCAATCAGCCCCAAGCCTGCAATATAAATCGTTTTTGTCATGAGACTCCTAGAAATTCTTCACATAGTCACGGTGGCTAGCCACAGCTGCCTTGAGTTCTTCCAGGTTATCAGATGAGAATTTGTCCAAGATTTCTGTCGCAAGAACTGTCGCCACAACAGACTCCATGACCACTCCCGCCGCTGGCAAAGCCGTCGGATCGGAACGCTCCACCGTCGCCTTGTAAGGCTCGTGAGTGTCAATATCCACTGACATAAGCGGCTTGTAGAGGGTCGGAATTGGTTTCATCACTCCCTTGATGACCAGTGGCTGACCATTGGTCATACCGCCCTCAAAACCACCGAGATTGTTGGTGCGGCGAGTATAGCCCTCTTCTGCATTCCACAGGATTTCGTCCATGACCTGGCTACCTTTTAGATAGCCGGCCTGGAAACCAACCCCAAACTCTGCCCCCTTGAAGGCATTGATAGACACAACGGCCTGGGCCAATTTTGCATCTAATTTTCTATCCCATTGCACATAGGAACCAAGACCAGCAGGCACTCCACCGACAACTGTCTCGACAACACCACCAATCGTGTCGCCGTCGCGTTTGATTTGATCAATGTAATCCTTGATTTCCTGCTCACGTTCCTGGTTGACAATAGACACTTCAGACTGAGCAGCCAATTCACGAATTTCTGCAACAGTCAGACCATCTGGAACGTCGATTTCCTTGCCACCGAAGACGACAACGTGGTTGGCAATTTCAATATCCAACTCAGCCAAAATGCGCTTGGCAACGGCACCTACCGCCACCCGCATGGTCGTCTCACGCGCAGATGACCGCTCCAAGGAATTACGAAGGTCGTCAAAACGGTATTTCATCCCGCCAACCAAGTCCGCATGACCTGGACGAGGATGCTTGATCCGGCGTTTTGACTTGAGCTTGTCCTCAATATCTTCCACTGCCATAATGTCCAGCCACTTCTGGTGGTCTTTGTTGGTCACATTGAGCGTAATCGGTGCCCCAGTCGTCTTACCATGACGAACACCAGCCGTGATTTCCACACGGTCTGTTTCTATTTTCATCCGACTTCCGCGACCGTAACCGCCCTGACGGCGAATCAAGTCCGCATTGATGTCATCTGCAGTCAATGGAAGGCCGGCAGGCACTCCCTCAATAATAGCCGTCAAACGTGGTCCATGGGACTCTCCAGCAGTTAAATATCTCATCCTAATTCTCCAAAATCTCTAAAAACTTGCGGGTATTGGCCAGGGACATTTGCCCAGGCGCAGAAACCTCATCTAAACTTGCAAAGGTCCAGCATGAACCAGTTATGTGACCAGCGATGCGAGTGAGTTTACCCAGCTCACCCATGGAAATCGTCGCAAAGGTCTGCTCTGCATTGAGGGTTTTGAAACCTCGTGTGTAGTTCATCACATCCAGAACATCCTGCTCTGACTTAGCCATCACAGCAATCTTAACAACAGCTGGCGATAGACTAGTCAATTCAGACATGATTTCCAGATAGTTGGCCGGTGTCTCCTCAAAGTTGTGGTAGCTCAGCACCAAATTTGGAAAGTCCAGCATCTGGTCGAAGACGGCCTTATATGAATAATATTCAAAATCAATGTACTCAGGCTTATAAAGTCCAGCAACTTCCTTGATTAAGTCCACATATTCCTGGTCATCTAGGTCCAGATAGCCACCCTCACGCGTCGTACGAACCGTGAAAATCACTTCCTTACCATTGCATTTTTCAAAAATAGCAGGCGCAAGAGTCAAGATAGCTTCTTTTTGCAGATAATCTGCCCGCCATTCAATCAAGTCCGCCTCGGCCAGACGCTCAACGTCTAAGGCTTCCACTTCCTCCAAATTTCTAGGCATAATCGGAACGACTATTTTCATTTTTTCACCTGTATTGTAAAGACCTTAAGGTAATTACTACTTTCATCTTTTTTATTGTATACAAAATCCGACGGAAGACGATAGGTCG
The DNA here is from genome assembly GCA_024583055.1 of Streptococcus suis. NCBI lineage: Bacteria > Bacillati > Bacillota > Bacilli > Lactobacillales > Streptococcaceae > Streptococcus > Streptococcus suis. The sequence goes on from CP102145.1 coordinate 848,419, forward strand.
TCACATAGCGATGCTTGACAGCACCGAATCCTTTTTCAATCTGGTCCTTGAATTTCTCCAGGGAAAGATTGGCCGCATTGGTTGACAAAATCAAATGACCATTTGGCTCTAAAATCTCCACCGCCTGACTGACCAGCTTATGGTAGTCCTTGGCAACCGAAAAAGTTTGTTTTTTATTACGGGCAAAGCTTGGTGGATCAATAACGATAACATCGTAGGTCAAGCCCTTACGCTTGGCATATTTGAAGTATTCAAAAACATCCATGACCACAAAGCTATGTTGGTCAACATCCACACCATTTGCCTCAAAATGCGCCTGGGACAGCTCCCGAGATCGCTTAGCCAAATCAACAGAGGTCGTCTGGCTGGCTCCGCCCATAGCCGCTGCTATCGAGAAGGCTGCCGTATAGGAAAACATATTGAGCAGGGATTTTCCAGCTGCGAGACCATCTATCAGTGAGCCACGGACCTCATGCTGGTCCAGAAAAATTCCCGTCATCAATCCATCGTTCATGAAAACTTGATAGCGGACACCATTTTCCAAAACCGTAAAGGTATCTGGAGCCTCCTGACCGTATAGATGTGCACTCTCATAATCCAATCCCTTAAAACGAATCTTTTCATAGGCACCTGCAAGCTCTTGATAAACCTGGCTAAAGGCAGAAATAATCACCTCTTTGATGCCATAAACAAAGGAATTATACCAGGAGAATACAGCATAGTCAGCATACAAATCCACTGTAAAACCACCAAAACCATCGCCATCTTGATTGAAGAGACGGAAGGCAGTCGTCTGCTCAGAATGGAAATAGGCCTGCCGCTTAGATTTGGCTGTCTCAAAGAGTTTGACAAACCATTTCTCTGTCACTGCCTGCTTGGTAGAACTAACCAACCAGCCATAGCCCTTATTCTCTTTGGAAATATAGGCCTGACCAATAAACTGATTGGCTTGATTATAGAGTTCCACCCACTTGTCCAGCTCCGGTTGAACCAAAAAATCGTGTTCCAGGAGCCCATGCTGTCCTCTTTTTAGCCTTTTTTCAGCTTTGGGATGTAGAATCAATTTCATGGAAATATTATACCAAAAAATTATTCGATTCACAAAAAAACTCCTAGAATTCAAGCATGTTTTGAAAATGTGGTATAATGATGAGAACCTATATTCACAGACCGGAACTCTTATATAGAGTTAGTTTCTAAATCTGCCTTCGGTGTGACGGGGCTTATAAAATTTTTTGAAAGGACAGAGAGGACTTTAGAATGGTGAAAAAGATTAACCAATGGATGAAACAGCACCTGAGTGGCCGACTGGCTTTTATTCTTGCCCTCTTGACCAGCTATTGGCTCAAGGCCTTGTGGGCCTATTTTGTTGACTTTAACCTGGACCTATCCAACCCCTACCAGTTGCTGATTGCCATTATCAACCCTATTCCACTGGGGCTGCTGCTGCTGGGGCTGGCCCTCTATATCAAAAATAGCAAGCTCTTTTACGCAACTGCAGGGACAATTTACTTCCTCCTCTTTGCCTGGCTGTTCGCAAATGCCGTCTACTACCGAGAATTTTCAGATTTCTTCTCCGTCTCGACTATTTTGGCATCTTCCAGCGTTTCCGAAGGGTTTAAGGGACAAGCAGTGACCAAGTTATTTCGTCCCTGGGACCTAGTTTATTTCTTAGATTTTGTTGGTCTGATTTTCCTGATTCGCGCTAAAAAAATAAGCTTAGACCGTTCAGTTTTCCCTCAGAAACAGGCTCTGGCCCTAACGTCACTATCTGTTCTGCTTTTTTCGATCAACCTATTCTTAGCAGAAATTGATCGCCCAGAGCTCTTGTCCCGCGGTTTTTCCAATACCTATATCGTTCGGGCCCTGGGCTTGCCAGCCTACTTAAGCTATAATGCCAACCAGACCTATTCTGCGGAGAAGGACCGTTCCGGTGCCAGCGCAGCCGATTTGGAGCCTGTGCAAAGCTTCATCCAAACCAATTATGCAGCACCAAATCCTGAATTTTTTGGCAAGGCCAAGGGGAAAAATGTCATCTACCTGCACCTGGAAAGTCTACAGCAGTTCATCATTGATTACAAACTAGAGGTCGACGGCCAGGAATACGAGGTTACTCCCTTCCTCAACTCCCTCTACCATTCCAACTCTACCCTTGCTTTCTCAAACTTCTTCCACCAGGTCAAGGCGGGGAAAACCTCCGATGCTGAGACCATGATGGATACATCCTTATTCGGACTCGACCAGGGTTCCTTTATGGTCCAGTATGGGGGAAGCAATAGCCAGCAAGCTGCTCCCTATATCCTATCCAAGTTAGCCGGTTACGACTCAGCTGTCTTCCACGGAAATAGCGGCACCTTCTGGAACCGAAACAACACTTACAAGCGCTGGGGATACAACAACTTCTTTGATATTTCCTACTTCTCAGAACCGACGGAAGAAAATTCCTTCCAATACGGGCTCAATGACAAGGTTGTCCTGGCTGATTCCATTCAGTATCTGGAGCTTCTCCAGCAACCATTCTACGCCAAATACGTTCTCGTATCCAATCACTATCCCTTTACAACCAGCTTGAGCGGCGACGAAGTCGGCTTCCCACTGGCCAAGGGAGAGGATGCGACCATCAATAGCTACTTTGCGACAGCAAACTATCTCGATGCAGCAGTCAAGGCTTTCTTTGACTACCTGAAAGAAAGTGGCCTCTACGAAAATTCTATCATTGTCCTCTACGGTGACCATTACGGTATTTCTAATTCCCGTAACCCGGATTTGGCTGCCCTCATTGGCAAGGACCCAGAAACCTGGTCCGAATACGACAACGCCATGTTACAACGGGTTCCCTACATGATTGTGGTACCTGGAATGACAGAGGGACGAATCATTGATACCTACGGTGGCCAGATAGACTCCTTGCCAACCATTGAGCACTTACTAGGCATTGAAACCAATCAATTCCTACAAGTTGGACAAGATTTACTGTCACCGCAGAAACAACAGATTGTTGCCATGCGAACAGCAGATACCTTTGTTACACCAGAATATACATCCTATGCCGGCAAGCTCTACTACACCGATAGTGGCATCGAACTCACCAATCCAGATGAAACGACTTTGGCTAAAATCGAAAATATAAAAAATCGGGTAGCTTCTCAGTTAGCAACTAGCGATGCCATTCAAACTGGCGATCTCTTCCGCTTCTTAAAAAACGATATAGGATTCCCAGATGTTTCAACTTATTCCTATCAAGATTCCCTGAAAAAACTGCTAGAAAGAGAAAAAGCACTTGGTCAAGAGTCAACCAGCCTCTGGGCACGAAAAAATAAACAATCGACCGTCAGTCTCTTTAAAGCACCGAGCTATCAGGAATTGCATAAAGAAACAGCTGAGACAAGTGCGACAACTTCCAGCGACACAGATGATTCTGACACAACAACGGAAACTAGCACCAGCGCAGGGAATTAGGAAATGGGAGATAAGCTAACTTCCTTTCCCTGTGTCATTAATTTGAAACCTGTTGACATATTTCACTACTCCTTAGAATGACCATTCTGAGGAGTTTTTCTATGCAGATTGCACCTATACAACTGTCCTTTCAACCTTAATCCAATTGCTTCACTGCAATCTCCAAAGCACAAACAAAGACCGAAGCTACTGCTTCAGTCCTTAATCTTCTATTAATAACGAATGCTTTCGCGAGTCTTTTCGTATGAACGAACAAAACGTTCTGTAACGCCTGGTTCAACTGCTTCCAAGGCAAATGAGATTTCTTCAAATGATGCTTGATAATCAAAATCTTTTTCAAAAATTGCAAGCGAACGATTGAAGGCTTTTTGAACATTCTCGTCGAATGAACGGTAGCGGTTAGAATACTGAAGCAACTGCTCTGTCAGCGTAGAATACTGAACGATTGAGTAGGCAATTTCTTCTAATTTTTCCATATCATAGGTCGCATTCTCCAACAATCGATTGATGATTTCAATATTGATTTTAGAATACTCTAACTCTGCTGCCAAAGCTTCCACCTGATCGCTGGTACGGAAGAAACTTGAAAGGAAATATTCTGGAATACCAGGAAGATTTCGTTTTTCCATAAAGCGTTTCAGGGTGTGCAGCTTATGAATGTAGAGATTTGCTTTGATACGAGCCGATTTTTCTGAATCCTCTTGGGTCTTGAGATAGTCTGCCAAGACTAGCTGCTCTTCTTCAATTTCTTTCAAACTTGCAAGGGAATGTTCCAAGCGCTCCTGAAGAATTGAATAGGCTACCTGAGGATTGTCCAAATCTTCAACACTTTCTGTCACAACAGCATCCAGTGATGTCAAGCGATTTGCCAATTGTTGAATACGAGAAACCTTGCTATCCGCCAAAACGTAGGTAGCTTGAAGAAGGTTAACCTCTTCTGTCAATTTGTCTGAATTGCTGCGGATATGCTCCAAATACTTGGGCAGGGTTTTGCTGATTTTAACTGTCTCTTTGTGAGCATCAATTTCCTTCTGGAATACATCATAGAGATGGTCAATGCGCTCTTGAATATGGGTATTTTCAGCCTCAGCCACATCCAAATCAAATGACACGATGAGGGCTGAATTTTCACGAATAGCAACACGGATTTCCTGGAAAGTCGACTCAATGTCCGTCTCTGTGAACAGGTAATTCTGCTCAACCAACTTACGGTAACCAGACTCCAAATCTTCCAACTGCTCTGGGAAGTCTACATCCACTTTCTCCACCAAGGCAGGGATTCGATCCATGATTTGATTGAGGGCAATCATGTGCTCCTCTGTCTTGTTCAGAATTTCAGCTGCCTCAAGCGGGTCACCAGAAGAATTGAGCATAACGAATTCTGAAAATTCAACTTCGATATTCTTAACTTGCTTTTCAAGCTCTGGAAGTGTATCGCCGTACTTGCCTGAATTTTTCTGCAGAGTTGCCTGCAATTCTTCAAACATATCCAAGGCGTATTTGACACGACCAGTATTTTTCTCTTCTTGTTCGGAAAGCTCTGCCAAGCCTTGACGGATTGACGTGATATCTTCTTCAATCAGGTCAATCTGGCTCTCAATGCTGTCAATAGCATTCTTTGTGCTGACAAAGCGGAAAGCATTGTTAAACCCTTCTGCTTCAAAAATATGGTTCTCAATATCTGCAAATGAATTGAGGGAAAGGTCCACCCATTTTTGATTCCACTCGCGGAAGGAAATTTGACTCTGACCAATCAAGTGCAAGGTCTTTACCTGCTCCACTTCATCATTCACAGGCAGGTTAAATAGCTCTTCCTTACGATCCTCCAATTGAAGCAACTTTTGCTCGTTTTTCTTTCGGATAATAAGGCAGGCTACATAGGCAACAATTAAAATGACAACAATCGCTACGATTAAATAGATTGTTCCTCTAGACATGTAGTTCTCCTTAGATAGTATGGTAATTTACTAGAATATATCGCCTTATTATACCATATATTGCTAGCTAGTGCACAATTTTTTTCAGTGAATATGTTCTAAATATCCAATGTTGAGTAAACCGCATTTTCCTCGATAAACTCGCGACGGGGTTCAACCTTGTCTCCCATCAACATATCAAAGATTTTATCTGCCTCAGCAGCATCATCTACTGAAACTTGTGCCATAAGACGATTTTCAGGATTCATGGTTGTTTCCCAGAGCTGGTGATCGTCCATTTCTCCCAAACCTTTGTACCGCTGAATGGTTGGCTTGGAACGTCCTGTACTATGTCTTTCTAAGGCTGCTTGGAGTTCTTGTTCTTGATTGGCTCCTGGTTGGATGTATTCCTTAATCTCACTTCCGACCTTGACACCATAGATTGGTGGCTGGGCAATATAGACGTAACCCGCTTCGACAATCGGACGCATGTAACGGTAAAAGAGGGTCAAGAGAAGGGTTCGGATATGAGCTCCGTCGACATCGGCATCGGTCATGATGACCAATTTTTGGTAGCGTGCTTTCTCAACATCAAAATCTGCCCCAAAACCAGTCCCCATAGCTGTAAAGAGACTACGGATCTCTTCGTTGGCCAGGATTTTATCCATGCTGGCCTTTTCCACGTTCAAAATCTTACCACGGATAGGCAGAATGGCCTGGAACTCACGGTCACGACCGGATTTAGCCGAACCACCAGCCGAATCCCCTTCGACGATAAAGAGCTCTGTCTTAGTCGCGTCATTTGACGAACAATCAGCCAATTTACCAGGCAGGTTGGAAATCTCCAAACCTGACTTCTTACGGGTGACTTCACGCGCCCGCTTGGCAGCAATACGAGCCTTGCTGGCCAGAATGCCTTTTTCTACAATTCGACGGGCAATCTGTGGATTTTCCAAAAGAAACTCCGCAAAGGCGTCTGAGAAGAGACGGTTGGTGATTTTAACAACTTCGCTGTTGCCCAGCTTGGTCTTGGTCTGACCTTCAAACTGCGGTCCAGGGTGCTTGACAGAGATAACGGCGGTCAGACCCTCACGAACATCCTCACCAGTCAGATTGTCCTCATTTTCCTTGAGTATTTTATTTTTCTTAGCATAGTCATTGATAACACGAGTCAGGGCCGTACGGAAACCTTGCTCATGGGTACCGCCTTCATGGGTATGGATATTGTTGGCAAAGCTGACCACATTTTCATGGTAACTGGTCGTATACTGCATGGCCACTTCCACCGTAATATCATCCATCTCACCATCCGTATAAATCGGCGTTTCAAAGATAACATCCTTGTTTTCATTAAGGTACTCAACATAAGAAGCAATCCCACCTTCATAGTGGTACTCCTTGGTCTGCTCCTGCCCCTCACGCTTATCGCTGATGGTCAACTGCAAACCACGGTTGAGGAAGGCCAATTCCTGGATACGTTTATTGAGCTTAGCAAAGTCAAACTCGGTCGTTTCCGTGAAGATTTCTGGGTCTGGAATAAAGTGAACGGTAGTACCATTGCGGTCTGTCTCACCAATGACCTTCAAATCATCTACCACTTCACCACGACGGTATTCTTGATAATATACCTGACCATTTTTATAGACATGGACATCCAGCTGGGTAGACAGGGCATTGACGACCGATGAACCTACACCGTGCAAACCACCTGACACCTTGTAGCCGCCACCGCCAAATTTACCACCGGCGTGGAGAACGGTAAAGACTGTCTCAACGGCCGGACGACCTGTTTTTTCCTGAATATCAACCGGGATACCACGGCCATTGTCAACAACCGTAATCGAATTATCTGGCTCAATAAAGACTTCAATCTTGCTGGCAAAGCCTGCCAGTGCCTCGTCAATCGAGTTGTCGACGATTTCCCAAACCAGGTGGTGGAGGCCTTCTTTAGAAGTAGACCCGATATACATACCCGGACGCATGCGAACAGCCTCCAGTCCCTCTAGGACCTGAATTTGACTGGCATCATATTCCTGGGCTTTTTCTTGTAAATCTTTGATTTCTTCTGTCATGTTCATCCCTTATTTTTCTAGTTATACTCAATGAAAATCAATCTAGCCTAGCTTCAACTGTTTGGGGAACAGTTGAAGGCTGGAAATAGAGCGAACTTGTTCGCCTCAAAAACGCCGAAGGTAGAACTCTGTCGTTCTCTCGTTTCAAGGTGACAGGCTGAAAACCTCCCCCGGAGCTTTTCACTCACCAAGGCACTTGACGACGGATATTTTTGATTTTCGAAGAGTATTAAAACATTCTAACGAATACCCTTCATTATACCATATTTTAGCGCCAATTCCTACTAAAAGCAGACGATTCCCCTGAGAAGCAGACCCTAACTCTCACCCCAACAATCAAGACACAGAACCCAAGAAAAAAGCCTCTAGACGGATGCTAAAGACTTCAATAGTTTATGCTATTCTTACAATTCTGTGATATCACCTGTGCGGAGATAGACCATCCACTCACAGATATTTTTCGCGTAATCCCCTACACGCTCCAGGTAGGTCAAGACTTGGAAGTAATCACGTCCGGCAATCAAAGCGTCCGGATTTTTCTTGATTTCTTCAGTGGTCAATTCCTGGATTGTCGCGTAGAAATTATTGATGATTTCATCACGAGCTGCCACTTCGTAGGCTGTTTCGATTTCTGATGCGTTCAAGTAGAGTTCTAAAGCCGCTTCTACCAGATTACGGACTTCTTTACCCATCTTCTTGATTTCATCTTCAACAATCTGGATACGAACTTCACCCTTCATGCGGATAGTCGCCTTGGCGATAGAAACAGCATGGTCTCCCATACGCTCCAAGTCGCTGGTTGCCTTCAAGACAGTGATAACACGGCGCAAGTCTGTTGATACAGGCTGTTGCAAGGCAATGATTTCAAGTGACTTTTTCTCAAGTTTGACTTCAAATTCATTGATTTTGCTATCTGCCTCGATGACTTCCTTAGCCAATTCACGGTCATGAGTTGTAAAGGCACGGACTGCATTGTTGATTTGCGCCTGTACTTCGTTCCCCATGGCATAGAATTGATTATGCAATTTTCCTAATTCTTCTTCAAATTGTGCTCTTAACATATATATCTCTTTTCTATATCTAAATGAAGATTAACCGAATTTACCAGTAATATAGTCTTCGGTTTCCTTGTGAGCTGGATTCAAGAACATTTCCTTGGTTTTATTGTACTCAATCAAGTCGCCATCCAAGAAGAAACCAGTACGGTCTGAGATACGGGACGCCTGCTGCATAGAGCGGGTAACCAGAACCATGGTGTACTTTTCTTTCAAGCCATAGAGCGTATCTTCAATCTTACCAGCCGAAATCGGGTCAAGTGCCGAGGTAGGCTCATCCATCAAAATAATCTTAGGACTGGTTGCCAATACACGGGCCACACAAACACGTTGCTGCTGACCACCTGACAAACCCAAGGCCGAGTCATGGAGACGATCCTTGACCTCATCCCAGATAGAAGCACCTTTGAGCGAACGTTCTACCGCCTCATCCAAGACGGCCTTATCCTTGATACCATTGATACGAAGACCATAGACAACATTCTCATAAATGGTCATTGGGAATGGGTTGGGTTGCTGAAAGACCATCCCGATTTCCTTGCGCAAGTCAACAGTATCTGTGCGTGGACTATAAATATTCTTGCCGTTGTAATCAATAGCTCCTGTCAAGGTTACTTCTGGGTTCAAATCGCCCATACGGTTGATAGACCGCAAAAGCGTTGATTTACCAGAACCTGAGGGACCAATCAAGGCTGTAATCTCATTTGGGTAGAAATCAATAGAGACGCTGTTCAAAGCCTTTTTCTTATTGTAGTAAACAGACAAATCTTTTACTTGTAAAATAGGTGTTGTCATGGTGTCTCCTTTCTATCCGAAGTGTCCTGAAACGTAGTCGCTGGTTGACTTGAGTTTGGCATTTTGGAAGACGTTTGATGTCTTATCATACTCAATCAAATCACCCAGGTAGAAGAAGGCTGTATAATCGCTGGCCCGGGCTGCTTGTTGCATGTTGTGAGTCACGATGATAATCGTATAATTCTTCTTGAGTTCAAACATGGTTTCTTCCAACTGCATCGTCGCAATTGGGTCCAGGGCTGAAGCTGGCTCATCCATAAGCAAAATCTGTGGTTTTACAGAGATAGCACGCGCGATACAGAGGCGTTGCTGCTGACCACCTGACAAGGTAAAGGCTGACTTGTGCAAATCGTCTTTGACCTGGTCCCAGAGGGCTGCTTGCTTGAGCGAGGTTTCCACGATTTCATCCAAGACTTGCTTGTCCTTGACACCTGCACGCTCATGGGCAAAGGTAATGTTTTTGTAGATGGACTTAGCAAATGGGTTGGGACGTTGGAAAACCATACCGATGTGCTTACGGATTTCGTAAACGTTCATGTTTGACTTGTTAATGTCAATTCCTTCATAGAGGATTTGGCCGGTTACCTTGGCAATATCAATGGTATCATTCATCCGATTGAGACTGCGAAGGTAAGTCGATTTCCCACAACCTGACGGACCAATCAAGGCTGTGATTTTATTTTTCTCGAACTGCATATCAATGCCCTTGATAGCCTCATTTTTACCGTAGTAAACATGGACATCCTTTGTCGAAAGGGCGATTTTTTCTTCTGGGAAGGTAATGATATGGCGTTCATTCCAGTTATATTCTGCCATTTTTTCTCCTTATAAGTCGACTGCTTATGCTGCAGAAGTCATTTTCGCATGAAGTTTCTTACCGATATAACGGGCAGAAAGGTTGAAAATCAAGATAAATACCAAGAGGATGGCTGCAGAACCTGCAGATACTTGTGTCGCATCAGGAATCGTTCCCTCACTGTTGACCTTCCAGATATGAACCGCTAGGGTTTCTGACTGACGGAAAATCGAAATCGGGCTGGTAACGCTGAGCGGGTTCCAGTTGGACCAATCAAGAGCCGGAGCTGATTGACCAGCGGTATAAATCAGAGCTGCTGCTTCACCGAAGATACGACCGGATGCAAGGACAATACCAGTAACAATACCTGGCAAAGCCTCAGGAATGACTACGTGGAGAACTGTTTCCCAGCGTGACAACCCAAGGGCTAAACCGGCCTCACGTTGTGTATGGTGAACGTGGCGCAGGCTATCCTCAACGTTACGGGTCATCTGTGGCAGGTTGAATACAGTCAGGGCCAAGGCACCTGAGATGATAGAGAAACCATATTCAAACTGGACAACGAAAATCAAGTAACCAAACAAACCAACGACTACCGATGGCAGAGAGGACAAGATTTCAATACAGGTACGGATAAAGTTGGTCAACGGACCTTTCTTAGCATATTCCGCTAGGTAGATACCAGCACCAGTTGACAGAGGAACTGAAATCAAAAGCGTTACAACCAAGAGGAAGAAGGAATTGTAGAGTTGGATACCAACACCACCACCTGCTTTATAGGAAGATGACTTGCTGGTCAAGAAATGCCAGTCTACATGAGGCAACCCTCTTAATAGGATAAAGAGGATAAGGGCTGTCAAAATAACGACGATAACTGTGGCGATAGAGTAAAGAATACCAGTCGCCAGTTTATCCATTTTCTTAGCGTGCATAGTTTTTCTTACCCTCTCTCGTAATAAATTTCATAATCATATTGAAGACCAAGCTCATCAAGAGCAAGACAAGGGCCAGTGACCAGAGGACGTTGTTCTGAACCGTTCCCATTACCGTGTTACCGATACCCATGGTCAAGACAGAGGTCAGGGTCGCAGCAGGTGTTGTCAAGGACGTTGGGATAACCGCTGAGTTACCCACCACCATCTGAATAGCCAAGGCCTCACCAAATGCACGGGCCATACCGAAGATAACAGCTGTGAAAATACCTGGTTTAGCTGCGTTCAGAATAACGCGCCAGATAGTCTGCCAACGCGTCGCACCCATGGCCAAACTTGCCTCACGGTAGTGACGAGGAACGGCCTTCAAGCTGTCCACTGTCATAAAGGTTACAGTTGGCAAAATCATGACGAAGAGTACGAATACACCTGACAAGATACCAAAACCTGTCCCGCCAAAGATGGAGCGGACAAAGGGTACCACCACCTGCAAACCGATGAAACCATAAACTACTGATGGAATACCGACCAGCAATTCGATAACTGGCTGGAGAATCTTAGCACCACGTTTTGGTGAAATCTCTGTCATAAAGACTGCTGCTCCGATAGCAATCGGCGTTGCAATCACTGCTGACAGGATGGTAACGATAAAGGAACCAGAAATCATTGGTAGGGCACCAAAAGTTTTGGATGCCGGTTCCCACTTGTCACCGAACAAGAAATCTACAATGCTAATGCCATCCACAAAGAAGGTCGAAAGTCCGCGTTGGGCCACGAAAATCAAAATCATGGCAACGATGAAGACAATCAAGCTCAAGCAAAGGAAGGTCAAAATTTGACCAAATTTCTCTAAACGAGAGTTCTTGGAAGGGGTTGACAATTCTTTTTCAAGTTGTTGATTTTTCATTTCTACTCCTTCTCTGTGACCACGCCATCAGCTGTCTTTTCAACTTTCATGGCATTCATAGAAATATAGCCCATGCTGACAACGATACCTTCTTGGACTTCTTCTGAATACATGTAGTCCAAGAATTCCTTGGTCAAACCTTCAGGCTCGCCCTTGGTGTACATATGCTCGTAAGCCCAGATTGGCCAGTCGTTGGTCGCTACATTTTCAGCCGTCGGTTCAAACCCGTTCAATTTAATGGTATGAATTGACTCATCTAGATAGGCAAAGGCCAAATAAGAAATCGCTCCTGGCGTTTGGGCTACAATGGACTTAACCATCCCGTTTGAATCCTGTTCCTGACTTTGAATGGCTTTTTCACCTTGCATGATGATGCCGTCAAAGGTCGCACGAGAACCCGAACTTGCTGCACGGTTGATAATGGAAATTGGAAGGTCTTTACCACCTAGCTCCTTCCAGTTGGTAATCTCACCAGTGAAGATTTTACGCAAGTCCTCTGTCGAGATGTCGTCTACTGTCACCTCTTCGTTGACAATGACCGCTAGACCTGCAACTGCTACCTGATGGTCCACCAGCTGGCTGGCATCAATCCCATCCTTCTCCTCAGCAAATACGTCTGAGTTACCAATTTGGACAGCTCCTGACTGAACCTGTGACAAACCAGTACCCGAACCACCACCTTGGACATTGACAGACTTACCGATGTTGACAGAGCCAAATTCATCCGCTGCCGCCTCAACCAGGGGTTGGAGGGCTGTCGACCCTACTGCTGTAATGGATTCTCCACGATCAATCCATGACGAGCAAGCAGAAAGGGCCAAACTAGAAACTAAAAATAAAGCTGCAATACCTAGCTTATGCTTTTTTTTCATGTCGTTTTTTCCTTTACATTTTTCAGTGGAATCTCCTCTATTTTATGTATTTTTTACATAGAATTTACAAGATTTTTCCACCATTCCACTATAACATATAACCGTACAAGTTGCAAAAATAATCTGCTTGCATCTCTTAAAAACGAAGGCCTTTGGGAAAGCTGTTTTTCAAGGTCCCATTGACAATTTTTGCAAATCCCAGACCATTGCCAGCAACCGCTACCTGATACCAACCATTAGGCAAATCCTTGGACACTTCAAGAGGCTGACCAGCCACATAGGCGGTGAAATCATCCAAGCCAATGTCCACTCGTTTTTTCACCTCATGGCTATGCAGGGCAAGACCAAGGGCAAAACTTGGCTCGAAACGTTTCTTCTTGAAAACGCCCAGATGAAGACCATTTCGGGCAATCTTAACCTTGGATAAGTCTGGCAGACCGGCAGGCAAGAGATAGAGATTGTCGCCAAAGACCTGCAGGAGACCGTCCAACTGAACCCGCAACTGCTGTTCCGCAAACTCCTTCCAGAGCTGGCTTTGTTCCCGGTTGAGATTGGACTTGCCAGACTTGACTTTCTTGCTTCTTCCCTGACCGACATAGCGGAACTTGGCCACAAATTGCCCTTCCCCCTTGAAATGGTGCGGATACATACGAGCCGTCTCAGGACAGCCAATGCCCTCCACCATTCCATTTATTTTAGGAATATCCACCAACTCTAGATGAAATTCTTCTACTAACCAGGCTACAATTTCTTCGTTTTCCTCAGGCGACCAGGTGCAGGTTGAATAAATCAGTTGTCCCTGGGGAGCCAGCATCTCTATTGCAGACTCCAAGATTTCTCTCTGTAGAGCCGCACATTGGGCCGGGTAGTCCGCAGACCAGTACTGAATGGCATCCGGATCCTTGCGGAACATGCCCTCACCTGAGCAGGGGGCATCCAGAACAATCATATCGAAATAGGAAGGGAAAACCTTTGCCAAACGGTCGGCTGATTCATTGGTCACGATAACATTTCTGGCAGCAAACCGTTCAATATTTTCAGCTAAAATCTTGGAACGCTTGGCCGATATTTCGTTACTGACCAAGAGGCCAGTATTATCCAAATAGGAAAGCAGGTGGGTCGACTTGCCTCCTGGGGCTGCCGCCAAGTCCAGGACTTTCATCCCTTTTGCAGGCGCAGCTACTTGACCGACAATCTGAGCGGCCGGTTCCTGGGAATAGACCAGACCTGTCACGTGCTCAGGGGATTTTCCTGAAACTTTGCCATAGTAAGACCAGGGCATGTCCGGAATGGCATCCGCAAATTCCATCTGGGTCTCTTTAAGCGGATTGGTCCGAAAACCTGAAACAGCTGGCTGGTCAAAACTCTCAAAAAATGCTTGGGCTTCTGGTCCAAGCAATTCACTATATTTATCAATAAAATCTTGTGGTAAATTCATGATGTTAGATACCTTTTTACTTCTTCAACATTGGCGTCGGCCACCAAGAGAACATACTCCCGTCCCTGGTAAAGTGGCTGGTCATTTTCCAAACTCAGGAGACTGAACCCAAGGGCCTGACCAAGTATGGCTGCTGCCGCATAATCCCAGGGGTAAATATAGGAAGCGTAGGCCAGAAGACGACCCTTCAAAACCTGTAAAAAGCCGATTCCAGCACTTCCTACCGATCGCGTCCCCAGGGTTTGCTGGGCCAAATCCCGCAAACCATAGGCATTTTCTGCATAAATCTTGGCATTGAGCCCCAGCAAACTGTAGGCAAAATCCTTCTTCTGGGGAGCAGGCAAGAGTTGGTCATTGAGCTTGACAGGGTAGTTAGCACCACCATGCAAAATCTCATCATTCATGAGGTCGTAAATGACCGCAAAAATCCCTTTTCCTTCTTCAAAATAAGCCAGCATAATGGCAAAATCCGCCTTCTGCGCGATAAAATTCGTGGTCCCGTCAATTGGGTCGATGACCCAGACATGACCAGTATCAATGCTGGAAACATCGCCACCTTCTTCACCCAAGATATGGTCGTCAGAATAATGCGATAAAATAGCCTGACTGAGACGCTCCTGGATAGCCATATCCACATGGGTTACCAAGTCCTGGGGATTAGTCTTTGCAGTGATTTCCAACTGGTCGTCCAGATGTTCCAGGAGAAAGTCCCCGGCTTCCTTGACAATCGTCAGGGCAAACTGATATTTAGCGTCCAAGTCTGACCACCCCCTTCTGCCTTTCTTGGGCAGCCTTGACTACACGGTAGCTAGAGTAGCCAGAAACATCCTCAAAATCACGGTCAATTTGCTTTTCTTGGGCCTTACTGGGAACCACTTCCTTGAAGGCACGGTAGGCTGTCAAAACCTGTCCTGCATCAGCTCCCTTTTCATAGGCCAGCTCCACCTGATTCAAAAAAGAAAGCACGGAGGAAATCTCCTCTGTGCTCCACGAAAAATCAAGTGGATATGAATAATTTTTGTTCATATCAATTTATCCTATTTCTGCTCGCAATGTAGCATTTTTTAATTCTTGTTTACGGTATTTTCTAGGAAGGAAGGCACGGATTTCATCTTCGTTAAACCCAATCTGCATCCGCTTTTCATCCAAGATAATGGGACGACGCAAGAGACTCGGATAGGTTTCTATCAATTCAATCAATTGACCAATGGACAGGTCATCGACATCCACATTCAACTTTTGAAAAACCTTAGAACGTGTCGAAATGAGGTCATCCGTTCCATTTTCTGTCAAGGCTAAAATTTGCTTAAGCTCGACAGCAGTCAGCGGACTGGTCATAATATTGTGCTCAATAAAAGGGACTTCATGATTGGTCAACCATGTACGCGCCTTGCGACAACTAGTACAGCTTGGCGATAAAAACAAGGTAATCATCTGTTTCAGCTCCCTTCTACATTCCTAATCACTTATATTATATCGCAACTTTAGAACGTTTTCAAGGCTATTCCTGGATTTATTCCTCTTTCTTAATCAAAATGTCGATTTTTTTCTCCAACTCCTGAATCTTCAAACCTTGTTCCTCGATTTTGGCAAGGAGAATATCCATCTTGGTCTCGCGCTCATTGTCGGTAAAAAAGCGGGTAATGGTCGAGGTCACCATACCGAAGGTGCAGATGCCAATCAACATCAGGAGGATGGCCATAATTTTTGAAATAGTATCCGTAGGAACAATATCCCCGTAACCAACCGTTGTCATGGTCACAATAGACCACCAGAGGGCATCAAAGAAGGACTTCTTCTCGATGATAGACAGGACCCCACTGGCCACTAGGACAGCTGATACATTGAGCATCAGAACCTTGGACAGGCTATTGGTGTGGAGGAGCTTATTGAGCGTGTCCCAGAAACGATTGGACAGGGCAAAAATGCGGGCAACCTTGACCAGGCGAAAAAGCCGCGCCAGCCGACCAATCTGCAGGAAACGAAAGACCGAATCGAAGGGAATAATGGCAATCAATTCTAAGATATGGTCCTGTATGTATTGCAGATTATCTTCTGCATAATAAAGCTGAACGAAATAGTCCACTACAAAAATGAACCAGAGGCACCAATCCAAGGTCTGAAAGCCAGAATTATACACAAGGCTGGTATCCAGTAGTTCCAAGACAATCAAAAGAACGTAGGCCAGGGCCAGATAGGTCATGACCTTTTCATAAATAGGGTGTTGGACCCATTTTTTAATCATGCTGCCCCCAGTTGAGTGAATAGGCTTCATCACTCTTCATCTGCTCCATCAGAGCCTCAATGCCATCAAACTTAATCATGTCACGGATTTTTTCCAACCAGAAAATAGTCATGCTTTCTCCGTAGATAAAGTCTTCAAAGTCAAAAATATGGGCCTCAATCCGCAGTTCAGTCCCATCAAAGGTGACATTTTTCCCTACGCTGGTCATGGCTCGGTAACGTCGGCCACCGACCTCTACATCTGCTACATAAACACCGTCCGACGGCAGATGAACTCTATCGTAAGGAGCCAGATTAGCGGTAGGATAGCCAATAGTTCGACCCCTAGCATCCCCGTGAACAACCAAGCCTTGAGTCGTAAAGGTGTGACCCAACAATTGATTAGCCAGGGTGACATTCCCTTCTTTAATAGCTTGGCGAATGCGGGTGGAAGAAATTTTTTCACCGCCCATGGTCACTGCCTCCACAACCTCAACCCGACCATCAAACAGTTCTGCCAAAGCCGTAACATCTGCTCTGCAATTGCCAAAATGATAGTCGAAACCTGCCACCAAGACCTGAGCCTTGAGCCCCTTGATGTAGCGTTCTACAAATTGCTCCGGCTGATTGCTGGCAAATTCACTGGTAAAGGGCGTCAAAAATAGCCGGTCTACACCATGGTCTGCCAAGAGCTGGTAGCGTTGCTCCGGGCTGGTCAAATGAAGGAGTAAGTCCGGCGAGAAGCGGGCAAAAGCCAGCTTGGGTGACTCAGGAAAGGTCAAAACCGTCACGGTCAACCCCTCTTGATCCGCTATTTTTCTGGCCCGCTGCAAGAGTGCCTGGTGGCCCAGGTGAATCCCATCAAAATAACCCAAAACCAGCACCGTAGGCTCCTGCTGGTTCAAATCCCTGTAATCATTTATCTCTATAATTTCCATAACAGTTTATTTTATCATATTTTTGGACGAAATCTAGGCAAAAACCTTGCTTGGTTTGTAGAGGTCGTCTCGTTTTTCAAAAACAGCAATCAACTTGTCCTCATATAAGCCAGCTACTCGGTCTGCACTGGCATCCAATTGTAGAAAACGGCCAAAGCCAGCATCTACCACCTGCTCTTCATTCAAGGTCACAATCGGCAGGTCACCAATGCCTTGCTCAATGGGACGAAGGAAGGAGAAATCATCTCTAGCAACCAAGGCCGCTATTTCCTCCAAGGTCAGTGCGTCATCCAGGCACATGCCTGCTGAACCAGTCCGCTCCAATTTGGACATGTGGCTGGCATAACCTAGCTTAGCACCCAGGTCCACAGACAGGGTCCGAACATAGGTTCCCTTGCCGCATTTGACACGGAACGTAAATCTGGCACAGCCGTCTGACAGCTGAATAGGGCTAGTGCGTTCAAAGCTGTAAATGTCCACCTGGCGTTGGGGACGCTCTACCTGCTCTCCTGCTCGTGCATATTCATAGAGCTTACGGCCATTGACCTTGACAGCTGAGTACATAGGCGGAATCTGGGTAATCCGACCGACAAAGCTAGCCATAGCCTCATCCACTGCCTGCTCTGCTATTTCCAAAACAGGCGTCGTCTCCAAAGTTTCCCCGGACGCATCTTCTGTCGTAGTCGAGTAGCCAATGGTAATCTCGCCCTCGTAGACCTTGCCCTCCTCCTGCATGAACTCAATCATGCGAGTAGCCTTGCCGACCGCAATGGGCAGAACACCTGTCACATCTGGGTCCAGGGTCCCGCCATGGCCAATTTTCTTTTCCTGTAGGATCTTGCGGAGCTTGAAAACCGCATCATGACTGGTCATGCCAGCCTCTTTTTTCAAATTGATAATTCCTGAAATCATAGATTTAATTATACCATAAAAGGACCGCTCTTGTGAGCAAGTCCTCGCTTACTTTCTAAGAAGCTGTATTTACAAGTAAATGTCATTTAGAAAATTTCCTTAGTTAAAGGTGTTGAACTGTAAATACAGGTTCTTAAATTCCTGACTAGCCAATCATCCCTAGCAGATACTGCAAGAGGAGGGAGATACAGGTAATGCTAATCCAGCAGCTAGCCCCCAGCAGAATGGCTCTTCCACCTGTCCTGAGCAGATGAAGCAGGTCTGTCTTAAGTCCAATCGCTGCCATGGCCATGGTGATGAAGAACTTAGACAAATCCTTGACGGGCGCAAAAATTGCTTGAGAATAGCCCAGACCAGTCCAAATCGTCGTAAAAAGACTGGCCCCAAGGAAAAAGAGGATAAAGGTCGGAAAGACCGTTTTGAGCGAGAAATCTGACTGGCTGGACCGAGCTTTTTGGGCTTGCAGAATGGCCAGAACAAGAGTAATCGGTATGATGGCCAGAGTTCGTGTCAATTTGACTGTTACACCTGTATCTAGGGTCTGACTTCCCAGCTGGTAAAGATTATCCCAGGTGCTTGCTGCCGCTGTGACAGAGGAGGTATCATTGATGGCAGTTCCTACAAACAAGCCAAATTCTTGACCCGATTGGGTGGAAAATCCCAGGATTTGTCCTAAACTGGGAAATAGCAGTGCTGCCAAGAGATTAAAGAAAAAAATCACCGAGATGGCTTGGGCAACCTCTTCATCCTTGGCCTTGATAACAGGCGCTGTTGCTGCAATGGCAGAACCCCCACAAATCGAAGAACCAACTCCGACTAGGATTGCAATCGGCGCTTCAATCGCAAAATACTTGTGCCCAAGATAGGCCACTAGCAGGGCTGTTGAAATCGTCGCAAGGATAATAGGCACGGACTGCTTGCCAGTCTCCCAGATGACACCCAGATTGAGACCAAACCCTAGTAGAATAACCGCATATTGCAATATTTTTTTAGATGTAAAGGCCAATCCAGCATCCAAAACATAGCTATCCTTGATAAAAAATGCTAAGACCAGTCCTATTATCAAGGCAAAGACTGCTCCACCAACCAGCGGAAATTGACTTCCCAGCCACTGACTGGCCAAGGCAATAATGGCACAAACACCGATACTAGCTGCTTTTTTCCTAAATTCCATCCTAACCTCCCCCAAAGGAAACTTTTCAAACATTATACTCTTTTTCTGTAAAAAATGCCTGGGAGGGATGATAAACACCTCAGGCCCATTAGAAAAGACCCGCACAAGCAGGTCTTGAATTTTAGGGGGCAGTTAATCTAGAGCGGTGACTTGGTAGTCACCCTCAATATAGAAAGTCGATGTCAGGCTTTCCTGCCCGTCATTGACAAGGATTTCCACACAGTTGGTGTCAACCAAGACCAGCAAGTCTGTCGCTTGGACAGTAACTGCTCGGCGAACCGTTGGCCACTCTTCTTCCCCAGCCTGCTGGATCTTGAGATGACTACGGTCAATATAGACTTCTTGGTTTTCCTTATCGTAACCAAATTGCAGGTAATCTTGGTCGCTTCCTAGTTTTAGTTCAAAACTATCTTCCAGTTTAAGAGAAAGCTTGCTTGGACCTTGAATAACTTGACCGATTTCAATATCCTTGAAAGCTTCCAAGACACTTGTTGGCAGAACTTGGTGCAAGCCGTTTTCAGTCTTCTTGAGAATACGTGGAAGGGTCATCTGACCGTACCACTTATGACCCAGGTCATTGGTCACCAACTTGCGACCCCAAGTGTGCATCCAGGCTACCATGACACGTTCGCCTTCTGGACCTTGGGTAGTCTGAGCTGCGTAGAAGTCATGTCCGTGGTCAATTTCCTTAAAGGAATCTGCCACAAAGACCTTCTTATCCCAGTCCACATGACCTGTCACAAAGATGTTGGAGTTGATATTGATAAAGTCATTCTCATCTTTTTGGTAACGCATGGGAGAGATAATCAGGTACTCTTGACCGTCCACTTCAAAGTAGTCAGGACATTCCCAGACAAATCCTTGGTTAGCCTCACCTTTCAAGAAGATAGACTCAAATTTCCAATCCGTCAGGTTGGGAGAGCTGAGCAAGACGATACAGCCGACATTGTCCTTATGCTTGGTTGCGACAACAGAGTAATAGTGACCATCTTTCTCAAAAATCTTCGGATCGCGGAAATCATTTGCGATCACTTCTTCTGGCAGTCCATCTGCTGTTGCGACTGGATTCTGCTCGATTTTTTCAAAGTGAATACCGTCAGTTGAGAAGGCCATGTTCTGAACTTGGCTAACTGTCCCATCTTCATTGTTGATATGACCAGTATACATGAGCCAGAGGACATCATCTTTGACAATGGCAGAGCCCGAGAAACAGCCGTCTTTATCGTAAGCTTTATCCGGAGCTAGGGCAACTGGAAGTTGTTCCCAGTTGACCAAGTCCTTACTTTTTGCATGCCCCCAGTGCATCGGTCCCCAAACACTCTCGTAAGGGTTGAATTGGTAGAACAAATGGTATTCTCCACGGAAGTAGATAAATCCATTGGGGTCGTTTATCCAGCCTGTTTCTGGTGTTAAATGGGCTTGCGGTTTGAAAATCGGATTGACATTTCCTTTTTCTGTCTGAATAAATTGATTGGCTTTATCAACTGTTTTCACAGGCAGCCTCCTTTTAAATTACTGATTTGCTTTGTATTGATCGTAGTATTTTTGCTTGATAGCTAACCAGTCAGAAAGACCATAGCTTTCCAACTCTTTCAAATAGCTATCCCACTCTTCTTCGACACCGCCGTTAACAATCCATTCTGCACGTTTGCGGTAGATGAAGTCGTTCATGTCTGCTTCAACTTGGGCAATCTTATCCAAATCTTCTTGTTCCATGAAGACACGAGGGTAGATATCATCGTTGGTCACATAGTCAAGATAAGTAGCGTGCATCAAGTCCAAACGCCATTTAGCATCGTCTGGCATGGTTGTTACAGTACCATAGTATTCATCAAGAATAGCAAGCGGTCCACCAACTTCTGTCTTCTGACGCAATTCGCCTGGAGCTGTACCATTCAATGGTAAGTGCTTAAGACTGTTGGTTGCTGTATCAAGTTCAAAGATGTTTTGTTGGGTTTCATCACCATAGGTACCCCAGTTGTTTTGAACAGATTGGAGCGGAGCATATTGAGCGTCAATCCATTTAGCCGTCAACTCCAAGTTTTTGTTAGCTGAGGTGATAACCATACGGTCACGCTGGAAGCCCATGCCGTTGGTACGTGTGATGTGCTTGGTACCATCTGGTCCTGCCAATACTGGCAAGATGTCATAGGTCTCATTCATACCAGTGATATTGGCCTTGTCCCATGTGAAGTACACACCATAGAGGTTTTCACTACCTTTAGCAAGATAGGTATTCCAGTCTTGCTCAAAGGCTTCTGGGTCAATGAGGCCTTTTTCTTGAAGGGTACGCATGAACTCAACACCTTCTTTGTAGTCTTCGTTGTCTGCTGTAAAGTCAACGGTACCGTCATTGTTTACGACGATATGGTCATCGTTATCACCGACACCAAAGGCACCAAAGAGAATCTTGAAGTCTTCGCCGCCGTTACCGTTGACAAAGGACATTGGGATTTCATCCGCCTTGCCGTTACCGTTAGGGTCCTTGGTCTTGAAGGCTTCAAGAACCTTAATCAAGTCATCTGTTGTTTTTGGCATGTCAAGACCGAGTTTGTTCAACCATTCTTTGTTAATCCAAGCAATGTCGCTGACAGTATGGATAGACTCCTTGCCTTCACCTAACTCTTCAATCCATGGGAATGAGTAGATATGACCGTCTGGTGCTGTGATCATAGAGCGGTATTCTGGATTTTCGTCCAAAATTTTCTTGAGGTTTGGCATATGCTTATCAATCAAGTCTTCAACTGGTACGATAACACCTTGTTTAGCCCAGTTCATCAATTCCACATCTGAAGCCCCGTCATTATGGATGGCATCTGGCAAATCACCTGAAGCAATGTCCAAGTTCCGCTTTTCACCAAAGTCAGACTGGTAGTTGGTCCATTCAATATGAACGCCAGTTTCTTCCTCTAAACGTTGGAAAATCAACTTGTCATTTGGATCAGCTGGAGCTAGGGGGGAGCTAGCTGTCATAAACTTAAGCGTAACGGATTTTTCAAGCGGGAATTGAACATCTTTCAATTCATAGTCAGGGCTTGATGCCGTATTTTTTGAGCCACAAGCAGCCAACAAGACGGTACTTGCAAGAAGCGTAATAACTGTTTTTCCAAATTTGTGTTTCATCAGAAACAACCTCCTATATTTGTAAATTGATTTTTTAGAATATCTTTCAGTTTCCTTTTATTACTAGCTCTGAAGGTTTTGTGAACCTTTAGAGGTGGGGAATAGAGGGAACTACGTTCCTATCAAAAAGCTGAATTCTGTACTGAAGTACGGCATAGCGAGTTCAAATAATACATGATTATTTGAAGCTGGAGATAAGGAAACGAAGTTTCCTCTTTCGTCGACGTAAGAAAAGAGAAAATGAAAGATATTTATTAACCTTTTAATGAACCAGCCATGATACCCTTATCAAAGTATTTCTGGAAGAATGGATACATGACAATGAGTGGCAAACTTGAGATGACAATGGTCGCATACTTAATCATTTCTGCGATTCGTTTCATTTCATTCATGGCAGCCTGGGCTCCAATCATGTCCTTAGCAGGCTCGCTTTGAATGAGGATTTTACGAAGTACTAGTTGGAGTGGCTCCAAGTCTGGATCCTTGATGTAAATCATAGCATCAAAGTAAGAATTCCATTGACCGACAAAGGCATAGAGGAAAAGTACAAACATAATCGGTTTTGCCAGCGGAATCATGATTTTCCAGAAAATCTGAAATTCATTGGCACCGTCCATTACGGCTGCTTCTACCAACTCATCTGGCAAGCCTTGGAAATAGGTCCGTGCCAAGATGATATTCCAAACATTGACTGCACCAGGAATAATAATAGCCCAGACGGTGTTCAACATTCCCAAATCTTTGACTAAGAGATAGGTCGGAACAAGCCCACCGCCGAAGAACATGGTGAAAACTAGAAAGGCATTGATCCATTTTTTTCCAACCAAATCCTTTTTTGAAAGAGGATAAGCAGTCATGACCGAAATGGCTACAGTCACAAAGGCAAAGGAGAAGGAATAAAAGAGGGAGTTGAAGAATCCACGTAGGATAGACTTGTCTGAAAATACCCGTTGGTAACCTTCTACTGTCCAGTCCTTTGGATCAAAGCTAATTCCCTTGCTGACCAAGGCCTGCGGATCCATAAAGGAAGCGACTAGGATATAGACCATGGGCACAACTGTTATGAGAACAAGAAATGCCAGCAAGATTTTATTGACAACCATCATTCGCTTGTCAAATTTTGTGTACATTTGTGTATTCATACGAACCTCCTATAAGCCTTGTCCATCATTGATTCGTTGAACGAATTTGTTCACTGCAATCAGGAGAATAATATTGATAAGTGCGTTAAATAAGCCAACCGCTGTTGAATAAGAGTAGTCACCTGACACCAAACCGATTTTATAGACATAGGTTGAGATGATTTCAGAACTGGTCAAGTTGAGGGAAGTCTGCATCAGAAAGGCTTTTTCGTAACCAACGTTCATGATGCCCCCTGCTGCTAAGATAAACTGAATGACCATAACTGGTTTCAATGCAGGCAAGTCAATGTGCCAGATTCGTTGGAAGATATTGGCACCGTCTAGCTTAGCCGCTTCAATCAAGGCTGGATCAACATTGACCAAGGTAGCTGTGTAAAGCGTTGATGCCCAGCCCATTCCCTGCCAGATACCACTGAGAATATAGAGAGGTCTGAAGTAATCAGGATTCGTTAGGAAGTTGGCTTCTAACCCAAACATACCTAGGATTGAATTGACCGGTCCTCCTACTGAGAAGAATAGGAAAATCATACCGACGATGACCACGACTGAGATAAAGTTTGGAGCGTAGAGCACCAACTGAATCCGTTTTTTAGCCTTATCGCTCAATAGTTGGTTGAGCATGATGGCCAAAATAATGGGCGGAAGAAATCCTAGGAGCAGGCCGTAGACACTCAATTTCAAGGTGTTGGCAAGCAAGGTACCAAAGTTCGGAGAAGAGAGAAACTTAGTAAACTCTTCAAACCCAATCCACTCACTACCTAGAACACCTTTTAAAGGGTTATAGTCTTTAAAGGCAATCAAGACCCCGTACATAGGGATGTAACGGAAGATGAAAGTCAAGACTAATCCAGGTAGTAACATCAGTAACAAGAGCTTCTGCTGCTTGATTCTATCTAATAGACTAGCTTGTTGCAGTTTTGATGTTTTCATAAGAACTCCTTTTTGAAACGTTTCAAAATTTTCTGTTTTAGAAAGAGGATGAACTCCTCTATTTTTTGAAACGTTTCATTTTTCTTGTAAAAATAAAACCAACTGTTTATTGATGATTTTATTCTAACATTGTAACCGTTTTCTGTCAACTACTTTTTTAAAAATCTTTTGTCGTTTTTCCTTCTAGGTAAGAAATTGGTAATGTAACTTGGAGAGGGCGCTCCCTTTTCTCAATAATGTCGACTAAACAGGCAACTGCTTCTTGGGCCATGTCCTCCAATGGCTGACGAATGGTAGAAAGTTCTAAAGAACGTTCACTTGCCAACTGAATACCGTCATAGCCAATCACCTGCACATCTTCTGGAACCCGTCGTCCCAGTTTTTCCAAAACAGCAAGTGTGTCTAGGGCCGTAAAATCATTGATGGTGAAAATGGCATCAATTTGCGGGTTGGCAATCAAAAATTTCTCTACTTCTCCAACAAAATCATTATAGGGTTCTTCCAAATCGAGAACATAGCAGGGATAGCCAGCTTCTGTGATTCGTTTTTCAAAATAAATTCTGCGTTTTTTGGTTTCGTTGATGGTTTTATTGTGCCCACCAATAAAGGCAAAATGGCTACCACCTTTTTCAATCAAGGTGTTCGCTGCTAGTTCTGCACCAGCTTGGTTGTCCGAGCTGACACAGGCAATGGCCTTGTTTTCATAGGTGCGATCGATACTGACAAAGGGGATATTGGACGATAGATAATCGTCAATCGGGCTATAGGTGATGGCGATAATGCCGTCCACTTTATTTTGTTGCAGCATAGTCAGATAATCCAGTTCCCTTTTTGGACCAGAAATATTGCAAAGGAGCAACTTGTAATTTTTCTTACTCAGCTCCACTTCGACATGATAGGCAAACTCTCCAAAAAAAGGATGCCAAACAGTCGGAATAATCAAGGCGATGGTTTCGGTCTTGTTCTTCTTCATGCCACGGGCGTAAACATCTGGAATGTAATTCAATTCCTTAATGGCTGCATTGACTTTTTCAAGAGTAGCTTCCTTAACGCCTGGCTCATTGTTAATAACTCTTGAAACTGTCCCAACACTTACACCAGCAACCCGCGCAACGTCTTTCATGGTGATTGATTTTTGCTCTTCCACAAACGGCTCCTTTCCAAAACATTTTTTGAAACGTTTCAATATTTGATACTAGGATATCATTGATAGCGTTTTCTGTCAAGAAAAAACAAAATAGACCAGCTGAGCCAGTCCATTGAGTTTAACAAAATCTAATTATTTCTTTTTCTTTCTTTTCAAATAATCAAATAAATCCAACAAACAATAAGGAATAAGATAAACAAAATAAGCTAGAAAGAACCATCTTGAATCAAGATTGCTAAAATACAAAGCAACCAAAACTAGAAGAGATAATACTAAATAGAAATTCTTATTTTTAAATAGTTTGCTCATTGTTATTTCCCCCTAAGTCCGTGAAATGTTTATAGCCTTTTGTTTTAAATAGAGTAGTCCATTCCTTACGATTTATACATCTTCTTCATCGGGTGCTTGGCAATGACTTCTGGGTGATTGTCCAGTGCTGCCTGGCCTTTTTCGGTCAAGGCGTAGCCACGAACCTTGAAGTAAGGTGCCAATTGTTCCTCCGTCAAATGGTCTTTGAGGGCTTGATTAACTTCTGACGCCTTCATTTTCGACAAACCTGTCACACCTTCCGCCTTGAGAATATTTTTCTTGGCCGTTGAAGTAATGTGATCCAGCGACTCAAATGCTGTTTCGACGCGGGCATAGCCATCCGCAATCAGTTGTTCCATATGGGCAGGACCGTCAATCCCATAGCTGTACTCAAAATACTTGGAATAGGGCGTCGTCGTTTCAAAAGAACCTAGACTAATGCGCCAGAGCAAGATAATATCGCCCGGCAAAATTCCCTCTTCCAGACGGACCATATTGCGCTTGGGAACCGGCTTGGGTTCTAGCAACCATTGACCCAAATCGCGTTCATGAGAAATATAAGGCTTGACCTCATGGTCTTTATACATTTCCTCAATGCGTTTCTCAAATGACATGTTCTCTTCCTCACCAAACTTAAACTTCTACTCAATTATAGCCTATTTATGGGCATAGGACAAGAAGAACTGCAGACTGTTAGGCACCAACCATAATCTGCCAGCAGATACCAAATTGGTCCTCAAGGTTGGCATAGGCAGGAGCCCAAGGTGTTTCCTGGTATTCAGCAATAATCTTCCGTACATCCCGGCTCAATTTCTCGTAAATACGTCTAGCATTATCCGCCGTATCCACCACAATAGAGGCCGAAAAATTGTAGCCCTGTCGGTATTCAAAGGCAGGATTTTCATCCGAAATCATCAGTCGATGCTCTCCGACCACTAATTCAGCGCTCAAGAGCAAATGTTCGTGCTCCTTGGGACAAGGATGGACAAAGTCTGCCCATTTCTTCAGATTACAGACCTCAGCCTGCAGGGCATCTTGGTAAAACTGGACCGCTTCCACCCCATTTCCATTCGTTACTAGATTGATTTCTAGCGCTTGTATCATTTTGACATCCTCACATTGATAAATAAGCATCCTGCAACTTCTTCATTATGCAAAACGGCAATTCTTATTATACAATTTTTGTAGAGAATTTCAAAAATAAACGAATTTCAGATAATTAAAGTTAATTCATAAATATTGAAATAATCAACTTTTTATCGATATTTATTCAAAGATTAACTAAAAATCATTTGTAGATATTTAGTTATTTTTAATCAAATAAAATTCCTGCTAGCCAGAAGATGACTGCAGGACCTTGGTCTAATCTTGTCTTTTAAACTGGAGCAAGCGGTTGCCTTGGAAGGTCAATTCTCCCTGGTCACCTTCAGCAAGCAGGGCATATTCCTCAGGCTTGACACGAAACTCCCTGCGCTCCTTCTGCCATTCAAAGGTCACATAGTAATTGGTCCTAGCCATTTCATTGCCAAAGAT
Organism: Streptococcus suis; assembly: GCA_024583055.1. Classification (NCBI taxonomy): domain Bacteria; kingdom Bacillati; phylum Bacillota; class Bacilli; order Lactobacillales; family Streptococcaceae; genus Streptococcus; species Streptococcus suis. The sequence goes on from CP102145.1 coordinate 876,092, forward strand.
ATGAGTGCGCTTGGACACTAGCTTGGCCTGCCGAATTTCCACCGGAGACTGGTTATTGCGATGCCATTCCAAAAAATTTCGGACGATTTGATAGACAACAATCCCCAAAATAATGGTGGCAACTGCATAAATGAATAGCATAATTACATCCACACTTCCACCTGGACCTAAAAGATTGTCAAACATAGTAGATACTCCTTTTACATTTATAAGAATAGTATATCATAATTTGAATGGCCAGGAAATTGAATATTGACTAAAATCATGATAAAATGAAGCATAATTTTGAAATGAAAGTGATGATACAAATGAAAAAACTACTTTTTCTAGGCCTTGCTAGCAGCCTCCTACTGACAGCTTGCGCCAACTCAACAACGACACCAAGCAGCACTGAAGAGGCTAATTCAAGCTCTACCCTGCAAACAACTTCTGACTCGACAGCAACCAGCAAATTCAAAAAAGACCTGGCCTACGCTGTCAACAATCCTGACGCCGTTTTTCCACAGTTGATTCCAGAGGTTGCTGACAATGAGGCCCTGGTCAAGATAAAAACAACCGAGGGAGACATCACCATCAAGCTCTTCCCTGAATTGGCCCCTATGACGGTGGAAAACTTCCTGACCCACGCCAAAGAAGGCTACTACGATGGTACGATTTTCCACAGGGTTATCAAGGACTTTATGATTCAAGGCGGAGATCCCCTGGGCAATGGTACCGGTGGCGAGTCCATTTGGGCTGGCAAGGGGACGACCAAGGATGCCGGCTATGGTTTCAAGGATGAAATTTCTGCCTTCCTCTACAATATCCGTGGCTCTCTTTCCATGGCCAATGCTGGTGCGGGGACAAACGGCAGTCAGTTCTTCATCAACCAAAACACAACCGATATGTCCGGTCAATTGGCTGGCGCAGGCTATCCTGAAAAAATCCTACAAGCCTACAAAAACGGGGGCAATCCAAACCTGGATACCAAGCACACCGTCTTTGGTCAAGTTACCGAAGGCATGGACGTTGTGGATAAAATCGCCGCTGTAGAAACCGGCGAAAACGACAAACCCAAAACAGATGTGAAAATCGAAAGCATCGAAATCCTGAAAGACTACACCTTCCCGACAGAATAGACCAAAACCCAGTCGACGACTGGGTTTTAATCTTTCTCCAAAAAGGCAATCAATGTCTTGGCAGAACGTTCGCCTGCCTGGATGATAAATTCATCAAAGGTAATATTAGCATCGCCTTGAGCCGTGTCGCTCATGGCACGAATGACCAAGAAAGGCTTGCTCAGATTGACTGCTGCCTGGGCAATGGCGGCTCCTTCCATTTCAACAGCAAGGACCTCTGGAAAATGTCCTTTGATGGCCGCAATCTTATCAGCACCTGCAATAAAACTGTCTCCTGTTGCGATCAGACCCACATGGCTGTCGATTTCCTGCTCTGCCAAAACGGCTGTCACCTTCTCAAGCAAGGCCTGGTCAGCCGGGAAATACAGTTCCTGCCCTGACATTTGCCCATAAGCATAGCCGAAGGCTGTCAAATCCACGTCATGGTAGGCTAACTTGTCAGCCACTACCACATCACCGATTGAAATGCCCTCTGCCACTGCACCAGCCGATCCTGTATTGACAATGGCATCAACCGCAAAGCGGTCCACCAAAATGGCCACCGACATGGCTGACATGACCTTACCGATGCCTGACTGGACCAAAACTACCTCATGCTGGCCAAGTTTGCCTTGATAATAGGTTCTGCCAAGCACTTCTGTCTCGACTGGCTCCTGCAAATAGTCCACCAAAACCTTGAGTTCCTGGGGCATGGCTGCGATAATTCCAAATTTCATAATCTCTCCTACCAAAAAATAACCGCTACGATAAACAGAAGAACAAGAATCACTACCCAAAACAAGATTGTATTGACCTTGCTGCGAAAGGCTTCGCGCTTATTGGTCTCAATCCGTCGGCTTTTAACAACCGAGGGTTGGACAGGGATGCGGATGGTATGCCCTTCTACATAGCCCTCGTATCCTTCCTCGTCCAGATAGTCCTGAAAATCATCTGGTTCCAAATAGACTTCCTTATCCGGATTGTAATGGCCAAACTGACTGGTATCTTCCAGTTTCTGACCCTTCTTAAATCGTTTTAGTATTTCATCTGTCAACAGGGGCTTGCCCATGTTTAGACCTACTTTCTCATTAGTTGTGCATATTGAATGGCCATGATGGTCTTGGCGTCGCAAATGTCACCACTTGCCACCAAGTCCAGGGCCTGATCTAAGGTCACTTCATAGAGCTCGATGACCTCGTCCTCGTCCATGGGACGGGGATTTTCTACCTTGACCAGATTTTCAGCCAGATAAAGATAGATGCGCTCGTTACAAAAACCAATAGCAGAATAGAAGTCTGCCAAGAGGGTCAGCTTGTCTGTCCGATAGCCGGTTTCCTCTTCCAATTCCCGCAGGGCTGCATCTTCTTGTGTACATTCTTCACCCAGTTCCAACTTGCCAGCGGGGATTTCATAAATAGCGCGTTCAATGGCCTTGCGATACTGCTTGACCAGGATAATCTTACCTTCCGCTGTCAGAGCCAGCACACAGACTGCTCCCTTGTGGAAAACCAGCTCACGCTTGCTGATTCCGCCATTTGGCAGGGCAACATCATCGACAACGACGTCAAAAATTTTGCCCTTAAAAATCTCTGTCCGCTCAATAGTTTTTTCTTCAAAGTTCATGAAAAACTCCTACTTTTGACTAGGGTGGAAAGGAAAACGTTTGGCAGAGCCTTCCTTATTTTCCTGGCGACCGCGACCGATTCCAATCGAATCCGTCGGAACATCTTTGGTAATGGTTGAACCTGCTGCTAGGAGAGCATTATCGCCAACAGTTACCGGTGCAATGATGGTTGAGTTTGAGCCGACAAATACACCATCACCAATCACTGTCTGGTACTTGTGTTGCCCGTCGTAATTGGCTGTAATCGTACCAGCACCGACGTTGACATCTTTTCCGATGGTTGCATTACCGAGATAAGTCAGATGACCAATCTTGGACTGTTCACCGATTGTCGTAGCTTTAACTTCAACAAAGTTGCCGACGTGGGCATCTTTACCCAGAATGGACTGAGGACGGATATGGGCGAATGGCCCCACTGTCACGCCTGTTTCAATGACAGATTCTTCAATATCGGAGTTTGTAATAACCACATCCGCTGCAATCTTGGAATCACGAACTCGGGTGCCGTTGGTCAAAACTGTCCGCTCACCGATGGTCGTTGCGCCCTTGAGGACAACATTGGCCTCGATGACTGCCTCCGTACCGATTTCTACGTCAATGTCAATGTAAGTCGCATCTGGATTGATAAAGGTTACGCCGTTGATCATGTGTTTTTCATTGATCCGCTTGCGCATAACAGCTTCCGCCGTCGCAAGAGCAATACGGTCATTGACCCCCAAACTCTCATCAAAATCACGGAGGATATAGGCCCCGACCTTCTCACCAGCCTGACGGAAAATAGAAATAACATCGGTCAAATAGTATTCCCCTTGGGCATTGTCCGTGTTGATATCCTTGAGAGCCTCGAAGAGACGCTTGTTGTCAAAGAGATAGGTACCTGTATTGATTTCCTTGACCTGTTGTTCGAAATCGCTGGCATCCTTTTGCTCAACGATTTTCAGAACTTCGCCGTCAGCGTTACGGATAATGCGACCGTAGCCAAAAGGATTGTCCGCCTGAGCTGTCAAAATCGTCGCCACGTTCTTATGACTGATGTGGAAGCTAATCAGATTTTTCAAGCTCTCACCCGTAATCAAAGGTGTGTCACCTGCGATAACCAAAGTCTGGCCCTCAAGACCTGCTAGAGCTGGCTCCGCCATCATGACTGCATGGCCTGTTCCCAACTGCTCTGATTGCAGGGCAAACTCGGACTGACCTTCAAGGACCGCTTGGACCAATTCTGCCTTGTGACCCACAATCGTCACGGTCTTGGCAGGATTGACAGCATCCACAGCTCGCTTGACATGCTCCAACATGGTGATGCCTGCCACCTTATGGAGAACTTTTGGCAGGTCTGACTTCATACGGGTTCCCTTGCCCGCTGCTAGGATGATTGCATAGTTGTTGCTCATGATTTACTCTCTTTTCATTGATACTGCTACCATTATAGCAAATTTTGATTGTTTTGGAAAATGGCAGAGCAAAAATCAAGTCTGCATTGAATAAAGAAAAAGAGGTCGAAACCTCTTTGAATTTATGGAGCCATTTTCTATAGGCCAGTTCGGATAACAAAGTGGCACTAAAAACTGCTAGTAACATAGTGAACCAATTATCTGGTAAATCGAGCAGTCCGAAAAACATACCAAAGACGGACAAAAATATAACTATCATCATCAAATAGTCGCTTCATCTGGTCATCCTCCTGGCCAACAATTAAAACAAGTGGACACCTCGAAAAATATCTGTCCGTTCCTTATCTGTCAAGCTTTTTAGTTCTTCCCAGACAGGTTTTTCCTCGTCTGTGAAACGCAGTTCTGTTCCCGATAGACTAGCATCGGAAACAGCTTGAACCAAGCCCTGCAAACTTATTCCCAGAGCTATCCCCTCGCCCTGCACTACTTCAGCCCGAGTCTGGTCAAGGGTTGCAGTCAGCTGTTTTGCCGTTTCAGCACCGATTGACTCTGCCTTACCAGCCAGTATGGGTTTCAACTGGTCCAACAAACCAAGCACTTTTTCTTTGTCCATAAAGACCTCCTTGTGAATCTTTTATTTATATTTATTATATCAAATCAACAAAAAAATACAAGGAAATACAGAACGTAGACAAACTAAACTCTGGATATATAAACTGAGTAGCTCTGCTATGAAAAAATAAAAATTAAGTTTATTTTGCGAGCGGAGTGAGCCCTAAGTCGGGACTTTCTGCTGTGATGAAAACGCTAGAAACGTTGTCGTTTCTGGCGTTCGGAGTCATTGAGACCTTAGGCTCAATGACTAGGTATGGAATTCCGAAGGAAGCTCAAACAGTCTGGGAGACTGTTTGAGGAGTAAACCCAGAAACTAGAAAGTTTACTACCGTCCGACATCACCTCAGGAAAGTCCGAAAAGAGACTTTGTCTACAAACTCGGAAATATTCTCTATTTTGGATAGACTAATTCAAATTCTTCGCAGACCACCAGCATATCTTCAGAGAAGGTCAGACCTCCCTCTTCCAGCCAAATGGTGAAGAGTTCCTCATGAACCTGACGCCAATAGGACAGACTACGATTACCCTCGCCTTCTTTAAAAGCATGTTCTTCCGTCACTTGCGAAAAAGGGGCAATATAGACCTTGGTCGTTTCGATAATGCAAACGGAATTACCTTGGCTATCCAGAATGATGTCGTAACCACCAGTCTGTGGAATTTCTTCCCCTTCTAGTTCGTAAAGTGGGTAAGCAGAGCTGGTTGCCGTCTTGATTCCACGCGCCACTAGGTCTGCTAATTCATCTGGTACTGCACCAAAAGCCCAAGCCTCTGGCTCAGGGCCCGCCTGCGGATTGACGGTCAAATATTCTTGCCATAATTGTGTTGGAATCATCATTTCTCCTTACTTTCTAGCCAACTAGCTCTGGTCAGACGGGTCACATGCTCCGTCCGAACCTCACCAATCAGCGAACACTCAACATTCTCCAGCTTGTGATGATAGGTAAAACCACACTTGACCTGGGCACGCCTGGATTGCTCATTGCCCTCAAAATAGCCACACCAGACAGTTTCTAATTTTAGGGTTTCAAAGGCATGGTAGAGCAGTTTTCGGATTGCCTCTGGAACCAAACCTTGTCCCCAATAATCACGTCCTAGCCAGTAGCCTAGCTCCGCTTCCTTATCCGAAGTCGTCAGTTTACTAGCACCTCCAATCATTAAGCCAATAGCACCGACAGGCTTTCCAGTAATCTTATCTACAAGAGCATAGGTTTCTGGTTGGGTAAAGACCGTCTCGATAACGTTCCGACTTTCTTCTAAGGATTGGTGGGCTGGCCACCCTGCACGCGGTCCGATTTCAGGATGCGAGGCCAGAGCAAAGAGGTTCTCCGCATCATCCACCGTCCAAGGACGGAGCAATAAACGTGGTGTTTCTATCATAAAATTCTCCTATTTAAAAACTCTAACTGTTGATAATCTGCCCTCTACGCAGCAACCAGTTCATCCCAAACAATTCTCTACTTCTCAAGACTGAGTTCAACGGCCAAGCTGCTTGTTTCTAAATTACCCGGCAGGAGCAAAATCATCCCTGTCTGGGTCATCCTGCCAATGATATTCTGCCTGTCGGGCAATCTGCTCAGCCAGTTCCTGACCAAATTGGTCCCGCACAAAACTGAGCGCCATATCCATGCCCGCGGAGACACCTGAAGAAGTGTAATACTTCCCTTCACGAACCCAGCGTGCCTGTCTCTTCCAGTTGACCGCTGGACCTTGACTGGTCACCCAGTCAAAAGCAAGTTTATTGCTGGTCGCCTCCTTAGCATCAAGCAGACCCACTTTTGCTAAGAGGACGCTGCCAGTGCAAACAGACAAAACACATGATGCCTGCTAAGCCAGTTGTCCTAAACTGGTCAAGAAGGCTTCATTTTCAACCAAGGTACGGGTTCCCCGACCACCCGGTAGGAGCAAAACGTCAATAGGACTAGTCAAATCAAGAGGCTGAGTCACCAATTCCACTTCCTGACGATTGCGGACTAGCCCACCAGCTAGAGACTGATAGGAAAAGTCAATAGCTGGAATACCAGCCAACAATTCCACCGGACCAAATAAATCCAAGGTTTCAAAATATTCAAATACCAAGGCGACACATTTCATGACTGACCCTCTTCCTTTTTCTTCCATAAGAACAGACATATGACGCTGGCTACTGCCAAGCCGACGATTAGAAATTTGACTGGATGCGCCATTTGCCAAAAACTCTCACTGGTCTGACCATGTCGATTAGGCAGACCAATGGTGAGGAAGAAAGCCAAGAAAATCAACTGACACCAGAGCGCCGATCGGATAAATGCCAACTTCTTTTTCAACTGCTGCTTTGGCACTTCAAACAGATAGAATGACATCAGATAGGCATTCAAAATCAACAAATAAACCAAGGCGCTGGGCAAGCCCCACCAAAATTTGGTAACTAGCAATAACACTATGGGAACAAGCAGGGTCTTGACCAAGCCTAGTAAAACATTTTTCATCATTTCAAACTCCAACCACCGTCGATGGTGATGATCTGGCCTTGCATGGAAGCCAGTTTACCAGTAGCCAGCATGAAGGTCAGCTCTGCGATTTCGCTGGGCTGGGTCCAGCGTCCGATAGGGGTCTGGTCTGCCACCCAGTCCGCTAGGCCACCAGGCTCAAAATCGGCAGCCGTCATACCTGTCTGAACCGCGCCCGGTGCAATGCCAAACACTTGGATATGGTCCTTGGCGTAATCCAAGGCTAATTGCTTGGTGAAGCCTGCTAGAGCGTGCTTGGAGGCTGTATAGGCAGAACCCCCGCCACCAGCCAGACTAGAGGCAATGGAACACATGGTAATGATGGTCCCCGATTTTCTAGCCACCATTTTTTCCAAATAGGGGCGGGTCAGTCTAGTCACAGAGAAAAAGTTGACGGCGAAGAGTTGCTCTAATGCTTCATCGGTGACTTGCAAGTGTGGCTTGTAATCATCCAAAGCGCCAGCTGTGTGAAGGAGCAAGTCGACTTCCTGACACCAGTCAAATACAGGCGATAAATCGCCTGTCAGGTCTAACTGTAGAAAGTGGAAATCGCCTACCAAATCAGGCTTGCTGGCCTGATCAATCCCGTAGACACGCCAGCCATTTTCCAAAAAAATCTTCGCCTGTGCTAAACCAATGCCGCTGGAAACGCCGGTGATGAGGGCCGTCTTAGTCATGGACTTCCACCCAGTCGGTCGCAAGGACATCGCAAGGGGTCGGGCTCCACATGGAGTAGCCTTCGCCCTCGCCAGTCACGTTGATGAGGAAATAGGGCGTCGCTTCTAGCTTTTGGCCGTTGACCTCGATGGTGTCAAAGAGCTGGACGTAGTTCTCCGCCCCACCCCAACCTGTGCGGACGTACTTTTTCTTGGCCTTCAAGCCTGGTAAAATTTCTTCAAATGTCATGGTTTTCTCCTTTGTTGTCTATAAACGTTGATTTAATAAGGTTTCTAGCACCTTGTATTGAGTTAATTTTGTAATTTGTTCACCTTTATGTGAAGTTACAGTGATTTGTATCTATCCAACCGTTGAAAATACAATCTTGTTGGTTTATCAGGAAAATAGAATATATCCAAAGACTTTTTGAGCCTCTGATAGGCTGGACAGATTTCTGGTATCTCTCCTTGCCCCTTTGGGATAGAGAGGGGGTGAAGTGGTCTAATGGACTTATTTATCATCGTGTTTGTTGCACCTTTGCTGGAATCTATCCTAACAGCATTGTTTGAGTATTGGCTCAACTCACGCAACAAATAACCCTAGGGCGCTAGCTAGAACTAGCTAAGAGCCAAAAGAAAACCCCTGACATTGTGGAATCTGTCAGGGGCTTTTTGTGTTCCAATGGAACTTACTTATCATTAGCTTAAGTATAGCATCCCCTCATTCAATTGTCAAATGTTTTTAACCAACATGTCGTTTGACTTCTAGTCTTTCTCCTCTGGAATATATCACCTCATCCTCCGAACATCTTAGTTAATTATTTCATAGTTCATCTCATTATACCAAAAAATTACTTGACCACTTTCGGTTTTCTCACCAGCAAGACCATAGAGCCAATCCAGAAAACCACCGCTGGCAGAATGACCAAGACCAGATTTAACCAAGTTGGCACCATCATAACCAGATTGAGAATTCCACCAGCAAGCATGAGTCCATAGGTCGGCAGAAAGACATGGCTGACCAGCTTTTCCTTACGGTAACATAGCAGAGCGAGACCGATGAGGATGACTGGAATCAGGCTTGTCCAACCAGTCAAAGAGATGTCTGTACCATCCGGCAATAGGATGAAACGACCGGCCAAAATTGCTACATAGACCAGTGGAAAACCAATATAGGTCGCCCAAATTTTCAGTTTAGAAGTTTGGTAAATCAAATTCCGTAACAAGAGCATGATGCCAGCCGGCAGTAGAAAGGCCAGCAAACTATCACACACCAGTGCTAACCAATTAAATTGGACTGTGCCTGATCCTGCAAATTCCATGAGAAATCGACTGCCGACATAGACTAGCCAGACAAGCCCTGCCAGGCGTCCAACTTCCTTGACTCCGATCGGAGGCAAATAGTTCAACAAATCATCCGCCATTTGCTTGCTGTCTTTGCCCAGATAATCCTCCGCAGAAAGCCCGTCTATTTGGGCTTCAAGAACATCTTGGTAAATGGATAAGAGCTGGGCAGTCACTGCTTCTTCCTGCCTGTGAAAGACAGAGGCAATCATCATGTAGCCATTGATACGCCCCATGTATTCCTTGTTTTCCTTGGTCAGCTGGCTTTCAATCACTTCAATCTGCTTACGGTATTCCATTTGTTTGCTCATCTTATTCTCCTTTCAATCGCTGAACCTTTTGGACCAATTCCGTCCACTGGCTCCAAAAATCTTCTAGATAAGCCTTTCCCTGGTCTGTCAAATAAAAATACTTCCTGTCGGGTCCGTCTGGCGAGGGCTTATTCTGACTAAGAATCAGGTCATTTTTTTCTAACTTCTGAAGGAGTGGATAAACCGTCCCTCCGACCATGTTTTCAAAGCCCTGATTTCTCAACTCCTGAACCAATTCATAACCATAAATCTCCTTCTGGCTGATAATTTGTAAAACACAGCCATCCAGGACCCCCTTGAGCATTTGGGTTTCTTTCATAAGGCCTCCTCATCATCTGTAAAAAATCCAAACAGTAGGCCTGATGCTAACAGGATACCTAAGATCAAAATAGAACCCAAAGTCCAGCCAGTTATAATAGCCGTCACAAGCGTGATGCCTGCCACTTCCCAATTTTCCCGACTTTTCTTATCCAACTTCATACTGATTCCCTACCTAGTTTGTAATACATACTAGTCTGATAAAAATAAAAGCGATTTTCTTTATCTTCTATCACTAGTTTGTTTTACCTATTAGTTTTGTATCTATAGTCTAACACAAGGTGGCTAGTATGTAAAGCAAAATAGCGAAAACTATTCAAAAAATAAAAAACTTGGGTTGCCCCAAGTTTAGGAAATAATCTGTTTGTAAGACCGTGTCGTGATGGCATAGACCACTAGGTAGAGGAGGAGATAGCCACCACAGATGCCTGCAGTCACCTGCAACATGAGCCCTGCATTGACCACACCGATAGACAAAAGAATGGATGATAGCATCTTGTAGGCAAATGCAAGATGGACAAAGGCAAGTAGGATAGGTAGGAAAAAGACGGTCAGCAATTGCTTGCGAATGGACTGTCTAGTCTGGTCCTCATCCAGACCAACCTTGGTCATAATGACGAAGCGATCTCTGTCTTCATAGCCTTCTGAAATCTGTTTGAAGTAAATCACCAGCACCACTGCCATCAAAAAGATGAGTGATAGCAAGAGACCGATGAAGAAGAGAGAGCCCGCAAAACTGAAGTAATTCCGTGTCGCATAGGCACGGTAGGCGAGACTAACAGTGTTAGTACCATCTGGCAAAATATTGGAAGTCCACAGTTCGCTTTCAAAAGTACCGGATAAGAAGATCTCCTGGCTACTTACTTGTTCTTCTTCTGATAGACTGCTTTCAAAGCCCATATAATAGCGATTCTCAGCTTGATTTTCAAATATCGTCAAATCTTGAACCACAACGACTAAGTACTGACTGACATTGAAAGACATATGGTCAGGCAGATGCCCCAAGGTCACATTCTTGGGCAAGACTTGGACAACTTCCATCTCCTTTTCATCAAAGGTGAGGGTTTGACCAGCTTGATACTGGACTCCCTTACTATAAATGGCTACTTGGTCACTTGCCAGCTGGAGCGCTTCTCCAGTCATCTTTTCATAGCTGGCTTGATCAAGGATAAAACCAACACCCAGGTCAGAGAAATCTACGCTAGCTACATCTTCAACCGTAAAAAATCTTACGTGTTGGTTTGTCACCTCAGTAAAAGAGGCTTGCTGGTAAGGATAGACCACCTTACTTTCAACAGGAATATCCTTCTCTTCTAAGATAGCTTCCGCCCACTCCTCCACTTGTGATTTTGAAGTTGTTGGCTGCATCCCAACATCGATCGAATAGTCATTTGGATTTTGATTGGCAATATAATCTTTGCCACCGATGTAAATATTGAGTCCTCCAACCATGGTCACCAAGAACATGCTTGATAGGATGGTAATGGTCGCAAGCCCTAGAGCATTTTTCCGCATACGGAAAATCAAGTTGGATACAGAAATAAAATTCTCTGGCTTGTAGAAATAGGTCTGACGGTTCTTTAGCCAGTTTAAGAGACTGATGACACCTGATTGGAAAAGCAAATAAGTCCCAAAAATAACCAGAAGCGTCGCTCCGAAGAAACTTGGAATAGCTGTTAGCGGACTGGTCACTAGTTGGGCAATGGCGTAACCTGCCCCCAATAGGATAAGGGCTAAGAGGGTTTGTAGCCAGAGGAAGCCTGTTTTCTTGTCCCCTCGCTTCTTGCCCTGAACCAGCTTGAGTGAATCGGTCAAGCCCAGTTTCCCAATATTAAAGAGACTGACCAAGGCAAAAATCCCAAAGAGATAGATGACTACAGTTACCAAACTTTTCAACTGAAAGGTTGAAGCTAGGACAACAGGCATCTGCATAGCCCTCAGCAAGAGGGCATAGAAGAGTTTGTCCAGAGCCAGGCCCAAGAGTAAACCTGACAGAATAGTGCTGGTTGAAAAGACCAGATTTTCCAAAAACGTCATTAAGAGAAGGTGTTTTTTCTCCAAACCTAGAACGCTATAAACTCCAAACTCTTTTGACCGCTGCTTCATAACAAAACTATTGGCATAGAAGACCATGATGGCAACGGCCAACATGACTACAATCATACCAAAGCCCAGCACTTGAATCACCCCATTGGCCCCCTTGACCTGACCTAAATCAGGATGAAAGGCAAGCGAGGCAAAAATATAGGCAATGGCTGTAGACAAAATGGTCATCAGGGCATAGGGAAAATAGAGCCTGCGGTTCTTTTTGAGATTGGTTAAGCCCAATCGAAAGGTTAGTCCAAACATACTACTCACCTCGATTCGCCATGACTGTCAAGGTATCTGAAATCAGCTGGTACATTTCCTGACTAGTTCGCTCACCACGGTAGATTTGATTGTAGAGGATACCATCCTTGATAAAGAGGACCCGTTTGGCGCGACTGGCTGCCGCTGTCGAGTGGGTTACCATCAAAATGGTTTGCCCTTTTTGATTGATTTTTTCAAAGATATCGAGAAGGGTTGCTGTTGATTTGGAGTCGAGGGCTCCAGTTGGCTCATCCGCTAAGAGTATTTCTGGCTGGGTGATGATGGCACGCGCCACCGCTACCCGTTGCTGCTGACCACCCGAAATCTCGTAAGGCATTTTGTTCTGCAAGGTCGCAATTTCCAGACTATTTAGAGTATGGACCAGCCGCTTATTCATCTCATCAATCGGGTACTGGGACAGGACCAGAGGTAAGAGAACATTGTCCTTGACAGAGAGGGTGTCCAAGAGGTTAAAGTCCTGGAAAACAAAGCCCAATTTCTCCCGGCGAAAGGCAGCGGATTCCTTGCTCTTAATCGTTTCTGTATTGACACCATTGAGCAGGACATGGCCACGGGTCGGCTTGTCCAGGGTCGCAAGAATATTGAGCAAGGTGGATTTTCCAGAACCTGACTCACCCATGATGGCCAGGTATTCGCCCTCCTCCACCGTAAAATGGATATCCTTGAGAGCCTCGACCTGCCCCGCCTTAAACCGAGAACTATAAATCTTTTGTACATGTTGCACGTCTAGTAAAACCATGATACTTCTCCTTTGGAAACTGTAGTCACAAGTGCGGTCATTGAGATAAGAAATAGTTTTTGCTAATCAAGGGCTATGAGGGGCAGCAAACTAGCCATGAATCAGGTACCGAACTGTGAATACAAGTTCTTATTTTTATAATCCCATTTTACAGTTTCAACCCAAGGCCTGCCATAGCCCAAACTTTCATTTACCTTACAAAATTGTCACTTAATCCAAGGCCAGTTCTGTCTCTTTTATCCCAATCCGGACTTCAGTCCCTTTGCCTAACTTGGATTTGAGGGTGAGGGAATAGCCCAGCTCCGCAGCGATTTTCTTGGAGAGATAAAGCCCAAGGCCCGAAGACTGTTGGGTTCTACGACCGTTGAAACCTGAAAAACCACGCTCAAATATCCGCCGCACGTCACTCTCCGCAATCCCCAGACCCGTATCTCGAATGACCAGGTCATGACCGTCTAGGAAAATGGAAATGGTCCCATTCTCACAATATTTGAGGGCATTGGAGAGGACTTGTTCAATCAAGAGACCCAGCCAGCGTTTGTCTGTTTTTAGGACTCGCGATAGGTCTCCCAAATCCAGCTTGGTTCTGGCCTGGATGAAAAAGAGGGAATATTTTTTAATCAGGCTCTTGACCAGTTCTTCCAGGTCCACCCGCTCAATAACCAGGTCGTCATGGAAGGATTGCAGACGAAGATAATTGAGGACCAGACCTGTGTATTGCTCGATTTTGAAAAGTTGATTTTCCAGCTGGTAACGGATGTCTGGCTGGTCGATTTCCTTGGCCAGGAGCTGACTGGCAGCAATCGGGATCTTCATCTGGTGGGCCCAGAGGGTATAGTAGTCGTCCAATTCGGTCTTGGCTTGAAGTTGCTGCTCCTGCAAGAGCTTGTTTTGGGCTTCTAGCTGCTGGACCTTTTCCTGCAAATACCGCTCTGCTGGGCTACCTGATGCCGCCTGCTGACCACGCCAGTATTTACCAAAGCGAGAAACATCCGCCAACAAGTCCCAGCCTAATGCCAAGAGCCAGACCAGGCTCAGGAGCAAGAGACCATAGGAGATGAGGGGGCGGTCCAGCTCAAAGAGGTAACTGAGGCCGTAGATGAAGAGGGCCAGGGCCGGGTAGGCCAGGAGATAGGGCAGGCGGTGGCGGATCCAGCTGGTCAGAAAGAGCCGATAATCTTCTCTAGTCATGAGCTTTCACCAGGCCGTAGCCGACCCCTTTCTTGGTAGCAATCAAGCCCGGTAGCCCCAGTTCATCCAACTTCTTCCGAAGGCGGGCCATGTTGACAGACAGGGTATTGTCATCTACGAAAATATCGCTATTCCAGAGCTGGCGCATGAGCTCCTCCCGGCTGACCACTTCCTGACCATGCTCGAAAAGAACCCGCAAAATCTGAAATTCGTTCTTGGTCAACTCCTCCACCTGCTGGTCGTACTGAACCTGCATGGTCTTAAGGTCAAGGGAAATCTCTCCAAACCAGAGCAAGCTCTGCTCACCAACAAAATCATAGGTCCGACGGAGCAGGCCTTGTATCTTGGCCAAGAGGACCGTCATCTCAAAGGGCTTGGTCACATAATCATCAGCCCCCATGTTAATGGCCATGGGCTGGTCATGAGAGGACAAAAACATAATCGGAATGCGGGAGGTCTTACGAATTTCCTGGCACCAATAGTAACCGTTGAAAAAGGGCAAACCGATATCCAGGAGAATCAAGTGTGGCTGAAAGCGGTCAATCTGGCTGAGAATATCCTGAAAGTCAGCCACTTCCTCCACCTCATAGCTCCAATTTCGTAAATTCTTGGCCACCAGCTGGCTGATGATCTTATCGTCTTCTATCAATAGAATCTTTTGCATAGGGACCTCCTTGGCTATACTATTATTATATCGTAAAATTGCTCCAGAAACCTTTCAAATTTGTCATTTTCCACAATATCCGCTATACTAAGACTACTATGGCAAACCTACTTGATTACCTAAAAGAAAGTCAATTCGATAGTTTTTATGATCGGCCGCTCAACAAGCTAGATATTTTGGCCCTGACCGAGCTAGCCTATCTGCCCTTCGACAGTCTAGTCCCAGCTGACTTTACTGAAAAAGGCGTCCGAATCGACCAATTAGCAGAAGATTTCGCAGCTAAATACCAGGATGAATTCCCACCTTTTTCTATGGTGACAAAGAGCCGACTAGCCATGTTTCAGTTGCTAGCCCAGGCCAAGCGCTTCAAGCATCTACGGGCCTTTGCCTATGTCGACCAATATGAATTGGACCTGCAGAAACAGTTTGCGGTCATCAGCTACCGCCTAGACCGGCAGACCATTGTCACCTGCTTCCGGGGGACAGATGATACCATTATCGGCTGGAAGGAAGATTTCCACATGACCTACATGGAGGAGATTCCTGCCCAAAAGTCCGCCAAGGAATACTTGGAAGGGCTGATAGGGAGCCAGCCAGGACTGTTTTATATCTCTGGTCACTCCAAGGGGGGCAACCTGGCACTCTATGCCAGCAGCAAGCTTGCGGCTGACTTGCAGGAACGGATTTTGCAGGTCTATCCCTACGATGCTCCTGGACTCCATAAGAAACACCTGGAAAGTCCGAGCTACCTGATGCTTGCTGATCGGATTCACCCCATTATCCCGCAAAATTCTGTGGTCGGTATGATGCTGGAAACTCCTGACCATGTTCAAATCGTCCAGAGCAATACCATTGGTCTCCTCCAGCATATTAGCTTTTCCTGGGAAATTAACGGCAACGACTTCAAGCCTGCTCCAGCACTAACAGAGGATAGCTTGCAGGTTGACCAAACCCTCAAAACCTGGACAGCCAGCCTGACAGAGGAGGAATTACAGGAATTTTTCGACCTCTTCTTCGGGCTCATCATGGAGGCTGGTATTGAAAAACTAGCGGACTTGACCGTCAACCCCCTCCAAAAATTGCAGGAAATCGACCGACTGCGCAAGGAATTGCCAGATGAAAAGGCCCAGATGTTGGACAAATTGAGCCGCTTACTAATTGATACCCGCTATAAAATCTGGCTGGAAGGCATCTACCAAAACCTGCCTCATACCAATTTCAAATTGCCTCAGTTCTCCCTCCATTTTCCCAGTCCTGAATTGAAGGTTCCTGGTTTCAAAAACAACACAGAAAACTATGTGAACGATAGAAGGAAGGTCCAGCCGGACGATTTTCTCAGAGTACCCAACTTCAAATTCCCGGATTGGAACGACTGGTTGAGAGGACCAAGCGATAAGAAAGACAAAGAAAACTAGCCTGGAAAAGCTAGTTTTTTCTATTATATTTGATGTTCTAGTCGAGCATTTTATTTTTCAAGACGAGCAACTACTTCTTCAAACATAAGCTTGGTTGACTCAAGACCACCACCTGACAGGTACCAGAGGTCTGGTGTCAGCGTGATGATTTTCTTGTTCTTACCAGCATTGGTTTCCTGGATGAGGGCGTTGTTGAGAATGTCCGAATTTTGCGTATCGTCGCCACCGATGGCCAGGGTGCGGTCAACAACAAAGATGATGTCTGGGTTGATCTGGCTGACACTCTCTAAGCTCAGGCTGGAACCGTGACTTCTGCCTTGATTTCCTTGGGTGTTTTCTTCCAGCTTGAGGTCAGTTGGTTGAAAGCCCAATGTCTTATAAATAAAGGAATAACGGCCGTCTGGAGCAATGCCTGCCATACTGCCTTCATTGAGCAGGACAGTTAGAGTGGTCAATTGGGTGTCCTTATTTTTGTCTTGAGCCGTTTGAACAAGTGTGTCGATATCAGCCAGCTTGCTTTCAGCTTCTTTGACTGCCTCGTCTCCGAAGAGTTTTGCCAATTCAGTAGCATTGGTCTTGACAGAGTTCAAATAATCAGAAGTAGAGGTCTCAAAGTATATAGCTGGCGCAATTTTCTCAAACTCTGCCTGCTGGTCCTGCGTACGACTGGACAGGATAATCAAATCCGGTTCCAACTCCGCAACCGTTTCAAGGTTGACTTCGCGCAGATTACCAACGTTTGTAATCTCTTTTTTATCCTTCAAGTCCTTCAAATAGGTTGGCAGGCTGTCTTTTGGCATCCCGACGATAGTGTCTTCCTTGCCAAGGGCACGCAGGCTGTCAGCCACACCGTAGTCCAAAACCACAATCTTTTTGGGATTACTTGGAACGGTTGTCTCACCCGTCGAGGTTTGAATAGTAATGTCCTGAGAGGTGCTGGCCTGCTCCGCTGACGAACAAGCAGCTAGAGCAATGATGCTAAAGAGTGCTAAAAATGCGAGTGTGATGCGTTTCATAATTTTTCCTTTCTATTTATAGAGACAAATTTTCTTGCCGTCAATATCGGCGATGGTCAGCTCCATATCATAAAGGGAGCTGAGGATAGGCTCCGTCATGACCTCATGGGGTTGCCCCTGGGAATAGACCTTGCCATCTTTAAAGGCGACCATCTGGTCGACAAATTGGCTAGCCACATTGATGTCGTGAATGACAACCACCACCGTCTTGTGCAGGTCATCCACCAGACGACGGAGGGTTTTCATCATCAAAATCCCTTGCTTGATGTCCAGATTATTGAGCGGCTCGTCCAAGAGGATAATCTCCGTATCCTGAGCCAAAATCATGGCAATGTTGACCCGCTGCAACTGCCCCCCCGATAACTGGTCAATAGGACGATCGCGGAAATTATCCAATTCCATATAGGAAATAGCCTGATTGATATGCTCATAGTCGACAGCTGTCAAGCGTCCCTTGCTGTAGGGATAGCGACCGAAGGAAATTAGCTCCTCGACCGTTAATTTGACTTGATAATCCACCTTTTGCTTGAGCATGGATAATTCCTTGGCTAATTCAACCGAGTCCCAACTTTCGATTTCCTGCCCCTTTATATAGAGCAGCCCCTGCTCCTTGGGCAAAAGTCGGCTAATCAGCGATAAAAGCGTTGATTTGCCTGCGCCATTTGGTCCGATAAAGGCGGTAAACTTAGCTTTTTCGATGTTAAGACCAATTTCGTCTAAGATTGGATTGGTCCCATATTTCTTGGAAATATTTTCCATTTTAATCATAGCTTATTACGCTCCTTGTACAAGAGATAAAAGAAGAAAATGCCACCGATCAATTCAATGACCGTCCGAATACTGATATTGAAGTTAAAGACTCTTTCGACCAAGGTTTGAGCCAGTAAAAGGCTAACAAAGCCGAGCAGAGAGCCAACTAAAAAGAGGGTTCGATGACGAAAATCGTTGACCAGCTGATAGGTGAGATTGGCCAGAATGAAGCCCAAGAAAGACAAGGGACCGACCAAGGCTGTGGAGGCTGAAACTAGCAGAGCAACCAACCAAAGAAGCTGTTGCTGCTCCTTTTCCACGTCCACGCCCAAGAGCCGAGCATTGTCTTTTCCCAGATAAAAGGTATCCAGTACCTTGCCCTTTCGGTAGAGCAAACCACAAATCAGAATGGCCAATCCCACCACCACAAGTAGGACGCCCTCATTGACATTCTGCAAGGAGGCAAAGAGTTTGGACTGCAGTTTGTCGTATTCATTGGGCTCCATCAAGACTTGTAGAAAGGTGGATGTGCTACGAAAAAAGGTTCCCAAGGTCATGCAAATGAGAAGAATAAGACCAATTCCCTTATTCAAAAGTGCCTTGATAGCTGGTTGCAAGAGCAAGAAAAATCCAGCCTGCAAGCCCAGCACCATGAAAAATTCGGTCAGGGAATTTGGTGCCAATCCCTGCGACCATTTCCAAAAGAAAAAGAGGAAAAGAGACTGCATGAGGACGTAGAAACTTTCCAGTCCCAGCACAGACGGGGTCAGGAAACGATTGCCCGTCACCGCCTGAAAGCTGAAGGTGGAAAAACTAGCAATGACAGCCACCACCAGATAGACCAGCAATTTTTTCAAGCGTAGGTTCAGGATGTAAGAATTGGGCAGACTACCATCTGGCAGGAGATAAAATAGCGTTCCCAAAACAGCGATGGCCGACAAAATGCCAATCAGAAGCAAGGTTGAGCGTTTGATACGGTTCATGCACGCGCTCCTTGCCAGATAATGAGGAGAAAGGCTAGGGTGCCGACCACTCCCAAAATCAAAGAAACTGAGACCTCGTAAGGCCAGATGACCAAACGTGCCAAGATGTCACAGACCAAGACCAAGAGGATGCCCCAGATGACCACCAAGCCTTTGACTTTCTTGAAATAATCGCCTGCGTACTGCCGAACCAGATTGGGAATGATAACGCCCAGAAATGGCAGAGCGCCGACCGTAATCATGGTCACAGCCGAGGTCAGAGACACCAAGGCTAGATCCAAGGTCTCATAGGCTTGGTAAGGCAGACCCAAACTCCGACTGGCATCCTCACCCAAAGCCATGACCGAAAAGGCATCCGAATAGTACCAAATGGCAATCAAAACGAAAACCAACAAGAAGAGCCATTCGTACTGATTGCGCTGAATCATGGAAAAAGAACCCTGACTCCATGCGGTCATGGACTGAATGAGGTTAAACCGAAAGGCAATCATCTGGGCAAAAGAGCCGATAATACCACTGTAAATCAGCCCAACCAGGGGCAGAACCCACTTTTCCTTGAACTGCAAGCGCCGGATAACTTGGATGAAAACCGTTGTAAAGAGCAGGGCAGCAAGAAAGGCAAAACTCATTTTTTGAAAGAGAGTGGCCTTGGGAAAGGCAAATAAAGACAAGAGAATGCCCAGCTGGGCTGCCTCTGTCGTCCCTGTTGTCGAGGGGGCTGCGTAGGGATTTTGTGACACGGTTTGCATTAACAAGCCCGACAGGGAAATGGCCCCACTGGCTAAGATAATGGCAAGAGTTCTGGGAAGACGCGATTCCCAAAAGAGGATCCTAGACGTATCCTGTCCCTGAAAAAGCCCAAGCCAGGAAAAGCCGACATGACTGCCAATGGATAAAGAAAGAATGATTAAACTAGCCGTCAGACCAGCTAGGAGAATTTTATTTTTCATGATACCTCATTTTTCAATAGTACAAGCTTAACAGAAAAGCAGGTAAATGTCAATCTTTGATTATAATTGTCAGATAATTCTAATTTAAAACAGAGTCAGTCTCAACAGCATAAAAAATCCCAAGCAAAATCAACTGCTTGAGATTCTAACTTATAAATATTCACCCTTAACATTAAAGTAAGTTCCACGGATTTCCCCAGCTAGTTTGGAGCGTTGGCGGGCAAACTTGAATTTGCCTTCAAATTCTTTGGGAATGTCAATCCCGTCTGACAATTTGAAACCGACAGCTCGTTTGCCACCTTCTTCTAGCGTATAGAGGACATTGACAGCCAGGCCATTATCATAAAAGACAAAAGACCAGAGAACGCCATCTACCTCAAGCTGGGCTACGTTAAGCGGGGTATATGGAAAGTTCATGTCCCGCTCTGCCAGGACCTTCTCGATGAAGGGCAGGATTTCAGGCTTCTCCTCTGGGCTATAGACCACGAACTCCTGCTTGTATTTGTTCCAGAAATAGCGGGCTTCGTTGGCACGCAGACCGGCCAAGACTTCTGCGACTGGACTAGTTTCCAAGCCTGTCGTTTCGACTTCTTTAAAATTTACTGTGTAAGCCATGATTTTCCTTTCAATAAAGAAAGCACCCGAAGGTGCTAGGTATTTATGCGTTAAACGCTTCTGTCAATTGTGGCACCACTTGTTTCTTACGGGAAACGGCACCAGCAAGGAAGGCATGGTTGTTTTCCAACTTGAAGTTGAAGGCTGCTTCCACCTTGTTCATGTTGCTTCCAAGGGCAAGGATTTCAGAGTTTGAGTTAACGATGTCTGTAATCATCAAAACAAAGTCAGAGTAGCCATTTGCTGCTGATGCTGCTGTCATAGCTGCTTCGATTTCTGCTTGGCGTTCCAAAACTTCTGCAATGTCCACTGTGTTGACTTGGGCTACACGCACGTCATTGCCGTTCAAACCAAAGGTTTTTGCGTCGATGTCGATCAATTCTTCTGCTGACTTGCTGGCAAGGTTGGTTCCTGCTTTCAAGAGTGCCAAGCCATATTCTTCCAAGTTCACACCAGCAATTTCAGCCAATTCAGCTGCAACTTGTGGATCTGTTGCGTGAGTGGTTGGAGATTTGAGCAAGAGCGTATCTGAAATCAAACCTGATAGAAGAAGTCCAGCTACTTCTTTTGGAGGTGTCACACCATTTTCTTTGAAGGCACGGTAAACGATTGAAGATGCTGAACCAACCGGCTCCAAACGCATGTACAATGGATTTGCCGTTTCAAAGTTGGCAACACGGTGATGGTCAATAACAGCTGCAACTTCCACATCCTTGATGTCTGCGATTGATTGTTGGAATTCATTGTGGTCCGTCAAGATGACTTGGCTAACGCCTTCTGCCTTAGCAGACTCAACCACGCGCGGTGCTGTCACACCAAAATAGTCAAGCGCAAAGGCTGTTTCTTCATTTGGCGTTCCAAGTGCAACTGCTTCCGCATCACGACCAGACACTTCACGCTCCAAGTGAGCCCAACCGTATGATGATGCAATGGCATCTGTATCAGGATTTTGGTGACCAAAAACTAAAAATTTAGACATGTCTACAACCTCATTTTTCTAATAATCTCCTACATTTTACCATAAAAGATGACTCTTGAAAACAAAAGAAACCAGGCTTTTCACGACCTAGTTTCTGCATTCATTGTATCGAAAAATTAATCACCTAAAAATCGTGTCCCCACCAAGTAATCAAAGGCATAGTCATTAACCTTGACGTTGAGGGCATCGTGCCCATAGTCTGGAAGGATTTTCATTTCTTTTTCAACTTCCAGGCGGTTATAGGCCGCAAACTGGGTCGAAGGTGGACAAACTCCGTCCTCTAGACCAGTCACCATGGCCACAGGGCATTTTACCAAATGAGCCAAGTTTTTAATGTCAATGTAGGACAGGGTCTGCAATACCTGCTCCTCCGTCTCATGGAAGGGATCCGAGTATTTGAAATAACGGAAGAGCTCATCATAGGCCTCGCTGTTATTACCCAATTCCAAGACTCGCTTGAAGTCCGATAGGAAAGGATAAATAGACAGGCATTTTGATAGGTCTGAATAGAGGCTGGCCGCTACCAGAGCCAGGGCCCCGCCTTGGGAGGCCCCATAACTCATCAGCTGGTGCTCATCCACAAAGTCAAAGCCAGCCACTAGCTTAATCAGCTGGTAGACATCCAAGTAAACATCCTTGTAGAAAAGATGGTCTGGTCCCTGCAACATGCCACGAATGACCTGCCCCTTGACTGTCGGGCCCTTAAATTGGCCCAAATCCTGGGAACAACCGGCCTGACCACGCACGTCCATGGCCACAACACCGTAGCCAGCTGTCGTAAACTTGAGCAATTCAGCCCAGTCAGGTGATTGGCCTTGGTAACCGTGGAAATAGAAGAGAACAGGCACAGGCTGTTCAGCTTTAGGAAAAATAGTTTTGGCAAAGACCCGTGAGCCGTTGGTACCTGTAAAATAGAGTTCATAGCAAATCACACCAGGCAAACCAGCTGGCTTTTCAAGCAAATCATGATCTGGCAGTTCTGGCAAAGCAGCTAGTTGCTGCTGCCAAAAACTATCAAAATCTTCTGGAAGCTCATGACGACCATGATAGGTACGCATAGCCTCCAGGGACATGGTATCAATCATAGACTCACCCAACTTTCAAGCCCTGTTTTTGGGCAAAATGATAGAATGCCCCTAGCATGCCAGCTGCATTTTCATGTTTAGCAAATGCAATCCTTGTTTTTTCAACCAAGCTTGGTAATAAATGACGTTTTATTGCTTCTTGAATCATGGGTTCCAGATATTCTTTCTGCCCCATTATTCCACCACCTAGGATGACAATCTCCGGATTGACTACATAAGTAATGGTTGCAATGCCCTTACCAAGATTATCCACTAGTTGATGAATAGCCACCTGGCACTTGCTGTTGCCATTTTTAGCCTCTTGAAAAATCCGGTAGCCATCCCAGTCTGCTGGGGCATCACCATGCAGGTCTGCCACATGCTGGACTAGGGCTGTCGTTGAAGCAATATCCTGAAAGGCCCCGTCAGACAGGGGTAGATAGCCCACTTCACAGGCTGCATTACTGGATCCGTGGTAGATTTCCTTGTCGATAAGAAGACAGCCACCAATACCTGTGCCAATCGTCAGGCAAAGGCAAATTTGATTGTCTTGACCCGAACCCGAAATTCCTTCTGCTAGACCTGCACAGTTGACATCATTTTCTATTTCACAAGGCAGGCCAAATGTTGCCTCAATTTCAGCCTTGAATTTCGTTCCGGCGTAGTTAGGAATTTGCGGCCCAGAGTAGAAGATTTCCCCTTTAACATGGTCGACCATTCCTGCTGAAGAAATAGCTACACCTGAAATATCAGAATTGTCCTTGTATTTTCTTACCAAATCCTTAACTGTCGCAAGGATATGTGGCCCTCCCAGGTGAGCCTGGGTATCCATTTTATATTGCTCTAGGAGCTGCCCTTCCTGGTCAACCAGGCCATACTTAATCTGGGTACCTCCTATATCTACTGCTAAATAGCGTGTCATAAGTCACCTCCATTAGCCGATAAAGGCCGCCTTAGCCTGCACAATCATGTCTGCCGCCTCCTTGGCAATGACCAAATCTACCTCATTTAGTGAAGACAGAGGAGCCCGAACAGAGCCGATGTCCAGGCCTTCATTGATGCGGAGCACTTCCTTGATGACAGCGTACATGTGACCGTGACCGGAGCAGAGTTTCGTAATAATTCGGTTGATTTCAGCCTGGAGTTCACGGGCTTTTTCCAGTTCTTTCTTGGCAATCAAGTCATCTAGGGCCAGGAAGAGTTCCGGCATAGAACCATAGGTACCACCGATACCACCGCCAGCTCCCATGAGACGACCGCCCAAGAATTGCTCATCTGGACCATTGAAGACAATATAGTCTGGACCAGCAATGTTGATAAAGGTGTCAATGTCCTGCACTGGCATGGATGAATTTTTCACCCCGATGACACGAGGATTCTTCAGCATTTCCTTGTAGAGGCTTGGCGTCAAAGCCACACCAGCCAACTGCGGAATGTTGTAAATCATGAAGTCCGTATTTGGTGCGGCACTGCTGATGCCATTCCAGTAGTCAGCGATGCCGTACTCTGGCAAGCGGAAATAAATCGGCGGAATGGCCGCAATGGCATCAACACCCAATTCTTCAGAGTGACGGGCCAATTCTTGACTGTCCTTGAGATTGTTGCAGGCCACATGGTTGATAATGGTCAATTTACCACGCGCCTCTTCCATGACTGCTTCAAGGACCTGCTTGCGGTCTGCCACACTCTGGTAGATGCATTCACCAGACGAACCATTGACATAAAGACCTTTCACACCCTTGTCAATAAAATAACGGGTCAGAGCCTTGACACAGTCCGAATCAATTTCTCCATTTTCACCGTAACAGGCATAAAATGCTGGGATAATTCCTTTGTATTTTTCTAAATGAGACATAAGATTCCTTTCAAATTTATCAGTTTTTCAGGATTTCAAGATTTCAGGATTTATAGTAAAGAAGGAAGAGATAGACCAGGCCCGAGTAGCCGAAAGTAGCCAGCAATGAGAGGACGACCAAAAAGGTCAGACCATTGAAAAAGGCTACAAAGGCTAGGACCAGAAGTACCACGACAATAGTCAGGGTCAGCCAAAGGTTTCGAGCCGACTGCATCAGGGCGGTCAGACCCAGCTGAACCAAGGGCAATTCTACTTGACTGGCCACTTGATAGAGGTAGGGAATCATCAACTGACTAAAGATAAGGGTCGCAAAGCAGACCAGGCGCAGAATTTGTATGGGCAACGAGGTCACACCCGAAGTCAAGAATAAGTTCAGGATGCAGACTCCCACCAAGAGACCTTCCAGCAGACCCAAGGTCAAGCCCTGTTTCCAATACCGCTTCACCATGACAGGATAGGTCGCAAGAACAGCTACTTTTCCTTCCTTTCTAAGGATGTCCAAACTGGCAAAGAGAGCCAGGCGGGCAATCCCAAAGGTCAAGACAGGCAAACTGGTCACCACAAAGCAAATATTCAGAAGGAAAATGGTGAAGACCTTTTCCACCGATTGCCAAAATGGGTGATTGACATCGAATAAAGATTGTAATAACTGACCACCTGTCTTTTTCATGGAAATCTCCTATTCTATCAAAATTTTGTACACAAGTTTGCGGACCTGTTCTCCTTCACCCGCTTTTTGGTTGGGCAAATGAGACTCTCCTGGCAGGAAAAAGGCAAAATACTCATCATTGATGGTCAAATCAAGCTGACTGGATGCCGTCACAAAGCCAACATCTGACTGGGCTTGATAAGGTTCTAAGTCCTCCAGACCGTCATATCCGTAGGAAATCATTTCTTGACCAGCTAGAAGAAAATGCAGATCTGCATAATTTCTATGGTATTCAAAACGCTGCCCTGGCTCCACTAGCTGATTGTCCTGAACAAAGCAGAAAACCTTGTCCCCAGCCAGCTCGTACCTGCCAGGATCTTGTGTCTTGAAGTCACCACTCAAAATACTATCGATGGCCAAATCCAGATGCGGATCCAGCCCCTTATATGTTGCAATATTTTCAATCAGATCGTAAATCATATACAACCTCTAATCTATATTTGCTTTAATACTCTGTGAAAATCAAAATCATCCGTTGTCAAGAGCCTTGGTGAGTGAAAAGCTACGGTGGAGGTTTTCACTCGTCAAACCAAATCGACCTAGTCTCGTACTATTTCCCACGAAGACTGATCAACCAACCCAACGGGATTTGGCAATGTAAATTTCTTTTAGCCTAGCTGAAACAGTCTTCATCAACACTCCAACGAGATGCTCTAAGAAAATGGCTTGGCATCTAGGCAAGGAAGTCGAAGGTTTAACTAAAGTTTACCGAGACGACTTAACGACGAGACAAAGCCATTCTCGACGAGCATCAGCCTTTCACAGCACCCATGGTAATCCCCTGTGTAAATGATTTCTGGAAGATAAGGAAGACGGTTACGATCGGTACGGCCGCCATGGCAGCACCCGCCATGATGAGACCGTAGTTGGTCGCCATCTCGGCCTGCATGGTCGCAACCCCCAGGGAAATGGTCAGGTTCTGACGAGAGGTCAACATAACCAATTGCATGAAGTAGTCGTTCCAAGAATTGATAAAGGTAAAGATTGCCAGGGCCGCAAAGCCAGGTTTTACGATTGGGAAGGCCACATTCCAAAAGGTAGATAGCTCGCCACAACCGTCAATCTTAGCTGATTCCAAAAGCTCGGTCGGGATATTTTCTGAGAATTGCTTCATGAGGAAGACACCGAATGGCCAGCCAACCAGTGGCAAAATAACCGCTGCAAGCGTATCGTGGATACCCATGAAATTAACAATCCGTACCAGCGGCACCAAGACTACCTGCTTAGGCAGGGCCATGGCCGCGATGAAGATAGAGAAAAGAATTTTCTGACCGTAGAAGCGTTTCTTGGCCAGAACATAGCCTGCCAAGGATGAGGTCGCACAGACCAAAATCATGGTAGCTAAGGAAATAAAGACTGAGTTCCACAACCATTGCAGGGCTGGGTTTTGCACAGTCAACTTAACAAAGTTTTCCAGGGTTGGCTCAGTTGGCCACCACTGGGGCGGAATGACAATGGTATGGGGTTGAGACTTGAAGGCCCCTGTCATAATCCAGTAGAAAGGAAAGATAAAGAGGACAGTCAAGGTCAACAAAATCACTGAAGATAGGATTGAAAATGGGGTAATGGTTTTCTTTTTCATCTTGACCTCCTTTCTAATATTCCACATCATTTCCAAGAACCTTGAATTGGATAAAGGAAATGATAGCAATCAAGACTGCAAGGAAGACACCCATGGTATTGGCATAGCCATACTCAGAAAGCTTGAAGGCTTTTTCGTAGAGATAGTACATGAGGGTCGATGTTGAATAGTTTGGTCCACCAGATGTCAAGAGCTGGATAAGCGCGAAAATCTGGAAGGAGTTAATGGTTGTAATAACTGTAATGTAAAGGGTTGTAGGCAAGAGGCTAGGCCACTTGATTTGCCAGAAAACCTGGGTTTCATTGGCACCGTCTACCCGTGCTGCTTCTACCAAGGAATTATCAATATTTCCCAGAGCAGCGATATAGAGGATAATGGGCTGACCGACAGATGTAGTCAGGAGAATGATGACAATTGCCCAGAGGGCCCACTGTTTGTCCCCAAGCCAAGAGATATTTTGTTCAATAATACCACCTGATTTCAAAACAAAGTTAAGAATACCCGACAGAGGATCGTAAATCCATTTCCAGACAACCGTTACGGCTACCGAACCAGTAACCACCGGTAGGAAGAAGACTGCTCGATAGAAGGAACGAGCGATGACATTTTTCTGGTAGGTATTGGCCGCTACAAAGAGCGAGAAAAAAATCACGACTGGCACTGATCCCACAACGATAACCAAGGTGTTAATCAAGGATTTGATGAAGATAGGATCGTTGAACATCCGCACATAGTTATCCAAGCCGACAAAGGTAAAGTCCGTCATGGTGTAGTTGAAGAAACTAGTCACAAATCCCATGACCATAGG
Source organism: Streptococcus suis (assembly GCA_024583055.1). NCBI lineage: Bacteria > Bacillati > Bacillota > Bacilli > Lactobacillales > Streptococcaceae > Streptococcus > Streptococcus suis. The sequence goes on from CP102145.1 coordinate 903,624, forward strand.
TGCCAAGACAAAGACGGTAAAGAATACCAAAACTGGGGCCAAGAACGTGTAGGAAACAATGGTTTCCCGCATTCGTATTTTGTTGATTTGCAATGCAAACACCTCAATTCTTTCAAGTTAGAAAGCAAGAGCTCCCTTTCTAGATCTCGTTAGAAATGGGATTAGAAAAGGAGCCTACTTTCAAATATTATTTAATGGTTGCGTTCGCTTTTTCAGTGAAGTCTTTCAAAGCTGTTTCCGCGTCTTGTTCACCATTTGATACAGCTTGCAACATTGGGAACCAAAGAGTTCTCATTTCAGCAAAGCCATCAATTGTGTTGTAGTATGGTGAGTAGTATTGAGTCCAACCGTTGATCATAGCCATACGGTCGTCAGTGTACAATTCGCCAAAGGATGTACGAACTGGGAAGGCACCTGTACGAACAACGTTCTTAGGTCCCCACTCAGCATCATCTGCGATGAATTGAAGGAATTTCTTAGATGCTGCTACACGCGCTTCGTCGCCATTGTTGAAGACTGCAAAGCCGTTTACAAGGTATTCAAGGTCTGGTTTACCATCTTCTGATGGGAAGAGAACTTCAAGCACTTCTACGCCTGATGCTTCCAACAATTGTTGTTGGATACCATTTTGAGATGGTGCCCAAAGGATGGTGTAAGATGTTTGACCATTTGCAAAGTTTTGGATATCGTCACCACCAGCATATTGAGAACCGTTCATCATGTAGCCATCTTTGATCCAGCCAGCTGCCTTATCAAGGGCTTTAATCATTTGTTCTGAGTCAGTTGTGTACTTGGTTACTTCAGGGTCTGTGATGCTTCCGCTGTAAAGGTTCGCAAGGAAGGCACGAGTACCTTGGTCACCACCTTGACCATTCGAGAAGAGGGAACCTGGGTTGTAGCCTTTGTCTTTCAAAGCCTTGATGACTTTTTCAAAGTCATCTGTTGTCCAGCCATCTTTGACAAGATCAAGAACACCAGCATCTTTCAACATCGCTTTGTTAAAGGCCATGTAGAATGGAGCAGAGCTGATTGGATACATGTAGGCTGTATCACCAGCTTTAGATGCTTGGATGATGTTATCGTTGTTGACATCCTTAACAAAATCATCTGTAAAGAGGTCGTTCAAATCAGCCAATTTACCATTTTTTCCGTAGGTAATGATACGACCTGGTGCGTCAAAGAGCACATCTGGCGCAGTGCCCGCTTCAATAGCTGTCGTGATTTTTTCAGGTCCAGATGTGAAGTCGATGGTTTCCAATTTCACATCGATATCCGGGTTTGCTTCCTCAAAAGCAGCAATAATTTTTTGCTCATAGGTACCCACACCATCTTCTGTTTTTTCTTGCGTGAAGACTGGGAAGGCCCACCAAGTGATTTCTGTCTTGTCAGAGCTGCCTGACTCTGCTGCAGATGATGCGGTAGTGTCACTTGCCTTATTGGCACAAGCTGCAAGTGACAAAATAGCTGCACCTGCTAACAATGAATGCATGATTTTTTTCATCATTCTACTCCTTTTATTTTTTTAATTTTCCCCTGTGGGGAGTTTGATGACAATTTAAGCCTGCAAAGCCTTGATAAAACGCTCTGCGATTTCTTTTGGTCGAGTAATAGCCCCACCAACTACAATTCCTGCCACACCAAGGTCGTGAATCGTTTTAACCTGGTCCGGATAATGGATTTTGCCTTCAGCAATGACATCTATGCCCGCCTTAACCAATCGATCTACTAGCTCGATATCTGGTCCTTCTCCCTGACGGCTATAAGAGGTATAGCCTGAGAGAGTGGTGCCGACAAAGTCAATACCTGCCTCGTAGGCCGTCAGACCTTCTTCATAGGTGGAAACATCTGCCATGAAGAGCTGGTCTGGGTATTTTTCCTTGATTTGCTTGATAAACTCGACGATAGTCAAACCGTCGTACCGCTCCCGCTTGGTACAATCTAGTGCAATGACCTCAATGTCCAGGGCTGCCAGCTCATCGACCTCCTTCATGGTCGCTGTGATAAAAGGCTCCTGTGGTGGGTAATCCCGCTTGATAATACCGATAATAGGTAGGTTGGTCACTTCTTTAATTTCTTTAATATCTCGAACACTGTTGGCCCGAATACCAACAGCTCCTGCTTCCTGGGCTGCCTTAACCATGAGGGGCATTATCCCGCCTTCTTCCCTATACAGAGGCTCACCTGGTAGGGCTTGGCAAGAAATGATGATTCCTGGTTTTATTTGTTCAATCAAGGCCTCCTTACTCAATTTAGCCATGAATTCTCCTTTCAATGACGGATCCGAGTTAGCGCTTACATTGTTATTATAACGCCTCGGATACAATAATTCAATATATTGCCATATAATAGGTTTCAGTTTCAAAAATTGTAAAATCTAACATATTCCTAAAACTACTTTTAGAAGTCAGAAAATTTCAAAAAGAAAAAACCAGCCGAAGCTGGTCGATTGTCCTTGCTATTCTTCTCTGCCCAAAATCTGATTGATTTCTTGGCTATAAAGAATAGCCCGTCCGCCATAGATGGCTTGAATACCATCTTTCACATCCAGAACTGCTGTTGCTCCAATCGCTTTCAGGACATCCTTGTCAACCATTTGACTGTCCTTCAAGGATACTCTGAGGCGAGTTGCACAGGCTGTCACGTGTTCAATATTGGTTTCGCCACCCAAGGCATCAATGATTGAAATGGCACTATCATAGAGGGTTGAGCCGTTTTTCAATACCTTATCAGAATTTGCAGAGCTATCACCCGTTTCCATACCAGGCACTAGAACATGGAACTTGGTCACTAGGAATTTGAAAACAACATAATACATAGCTGCCCAGGCCAAACCGACTGGAAGCACCAAGAGCCAGTTGGTTTTGTCATTGCCTTGGAAAACACCAAAGATAAGATAGTCAATCAAACCACCAGAGAAGGAATTCCCGATACGAATTTGTAGCAAGTCAGCTACCAAGAAAGAGACACCATCTAGGAAGGCATGGACGACGTACAACCATGGAGCAACAAATAGGAAGGAGAATTCAATTGGTTCTGTAATCCCTGTCAACAAGGACGTAAGGGCACTACTTGAATAGAAACTGCCAACTTTTTTACGATTTTCCTTTGGAATAGCATGGTACATGGCCAAACAAGAAGCCGGCAAACCAAAAATCATAGTCGCAAAACGACCGGCAAAGAAACGAGTCCCGTATGTAAATAATCCAGTATGGTTGGGATCAGCCAATTGTGCAAAGAAAATATTCTGAGCACCTTGAATCGTTTCACCGGCAACTACTTCACTTCCACCCAGTGAAGTATACCAGAACATCGGATAGATAGTATGGTGTAAACCAAAAGCTCCGGTTAACCGTAAGCCAAATCCATAAAGGAAGGTTCCTAGACTTCCCATTTCTGATATTGTTTCACCGAATGTCACCAAAAGCCCCTGAATCGGTGGCCAAATCAAATAGAAAATCCCACCAAAGGCAATGGCTGCAAAAGACGACACTATTGGAATAAAGCGCGAACCTCCAAAGAAACCTAGGAAGGCTGGTAACTCAATTTTCCTATATTTATTGTGGAGATTTGCTACTGTGATACCAATAGCCAAAGCACCGACCACTCCTGTGTCAATACTAGCACCTTCTTCTGCAAATAACTGTAGAAAACCACTAATCGTAGCTGTATACACCAAGTAGGACACCGCAGCTGATAAACCAGCTGTTCCCTTGTCGGCATCTGCAAGACCAACTGCCACTCCGACCGCAAAAATAAGGGCCAAATTAGCAAAGACAGCACTACCAGCTGTACTCATAATGGTGAAAGTTGCCTGTAACCAAGCCTGGTCTAATACAGGAAATTGAGAAACCGCATTACTGTTGGACAAGGCACCCCCGATACCCAGGAGTAAACCAGCAACCGGTAAGATAGATATGGGCAGCATGAAAGCCTGCCCCAACTGAGAAAACTTCTTGAAGTTCATCAGAAACTCCTTTCTAAAGCATGGAACGACATCATCGCTCTTTTACAAAATGTTAACGTTTACAAAAACATTATAAGCATAGTTTTTAGGAATTTCAACCATCTGAACTTGTTTAGAAAGTAGTTTTAATATTATAGATAAATTTTATAAATTGTGAAATTACTTTCGATTAGCTCCAAAATAAAAAACCAGCCTAAGCTAGTTTCCCATCTCTATAATAGCTGTTTCTAAGTCAAGCCATTCGGTCACAACCTTATCCGGTTCCACACTTGTCTCCGGCTGCTGCCGTTTTCTGTGGTTGAACCAGATGGCCTGCCAGCCAGCTGATTTGGCACCGATGATATCATTTTCAAATGAATCACCGACATAACAGATTTCTTGACCCGCCATTCCCAGGCGCTCTTCCATCAGCTTGAAAATAGCTGGATTGGGCTTGGTCATCCCAACCTGCCCCGAGATAACCATCTTCTCCTGCTCTATCCAATCTTGTAGGCCCAAGGTTCGGATTTTCCGCAATTGATGCCGATGGGGACCGTTGGTAATGATGCCAAGAGTGATATCCCGCTGCTTGCAAGCCTCAAAAATAGCTGGATAAATCGGACTGAGTTCCAATTGCCCTTGATAATAGTCATAGTCGATTTGAATGGTCAAGGCCAGCCCATCGGACACCTGGTAACCAAAATCAGCTAAGGCCGCCTTCATCCGATAAACATGACTGTCCTTGAGGCTGATCTTGCCAGTCGCAGCTGCTTCAAAAACCTGATCCGCATAGTGGCGAAAGGCCAGATACAGGTGAACCAATTGCTCCTCAGGCACCGACAAATGTCGTTTCAAGGCCCGTTCAAAGGGCTGAATCTGGTCATATAAGGTATCGTCTAAGTCAAATACAAGTGCCTTTATTGTCATTACTTACCTCTTATAAACCGAAGAGATTTTTCATCCGCAGATAGCTCTGCTCTTCTCCGACAAAATACACCAGATCATTTTTCTCCAAAGTCTGGTAGGGACTAGGAGAAATCAAGAGCTCTTCATTGCGCTCAATACCGACAATAATGGCTCCTGTGTGGTGCCAGATACGTGCTTCCGCCAACTGCTTGCCCAGCAACTCACAGTCAGCTGTCAACTTTAAACCGTAGGGCTCCAAAGGGTATTTCTTTTGCACGCGCTTGGTCTGATCCAAGTAGACAGAAACCAAGCCACGCAATTCCTTGAGCATATTTTCCTGCTGGTCCATCTTTTCCAAAATCCGGTCTTTTTGCGAATTTAGGGAGCTGGTCATTTCAAAATTATCAATGAAATCGTGGGCCTTTTCCTTGGACAGGACGATGGCCCCACTACCATGCTTGACCGACACAATATGGAGGTCGGCCAGAATATTTAAGGCCTTACGAGTAGTCTCCGGCGAGACCCCAAACATACTAGCCAGGGTCGAACGAGATTTGATTCGCTCACCTACTTCATATTCACCTGAGACAATCCGTTGCGCCACTCCGACCGCAATCTGCTGGTACTTGGACGCCTTTACAATTTTTCGATTTGGCATAAATCTTCCTTCTTTCCATAGACAAAAGGAGCGGTACCGTATCACCTTCCATGATCCCGAAACTCACTCCTTTAATTGGTCCTAGGCAAGAATCATGCCCTGAACCCTATTTAATTGATGAACTGATTAGACTGAGTCTACTCTACGCGAGATGATTGGATTTGTTCCTTCACTTGTCCTGTTTTTTCTGAGACAAATTCACCAGCCTTGTTTGCTTGAGAAGCGATAGCCTGACCTGTAGCTTGACTTGCTTCAGTTACACGATCTTGCAAGGTAACGGAAGCCGCTTCAAATTCTTCACGCGTTTGTACGTCTACAACTTCTACGTTCACTTCTACTACTTGCAAGTGAGTCATAGCCGCAACTTCTTTGCTGATGACAGCTTTCATTTGTTCAACGATAGCTGGAATATCTTTACCATATTCTACCACAATCTTCAGGTCTGTTGCAACTTGTTTGGTACCAACTTCGACGTTGATGCCTTCTCTCACATTGTCACTATTGACCAGCTTGTTCTTGAAATCCGTTAAGAAACCACCGCTGACTGACAAAAGACCTGGAACAGTTTTCAAGGCATAGCCAATCATTTTTTCAATCACTTGGTCTGCGTATTCTACAGTACCTTTTACAGCTTCAACTTGTGTGTTTTTCGTTTCTTTCATTTCCTAATCTCTCTTTCTATAGATAAAACTTATTTTTTCAAACCTTCAACAGCGCCTTTAACGGCATCTTTAGCGTCAGCAATAGCAGCCTTAGCCTTACCAGCCAATTGCTCTACCTTACCTTCTGCTTCTACTTCCTTGTTGCCCGTTGCCTTACCGACAAGGTTTTTAGCACCACCAACAAGTTCTTCTGCTTTTGCATTTACTTTTTCTTCTGACATAGGATTTCCTCTTTCTTTTATTTCTTAAATGACACGGGGTTCTCTAGCAGTCAATTCTTCAATACCTCTTGAAGTTTTCTTGACCTGACTACCTGTAAAATCTGCTACTGATTGGGTTGCATCTGAAACACGGTCCTGCAAGCTAATAGAATCAGCTTCAAATTGAGCCCGCGTCTTGATGTCAGATACTTCAACGTTGATTTCAACAACTTCCAAGTCCGTCATACGCTTGACTTCTGACTCAACAACTGTCTGGATAGCCTTATAGATAGTCGGCAAATGTTTTTGGTATTCAGCTACAATCGACAAATCGACTGCAACCTGTTTTTTCCCAACTTCTACATTTACACCTGAACGGACATTTTCAGTGTTGACCAATTTATCCTTCAAGTTAGCTAAAAATCCGCCATCCACAGCCAATAAGCCGTCTACTGATTCCAAAGCTAAGCCAACAATTTTTTCAATGACCTTGTCCGCATAGGTCAATTCACCATTGATTACCTGTGTATTTTGTTCTGTCATAATGACCTCCGAAAATATAAAATTCTATTTAAACTTAATAGCGCTTATTGAAATAGTTTTCCAAGAGACCTGTCTCCTGGAGGCCGAAGCCTACACCTACTCCGATTGCAACCAAAACTAAGACTAAGAGAGTTTTGAAAAATCCAAGACTCAGAAATAAGATAGATAATACAAGACCGACGGCACCTCCCACTAGAGGAAGAGTCCATTTATTTGTTTTCATGTACACCTCTATTCTACACGAGAAGGACGCGACTGTTTACTGCTTGCAACATCTTTGACAAGGACAGTAAAGTTGATTGGCTGCTCCATTCCAAAGAATTGACGCAAACCATGTTGAATGCTTTTCTCCAAAAGACTAGTCTGATCACCAAGGGATCCAGCTTTAGCAAAATCACCCGCAAGCTTGACTTTAAGACGCTTCTTATAGGGAATAACTGTTGCACTTGCAGATTTCATATAGCCAGATTCTTCTGCTAGGATCGCTACATAGGATTCGATAGCAGATTTTTTCATTAGAAGACTGCCACCATTTTCCTGGATGAGGTTAATCTCTGCATAGCGCTTAGGGTAGAAAAGGACTACCAGGAGCAGGACCGCAGTCAGAATTGCCAGTCCTATCAAGCCCCAAAATGCAAGGGGATTGAGAAAGGGAGCGACAACCTGATGGACAGGCCATTGAGGAATCCATGCTACTAGCTCCGCTGGGAGATGGCCCCCTCCTGCAAACTTCAAAGAAGTCAGCAAGAGGAAGAGCAGGACCAGCAATAAGAGGCTAGCAGTCAGTATTTTTTTTACTTTAGACATTGAGGCCTCTTTCTAGTTTCATTAACCCTTACGGCCAAAGAAGAAGGATACAACTGCTACAACGATAACTGCACCAAGGATAGATGGGAACAAGGCCATACCTGCAAGGCTCGGACCGCCGTGACCAAACAAACTTTGACCAACAGATGATCCGACTAGACCTGCGATGATGTTCGCGATCCAACCCATTGAACCACCCTTTTTCGTAATCGCACCAGCGATAGCTCCAATAAATCCACCAACAATAAGTGACCAAATCATATAAATTCTCCTTTTAGATAAAAATAGTAAAAATCGATTTTTGGGTTATAAAGATGAATAACAGTAACGTTACTTGATAAGTGACAACTTTTATTTATCTTTATGTTGTCAGTATATCATCAATTTGGAGACTTGGCAAGTCTTTTTTCTTATTTTTTCAAAAAAAGTTGGAAAAATTCTTAAAAATGCCTATTTTATGCGATTTTTAGGTGCTATTTTTTTGATATTTCTTTTCAGGAGGAGCCAGTTTCTAACCTAAAATGTCAGATAATGAGGAAAACAAGAGGAAAAAAATAACACGATTTTTCGGTTTTTACTTCAAAAGAAACTACATTGACTAGCTTTTTTAATTTATAAGTTGTCACTTTTTCTAAACAAAAGAAAAAGCCGTTGAATATCCAACGACTTCCTCAAATGAGAAAACTTAAGCTACTTCTTCTTATAAAAGAGCACAAAGGGGAGCACAATTCCGACCGAAATCCACCATTTGACCTCCATATGGAGCAAATACTTGCCAAGGCTGGCCACTAGGACATAGAACAAGGCCAAAGCGATGCGGATGTAGATATTCTTCAAATCAAATTTCATAGGCAGACCTCCTTGTACTATTATTGTACTATCTTTACTCTTGAAAAATCAAATCTATCCATTGTCAACAGCCTTGGTGAGTGAAGAGTTTCGGGGGAAATTTTCAGCCTATCCCCTTGAAAGAAGGGCACGACAGAGTTCAACCATGGACATTTTCATTGAGTTTTATAGATAGAAACAAAGAAAATCCCAGTCCGTAGACTGAGATTCAATAGATTTATAAACACTAGACTTTAGACTGAATAGCCTGCATCTGGGCGTAGACACCACCTAGAGCGACCAAGTCATCATGACGGCCTTGTTCAATGATGCGACCTTGGTCCAGGACCAGAATCTGGTCTGCATTTTGAATGGTCGACAGGCGGTGGGCGATGATAAAGGTTGTCCGCCCCTCCTTGACCACTTCCATGGCATGCTGGATGATTTCCTCAGTCTCCGTATCAATGTGGGAAGTCGCCTCATCCAGGATCAGAATCTTAGGGTCAGAATAAAGGGTCCGGGCAAAGGCAATCAACTGCCGTTCTCCACTGGAGAAGGCCGAACCTTTTTCGACAACAGGCTCATCGATTCCCTTTTCCAGACGATCCAACATCGGCCCAGCTCCAACCTTTTCCAGAGCCTGGCGCACGCGCTCCCGGTCCATTTGGTCCACATCCATGGCCACATTGCTGGCAATGGTCCCCGTAAAGAGATAAGGATCTTGCAGGACAATCCCCATATGGCTGCGCAGGCTTTCGCGAGAATAGTCTCGAATATCCTGACCATCAATCAAGACCCGCCCAACCTGGGGATCGTAAAAGCGATAGAGTAGGTTCATAATCGACGTCTTACCCGAACCAGTATGGCCCACCAGAGCTACTGTCTGTCCCTTGTCCGCCTGGATAGAGATATCCTTCAAGATTGCCTTGCCTTCTTCATAGGCAAACTGGACATGTTCAAATATGACTTGACCATCAGTCACCTGCAAGATCTCTTCTCTATCTGGCTCCGTCTCTTCTTCCAAGAGGGCCATCAAACGCTTGCCCGTTTCAAAGGACCGCAGCATATTTGGAAATTGCTGTACCAAGGAACCCAGGGCAATAAAAATTCCCTCAATATAGTTGACATAGACAAAGAGCTTGCCTGGACTAACCCCCGGCTGGCCCTTGAGAAACTGATAGCCAACCACCGTAAGAATACCAGTGACCACCAAGTTTTGCAGGAAACCACTCAGGTTCCAGGTCGCCAAGGATTGGGCCCAGATAATTCGGTTATCGGCCCGTCGCATCTTGTCTGCCGTTGCCTCAAACTCTTCCATGACTGCCTCTTCCTGACCGAAAAGCTGGATCAGACTAGCCCCGTTCATGGTTTCATTGACCTGGGTATTGACATCACTCCTGGCATCATAAAAGTCCTTCATGGGTTTGTCTGTCATCCGCTTATAGGCATACTGGATAGCGATATAGAGTGGAATCAAGACCAGCATGAGCCAGCCCAGGGTGGCATTCATGTAAAAGAGGACACCGTAGGTAAATGCCAGACGGATGAGGTTATTAAAGGCGTAGACCAGGGTCCCATAGAACTGGTTGCGCAGGGTCTCGGTATCATTGACAATCCGAGTCGCAATCTTACCTGCTGGTTTGTCATCAAAGTAGGAAATAGGCAGGCGCTGCATGACATCGTAGGCCTGATTTCGCAAAAGCTCCGCAATCCGATTGGCACAGTGCATAAGCAGGCGCATGGATAGATAAAAGCCCAGACCACCGATGACCGTCATCCCCATATACTGACTAGCCTTGGTCAAAAAGGCAACCTGATCAAAGGGCAGCCCCTTGCTCAAATCCGTCAAGGGACCGTCAATAGCCTGCTGGATAATGAGCGGTGCCAAACGCACCATGGTAGAAGCCAGGAGATAGAAGACTACCGCAATGGCAAATAGCCATTTGACCTGCTTGATTTGTCGCAATAAAAATCCTAAAATCTTCATTCCTCTCCTCCTTCCTGGCTTTGTTGTCGCTGGTATTGCTCAAAGTACCAGCCACCTTGCGCCAGCAAATCTGCTGGACGGCCCTCTTCAACGATGCGGCCCTCATCCAGGACCAGCACCCAGTCTGCATGGTTAACAGCCGATAGGCGGTGGGTGACGATGACATTGGTTTTACCCGCCCGTTCTTTTTGGATATTTTCAATAATCTGGCGTTCTGTACGAGCATCTACTGCCGACAGGGAATCATCCAGGATCAGCAGGTCTGGTTTTCGCAGAAAGGCCCGTGCAATGGAAATCCGTTGCTTCTGACCGCCCGAAATGGACACACCCCGCTCACCAATCATGGTCGCCAGCCCATCACTCATCCGCCCCAAGTCTTGACTGAAGGCCGCTGTCGCAATGGATTGCTCAATCTCCTCAGGACTGGCATCCAGCTTACCAAGAGCAATATTCTCGCCGACTGACTTGGAAAAGAGGATGTGTTCTTGGGGAACGTAGCCAATTTTTTCCTCGATAGATGCGCGTTTAAAGTCCAGAACTGATTGGCCATTTATCGTAAAACTGCCTTGACCGACTGGATATTGACGGAGGAATTGGCGGACCAGAGTGGTCTTGCCTGACCCTGTTTTCCCAACGATACCGACTGTCTGCCCTCTTTTCAGGGTCCAATGGATGTCCTGCAAACTCGGCCAGTCTGCCTGTGGATAGCTAAAGCTGTACCCTTCAAAAGCCAGACTGGACAGCTCTGCTATTTCCCCAAAACCATCAACTTCCAAATCATCCCCTGTATCAATCAGCTCCTGCAGCTTTTCAAATGAGGTCTTGCCGGTCTGGTAGACCAAGATGAAATCCGACAGCATCCAGAAAGGCTCGAGAAGTGAACCAACGTAGAGCTGGAGGGCGATGACCTGGCCGATAGACAGTTGACCGGACTTGACAGCTACTGTCCCCATGACCAGGACCAAAATAGTGGACAAGCCCAAAGCCACAGTAGCCAAGGGATTGTAGAGGGACTGGAGGGAGGTAATCCGGTCTCCACCCTTGGCAAGCTCCCGTGTCCGCTCCTGAAACTTGACCTTCTGAGTGGCCTTCTTGCTGTAGGCGCGTGTGACCCGAATACCTTCTACGACTTCCAGAACCTCATTATTGAGCTGGGCGACGGCCTCCCGGTTGGCCTCAATGGCCTCATCCTGCTTGCGACCGATGAAAAAGATAGCCGCAGTCATAGCCAGCATAGGAAGCAGAGCCACCAGAGAAGTCTTCCAGTCGATGATAAACATATATGGAATGACAAAGGCAAACATGCCTCCTGCATAGACCACAATCATGATCCCGTAGCCAACCATTTCCATCAGCCCGTCCACGTCCGTTGAAAAGCGGGTCATGATATCCCCAGAGCGAAACTTCTCATAGAAGGGCGTCCGCATGACAACCATTTTTCGGAAGGCTCGCTGCTGCATGTCAAATTTGAAATTGATAGAAGACTGAAAAAGCTTGAGATGCCAAATGAAGGCTGTAGCATAGTTGACCAGGGTCACCAGGAAGAGCAGGGTCATATCCTGGACCAACATTTTCTCGGTCAAGCCATTAGACGCCAGGGTGTCGACCATTCTTTGGATAATCTGGGTCGGCACCAAGAGCGTGGCGTCGTAAATAATCAAGGTCACAGCGATCAGCAAGTAGAGCCACTTGTGCCGCTTGACATAATCAAAAATTAAGCTGAACATATATCTCCCTTATCTTAAAACCTTTCTAAGCACGCAAAAAAGCCTAGACGACACACTCCGCCTAGGCTCCCTCAAGTCCGTTCAAATAGACTATTATAGTTGCTTAAAAAGGAGTGGTTTATGAAAAACAGTTTGTTTTGTGATAAATACTGTATTGTTCATTGTAGTACTCCTTTCCTTATTCTACCCCTTATTTTATCAGAATATATTGACTTGTCAAGGTATTTTAGGTAAAAAAGTAAGAAAAAACGACCCATCCGGACCGTTTGTCGACTATATGCTAGTTGCCACCTTTTAGCGCCTGAATTAGTGGGAATTAACCGAATGCAAAGCCCGTAAAATTAGGCTTTTTGTTTTTCCGTCAAGTTAAATTCGGCAAACTTTGAAAATAATTTGGGGCGGATTTGGGGCGAATTTTATACCTGCAATTCCTCACGGATTGCTTTTTGCAGCAGCTGGCTAAAGTTGACCTTGTTTTCTTTTCCAACTTCCACAAGCCAGCTTGGTAGTGTGACAGTCTTATTGACGATTTTAGAGCGTTCACGCTCACGGACAAGTTCGGTATCAACAGAGATAGCCTGAATCACATCATCATCGCTTGCTAGATTGCTTGCAAGTGCCTTGAATGATGATGGTTTCGGAAATTCTTTACCCTCGTCTTCAAACATGATGGTATAGATTTCAAGAACTTCACGAGCGTTGAAAATAGCTTCGCTCAGGTTGTCAGCTTCACTAAATGCTCCAGGGAAATCCGGGAAAGAAATGCTGTAGCCACCATTTTCCTTATCTGCTTCAAACAATGCTAAATAATTATATTTCATAGTGATAGATTAAGCCAATGATCAGAGTAACCACTTTAGGGGTACAGGGAGGAGTGCCCTCACTCCCCATACAAGACTTTGAGAATATTGTTCAGTGTACCAGGTCTGTAATCCTTCTCTTTGGGTTTAGGTATCGTCACTGTCCGTCCGTCTGGATGTTTCCAAACTTCGTGAGACCCTTTGCCAAAGTTAGTTTTACTAAAACCTTGCTTCTTAGCAATCTTCTTAAGCTCTCGCTCTGTCATTGGCTTATCTCCTTTCCTTATCTTTAATTATATTATACACTTGTTTTTTACACTTGTCAACAAAAACACTTGTTTTTAACAAATATTTTTCAAAAAAATATTCCATCAAAAATATTCGTCACAATAGAAAAAAGCCCAGCAAACGCTGGGCTGAAAATCTATTTAAACGTACCCCATGCATCGCCATAACGTTTACCGTCTTTAGTTGCTCCAGTAGCCGCATAGTTACGTTTGCCACTGCCGCCGATGTATGAAATCCAGACGAAGCCGTCAAAATCGACAACAACCTCGTCATACTTGACCGACTGCCCTTTTTTGTAGGTTGCCACAATCTGTCCAGATGTGTTTGGCGCACGACGGACATTGATAGAATCAACTGAGACTGTAAACACGCCAGTTTCTTTGTATCGCCTGCTCCCTGTGGCAGGTTTCGGCGCTGTTGATTGCTCAGAATAATTTAACCTAAACCAACCAATAACATTGCTATAGTCTCGCTGATGCTTGCGAGTAATACCTCCACCACCAATCTCCAGCTGGTCATTAATACCGTTTCGATTGTGGTCAGAATAGCCGTCGATATTCTGCTCAACGGTTGTCATACCATTCACATTAGCAGAGATACACACACCGATATGGCCAAAAGGGTCATTGGCCCCAAACTGCATGACAAAAAAATCACCAGGCTGTGGGATTAAACCGGGCTTGCTGGTGTCGTTATAAACCACAGGCAATCCCAACTTCTTAGCCCTGGCCAGGCAATCCTTGGCGTTAGTATAGGCCATATTCAACTTACCACTCGTCAAATGTTGCATGATATGATCAATCAAGGCCACACACTGTCCACCGTAGGGATTGGTTGGCACAGTGACCTTACGACCGACTAAGGAAAGGGAATAGCTTACTACATCATTTACTGTTGTCATCTTCTTCCTCCGTTTCAAGATAAAAAGGAGCCAACACCCATATAATAGGTGTCAAAGCTCCCAAAATCACGATAAGCAAAATTGCTTTAATTACTCTCACTTATTCTTTCCTATCAGCTTTTCCAATGCTGCCGTGACATTCTCAAAAATCGATGTATCGCCTTTGGCCTTGCCATAGTTTTCGACCAAACTCTTAAAGGTCAAGATGAGGTATCCGACATAGATAGTGTACAGAAAAGCTACACCTGTCTGTTCTGGCAACAGCACTGACATAGGAATCAATACAGTAAGTAAGATGATTCCCATCATCTTGCGAATCAGGCCGTTAATACCGATTTTAGATTGATAATCAATATCTGGATTAATCATTGCAGCAAACGTACCCGATAAAAAATCAACAATCTCCATAACGACAATTAACCCAAGCAAAAAGAGGATAAGTCCGTCCTCTGTTGCAATAAGTTCGCGTAGGAAATCAAACATCCCATGTGGACGCGGTTGAATTGAAGCCTGCATTCATTATCCTCCTTCCGGAATATAGTTCACCACATTCTCATCTGCAAGTTCAGGGTGTCCCATCAATTCCAACTGAGCCTTGACTTTCTTTTTAAAGATGCGTGGAACATCCTTAAATGCAAAATCAAAGTGCTCATCTACAATATTCATCGCCATTAACATTACAATCATTTTATTACTCCGTTTCTGTATCTGTGTTAGCGGTAGAACTGTCGCTACCGTCGACTGTATCAACGTTTTCAATACTTTCATCTTCTGGGACCTCACCTTCTTCAAAGCTAGTGTAGAGCTCTGTCAGCACTTCCATGACAGAACCATTCAGAATCCTAAATTTATCCTCAACCGCCTTGAAGCGTTCATTACGCTCTCCTTCAGTGGCTTCCATGCGTTCAGTCAACTCGGATTGTGCTTCCTGCATGTCGGCAAATTTTGTTTCAGCTTCCTGCATGAATTTCTTAGCTGATTTGACAACAGCTTCCATCTCTTCAATCTTCTGCACCGATTCAGCCATGGCACGGTCAGCGTACTCAGACTTAAAGTGAGCTTCACGGGCCAATTCGACCAATTCATTTTCGGTCTTGTCCATGTGATTGCCTACTACTTTTTCGGTATAGGTTGCGTAGCTTCCTGTTGTTGATGCAATAGCAATTTCTGTGTGTGTGATTTCTCCGTCGGATAAAAACGGATACTTCCCTATCACTTTCCAGGCTCTCATTCAGATACCCCCTCTGGTTTCGTAGCTTCGTCCAGTTGCTTGGTTAATTCAGCAACCTGCGCCTGCAGACTAGTAATCGTTTGCTGGCTTTCTTCCAATTGCGCTTCCACCGTTGCTTTATCCAAGGACAATTGAGCAATCTGTATGGCTAGTTTTGATTTGATATTTTCGTGCATATTTTCCTCCTAGACTTGTAATTTGTTGTAAAAATCAGTTTTATTAATATAATCGTCCATCAGACCTGATATAGCATTTCGTAAGTTTGGTTTTTTCCAATCCCAATTATTCGACCTCAAATGGTTTAAGCAGTGTGCAATAGCTTTGATCGCATTAATGTACAGATTCATGTCGATGGTTTGGTTTACCGTTTTAACTGTCTTAAACACATATCCCCTGTTTCCGTCAAAACCATCTTTAAGGTATATTGTGTCTCCATAAAGTTCAACGTGGTCAAGTGTAGCAACGTGATTATATCCAATTGCACTCCGAAAGATTCGGATGCCTGAGAAGCGACCAGATGATTGCGAGTTTATACCATCACCAGACGAAGTCACGCCTAGCCCTGCATACACACCGCCAGCATTTGCATCAGCGGAAGATGTTACATCGTTAAAGTGCAAAAATGCTGTATGTGTTCCGCGTCTGCGCACCAATGCATTATTGGCAGAATTAAAATTAATTGCAGCATTTGTATTAAATGAGATGTTAGCGTTATTCAGGTCCATCTGCATCGCATCATTTGTCGCGGACAGAATCCCTCCCGATATTTTATTAGCCGACAAAGTCACAGCCTGAACACTTGTGGCAAACGCATTTTTAGCAAACAACTTCTCAAGATACGCCTCATTTGCAGTCAAGCCGTTGAAGAAGGCTTCGTCGAACGCAATCTTACTACCGTCGATACTATTTACCGCTATCCGTTCAGCATCCAATGTGCCAGTAGTAATTTTACCAGCGTCTAAACCAGCAATCTTAGCGGATGTAATCACACCGTCTTGGATGTAAGTCGTACCAGTAATCTGCACTAACTTACCGTCAATCTTAACCGACCCATCTTTGTTTAGGTTGAGTTGGTTGAGCACAGTGCCTGAGTTGGTTAAGTTCTGCACAGCCCAGGAACCAGCTAGTTGACTGACTTGTGTCTTGAGTCCGTTAGCACCAGACACTTCCTGGACCAAGCCTGCTGCAGTCTGAGTAACCTTGCTGACATTATCGAGGATACTCCCCGCTGTGCCGACAGCACCGATAGTACGAGTGTGACTGTCTACTGTGTCATTCACAGCGTGCAGGGCTGTGACGGTGGCGAGGTCTTCAGGGGCTGGAGACCAGTCTGTAGCGACTGTGCCTATTTCGACCTTAATCTTATATCGATTAAACAATTTATCGATTGTACCTTGCGTCTTTGGATATATCGACAAGAAACCAAACCCGTTAATCGTAATTTTATCTGTAACTAACTGACCTTCTCTGACAATCCAATAAAATCCAGCAGAACTATTATAGCCGTTTTTTGATACACCGATATAGCACTGACCAATGTTTTGATTTACATCGTTATCACTTACTGAGATCGTTATAGTATCTTTTGGTAATCTACGGTACGCATATGTACCATCAGTGTTGTAATTTGATAACGACCGACTAAAATAGTTTATTCCACCAACCTCTGTCGGTATCAACGCTTTAGTCTCACTTATAGTCCGACTAAAACTATCTGCCGTCTCTTGCACAAGATTTTGTACAGTCGTAGATAACGCATAGGGTTGCAGAGCGCTACTAGTAATATATCCACGCCCTGTGATGTTGTTGTCAACATCAGACTTGGTCTGGTAACCTTTGCTAGTGATTGCCGACTCGACTTGTGTACTTGTCAGACGTTTGCTAATCTCGGTCGCATTTTGAGTGATTTTGGCACTTGCAGTGTTGATTTTCCCATCAAGCGTCTGTGTACTTGAGGTCAATTCTTCAAACTTCCCATCAACTGTATTTTGATAAGTCGCCAGATTTTGCTTGGTAGTGTCAGCAGTTGTCTTAATCTCATTGAGTTTCAACGTTGTTCCGCGGACATTTTCGTCGTATGTAGACTTGACAACGTAGTTAGTAGCAATCGCGGTACGCTCGGCAGTTAACTGTCTCGCTGTCTCCTCTCGACTAGCAGTCAAATATTGGCTGGCTCGTGTGCCTTCTTCATTTTTGTAGGTTTCTAGGCTCTCCAGTCTTGTCTTAAAGCCTTCGGCAGTCTGCTGGGCGTAAGTCTTAGCATCTACTGCTTTACCATCTACCGTTTGGATTTGACGGGATAACTCTGCGCTTGCTTCATCTGCTGTACGCTTATAACTTGCGATTTCGGAGCGGAGGTCTTCTGTAGCATCTGAATGTTCTCTGTTAAGTGTACCTTCGTACAGAGCTGGTGCGCATAGCTCAATTTCGACGGCATCATTTAATGACCGTCCCAAAATTACAGCTTTGGTAGTTGCTGTAGCCGTCTGCTTCCATATAACCCAGTAGCGTTTCCACTCAGTGGTAATTTTGACAACTGCCTTACCGTCCGAAGCGACGCCTTTGAAACCTGTACTAGTTTCAACGGATATTGTCGTGTTTGGCGAATAAAAGTGACAGTTGATTGATGTGTCTGCGCTAGCGCGAGCATAAAATGATGCGATATATGTGTCACTCGTTGGGATTTTTGACGTGCGTTGCGCAAATAAATCTACATAGCCTCTTGGTGCTGATCTGCCGCGAGCGATAGTATAGCCGTTAAATTGGTCAGATGTATTGTGTCTAGCACTCAAATTATCAGCCAACGTCCTCGTCTTTGTTAGTAGATTTTGGCTACCAATAAAGAGATTCTCGAACCGCTCCGTCACACCGTCAAGCCCACTTTGTAAGTCAGCAGTCTTACGATTGATACTCTCAATCTGCCCAGTCTGAGTATTGACAGTCTGCGTCAGAGCCTCGTATTGGGTTCTGGTTTGGCTCAGAGTGTCCTCAACAGTCTTGGTCCGACTTAATACACTAGCGATGTCTCCGGTCGCCTTAGACACGGTTTTAGACAGCTCTGTGACTGTCGACCTCGTACCATCAGCCAGAGTTTCAACTGTCGACACACGGCTAGTCAAATCCGTCTGGGCTCGTGCTTGCTCCAAAATCTTGCTAGCTTGCAAGTTAAGGTCGTTTCGCAAAGCTGTAGCACTTGCTTGGCTATCTCTAGCCTTTTGGTCAGCGTTAGCGATTGCTGACTGTAGCTCAGACTTAGCACTGTTTAGTGCTTGGCTAACCGTCGCAACCTGTGCCCGTGCATCTGCGATAGCTTCGTCTTTTGACTGTAAGGCGGTTGTGATTGCACTAGCAGCATCCGACTTGGCTTCGTTGGCAAGTGATTCGACAGACTGAGTTTTAGCCAATATATCCGCAACCTGTCTGTCGTGTTCCTCGGATTGGGCTTCCATGGATTGGGTGACTTGGGCGATTTCTTCTGCGATCCTATCTCGCAAAGCTTCACTGTCATAAGTCCGTAAGATTTCTTCCCAAACTTCTCCAGTCCACCGAAGCATGATTTGATGGCCCTCATGCTCTGGATCAGGCTTAAACCAAATATCATTGATCAGCACTTTACCTGGATACTGGACGGTAGGGTCTTCAGTGCCGTACCAGTTATTGTTAAAACCGTCAGCACTTGGTAAGTAGTCTGGCAAGTTCTGGACAAAATTGGAAAATTCATTGGTAATAAATTGCTCTACAGCCTTGTCTGCAATTGTTTGAGCTTTGGCTTCGTTACTTTCGCCAATCCTATCACCAAGCTTGATATCGCTTGATTGATTGTTCAATCGGTTGAAGGTAATCTCGAAAATCCGAGTATCATAGTCCAGTTTCTTATCATGCCGAACCACTCGGATAGTGTCCCCAATTTTTACACCTTTCAGGTAAACACTTGATGTCTTCAAGGTCAACTGCGGACGTGCAGCATCAATCAAGGCCTTGTAAGTTCGCTCAATCAGGATTTCTGGATTCTCTTCTTCCGAAAAATCCACAAAGCCGATTTTAGGACGCATAGAGCCGTCAGCGTTCTTGATACCGTATTGTCGTGTCATTAAGGGCAATTCTAGGTATTTCTGCCCTTTAGGCTTGTTAACTGGCCTTCCTTGTGTCGTTGACCAAACTACGTTTTCGAAAGTAATTTTCCGACCATATCCGGCGCCAGTTTCCTCGCCTTTACCACGACCGATAAGGGCTGTAAAGATGTTGGTTCGTTCAACTTCCTGCAGGATTTGCAAGGCATTGTGACCATAGACTACACGCTTACCGACTGCTTCACCAATTCTTTGCTTAAAGTCGATATAACGGGCGCCGATGCGATTGCCGTTCATCTCGACGAAAAATTGCATCTCCAAGTCCCATACTTCACAGACCTTTTTCAAGGCATCGAAAACAGATGTGTAGTAGAAATTGGTACTGTGTGGTGTGGTTTCGCCAACAAAACGAGCTTGCCAATTGGTACCAGCGAGCAAGTCTGCAATCACATCACGGGCAAAGGTATTCTTTGGACGCTTATCAAAGACTGGCGACTTCCGAAGCTCCTCAATCCCCGACTGAACACCAATTAAGGTCGTCAATTCGTCCGAAGATTTTTGGGCCACGTAAAAATAATGAAAGGTATGAGCATCTTCCAAGGTCTGAATAGCCATGTATTCGACCTGCTCCAGCTCATCCGCATTCAGCCCCTTCAACTCGACTGTCAAGCGGTCAGACACATACCGCTCCGTTGTCAGTGCGTACTTCTGCAGGGCAGTCTTGACAGCTGACTTTCTGACAATCTTTATCAGCTTTTCATCTTTATCAAATAAATAAATCACGCTCTCTCATCCCTCCAAACTACATTTTTTACTGTGGCATTCTTTGCCGTGATAGTGTCTCCATTTTTGACTGTGAATTGTTCCAGTGGACTGAACCGCTCCAGCTCGCTGAGGATACTCCTGCCGTTGTACGTGGCAGTTACTTCTTCATCTCCAAATGTGACCACAATGTCTTTTCCAGCCACATAAGAGCCAGAGAAAGATAAAATCTTAGTTCCGTTGATAATCTGCACCTGGTTAACCGTTCCAGTCGGTGTGACCGTGATAGATTCGGGCAGGACTTCAATAGCATCAGATAAAGAAATCAGCCCAGTAGAGTTCTGGGCATTTTTCTTTTTATAGCCGTCTGGCACTATCAGAGTGAACTTGCTGACGATAGAAAGAGAAGTTTCCTCAATGTCATCCGCCCCACTGAAATAGCCATAGTAGGTGTAAGTCGGTTCGTCCTTGAACGTAATTTCCAGATAACCACTGCTTGCAAGAGTTCGCAAAATCCTGTTGAGTTTTGCAAATTTGTCTCGCATATCAGCACTAGTTCTGGCTTCCAGTTGGTACTTAATTTCAAGCACACGCTCATCATCAGACACATCTTCCACCCATACGCCACGGCGGCCAGGGACAGAGGCTGTCTTAACCGATTGGCCAAGCAGACCTCTCCCTGTTACCGTCAAATGGCGGTAGCCTTCAACCAGTTGATTGAGGGGCATACCGTTGATGGATATGTTATCAATAGGTTCAAACACATCAACCTTTTGATTTGTTGTTACATCTCTAAATTGATACATTTTCACTCCTCCTAATAATCTGATAACACTAATTCTAAACGCTGAGCTTCTGTTATATCATCCGTAAAGGTACGGTAATTATGACCGCCAATGTTCAGGTTGATATGAGCTGGTTCTTTCTGTTTAAGCGTCATTTCATATTCCATCGCTCCACTAAATGCTACCGATGGATGCAAACTGTCGGAAATGGCAGAAATGCCCGAACGAACTTCCGCAAAATTCGGCAGTATTGACGTATTCTGGCTTAGAGTGTCCGAAATCCTGTCAGCAATCCCAATAACAGTATTTTTAACTGGTTTGAAACCATCAAGCAAACCGCCATTTAGACCTTTCATGATAGCATTACCGGCAGGAATTAAGAGCTTACGGTCATAAGAAATTGGACCTTTGTTTCTACGAATCCAATCCGCAATTCCACCAATAAAGTTTTTAACTCCCTCATACGCAGATTTCAGACCTCTTAAAAATCCATCAATAATGGCGCGACCTGCTGAGAAGAGGTCGATGTTTCTCAGACCGTCGAAAATACCTTTCACTCTGCTCACTAACTCGGATACACTACGTTTTAAATCTTCCCATGCACGTTTTGCGCCATTGACCATATTATCAATGGTTTGTTGGACATTATTTTTTAATTCGTTCCATTTATCAACAGCTGTTGACTTAATATTTTCCACTGTCTGTGAAATGAAGGTCTTAAAATCCTCCCAAGCGCGTTTCGCACCCGAAATGAGATTGTCAATTGTTCCTTGGACACTTGCTTTCAGCTCTTCCCACTTTTGAGCAGCAGTCGCTTTGATATTCTCCCAAGTTTCTGACAAGAATTGTTTTGTATCCTCAAAACTCTGCTTCACAAAATCAACTATCTTTTTGATTACATTTTCAAAAATATATTTTATGCCATCCCAAATTAATTGGAAAGCATCCTTGATAGACTGCCAAATCAAATCAATATCTGTCTTGGCTTGTTCAAAATTACCAGTAATCAGGTCTAGGATAATCAGCAAGGCACCCATGAAGATGGATTTAATGAATTCCCAGACACCTTGGAACATCATCTTGATACCTTCCCATAAAGGTTCGATAAAGCCTTTGATACTGTTCCAAACAGATTCCCAAATGCCTTTCAGAATATCAAGGCCGGCTTGGAAAATAGATTGTAAAAAAGTGATAGAGGTTTGAACCGATTCAAGAATAGCAGTCCATGTTTCTGATGCGAAGGTTTTTATCGCTCCCCAAACTGTTTCCCAGATACCTTTTAGGTATTCCATACCGGTAGAGATAGCCTGTGACACTCCATCCATAGCAGTTTGGAGAATGGATTTGATAGCTTCCCAAATCGTTGAGAAAATCCCTTTGAATGATTCCCATGCCGCATCCCAGTCACCATTTATCAATGCAGTTGCAGTGTCAATGATTCCTTTGATAACATCAAAAGCAGTTTGGATAATCGTTTTAATAATTTCCCAAACGCCAGATATAATTGGACTCAAGGTGTTCCACACTGCAGTAGCGACCGAAACAATAGTGTTCCATAAACCAGACATAAACGGCTCAATAGCCTGCCAAATACTCTTCACTGTTTCGACGACAGTAGAAACCACCGAAGAAATAATAGACCAAGCAGTAGACGCGACGGATGAAATTCTATTCCATAAGGCTGCAAAGAATTCTTGTAATGACTCCCACACGCCTTTGATAGATTCGACAATCGGAGCGGTTTCAGCCACTAGCCAATCCCAAACCTCTGAAGCTTTTGATTTGATAAAATCCCATGCAGTTGCAAATGCTGATTTTATTGCCTCCCATGCAGAAATACAGATATTCCGGAACCCTTCACTCTTGGACCACAAGGTGGCAATTACAGCGATTAAACCGACCACAAGGCCGATGACCCAACCTATCGGATTAGACATAAATGCAGCGCTTAACACACCCCACGCAGCAGACAATCCGCCTGTTACTGACCCCGCTGAAGTCAAAGCGGTACCTAGCGAGCCGATAAAACCGACCGCGCCACTAATCCATCCACCAATTTTGCTAAAAATATTCAGACCACCAAGAGCAGCACTAGCAATCTTTGACTCCCCTGCGAGGAACGTCAATGCAGAACTTGCGGCTTGTGAACCTCTGCTCATGCCAAGCAAAGCGTTCCCTGTGTTGAATATGTTTTTCCCAATGTTTAATCCAGTTTTGGCAGTCGTTACTGCACCCGAAAATAGCTTAATCGCGCCTGTCGCGGTGTTAATAGTTGGTCCTGCTAACTTAAACGCACCAAAAGCTAACGCAATAGCTTTTATCTGAGCGGGTGAAAGTTTCGACACAGCATTCGCAACTCCAGTGACCGCGTCAGCTACTGTTTTAAATGCAGTTCCGACAGTTGTTCCCAAGTTCGACATATCTCCGCCAGATAACCCTTTAACGACATTCTTCAAGGCTTCCCACAAAGCATTGAGCTCATCTTTTGCACTACTTAATGCACCAGAACTAGTAAAACCCGAAACAAAGCGTTTGGCAGATTCGTATGCGCTTTGAAGGCTACTAGAGATTTTGGAAACTACGCCATCGATATCAATCCCGTCTAAGAATTTCTTAAGCCCATTTGCAACCTTAGAAAAATCAATCTTATCTAGTTCAGCACCAACGGCTGATATTGCTTTTATCCCAAACTTATTTAGATGGTCAAAAGCAGGCATCAATTTATTGGATAGCCCTTCCTTTGTCCCATCAATCGCCTGGTCAACCGTTTTAAAATCTGTAGCCATCTTTTGAAATGAGCTTTCTGCATCTCCGGCTACAGCAATCATTGTGTTAAAGAAATCTTCCGTGGAGACTTTTCCGTCTTGAACAGCCGTCACCAATTCAGAAGTCGTCATCCCCATTGCCCTAGCAACAGCAGAAATACCAGCGGGTGTTTGTTCTAGCATGAGCTTGAAATCAGCCCAAGCAACCGTCGGCTTAGCCGCCATCTGCACTGCTTGTTGAGACAAGGTTTTCATGGCTTGCGCAGGATTCTCTGCTGCACCTGCCAATCCGCCAAACGCCATCACAAGTTTCCCTGTGTCTTTAATTCCGACCGCAGCTAATTGGGCATAGGTAGAGGCCATATCAGACGCAGAATAAATAGTCTTGGTCGCATAGTCCTGCATAGAGGCCTTTGCGGCATCAATTTCTTTTCGACCAAAACCCAGCTCTGACAAGTTCCCATCGAACGTTTTCCAAGCCTTGGTAGAGCTCATCAACTCGCCACCCATAGAGGAGAGTCCCGCACTAACAAGACCGGTCATCTTAGAAACCGCAGAGCTGACCAGATTAGCCCCCAACATGCTCTTAAACATGGAGGTTGCTTTATTGCTTGTTGAGTTAAAAAAGTTAGACGCTTTGTCTAGACCGGTGATTGCCTTATTGGCCTTATTTAATGTTGAGGTAAATGATTTATCAACGGCTGATAATACCGCTTCAACTGAGTATGATTCAGCCATTTAACCCTCCTTTCTAAACGTTGGCTTTTTTCAGCAAGCTATACAATTTGTCATCCTGTATCACATCCAAATCCATCTTGCCAGTAATCTTCTCGATAGCCTTTTCATGATCAAAGAAATCTTCAAATTTCTTAAAGACATAGACTTCATTCTTGCCCCTTTTCTTAGTCGCCTTAACTTGGCGATTGAGCCAAGCTTGTTGATGAAGATTATGCATGGTGTCGATACTTTGTAGAGCCTTTCCTGTCATAAGCAGGTCATACTCATACAAAGTCATTCGCCCGATAGCGTCCATATCTGTAATACCAAGAAAACGGACGCAGTTGATGACAATTTGCTCGAAGGTTTCAGCCGAGCTTAACGGCTTTAGGCTTCGACCTTCTCCATTTCGCGCTTGAGATTGCCGATAAAGAGCTTTGACGCATTGGACTGTTCCAATTCCGTCTCAACTTCCAAGAATACTGCCTCGATATCCTCAACCTCATCCAAATAGTCACAAATCGCATCAAAACTTGGACGGGATTTCTCTGTAATCGTACCAACATGGAGATATTCGGCCAGCGTCGTAATCTTACGAGCCAACAAGAATGGTGCCGTTGTTTCAAGACCCATCCCGAATTCACCGCGCTCATCTTTCATAACATGGCGCTTGTCCATTTCCGTTACAAACTTCACGCCAAACTTAACTTGATACGTTTTTCCTTTGATTTCCAATTGCATGTGTTTTTCTCCTTGCTAAAAAATAAAGCGCCCAATAACGGGCGCAACCTTATGAACTAGATTTTACAGTCGTATCCTCAAAGACGTACTGCACCACTTGAGCCTGTTCTTCGGTCAAAGTGGCATTGCCTGAGGCACCAACACCATTGATACCAAATTCCATTTCAAGCTCAACCAAATCTTCCGCATTCTTGGTCTTGTTGAATGAGGTAATATAGCCTTGATAATAAGTCGCTGGATATTTTTCAGCAACCTTAGCAGCACCTTTTTCGATTTCCCAAATTTCCACCAAATCACCGTTATTCATGGCTTGTTCCAGCTCTGCGACCAAAGGGTCGTTTTCAGCCATGATAGAGGTAGCGGACAATGTAACTTCAATTCCACCAATTGTCTGCAAGACCCCGTCTTTGGTTTGTGACGTGTTTGTGTCACGGCTCTTTTCTGAGCTATGCTCTGTTTGGAAAGCCAGCTTAGCAGCCGCCTTATTCGCCTGCTCTTTCAAAACACGAAAAAGCAAAATCGAATCAATACCTTTTTTTGCTGTTAGCATAATTACTCCTATCTCAAATTAAAAACAAGGGTCAACCTCGCCCGTTTGAGCGGGTCAACCGTAGTAGTATCGTCCATCATCTCGATAGACGATCGTGCAATGTGTAAGGACCAACGATAACCGTCTGTTACCTCAATGCCTAGCGCTTCATGATAGATAGCCCCAGCCATATCAGAGACCTGCTTGCGCTTTTTCTGCAAGCCCCAGACGCTAACAAGCAAGGTCACAGACCCCTTGATATCTGTCTTGTTTGGCACATGGTCCGTAGTCGTTGATTCTAACTCAACAAATGGATAAGGCACCCTGTCCATCGGCTTGTAATCATAGACCGAAAAACCGAGATTCCTAATCCGTTTGTACATTTCATCAAAAATTGATTGGTCTCTTGTTTTAATCATTTAACCAACCTTTCTAGATCTTTGACAAAGTCTTTTTTTACTTCGTCAAAAGCTGGACCAACGAATGGTTGGGCACTCATATATCGCGTACCTTTTTCTAGATAGGCGGAATAATGAGTGGTCGGACCAGCTTTCGCAGTCAGTTTGTTTGCAGAAATAGACAACTGCACCGAGCGTCTCGTAGCACCAGTCGGTTTAACAAATTTCTTTCCCTCCCAGTGCCCACGAAATACAGCTTTTCTAACAATCGTTCGTTGTAATTTTGCGCCATTTTTTTGGACAATGTCCTTTACTGCATCCATTTTTTGAATCGCTTTCAGCTTCTGCCCTAGTTTATCCAATCCAACAAACTTCATCGTCGCTTTAACCAATGCTGTTATCTCTTTCTAGATACAACACACGACCATCCTGTTTGTCAGCGATGACCTTGTAATATCGATTATTGTAGGTACAATATGTAAAGTCAATCTGCCTTGTCCTCTGCAAGTAGCAGACCTTTCTGTCCTTTTGATAATCACCAAAGACCTGCATAGACTTCTCAATGCCTAAATCGATAACCAAGCAAGGTAAAGTAATTACTTCGCCCGGCTTCATCACATGCTCGCCAAGGTCAGGATCATAGAACTCGCTACTCCCTTTTTCGAAGAGGATTCTATCCGCGTATCTCATAGCATTTTAAACCCCGCTTGGAAGTCGCTGGCAAACTGACGGCGAATAACCTTGTCGTAGCTAGCAAAATCATCAAGATCAAACGACATAGACAACCCTTCGACCCCGTGACTTGACATTCCTTCTGAACCTAGCTTATTGAATCGTTTTACCATCACTTCGACAATGACAAACTCCAATTTGGTAGGGATTATTTCTTGCCCTGTATAAGCCATGAAATGAGCTTCCGTGAGCTCCTGAATCACTTCCAAGAGATCATCTTGCAAGTTATCAGAAATCCCCAACAGAGCCTTTACCTGCTTGATAATCTCCATAAGCTTACCCTTTCAATATTTTGATGATATCTTCTTTTTTCAAGTCATCCGAAAATTCCAGACCTTTCTGTCTTCCTAGCTCGATAAGTTCACTTTTCTTCATCTTCGAAAAATCTAACTCACTCGCCTGGCTGTTATCTTCGTAATGACGACGTAACAGCATCCCCATTAGTTACCTCCGAAGCGTACCACTTTCGTATCGTCGTAGAGGTAAACTCCGTAATGTTCGTCCCCAGTGATAACAGTTGTTTTCTTCAAGATGTCACGGTCAGTCTCGACAGAAACATCACGCTTCATGTTGATAACAAAAGCACCATAACGAGCATCATCCTCTGTATCTGTCGAACGTGCGGAAACGGCAACGATAAAGCCTTGTCCAGCCGTCACTTTCTTAGAACGAACGATTTCAACACCCAAAACTTCGCCAAACACACCAGAGACAAGCGCTTGAGCCCCAAGCTCTGACCCGCGCAAGAAGTCTTTGCCCGCTGCCGTGCGCAACTTCATGGCATCAATAGGGTTGAAGATACCAACATAACGCACATCTTCCTCGTCAGCAAAGATATCGAGCGCTTTTTGGATGGCTTCAAGTGTATTCGGCGCATCTGTTACGTGTTGGGTAGCTGTTTTAGCCAATTCGATAATGTCGCTATCCATCTTGTCGGCAATAGCCAGACGGAGTTGACGAACAGCTTCGCCGACAGGGTCGCCCATACCAGATAGGATAGCTTCATCCGTGATTTCATAACCTGTAGCGATCTTTTTAATGGTCATTTCAGTAGTAGTTGTTCCAAGCTTGTTCAATGGAATCGCTTGACCTTCTGCCACTTCGGATGCAGCGCCTGTGTAAGTAAACTTAGGTACAGTCAATTTTGTACCAGGTTGACCAACAAGTGTGCGTTCAACGGTTGCTAGAGGTGTAAACTTCAATGACTTAGGTAATTTAGCAGAAATATGATTCGCCATTACCTGTGGGTTGATTAAATCTGCGATTTTAGTTTGTGTCATACTTTAATATCCTTTCGATAATTTCTCATATAGTTCTGGATCAGATTTTTGCAAATCCAGTTGAGCACGATAGCTCATACGATTAAATTGCTCTTGGGTAATACTTGCCGAAGTGGTTTGTTCAACCTTCTTAGGCGTCTTACCTTTGAGCATTTCACTGACTTTCTTGTCAGCGAGGTCATTCACTAATGCCGAAAAGCTCTCTACAGCATCTTGAGTGGCTTCTGCGGTGTCTTTAACGACAAAGCCTAGGATTTTATCATCAGCAACCAAACCACTCTCAGAAAGCATTTTGGATGCTTCTTTTTCGAGACCGCTACGGTTGATTTTAGCTTCAAGTTCAGCAATGTAGTCAGCCTGTTTCTTTGCTTCGTACTCTGCTTTTTGTTCAGCGTTCATCTGACGTAGCTTTTCGGCTTCATCCAGCTTTTCTTGGATGCGTTTGTTAAATGATTTTTCTTGCTTTGCCAAACGCTTTTCAATCAAGGTGTTCACTTCCTCTTGAGTGAATGTCTTTTCAGTAGCTTCAGCCGTTTCTGAGGTGTCGACTGTCTCTTTTTCGGTTTCAACTACTGTATCTTTTGTATCTTCTGCCATACGGCACCTCCCTTTTAAGTCCAGAGTGGACTGATTGACCTTGGCTTTTAATGTCTTCAAAGTTCGGACAAAAAGAAAACTGGTCAATTTCGACCAGTTTTAAGTAATTTAGAGTAGTTTCAAGCAGTCTTTCCTGCTGTCAAGATGAGTGACCACCTCCTTACTTGCGATTAAACCAAGATTTCTTAGAAACCTTGTCAGCTACTTTCTTCTCAAGATAGTTAAATCTCGAATTCGTAGCCTGGGCGTTGCGTTCGACGATTGAACGCAGATCAGTGATTTCTTTTGCCTGCTTAACAATCTTGTGTTCCTGCACAGCCACATCCGACATAAGCACATGCACACGAGCGAGACACTCAGCTAACCTAATTTCAAGCAAGCGTTTTTTCTTGATGCGTTTGTTACTCATAGCGACCTCCTTTCTATTTTTTTTGCAACAAAAAAGCACTTAGATTTCTCTAGGTGCTAACTGTACAAAAATATCAAATGAGTCTTCGTGCTTATCTAACTTGTTTTGGTTTTGCTTGATAAAATCAAATAATATCGCTTTATCTTCATCACTTATAGACGTGTCAGAAAAATCATCTAATGTAATTGGATAGAAATTTGGTGCGTTTTTCATGTCTAGACGACAAGTTATTTTTTTTAATTGGTCAAACACATCAAAACCCTGATACTTTTCTACATTTTCAATCAGAGCGAACGCTGAAATTAACAAGGTGTATGTAGTTTTAATCATTACCTTTCACCCCCAAAACTCCACGATTGTACACCGCTAATATCTCATAATTATCTCTTTGAACTGCATCGTGACCACTAAAAATTGCCCAAAAATCAAAATGTCTATCTCCAGCCACATTAATCTTAGGCCCAATGTCATAGTTTATTAAGTCGTTGATTGCTGCCAATTCAGGATTAGATAATTGTTCATTCGAGAAAGCATTTCTGAAACTTTTTAAAACTTGATCATCTATGACTTTAGCATTTTTTGGGAAATACATTTCAGCTAATATGCCATTTTTTGCATAAACTTGGCCCATTCGTTGTTCAATACTGAAATAAATGCCGCGCCCAACCATAGATGACATAGCACCAGAGAAATCATATTCACCATCAACAAGTCTATTATAAAAATCTTTTGCGGTTAAACCAGTCTCTTTGCTACCCGTAATACCTCTATAAAATAAGTTGTAGCCTTTTGTATCACTAAGCTTTTGTGGTTTGGCATCATACCCAATCTTATTATACAAAAATTTGAGAAATTTTGCTTTATTATCATCATATGGATTAGACATTGACCTAAAATTTTTGTTATTAAATTCAGAAACCAAGTCAATTCCTGTTTGTTTTTTATAATCCTCTATAACCGCCTTGGCTCTTGAGAGTATCTGCTCAAAATTCTCAAGCGTATGGTTTTCTGGATTACTTAAATCTATAAAATCAAATGAATAGATAGATTCTTCGTTTTCTTCAAAAGTAAGTAATTTCCGACTATCTCCAGCAATCTGTTTCTGATTTGCTTTATCATCCGCATGCGCCCCTGTCGAGCAATGGCACCAAGGGTGTATGGGTGCAGCATTCTCTCCAGGCTCCATATCCTTGACTTTGAATATCTTTCCATCTAACTTGGCACAATTTGGGCACGCTGACGGTTCTGCGATAAATTCATATTCGTCATACCCATTAGCTATATAGGCTTGTTTCTGTCCCTCAGTAGCTACTCTAGCACCTTCCGTGACTGCCAGCCGCTTAGCTTCACTTGCAGATACATCAAATTCTTTTCGAAGCTGAGAAACCATAGTAGTCGGGTTCTTTCCTTGCAACAACAATCGCTCTGTCATCCGGGCTACAACTTCACGCAAAGCGTTCTGTCTTTGCCATATTCTTTCAGACCAGACTACATCTTTAAATGGTGTATTTAAGACAGCATGAGCAACAGTGCCGATTTGACTAGCTGACAATACGGACCGACCAAGCAACCCAGATTGCGTTTCAATAGCCTTGATAAATTCGTTGTTCAAAAAACGCCCCGTCAATTGACGCTCATCTTCTGCCAGTGCAACCAATTCCAAGTCTAGTTGATACTGTAACAAAGCTAGCCGATTGGTCTTCATTTTCAAGTTATAGAGAGCTAACTCTGAATTCGCCCGTGCCGAAAAATTCTTCTCAGCCACATACCGCTTCGCTTTTTCCTCAAAAGACTTTACATCGAAATCATCAACTCGAGCCTTCGCTTCGGATAAGGACAAACCATTCTTATCAGCATAACGTTGTTCAAAGGCTCTAATTTCCTTTTCTAGCTCGTTAAAGTGATAAGAGTATAATCTATCCATCTCCTCACCTAACGTCGCACCACGCTCCATTTTGGCTAGCTGTTCAGCTTCTATACGCTTCTTCCAGTAATCATTGACCATCAGCGATCACTTCCCGACTGTCAGCCTGCAAGTCCTTGTCAGTCATCCGCTCATTTATGGCGATTCGTTTAGATAACAAGCTGGAATCCTCTTCCTCTTCAGCCATCTTTTTTAACTCGTCTCGCGGGCTATCCACAATGGACAGAACAGAAAGCTTAGTGGCATTAGAAACTTGACCTGAAAGTTGAGCTACAATTTGGGCTTCTTCAAGGACGTTGCGTGGCACATTCCTTGTGAATTGGTACTTGATACCCGTCCAACCATCACTTGGAACGCTTGCCATAGGAACGTTAAAGACTATCTCATACAGACGATTAAAGGCAGACTGCATCTTCCTATCTTTCATCTTGGCTAGATTATCCATAGCTTGTAACTTAAAAGCTAAAGCGGTCCCTGAAGCATTACCAAAATCCTCTTCAGACAGATTCGCAACCATGGACACCGCAAAGATAGATTCTTTGAGTAAAGTAATGAGATTTTCTTGAGTTGTATCTGAGTTTGGCTTTTCCAGGAATCCAACATCGGGCAAGTGACCATCCGAACCATTCTTCCACAGGTTAAAGATACGATTTTCGCGAATCTGCCCGGCCATATCACCATCTAACTCAACACCCACAACCTTCAAATAAGCATCAGCAAAATAATCAACATCATTAGCTTTTTCGCTAGCAGCCTTGTTTAAAGCATTGATGAGTGTCTTAACGCTATCAAAGATTCCTTGGCGTTCCTCATTCTCAACCAATTCAACCACTGGCAATCTTCCGTAGATGTGAGGTGTACGTTCGTGAAATGTGACGCCGCCTCCCTGTTGAAAAGTTGCATCAATGACTTCTGATGTAGTGATCACTTGTCCGTACCCAGTTGCCGCACCCTCATCAAATGCGTACCGAACCGCAAACAACGGCTTTTCTTGGATGCTATCATCATGAACAATAAGCATATTTACTGGGCTATTGTAGGTCGTCCTCGTATTCCCTTCTTCGTCCTGATAGACATATAGAAAAGCATGACCAAAAACATCTGCAATCTTGGCCAGCTCAAACTCATTGTCTTCCATGTCATTCAATTTACGGAAATTGTCGATGAAATCTGTAATAGCGTCATCTTCGTGTGTAACCTTTACAGGCACGCCAATTTGATAACCACTGAATGTGTCCACAATGTACTTGGCATAGTTAATGACAAGCCTGTTGTCTGGTTTCCATGGATCTTTAGGACTGCCCTTTAAAATGCTATGATTAGACATGTACATGTCTTCGTTTTCAAAATAGTCTTTAAGTAATTTTGAACGATGCAATTCAACAGCATCTGACACCAACTCTGGCGTAATTTCTTCCGCTGATGTTGTCATTAACTTACGTTTGTTTAAACTTACTAACGACATTAAAAACCTCCCTTAAATAATTTGATTTGCGTTTTAGTGTCATACATGTCTTCGCTGAATGCGTATCTGGTACCGTCAATCGTGTGATTATCCTTATCTTCCAACCTAGCTTTTGGGTTTCCATCCTTGTCTACTTGATAGTCGATGTTTTCGAATTCTTTGGCGATGTTCGGTGTTCGTCTCGGGTCGATACATATAAAGTCCAAATCATCAAGCCAACGTTCACCAAATTCTACTGAGTCCGGGCCTTTTTTAACACCGTGAATACGAGGGATATCAAAATCATCTCTCAGTTCCGCAATTGATTTTGGTTCAGCAGAATCAGCAAAAATTACATCGTCTGAATACCCTTTATCTTTCAGCCATTTTGCAAGCTGACGGTTACTGATTTTCTGACCATAAAGTTCATCAACAGCGTATATGCCATTTTTCTTCTTATCATAATGCCAGCGCACGAAAGCCAATGGGTCGGTAGCATATCCAAAATCGACTGCATTACGAATATTGTCGAAATTCGCAACCTGTTCATCAGTTATTTCCTCAAAACGTAGGTTGTCAAATGGAACTACTCCAGAACCGATTGCCTCACCAAGATATTCCCAACGATACCTGCGTTCAGAGCGCTCCTTGGTCGCCTCGGCTTCTTCGATAAACTCTTTAGCTATAAACGGGTTATCCTTATAAGTTGAAGCGTGTACAAAAGTATTTTCAGGTTGGAATTGACTCTCATATTTCTTATTCACCCATGACTGCTTTCGTTTTGGCGGGTTGTAGGTGTAGAAAAATTTATAAAAAAGCCCTTCGTCTAACTCCCCCCGCAAGAGTGAGTTAGTGATGGTCTTAACTTCATCTTCCGTTTTGAATTCTGCAAGTTCCTCAATCCAGCCAATAGCAAATGGAAATTTGCTGTCCTTTAATGACTTAATCCGTTCTGGATTCTGCGCGCCACGGAAAACAATGTAGTTCCCCCATGGTTTGTACGTTATTCTTAATGGCGATTTGTTAAATTTAAAATATCGTTCTAACCCTTGTTCAGAGATTGCCCATTTCAATTGCTCATACACTGACTGCTCCAAGGTATTATCAGTCTTACGAATGCAAACCGCATTAACAGGGTACTGTGTGATTAGCCGTGTGATAATAAAAGCCACATTAGACGACTTACCAGAACCACGTCCACCTTTACAAGCGATATGCAACTTACGTGGATTCCATGCTGCTTGTACTACAGGTTTAAAGCCTTCTGGGATAATATCTGCTAAATCAACCGTTACCATTGTTATCCACCCAAGAATTTGCTAACACGATAGGCTCATCAATGCTGATTTCCTGTTTATCAGTTACTTGAATTCCACTCAATTCAAGAACCAACTGACTTGCTTGCAATGCTACTAGTTCACTTTTAGCATCAATCAAACCAATCAAACGGTTAGCCGCTTTTTGTGAAGCCATTTTGATGCTTGATTCGGATTCATTTTTAAATAACTCTTGGTGTCCTGGATCATCTTTAATACGCTTTAATGTATTTCTTGATATACCAACTTCTTGAGCAATCGCAGAATCGCTCATTTCTTTTAAAGCCAGTAGTTCCAAGGCTTTATTTAGTTTTTTATCAGAAATTTTATATTTGTTTTTGCTCAAGATTGTTCACCTCCTCTAAACACAAAAAGACCACATCTGCGGTCTTTCCGAGTGAAATTTTAGTCCCTCGCATGGTACTAGCAAACATGGTCTTCGGGTCCTTCGTTTTATTTTTTGGTGCTAGTTTTTTTAAAATGGAAACAGCAGGAATCGAACCTGCACATAGCGTTATGCCGTGGACGTCACACAGACTTGCTCAGGGCGCTACTCTTGCCAATTTCCAATCTTGGCTCATGTTCCCGCAGATAGCGTCCATAGATGTCGCACGCAACATCCGATAGCCACAGCTTTATGCCTCTTTTTACGGGACCGTCTCCCGAAGGGATTCTATCATAACCTTGTAATCTGATGATACAACTTTAACATTAAAATCGTGACACTTAAAGCGGTTTTTGTGTCAACTTTACAAATCTCCTCGAAAATCTGCAAAAATTGTCAAAATCCGCTCTCTTTTGCGATAGATACTCTTGCGAGATACATTAAGCATAACAGCTATTTCCTCCCAAGTATTTACCGACCGAATAGACCAGCGTAAATAGAAAATCCTTTTTAGCTCGTCATCCAAAGACTCAATTGTTGCTTCCACAGCTTTTCGGAATTGCTCTAGGCCGTTTATCCTCACATCACTCGACCAACGTGCCACAAGCGACTCTGTTGGTTTAGAAACGATATTCGGCTTACCCCCACCAACATTGCAATCGTTGGACACCTCTGTTTGGATTTCAAGCTTGCGGATAGCGATTTTCTTGTCAATCTGTTGGTAGTCAAATAACTTCGAATCTAATGCTCTCAATTCTACATCTGATAACTTGTTCACACTCGCACTCCTTTGTGGTATAATATTGATAACGAAACCACAGTCGGTACAAGTGTGCTGGCTTTTTTTATTTCCACGCAATAACTGGACGTTCAATTTCCGCTTTCCACGAAGTTCTGTTTAGTGGGTCTAGCTGACAGAAAGTCGGTCTTTTCTTTTGTGATTTTGGTTTATATTGACTCTTTAATTCATAATACATGCGATTGATTTCCGCCATGTATTTCATCTGCGGTGTCACTCCGTCCATCCATGCTTTGACGGTTGTGCCGTACTTAGTTCCTAACAGTTGAGCGAGCTTGTCATACGAGATACCGAGCCGATGTCTGACGTAACTGACTTTCTCGATGATATCTATGCCGTCGTCTACGATGCAGTCTTTAGTGTCTTCGTATAACTTCTGCAATTTATGCATAACTTCGGTCGGAGCAGAGTTAGAATGCTCCCATTTGATTATCGTTGTCTCCGAATACCCAATTATTGCGCTAAGCTCTTTCTGGGTCATACCAAGTTTCAACCGTAGGTCTTTGACCGTACCTTCTGCGTACGGTTCTGCCTCAGGTTTCGGTGCGTATTTATTAAAACTATGCTGTTTAATCATAAATCCTCCAACGCTACCCAACGGAATTGTGGGTATTTTTTCGCTTCTTCTTGGGTGCATTTGTAAGCAGAAAAATTAACATCAAACAACTCACTCGATTCCATTGTTGCAAACCTTCCTAGTGCAGTTATCAGAAATGTATATTCCCAATGCCTCGGCTCTGGCACATCGACCAGTAGCACACCTAGTTTTTTAGTCATTAGTTACCTCTTTCTATTTGACTTCCTTCTTCATTTTGTATATACTAAGTATATACAAACAGGAGGACATATCATGAATACTGTTAAAACACGTAAAGTTGGCAACTCACTTGCCATCACCATCCCCAAAGAATTGAATGTTGATGAAGGCAAGGAGTTCGTTGTCTACAAGGGCATTGATGATGTCATCGTGCTTGCACCTAAAATCCCAAATCCATTTGATAACATGGAACCGTTCATCATGGACAACGACTTTGAAGGAGTGGTCTTACTTGACAATGAAGGATAATTACATACCACAAAAACAAGACATCATCTGGATTGACTTTGATCCATCACTTGGAAAAGAAATCCAGAAACGTAGACCAGCACTTGTCGTCTCCAGTCACAAGTACAGTCAGATGACAGGATTTGTTGCCGTCTGCCCCATCACTCACGGAGCAAAAGCGCTAGAAAGCCGTGGCTTATCTGTCCCTATCCATTCTGATAAGGTAGACGGTGTGGTCAATCCAATGCAGCTCTATACTTTTGATTTCAGGGCACGGAACGCCAGCAAAATCACCCAGCTAGACACTTGGACCTTTCAAAAAGTCGTCCAACTTTACAACTACATTTTCGACTAGAGCCAAACGGCTCTTTTTTCGTTAGTCATTTTCTGCCTCCTGTTTCTCAGCTCTCACTATCCAAACTCTACCGCCACAAACTTCGGTACCACAACCTTCTGCGGTTCGTGGATTTGGGAGATGATATCAATGGCATCTGCCTTTATAATCGTAACCAAAAGCTCGTCACTTCGGTTATCTTGAATTGTTAATGTGTAACTATTTTCTATTCTTCCAATCGCTTCCTGTTTATTCATCTTTTTCCTCCACAAGTTCCTTTCTCCAATGCTTTTTTAGCGAACATAATTTCTGTATCTTTAATCCAAGGGTGGTTTTTACTTCTTTTTTCTGGTAAGACCTTGATACCGTGCTCGTAAGCATAGTTTCTTAAATTTTTGACCGTCCCACCAGTCCGTTCAGCTATCTCACGGTATGATAACCCTTGTTCCGCTAAATAGTCGTTTGCCTCAACTCGATACCCAACCGTTTAATTTTTGCTTTATTCACGCTGCCATTGTACAATTCCAATGGCAGACCTTCGTTTCGATACTGCTTACAAAGATATTCGATGTATTCAAGATGATTCATCTTACTTCTCCAATCGTTTTGCTATTGCTTCAATTACATTTACCGTGACCGAGTTGCCAGCTTGCTTGTACAACTGGCTATTACTGTTTACTGCTTGGGCTCTATCAAATGCCCAGTCCGGAAAACCTTGCAACCTCCAACACTCACGAGGTGTCAGCTTGCGGATACGAAAATTCGGTGCCACAACACCCTGCTCTTCGCCTGTCAAAAGTGTATTGGCCACTTGCTTGCCAACGCGACCTCTCCGAGTCGTAGAATTCGGACGAGACAGATTGACTGAATCGCCAACCTTTGCTTCGGAATAACCTTTGGCAGTTGCTTCCTTGATAGCTAACAAGTTATTTTCTTGCCAGCTATTACTTGTCAATGTCGGGGAGATATCATGCTCGCCGCCTTGATTATAACCATGTCCACGTTGGACGATTTTCGGCTCTAGCCCACCACCTTGCATTGTCCGAATAGTCGGAGCGATACCGTTTGGGTCGTACACACAACCGCTTTGATTAAAATTTGGTTCAATGATTCCAACGACCTTGATATCATTAACCATCACCCCATGCTTGTCTTGTGCCGTCAATGGGTCTTTTTGAGTTGTCGTGCTGCACAAGGTTGAGGCAAGACTATCTACAGATCCCACATCGCCACTCTGCGACTTTCCCATTTTTCTGATATTACCAACTTTATTTATCTTTGATTGTTCACTATCAATCGTTGTGTCATCTCCTCCGAAAGGAAATATCGCTCGTCCACCTGCTCCTCTAAGATGTCCGATAATAAACACCCGCTCTCTGTTCTGGGGGACTCCAAAATTCTTGCTGTTGAACACTTGCCATTCCGCATCATACCCCAGTTCATCCAACGCTCCGAGGATAACCTCGAACGTATTTCCGTTGTCGTGGTTAAGCAATCCTGTGACGTTCTCAAGGAATAAATATTTAGGTCGGAGAATAGATGCGAACCGAGCAATCTCAAAGAACAAAGTCCCTCTAGTATCTTCAAATCCTGCTCGTTTGCCAGCAATGCTGAAAGCCTGGCACGGAAATCCTCCACAGACAATGTCCACACGTCCGATTCCTCGAACAGACTCATCTGTAACTGCTGTGATGTCATGAAATTCAAATTCTCCTTCTGTATCATGTATCGCTTTGTAGCTCTTTCTGGCAAATGGGTCGATCTCGCAAAAGCCAACACATTCGTGTCCAGCTCGTTCCATACCAAAACGGAAACCACCGATGCCAGCAAATAAATCTAAAAATTTCATTTCCGCCCTTTCAACCACTCAGGCATCTCCTGCCCGATTTCAATTTCTTCATACTGCTCCCTGGTCACCAAAAACTTACCATACGGCTTGACCTCGACATAGTAATGGCTATCAACCACATCCTTAGCCGTGACCTTGCCAAACATCTCTGTACCAGCGTTGTCGACTTGGTAGATGATGACTGGCTCACGGGATTCCAGGGCGTCAATCTTGCTTCGCATACTATGTACTTCAATCAATGATACAATCAACGCAAAGCTTAGTGGTACTACTATTAATTCTTCTTTTCGCATTTTTCCTCCAAATCCTCAATAAGCCAACCTAAATTCTGCTGAGCTTTCTTCAGGTCCTCGACACCATTTTTCCATTGGAATCGCAAAATGTATTTCACTGTATTAAAGAAGTACGCAGCTTGCATACCACGCAAATTGCCGATAAAATTTCTGACGACATCAATTACTTCTAGCCCATATTTACCTTGGTAGTGTTTTGGTTTGGTTATGTTGTCGAATGGTTTCATTTGCTTTTCCTCCCACAATATCCAACGCATCTTCTACACTCCTAGCCACACCGGCTAAGGCACCAAATTTTCGCATACGTTCGATAAACTTCTCCTGCTCAGGTCGTACGCGACCTGTTTCATTTTTCACTTCAATGAAAAATATTTGTCCATCAGGTCTAAAACCAAATAAGTCACTAAACCCTCTCGGTAGACCTGTATCGAAATATCGTCCGTCAGACGTACGGACTTTACCGACGTTGGCACGGAAAGTTGGGTACCCACGTTGGGCCAATTCCATGCGGATCTGCGTTTGTACATCATGTTCCGATAGTGACATAATTCACCTTCCTTCTTGCTGATTCTATTGTTCGTTCAAATTCTTCTTGTGTGAATACATCTCTGCCCTTGATCGTTCCAACGATGACCATTAAATCTGCAAGGCTTTGATTATTCTCAATCGCCCAGCAACTTGCTTTGAACAGGTCATCATTCCGATTCAACCACGTCCCAGTAATGATTCGGTCATAAGCCTCTTTGCCTTCATGGTTACCATTCAAGGTTGTTGGCAATGATTCGCTAAAATACTGTGTGATTATCTGTTGTTTTGGCCTGAAAACCATCTGCTCGAATTCGCCCTCATAAAACGGTAACTCTTTGACCGCTTGCAAGACCTCTCGACCTTCCGACGGAAATATCTTCACGTAGTTGTTATCATTAGCCTTAATATCAATTCCAGGCATGACTCCAATCTTTTGAGCGTATGGGATATCCTCGCGCTTTCTAAATAAGACGTGCATCCCGCCGCTTGCAGTCAATTCCAAAAATGTGTTGTTGAAATTCTTAATCAGTTCTCGCTTGTACTCGCTACGCAATATTGACGAATACCCATCCAAGCCATAATCATTCTGGTCAGTAGACAAAACCGATAGCAAGTCTGCTTTTTGCGACCGCAAGAGAAATTTCAACCCTTCTGCTATCGTCTCATCCATATTGTGAGTGTCAATATCGATAGCCCACACGCCACGCATCAAGAGGGCATAATCACAATTAAACCAATTGACCGATTTTAT
Source organism: Streptococcus suis (assembly GCA_024583055.1). NCBI lineage: Bacteria > Bacillati > Bacillota > Bacilli > Lactobacillales > Streptococcaceae > Streptococcus > Streptococcus suis. The sequence goes on from CP102145.1 coordinate 943,558, forward strand.
AATCTCTTCCGTTATCGGAATATCCTTAAACTTAATAATCGGATTACCAGTCTTTCGACTTAACGGAATGACCTGGTAGCCTTTTTTTAGAAAAGCTAGTGCTGTGTCGTGGTATGTCACAGGTAAACCTCCTTTGCGGAATTTTTGCGTTATGCTTATAAAATCAGTAATATCAAGGACTTTAGACGTTCGTGTTACGTAATCGCGCAATTTTGCCCTACCCCACCCTTATATACTATATATATAAATAACTTAAACAATAATTGTCTTTATTGATTTTGGTAGTGATTGCGTAACAGAGAGAAAAATAATCTCCAAATCCATTGTCCTGCAAGGGTTTAAGGGTGTTACACAAAGTGAAAGAAATTGTGTAATTTACTCGTTACATTACGTAATACTAAATAATAAATTTATTAAATCGCTCATGATTTTCGATGACATAACCTCTGGCTGTCTTCCCTTGTACTCGTTTCGAGATAGCCTTAACACCGATTTCGGCTATGGCCTTGCCAAGCAACCTGCTACTACCTCGATACACCGCAGTTGACAAGTCAATCACTTCCTTATTCCCAGTCCTCTGCACGAAATCAATCTCTTGCAGTGCGTTTATCAGCGCCATCTGGAAATCATCCAGGTCAATATCATTAAACACTTCCACATTCTTCCACAGATACATCTCATCCTGTTGCTTGAAATATTCCATGGAATTCAGTAGAAACCCAAGACTGCCAGCGATTTTCGGTGACTTGTCGCGATTCGTGAAGGCCTGCCAATATTTTGCGAATATCTCTTCACGTTCAAAATCTGTCTCACCTTCTGGCCTATCCTGATACTGTATCAATATCTTCCGACCGTTCATCTCATCAGACAACGCGACTGTCCTGTTCGTATCGATGCACAGCACACTAGACAGACTAACCAGTGACTGATTCTGTCCGATTGAGCGTGCAACATGTGTCCGTTCAGTTGCGATAATCTTCAGTACCCGCTCCGTCGCTAGGCCTTGAATATCACCCTGCTCCGTCGCAAGGGCCATTTCACCGCCTGAGAACATCGCCCATGCTTGCAGAGCCTCAAAACCATTCGATTTTAGTGTGTCTAGCTCGACATCGATTTTCTTAAATAACCCTGATAGCGCTATGTGCCGAAGACCCTTCCCCGTTCGTACCCCAGATTTTGAGATGAAGAAATTGGTCTTGGGTCGAATACCACATGCGACTTGTGCCATGTAGTAGGCTTGAAGCTGTGCGTTGTGAAGCGACTGACTGTCTGCGATGACATACTCTAAGAATTCCTGGGCGATTTTCTGCGATGCCTGGGCATCCGATAGTTTTACAGGATAGTGCTTGAAGTAGGATACATTCTGCTTGGGTGGCTCGATTCGTAGTTCGTTGGATTCCAGATCAATGATGAAATCCTGCCCTGCAATTTGATAAACCTGGATGTAATTGATTGGTTTAACGCCTAGAAACTGATGGATACCTGATAGGATTTCCATGATGTGGTTGGCATCCTTGAATCCGTAGCGTGTTTGCAGTGCATACTCGTCCAGAATTCGAAACTGCCGATTGCTGACATCGTAGAGATAGCCATCAGAAATCGTGTACCGACCTATCAGATAGTCGATGACTAGCTTAGCGAAGGGCGGGAAATTCTTCTCGGAGTTGTATTTCACAGTCGCTGGGTTGTCGTCCGTTTCGTTGGACATCCAGACATCTCCGTAGATAAATCGGTGTGTTTTGCGCCCGTCACTAGCGAAATAGCCAATGTCCTTTGGTTCCACCGTCGTTGATTCGAAATAGTAATGTACTTGGTTCTTATCGTTCACATAATGGATTTTGTATAATTGTTTCTTTAATTCCGCTTTTAACACCGATTCGCCAAACAGACTGGACCCCCAGTCCGTTTGATAAAGCAACCGGTCAAGCGAATCGGATAGTGATTTCATAGATTACCTCGTAGAATTAAAACGGTAAATCATCTTCAGCAACTGGTGCTGCTGCAGTCGTCCGTTCTTTCCAAACGTGGTGTGAATTCGGTACATCCGAAGCGTTGGTGAAACGTACTTTCGGGTATTTCTCACCATTGTATTCCTCCAGTTTCACACGAACCTTCGCAGTGCGCCCCTTGAAATCGTTGAGAAAAGCCTCAAAACTATCGTAATGCTTGCCCTCTGGGATACCGAGCGCCTTGGCTTTACCCATCAAAATACCCATGTGGTATTTATTGGTCTGCGACGAACGGTACTGTTCATCCCACAAGTGAGCATTCTGTTTCTCTTGCTGGACATCGTTTCGGACAACGTAATCAATGACAACCCGTGGCTTACCATTCTTGTTCTCAGCTTCGTACGCATCGAACACAATCATCTCGTAGTCCTGCTCTTTAAATTCCTGATACTCTTTAACATCTGAAAAGTCTGTTGTAAATCCCATGTTTAATACCTCGTAATAATTTTATTTTTTTGTTTTTCGACCCACTGCAAAGCTCGATAGTATTCCTTGCTAGAAACACCCGAAATGCGAATGATGTCATCATCTGGTACATCTGTACCTGCATAGTAAAATAGTAGTTTGTATAGTGGTTTTCCACCTTTGATGCTGGCCCGAGCTTTGGCGATTTCCCAGTTCTTTGCTAGGCTCTTGCCGAATTTCTGTTCTGCCAAACGGGCCTGTTGAAATTCTTTCTGTTTGATTTCAACCAACTCCGCTTCAATGCGTTCTTTTTCAGCCTGCTCACGTTCGCCGAAATTATATCCACACATATCACACACTGATTGATTCAATGGCCACATGGCCGAACAGTCTGGGCATTGTTTCGCTTGGATGATATTTTCGGTCTTCCGTGCTTTCTTCCAACCGCCCTGGAAATACTCTTGCCAATTATGCGGTGTGTAGGGCAGACCATGAATCTGCCAATTGACAACGCAGTCAATGATGATGGCTGCCTTGTCAGGTTGATAACGCATGGAGCGCATGGACTGTTGAAGATACAGTACCAGCGATTTCGTAGGCCTGCATAAAATCGTCACAGAACAGTCTGGTACATCAAAGCCCTCGCTGATTAAGTCCACATTACATAAGACCTGTATCTCACCATCACGAAAGGCTCGCATGATGCGCTCACGTTCGATTTTGGGCGTTTTAGAATCGACATGGACCGAAACTATACCTGCTTGATTAAATTCGTCAGAGAAGCTCCTAGAGGCCTCTATGGAGTGAGCGTATAGAATAGCTTTCTGACCGTCTGCACGTTTTCGGTATTCCTTGACCACGTCGCCATAGATAGCCTTGCCGAACGCTTCATCAATCGACTGATTGGTGTATTCTCCGTTTCTGGTCTTGAGTTTCGAAGTGTCAATCGAAAGTAAGCTGTAATACCTGCAATTCGCAAGCCGTTGGTTATCAATCAACCATTGAACCGACTTACCCTCAACCATGACATCGTATGTGTCGGTGAAACCGGACCCGTTCAGGCGCCACGGAGTTGCCGTGAAGCCTAACCGTGGAACATCTTCAAAGTATTTGTAAATCGCCTGGTAGGTACTTGCTTTACCGTGATGACCTTCGTCCGTGATGATGAGCGTAGGTTTCTGGATAACAGATAGCCTGTTCTTCGCTCTTCCGACTGTCAGCAAGTCAACACGGCTGAGATTGACCTCGTGCCTCGTTAGACTGCCAGTTATCTGTTCAATCAACTCCTTGCGGTGCACCAGGAACAGCACCCTGCCCCCTTTTTCGGTTGCACGTTTGATGATTTCCGATATGACAACGGACTTACCGCTTCCAGGCGGGCTGACAATCATAATATTCTTATCAGCTATCTGCTTGCGTGCCCTGTCAATTAAATCTAGTTGGTAGTCGAATAATTTAAACATTAAATGCAAACAGCTCCTCAATCGGACAGGCTGTCCGTTCATCTAGTCGATTCTTGGCATAGGTTCCTTCCGAACCTTCAAGGATAACCCCGCGATTCCCACTCTTAGCATTGACCATGATTCGGCCAACAACATCTGTCAGTCCAAGTAACTGATTCAGTACATTAGACCGAATCTGTGGCACATACTGAGTGATTAACTGTCCTGTATCCAGGGTCAGCTCTCGCGTATCTTCCCAGGCTGTCACATAGATATTGATAGGTTTAGAGTAGATAGTAGTCAGCACACGCAGAAAGTAGTTGGTCCACTGATTGTAGTGTTGCAATTCGTTGGAAATACCGTTCTTTGATGATTTTCCTGCTTCAACGAACCAATCCGATTGAAAACTGGTTAGATTATCAATGACTAGATTGTCATATTCGCTGAGTAGAGAATCGACTTCGGTCAGGAATGTCTTCATAAATTCTGTTGGATGATTTCGATCGAATTCGATGACATCGATATTATCTGTACCACCCAAGACTTTACTGGAATGGTCCATGTCTAAGACTAGCGTTCGGCCTGTCAGAGACTTAATAACACTGGTTTTCCCAAGCCCTGGCTTTCCGTACAGTAGGACGCGCCAATTCTTCGTCCGTTCGATTTCACTTGCTTTCTTAATCTTCATTACTTCCACTCCTCATCTGTCAATGTAGCGCAGTCATTAGCATCCAATACATCAGCGACCGCTTGTTCTGTGTCGTAGGATTCACGTATTTGCCTGCGTTTTTCGTCAAATATAGCCTTTAACGGCAATTCTGCCATTTCAGCTTGGTACTTCTTGATGACCCCTGCGATAGCTTGTCGGATTTCCTGCTCGATTACTTCCGTCCGGTTAGAGCGTAACTGTATTTTAGTTTTTGGATCTGGAGTATAGATTGTAGCCTGGTGGTCGAACCGGTCGGCCCACGATGGCTCGACAATCAATCGCTTGTCATCACCTAAATAAAACTTCATAGGTCCTCCATAAAATGATTTTCCAAAAACTTCACATATGTCGCAATGTATTCCAATTGGTCATGGCCGTAACCTTGCTTGTGGGTAATCATGCAGGCAACGTAGTGATCATGCATGGCCATAAAATCCTTGATGCCAATTGCAGCATCACTTTCCATTAATTCAATTAAATCTTGTCTAGTCATAGCTTGCTTACCTCGTAAAGTAGATTTCTGATTTCGCGAGAGTTCAGCCGAATTTGGTTGCTATCGCTCTCTCTACGATTTGCCTCACGTAAAATCTCAATCTGTTCAAGTAAAATTTCCTTGGCATACTCACGAAATTCAGCTTGCTGTTCTGTAATTTTGAAATGTTGGGTGTAATCAACACCACCATCTGGCAAGCGTACACAAAGATTGTGTTTGCAATCTCGGGATACAGTACCCTTAACCGTTGTTTCTTTGATACCCAATGCTTCGGCTACTTCGCTAGATGTAGCATTAGGATGTTCCTTGTAATATTCTCTGATTCTTTCTGCGTTAGTCATAAGCTCTACCTCACCATCCCCCACTATTTTTCAGCACAACCGCCACAGAATCAACAATCGTTCTTAAAAACCGATTTTCTGTCTGCAAGTCGTTTACTTTATTCCGAAGTTGAATATATTCTTCAACACTGATTTCAACTGTTGTGCGATTACCCTGCATACCGTGCAATCTCCTTATCTACTTGCTGAGCGTTCCGTTTCAAGCTGTTTTTTATAGACTCTTTCCGGCAAGTCTTGTAATACTGCTCGGCTTGCGCCCACGTTTCATACTTGAGTGTTTCCAACTCCATCTCACGGAGCAAGGCCAACTCCCTGCGCTTCCGTTCCTTCTCCACCTGTCGCTGTTCCAAAATGCCTGCTACCAAAATCGGCAGTACAAACACTGATACACTTGCAATAGCGTCAAATATAGTTTCTGTCATATTGCTGTCCTCCTCCAATTTTCGTGATACCATTCGATAACGGCATCACGAGGGTACTTCTCACGAGCGTTTGGAATTCGAGGGAAGTCTTTGTGACAGTTAAATCTTGCATCGAAACTCCCTGTATCTTTTGTTCCTAGAAGCATCTCAGAGCATTGTGACTTGTTTAATTCCATTGGATATCTTCGTTTTTCGTCCATAACAACGTGCATGACCTTCAACGCTCTATCCATTAGGGCTGATTCGAATTCATCAACCATTTGTAATAATCTGCTATCCATGATATAATCCTCTTGTATGTTTATATTTGAGCCACTGTTCCCGCAGTGGTTTTTTTGCGTTAAATTTTGCTATAATTACTTTGGTGAATCATTATTGAACTTGTAGACTTCTACAGGTTCTTTTTGTTCCTTGATTCTGTGGTATTCACTGACTGCTACCATGAATGGCTTCAAAAGTAATCTTCGCAAATCCTTTAGGGTCTACCATCAGCTTGGTAGGTCCTTTTTTCTTCCCTTGATACAGATATCGTTTCGGTCTCATGTCGTTCTCCTTTCTACGCAGTAAAGACCGCATTACCTTGTTTGTCCAAGTAGCCAACTACTGTATGGCTGTTTGCATAACCACAACGTGGGGTAACCCTTGGAAACCGCATCACTTCTTTTAAGATAAGCGTTCTTTTTTCGTTGCAGTCGTAGACTGTTAGAAAACCTTTCTCTTTCAGAGAATTTGTTGTTTTATTGCGTTTTCTTATGAGTTTAATTCCTGACATCATTGTCTTCCTTTCTAGTTTGGTTGGTTTCCCCCTGTGCTATAATTGGTATATCAACACAGAAAGGAGGGTAAGTTAAATGGATACAAAACAAATTCAAATAAACTTTGATGGAGATTTCAGACAGGTAGTACTAAAATTAGCAAATACATACCAACCTAAAGAAATCCCAAATGATTTCAAAGTTGCAGACTTGAATGAGTATATCCAAGTTATGTCTGAAGCAGTAGCTAGCGATTTTTCTTCTCAACTTCAACCGTTGCTTGCTCAGAAACTTCATGAGGTAATTCAGAAACAGTTGCCTTAATCACCTTGCCAGCTAGCCTTGTAACAATTTCAAGGTTAGCTTTTTTCTCTTCTTCCATCCCCTTCTCCTTTCTAGTTTGTTAGTTGGGCAGTTTCTACATGATAAAAAATCATGTATGTTATAAAAAATTATCGTCCAAGTAAATCAGACGAACTTACTCCAAAGAATTCGCACAATTTTAATAGATTATCGCCTTTAATGACTGTAATGTCATCTTCCCATGCTCCAATTGTTTGATAAGCAACACCGATTTTTGAAGCAAGTTCTTTCTGGCTCATCTTATTATTCTTTGCACGAAGTTCTGCAATTGTGATTTTTGGTTTTGCCATTCAGTTCTCCTTTCACATGATTTTAAGTCATTTACTTGACCTTGACTATATGATACATGATTATAAATCATCTGTCAAGCGTTTTTTTGATTTTTTTTCATCTTTTTTTGGTATTTGCACAAAATCACTTGATATTAAATCACTTTTTACTTATAATATACCTATGAACAGAGAGGTAAAAACCATGGCTGATGCAAAGATAAAATACCCTGAAGTAGGGCAAAGAATTAGAGAGCTGAGAGAAATGAGAGGGTTCGAGCAATTAGACATAGCTAATCAACTTGGTTACAAATCTCAAAGCACAATTTCAAAATGGGAGAGTGGAGTGAATTTGCCAACTGGCAAAAAACTAATTTTATTGGCTGAAATGCTAGATACTTCCACAGACTACATTCTTCATGGAAAAATTAGTGACACTCCAACAAAAGACACCACCCCCACAATCGACTTCAAGGAAATGGCAGCCGAGTCCATGTCTTATGACGGCATGCCTCTCAATAATGAAGACATCGACCTCATTGCCTCAATCCTTGAAACTCGCATGAAAAACAGAGATAAGGAATAGTTGCCTATGATGACACCAGAATCAGTCTGCGCCGAGCGTGGCATTGATTTGGTCTATTTTGACGGTAGAGATACGGACAAGAAAGGCATATACAACAAGCGTGCGAACATGATTGCAGTTGACGCCTATTTGGATGAAATCCAACATAAGAAAGTTATCTACCATGAAATGGGCCATGAAGACCACGATCCGACCCAATACGACCGAAGACGCGAACAGTATGAATTGCAAGCAGATAGAAACATGATTCATTACCTGGTCAAAGAAGAATTGGCCTTGATGGACGATGTCAGAGAATTTAATTACGTTCGCTTTATGGAAAAATACGACTTAAAAACCACAGTCAATGAGACTATGGTGATTGAGGAGTTTAATAATTTAGTTAATTAAAAATACGTGCTCCCCTGAACCACGAATAAAAGCAGGGTAGGAAGATTGTTATTATGGCAGTAAAACGTTGCCCACGTTGTGGAAGTAGTCAAGTACAGTTTATGAATCAAGATAAAAAAGGCTTTAATGGCCTTGTTGGATGTATTGGATTTTTGATTGCATGGCCTTTAATCCTGCTCGGATTAGTCGGTAAAAAAGGAAAAAATAATTGGCATTGTCAGTCATGTGGAAATACCTTTAAAACAAAATAAAAAATCCCCACACTCTCCGCGACCAAACTTTGAGTGTAGGGTATCTCGTATAGTAAAAACCTGCTTTGCAGTAGGTCTCTTTACTATACCCATTTTATCAAATTAGAAAGGGTAAATCAATGGCATATTTTAGAAAAAGAGATAACGGATGGGAATACCGTATCTCCTACAAAGCCCCAGACGGCTCATTTAAGCAGAAATCAAAAGGTGGATTTGCAACAAAGAAATTGGCTCAAACTGCTGCAAGCAAGGCGGAGAGATTACTTATCAATAATGTATTTATTGATGACAAACAAACATTTTTGGACTATTACCACAACTGGGCTGAGATACATAAAAAGCCAAATGTCACGCCTGTCACTTGGAAGAAATATCAGCATACAGAAAGAAAAGTCAAGTTGTACTTTAAAGATACAAAGTTAACCGAAATTACAAACAGCATGTATCAACAGGTACTAAATCAATTCGCCAGCACACACACACAAGAAACGGTTGAAAAATTCCATTATCAAGTCAAGGCAGCAGTTAAGATGGCTGTGCATGAGGGAATCATTGAGCGGAACTTCTGCGATTTTGCTATTATACGCTCATCGGTAGAATCATTCGCAAAAGAAACCAAGTTTTTGGAAATGCAAGAGTATACCGACCTAATCCACAAAACAAGAGAAAAGATAGAATATCATTCGTATGCTATTATCTACTTAATCGCTGTAACAGGTATGCGTTTTGCTGAAGCAGTTGGATTGACTTGGGATGATATAGATTTTGAAAATGGATTGATTGACATCAATAAAACGTATAATTACAATACTACTTTTGATTTTGCACCAACAAAAAATAGCAGCTCGATAAGAAAAGTCCCGATTGATGACCAGACTATCAATTTGCTGATCGCGTACAAAGAAAAGTATTGGATCGAGAATGATCAAAATAGAATTTTTGCTTCCGTATCGAATGCAGCAGCCAATAAGACTATTAAGAAAATTGTTGGGCGAAATGTCCACATACACTCATTGAGACATACCTATGCTTCATACTTGATTACCCAAGGTGTTGAATTGATTTCCATCTCCCAATTATTGGGACATGAAAATTTAAACATCACACTCAAAGTCTATGCCCACCAACTCGAATCGTTAAAAGAAAAGAGTAATGACAAGGTCAGAAAGATATTTGAAAAATTTGGGGCGGATTTGGGGCAGACATAATAAAAACCCTTGTGTATCAAGGGTTTTTAACGTTATTTTATGCTAGTTGCCGGGATTGAACCGGCGACCTCATCCTTACCATGGATGCGCTCTACCGACTGAGCTAAACCAGCAGTACCTTATCAGTATATCATACTCTGGAAATTTGTCAATATTTTTTGAAAGAAAAAAAGCCTATAAAAGGACTCTTTTCCGCTATACATATCTGAATAGATTCTACAGTTTTCTCAGCAACTCTTTCAAAGCACTGCTTTTGCCAAAATCGACTGGCCTGTGGATTGGCCGCCACATAGCCTAGTCTGACTTTTTGGAAATACTGTCCTAACTGACTTTCTAGCTCTGCCATGATTTTGGAACCTATTCCCTGACCAGCCAAGCTACCGTCCACCATAAAGAGACCAATGTAAGCTATCTGGTCATCAGGATAGCCGGCATTCAAATCCAGCACTGCCACCAACTGTTTGTCCCACCAGTAACCGACAAAATACTTATCTGACAGGCCCTTCCCAGGCGGACAATTGACTAAATCTTGCCGCAAACCTTCCAAACTCGGACTAGGCGGATAATGTTCAAAATAGAGGGGATTGGTCTGGTAAAGAACCAAAACCTGCGCTAAGTCAGCTTCAGTTAGCTTTCGGACTTGATAATGATTTGAAAATTGACTAATCTTCATCCTCTTCGTTCCCACTAGGCTCCCCAATCACCTCAAAACTTGCTCGGCTATCTGCTGCTAATGCATCTTGTTCGTAAGCATTGATAATCTGGGCAACAACCGGATGACGGACCACGTCCTTGGCAGAAAAATAGACAAAATCAATCTGCGAAATATTTTTCAATTTTTCCGTAGCATCAATTAAACCAGACTTGACCTTACGAGGTAGGTCAATCTGACTAATATCCCCGTTGACAATCATCTTGGAATTAAAACCGAGACGGGTCAAAAACATCTTCATCTGCATGATAGTAGTGTTTTGCGCCTCATCCAGAATGACAAAGGCATCTTCCAGCGTCCGCCCCCTCATATAAGCCAAAGGTGCAATTTCGATAATCTCCCGCTCCATGAGACGAGTGGTCTGCTCCTTACCCAAAATCTGATAGAGGGCATCGTAAACGGGACGCAGATAAGGATCAACCTTCTCCTTCAAATCCCCCGGCAAAAAGCCCAGACTTTCACCAGCCTCAACCGCAGGACGAGTCAGGACAATCCGCTTGACCTGGCCACGCTTGAGGGCGGTGACAGCCAAGGTCACAGCCAGGAAGGTTTTTCCCGTCCCTGCTGGACCGATACCAAAGACAATATCATGTCGCTTAACAGCATCCACATAAACCTTCTGCCCCAAGGTCTTGACACGAATGGGCTTGCCAGAATTGTCCTTAATGATTTCTTCCTCATAGAGGGCGACAAATTTTTCGATTTCATCATTTTTGGCCATGGAAATAGCCGTAACCACATCTGGCGTTGACACAGTTAGCCCGCGATTGACCAAGACCAAGAGGGACTGGATGACCAGACGGGCCTGCTCAACATGGTCAGCTTGACCAATGACCTGGACCTTTTCTGTCCGAGCATGAATGACCACTCCCAGCTCCTGCTCCATCAGACGCAAATGGCGCTCATTGGACCCAAAAAGACTAAAACTATCATCCGGATGGCTGAGTTGAATATCAATAGAATGTTCTTGCAAAGACTTGCTCCTTTACCTGTGCTTTTCTATTATTATACCAAAAATCTCTCAAACTGGCCTTGTGAAAACAAAAAGAACAGAGAAGATCACCTCTCTGCTCCTATGGAGACCGTGTTCATTATATAAAGGGATTAGGTTATAAAGGAATAAGTAGATCTCCACGATTTTCGTAAGAAATTATTCTTACACTTGTATTATAACCCTATTTAGTGATAAATTGCAACTAAATGAACATTATTTTTTGGTTTTTATGTAAATTTTTACATTTTTGCTTTTATATTGGTATGATTATATGAAATAATCCTATATGCAGTGCAGGCTAATGGGCCATATAGTCCTCCCAAATGGCGTCAAAATCAGACATTGAAAAAGCAAAACTGGCCGACTCCTCCAAAAAGCGACTGACCTCATCAAAATCCGTTGATTGCTTTGGGAAATCATACTCTTCAAAGGCAAAATCAGCCAAAATAGCCACAGGCTCGTTGGACTTGGGATTTCGCTGGGTCATCAACCAGCTATAAAAGGTTCTTCTCATACTATCCTATTCTCCTTAATGATGAAAGAATCCTTCAGTTCAGAACCAAAGGATTCTCCATAAAGTAAAACAAACTCAGTTTGTAGACAAAGTCTCTTTTCAGACTTTCCTGAGGTGATGTTGGATGGCTCCGAAAGTCAGGGGAGTGACTTTCGGAGGTTGGAAATGGAACAAACGCAGTTCGGTTCATTTAGTCAGGGGAGTGACTTTCGGAGGTTGGAAATGGAACGAACGCAGTTCGGTTCATTTAGTCAGGGGAGTGACTTTCGGAGGTTGGAAATGGAACGAACGCAGTTCGGTTCATTTAGTCAGGGGAGTGACTTTCGGAGGTTGGAAATAGAACGAACGCAGTTCGGTTCATTTAGTCAGGGGAGTGACTTTCGGAGGTTGGAAATAGAACGAACGCAGTTCGGTTCATTTAGTCAGGGGAGTGACTTTCGGAGGTTGGAAATAGAACGAACGCAGTTCGATTCATTTAGTCAGGGGAGTGACTTTCGGAGGTTGGAAATAGAACGAACGCAGTTCGATTCATTTAGTCAGGGGAGTGACTTTCGGAGGTTGGAAATAGAACGAACGCAGTTCGGTTCATTTAGTCAGGGGAGTGACTATCAAAGGTTGGAAATAGGGAACTGCTGAGCAGTTCCTCAAATCCTCTGTTCCTTTGAGCCTAAGGTCTCAAATACTCCGAATACCTGAAACGACGACGTTTCAGGCATTTTCATCACGGCGGAAAGTCCTGGTTTAGGGCTCGCTCCGCTCGCAAAATAATCTAAATTTTTGTTTTTTTCTTAGCAGAGCTACTCAGTTAATTTATCCAGAATTTAGTTTATCGACGTTCTAACAAACTATTTATTTCTCGAACGACTCTTGCGTCTTTCCTTAAATTGGGCACGATTTTTCTGCTCATTCCTAAAAATAAAATAGGAAACCAGAGCCAGTGGTAACAAGACCAGACTAGAACCAATCCAAGTTAGGGTGAAATCTGTTTGATTGTCAGCTTCAGCGGATTGCTTTTTGACCAAGGCCTTATTGACCGTTGCCAAGACACCTGTATCTTCAGCCTTCACAGAATCCTGAATCAAGGGACTGACCGAATCCAAACCATTATCCGCATAGACCTGCCCATCCTTATATACCAATTTGGGACTAGTTCCAACGGGGACAGTCGCATATAGGTCCGACTCAACCTGGTAATGCTTCCCGTCCTGGCTATGTTTACCAGCTGTCAAGACTTTCTTATATTCAAAGTCCTGATAAGCCTTATTAATCAAGGCGTTAGCAAAGGCATGGCGCTGGAAATCCGAATTCATATCAGACCAGGTACCCACACCCATAATGACTGCAATCATCTTTTGCCCGCCTCGATCGATGGTCATGGAAATATTGAAGGCCGCACGAGGACTGGAACCGGTTTTGAGACCAGTGACCCCTTCTAAACCGTAGATATTTCCTGGTAAAGAATAATTATAGGAATTATAGGCCTGCTGGTAGGGAGTGTCCACCATCGTAACAATGACCCGATGGCGCGTATATTCCAAAATAGCAGGATATTTTTTGGTCAAATGGTAGACCAAAATGGCCATATCACGCGCTGTTGTCTGGTTGGAAGCCGAATTGTCATAACGCTTGGGACTATAGTAACCTCTAAAGCCGCTTGCCCCTGCTCCTCCTGGATTGTTCCAGACAGAATTGGTCATACCCAGCTCCTTGGCCTTGGCATTCATCATGTCCATAAAAGCATCCGGATCATTGTTAGACAAATAATTGGCCAACATGACTGTCGCTACATTGGAAGATGGTACCAAGGTCATGGCAATCAAATCACCCACTGTATAATCAACACTAGCATAGATCGGATTGTTCGAAATTTCATGGATAGCAGAAATCGCCTGGTCAGTCTCCGTTGCCCTGATAATCGTATCTTCTGTCAACTTGCCCTGACCAATGGCTTCATAGACCAGATACAAGGTCATGAGCTTACTCATACTAGCCGGATCCCTTGACTCATCAATATTATCTTGCCAAACAATATCCCCAGTATTTCCATCAATCAATATAGAAGACTTGGGCCTGTAGCCCTCATAAACCTCATAACCAGAAGCTCTAGCAATATCCATCAATTCATCTGCTTTTACTACCGAACCACCCCAAACCAGGCCAATTAACAGTAGAGCAAGTAGTAATCTTTTCACTATAATCTCCATTGATTTTTATTGATAAACCGGAGGATAACTACAACCCCTGCACTTCCTCCTAACGCAATCCCAACATGGCTTCCTTGGCATGAACCATGTCCGTCATCATCTGGCAATAAGGCGTTGGAATACCAACCCGCTTGCCCTTGAAAACTACCGCTCCATTCAGATAGTCAATCTCCGTCTTGCGACCATGTTGGATCAAGTCCTGATGCATGGACGGATAATGATGTGAGGCCTTTTTAGAAGTTTCCATGATGTACTTCCAAATTCCCTCTTCATCGATATTCCCTACTTCCGCACGCGCCACAGCGATAAATTCCTTGAAAATCCCCTGAACCAGATTGAGTCCACCTTCCGTTCCAAAAAGTTCCCCAATGGTACAGTCCATAATGGTACAGGTCGGATTCATGACCCCATTGACACAGGCCTTGCGCCAAATAGATTCAATCACATTCTCATCATATGTCGCATTGAGTCCCGCTTGGTTAAACATGTCCACGATGTGGGCAACAGCCTGACCGTCCCCAGACATATTTTGCAGGAAAATGGATCCTGGTCCCTCCAGATGAGCATGACCTGGCCCCTTGAGCCCAGCCAACCAAATGGTCACTCCAACCATGATCGACTCATCTGGCACATAGCGGCGCATGGTGGTCGCATGACCCAACCCATTCAAAAGACTGAGTACCTTGGTCTGTTCACCGATAATCCCCTTAATATCCTGCAACATTTTTGGTAACTGGTCTGCCTTGGTCAAGAGGATAATCAAATCCGCCACTTCCACAGCCTCAGTCGGTTTCATAATCGGCAGCTTGACCGTCTCGTCAAAATCCCCCGTCACCTTGAGGCCATTTTCACGGATAGCCTGAATATGGTCCTCCCAATTGTCCAGCAAAATCACCTCATGATCAGTCTTAGACAGAGAATAACCAAAACGGCAACCCATGGCTCCACTACCAGCAATATATACACGCATGATTCTTCTCCTAAATCAATTCTGTCCCAATCGCATCTTGCTTGATTTTACCGGCTTTCATCAGCCCACCCAGGGCTTTTTTGAATTGCCCCTTGGAAATGCCAAAGGTGGCCTTGATGTCTTCCGGAGCAGACTTGTCATTCAAGGTCATAAAGCCGCCATTGCTTTCCAGATAAGTCAAAATCATCTGGGCATCATTTTCCAACATCTCAAATGAGCGTGGTTTAAGCGACAGATTGAGGGTCCGGTCAACAGCCCGATAGCCGATGACACGAGCCTCCAGGACCTGGCCCAAACGTGGCTCCGCATAACGCTCGGTAGGATGAATAAAACCCAGCATATTGTTGTCTGGCAAGTAAACAAAGGTCCCATTGAGTTTCAAGCGGTAGACAATGGCCTTGAGGGTCTGGTTTTGCATATTGTCATAAGCAGGACCTGCCATCTTTTGAAATTCCTCTTGAAAGGCAGGTAAAGCCCAAATTCGGTCTTTCTTGTCAACGTCCAACTTGACATAGAGCTGGTCGCCTTTCTTGGGCCAGAGTTCCTTGATGTCAGGAAGGATGTCCAAGGACACAACCACTTCCTTGTCCGGCAAGCCCGTATCAACAAAGACACCCAAGTCCTTCCTCACTTCTGTTACCGTTCCCCAGCCAAAGGTATCGCGGGTTGCTCCCACTTCCTTGGTCGTCAAGCGCAATTTCTGCTTCATATCTGTGTAGGCAAAGCCCTTGACAGATTGACCCAGCTGAAAATCCCCTTCTTCCTTGGACAGGGCAAAGGTCTTGCCATCCTTTTGGATGAAGTAAAACTGGTCATTTTGGTCGGTCACTAATCCGACAATATAGTGAGCTAGTAAATCATTCATAGCTATTTCTTTCTAGGCAACCATTGGGCGCCTGCATTTTTGGAGGCTCTGCTGCTTACTCTTTAGACAAATCTCTAGGAAAACAATCATGCAAAGCTAGCAAAAAAAGGAAGGAAAGACAAGGATTCTGTAGATCTTTGTCTTCCCATTCCCCTTGTGCTGGTTAAACTTCTAAGAGTTCTTTTTCCTTGTCAGCTGTCATCTTGTCGATGGTCTTAATCGCATCGTCAGTGACTTTTTGGATGTCTTTTTCAAGCGTCTTCAAATCATCTTCCGTGATTTCTTTGGCCTTCTCAGCTTTTTTGGCCTCGTCCATAGCGTCACGACGGATGTTACGGATAGCTACTTTCGAGTTCTCACCCACTTTTTTCACGTCTTTTGCCAAGTTCTTACGTGTTTCCTCTGTCAATGCAGGGATAACCAAGCGGATAACTGTACCGTCAGATTGTGGTGTCAAGCCAAGGTCAGACGCATTCAAGGCACGTTCGATATCTTTCAAGATAGACTTATCAAACGGTGTGATAAGAAGAACACGCGCCTCTGGCACAGTGATACCAGCTAACTGGTTGAGCGGTGTTGGCGCTCCGTAGTAATCCACAGAGATACGGTCCAGGAGACTAGCATTGGCACGACCTGCACGGATATGGCTAAATTCACGTGCCAAGCTCTGGTGAGATTGATTCATACGCTCTTGCGCTTTGGCAATAATTTCTTTCGACATAAAATATCCTTTTCTTTTTGTTTTTATTTTTCTTCTTTGTTAGAAACGGTTGTACCGATTGGCTCACCGAAAACAACACGTTTGATATTGCCTGGCTCATTCATGTTAAAGACAACCAGGTCGATGTCATTGTCCATTGAAAGAGTTGATGCTGTGGCATCCATGATTTTAAGACCACGATGGATAACTTCACGGTGGGTCAATTCATTGAACTTAACCGCATTGGCATCCTTACGAGGGTCTGCATTGTAAACACCGTCGACCCCATTTTTAGCCATGAGAATGGCATCTGCTTCGATTTCTGCTGCACGAAGAGCAGCCGTCGTATCGGTTGAGAAATACGGTGAGCCGATACCAGCACCAAAGATAACGATACGACCTTTTTCCAAATGACGGAGAGCACGACCGCGAATATAAGGCTCTGCCACAGACTGCATAGAAATAGCTGTTTGCACACGAGTATCCACACCAAGCTGCTTGAGGGAATCCGCCATCACCAGGGCATTCATAACTGTTCCCAGCATCCCTGTGTAATCTGCTTGTACACGATCCATACCAGCTTCTGCTGCAGGCTCCCCACGCCAGAGGTTCCCACCACCAATTACAAGGGCAATCTGCACACCAGACTCAGCCACTTCCTGGATTTCCTTGGCCATTTCCTGAACTGTCTTGATGTTAATTCCGACACCACGTTCACCAGCCAAGGCCTCTCCAGATAGTTTGATTAGAATACGTTCGTATTTAGGTTTCATCATCTCTCTCCTCTATTTCATCCCTAGTATTTTATCATAAAATCGGGGATTTTTATAGAAAAATATCTGAGAAAACGGAGATTTCCAAACGAATCCCCTTCTAAAATTTATGCATCCAATTTTTGGTACTCCACCGCCAAGCCCCGTGCAACTGCTGGACGCTTAGCAATTTTCTCCACCCACTGATTGAGGTTCTGATAGCTAGCAACATCTAAAAATTCCTTGGAACCTGGATAGAGATTGCCCTGAGCCAGACGACCATACCAAGACCAGATGGCAATATCCGTAATAGTGTATTCGTCGCCAGCAATATAGGGACGGGTCGCCAAGAGCTGGTCTAACACATCTAGTTGACGCTTGGTTTCCATGGCATAGCGGTTAATCGGATATTCCTGGGCAGTTGGCGCGTAGTGATAGAAATGTCCAAAGCCACCACCAACAAAGGGTGCTGCACCAGTCTGCCAGAAGAGCCAATTGAGGACTTCCGTGCGACCTGCCCAGTCCCTTGGCAAGAAGGCATCAAATTTCTCAGCCAAATAGAGCAAAATATGAGAAGACTCAAAGACACGGACAGGATCTGCCCCTGAATAATCCACCATGGCAGGAATTTTTGAGTTTGGATTGATGTCTACAAAATCTGAACCAAACTGGTCGCCTTTGCCAATTTCAATCAAGAACAGGTCATAAGCCGCATCCGATATCCCCAATTCCTTGAGTTCTTCCAGCATGATAGCCACCTTTATGCCATTGGGTGTTCCAAGTGAGTAAACCTGCAAGGGCTTGTCGCCTTTGGGCAAGGTTTGCTCAAAACGGCTACCTGCGCTAGGACGGTTACCAGTCCGATTGTCATTTTCATCTTCCCACTTCCATACCTGTGGTTTCACATAATCTGTCATTCTATTTCCTCCTATAGGCTGTTTAAACCCATGACATAGCGATTGTAGCTTACTTGCAAATCCTGGATATAGCGGGCCAATTCAACCAGTTCCTTGGGCGCCCGCCAGGTCAGAGCAGTCACTTCTGCATTGACAAAAACAGAGAGTTGATCTGCCAAGAGATAGAGATTGTCCGACTTGTCTAATTTCTGCGCAAACTCCACAATCTTCTCACGCAAGACATCCGAAATAATACCTTCTTCTAAATTGTAAACAGCAGATAAATGGCTATAAAATTCGTCAGAATTTGCTTTTCTCATACTAACCTCCTTGATATGCCTGGACATATTATACACTAAAATTCAGGCATTTTCAAACAGAAAAAGACTGCCCGAAGACAGTCCCTCTACTCATTACAATGAGTTAGGATCAACTTTGATACCAACACCTTGTGTTGTTGTAATTGATACTGAAGTCATGTACGTACCTTTAGCTGTAGCTGGTTTAGCTTTAGCCATTACATCGTGGAAAGCTTTAAAGTTTTCAACGAGTTTGTCAGCGTCAAATGATACTTTACCAATAAGAGCTTGTACGATACCTGCTTTGTCAGCACGATAAGTGATTTTACCACCTTTAGACTCTTCAACTGCTTTAGCAACATCCATAGTTACTGTACCAGTTTTAGGGTTTGGCATCAAGTTACGTGGACCAAGTACGCGACCAAGACGTCCAACAACAGCCATCATATCTGGAGTTGCGATAACAACGTCGAAGTCCAACCAACCACCGTTGATTTTAGCAACGAGGTCATCTTCACCAACAAAGTCTGCACCAGCAGCTTTTGCTTCTTCTGCTTTAGCACCACGTGCGAAAACAAGAACGCGTGAAGTTTTACCAGTACCGTTTGGCAATACCATTGCACCACGGATTTGTTGGTCCGCTTTACGTACGTCGATGTTCAAGTTGTAAGCAACTTCAACTGACGCGTCAAATTTAGCGAAGTTTGTTTCTTTTGCAAGAGCAACAGCTTCTTCTACGCTGTACAATTTTGTGCTGTCGATTTTCTCAAGAGCAGCACGCAAGTTTTTGCTTTTTTTAGCCATGTTATATGTCTCCTTGTAATCAGATAATCTTGGGTGCTACTGCTTAGTCAGCAACAGTGAATCCCATAGAACGAGCAGTACCTTCGATCATACGCATTGCAGCTTCAAGAGATGCAGCGTTCAAGTCAGGCATTTTAGTTTCAGCAATTTCTTGTACTTGTGCACGAGTAACTGTTGCAACTTTAGTTTTGTTTGGTGTACCTGAACCTTTTTCAACACCTGCAGCTTTTTTCAAAAGAACAGCAGCTGGTGGTGTTTTAGTGATGAAAGTGAATGATTTATCTTCATACACAGAGATAACAACTGGGATGATCATACCAGCTTGGTCAGCTGTACGAGCGTTGAACTCTTTAGTGAATCCCATGATATTGATACCTGCTTGACCAAGTGCTGGTCCGACTGGTGGAGCTGGAGTAGCTTTACCTGCAGGAATCTGAAGTTTTACGAGTTTTTCGACTTTTTTAGCCATGATATAAAATCCTCCTATTGTGGTTTTGGCGGTAATTAAAGATTTTTACCTCCCACAAATATGCGCATTTACACATACCTTTTTATTATACACGATTTCAGGAAAAATGCAAGCTTTATGTTTACTTTTTTTTATTTTTTTAATAGAATATAAGTATGTTATTACTGAAAATTGCAGCGGTTGTTTATCCAATTGTTACGCTGATTATTTCAATTCTATTTGTCAAATTATTAAAGTTAAATAAGAGGGGTTGGAACTTTGCAGACCTGGCTTTTCCTATGTTCGCTTTTGAATTTATCATCCTAACAGATAAGCTCTACTACAGCAGCCTGCTACCCCACCTACTGCTAGCTCTTTCTCTGCTCTTGCTGATTCTGCTAACTGGCACTCTCTATAAAAAAAGAGAATTAGACTACAAGCGTTTTTTCAAGGTTTACTGGAGAGCTGGTTTTCTCCTGACCTTTCTCATGTACATCGGTCTTCTCGTCGCCATCTTTACCCAAAAATAAGCAATCCCTCCTGAGAAATTGTCAGAAGGGATTTTTTCTATTCATGAATTTCTAATGGTAGACCATCTGGGTCAAAGAAGAAGGCCATCTTCTTGCCATCAAAATCGTCATATCGCAGGGTTTCGTGGGGAATGTCCAAGCGGTCAAACTCCGCCAGACAGGCCTCTACATCTGCGACCTTAAAAGCTAAATGCCGTAGGCCAGTGTGTTCTGGTTGAGGCATTTTGGGGCGCAAGGGAGCGTCAGGCTTGATAAAGATTTCTAAGACCAGATTGTCCTTTTTGACATTGAAAAGAATGTCATTTTTTTCTGGGCGAATATGCTCATCCAGCTGTTCAAAGCCCAATTTGTCCACATAAAATTCTCTAGTTTTGTCATAATTACTGCCGATAATGGCTAGGTGGTGCATCGTTTCAAAGGTCATTACTGTGTCTCCAATACTTTTCTAGGTTTGGTCCCTTCGGCTGGACCGATGACGCCAGCTGCCTCTAATTCTTCCATCAAACGGGTTGCGCGGTTAAAACCGACCGATAGGCGGCGCTGGATCATAGATGCGGAAGCCTTTTGCGTTTCGATGACGAGGGCACGCGCCTCATTGAAGAGAGGGTCACCCTCAGAAGCTCCGCCATTGTCATCGAAACCACCATCGCCTTCTGCTACTTCGCCCGGATCAAAGGACTCGTCGTATTCGGCATCGGCCTGATCTTTGACAAAGCTGACAATCCGCTCGACATCATCATCCGAGATAAAGGAGCCTTGTAAGCGAATTGGAGCCGACTCGCCAATAGGATGGAAGAGCATGTCCCCGCGACCGAGGAGTTTTTCGGCGCCATTTTCTCCCAAAATGGTCCGCGAATCCGTGCCCGATGCGACCGCAAAAGCCACACGAGACGGCACATTTGCCTTGATCAGACCTGAAATAACATCAACGGACGGACGCTGGGTTGCTAAAATCATGTGAATGCCTGCCGCACGAGCTTTTTGCCCCAGACGGATAATGGCATCCTCCACTTCCTTGCTGGCGACCATCATCAGGTCAGCCAACTCGTCCACGATGACGACAATCAAAGGTAGGGGAATTTGTTTTTCCTCGGAACGGCTGTTAAATTCCTCAACCTTGGCATTGTAGCCTTCAAGGTTACGGACGCCGATATGACTGAAGAGTTCGTAGCGTTTCTCCATCTCGTCCACCACCTTTTGCAGGGCGCGCGCTGCCTTACGAGGATTGGTCACAACAGGGATGAGCAGGTGGGGAATATCATTATAGACCGACAATTCAACCATTTTGGGGTCAATCATCATAAACTTGACTTGGTCAGGACTGGCCTTCATCAAAATAGAAGAAATAATACCGTTGACCGCGACAGATTTACCAGAACCGGTCGATCCTGCTACCAGCAAGTGAGGCATTTTGGCAAGGTCAAAGGATTTGACAGAGCCGTTGACTGCTTTTCCAAGCGGAATTTCCAAGAGTTTGTTAGCATCCGTCTTAGATTGTTCCCAAAGTTCACGGAAGGGCACCATAGCCACTTCAGAATTGGGTACCTCGATACCGACCAAGGATTTTCCCGGAATTGGCGCCTCAATACGGACATCTTTGGCAGCTAGAGCCAGAGCCAAATCATCCGCCAAATTGGAAATCCGATTGACACGGACACCGACAGCGGGTTTTAATTCATAGCGGGTGACCGACGGTCCGATTTCTGCTCGCTCTACAACTACCTTGATACCAAAGCTGGCAAAGGTGTCTTCCAAAATCTTAATGTTCTGTCGGACCAGACGTTTTTCATTGGACTGGCTTTTGGCCTTGATTGGCGCAAAGAGGTCAATGGACGGTAATTTGTAGGCCAAGCGTTGCTTGAGCTTGGGTTTGAAGTCGATCTGAACTTCGACATCATCCACTTCTTCTGGAAGGTCGGCACTTAGGTGTGCTTCCTCATCCTCAACCAGCATAACTGGAAATTCATCTTCTACCTCTTCTAAATGATCGTATTCTGAAATAATGGGCACTTGAACTGGTTCTGCGTCTAGAATTTCACCCGTTTCCAAATCGACTGGCCTATCCAAGGCCAATGATTCTTCTTCCTCCAAACGCAGGCGCTCTTCCTCCAAGCGAGCCAATTCTAGCTGGCGTTTTTCTTCTCGCTCGGCCCGCTTCAACTCCCGAAGCTCTGCCCTTTTTAACTGGCCCTCCGTCATCTTATCCTTGAGAACTGCCAGGCCATCGGCCACATCGTAGACAGACCATGGACTCATAAAGAAAATACCAAAGGCAATCAAGAGAAGACCGATGAAAAAGGAGCCTAGATTAGAAAATAGGAAGGCAATGGGCATATAGAAGGCGCTACCCAGCAGGCCTCCACCCAGAAACTCCTTGACCTGAAAACGCGATAGCTCATTCAAACTCAGCCGCAAACTATAGGTAAAGAGGTCCGAACCACTGTAGGAAACATCCAAATAGGCCTGAAAGCCTATCAGAAGACCGGCCACAATCAGGTAAAAGCCCGAAATCATCCCTTCTCTGCGCTGCCAAAATTGGGGGAAAACAAAGTAGACTATAAGTCCTGCCAGGACTAGATAAGATAGACTACCAAATAGCAGGCGGAAGACATTGTAGGCCGTCACACCAAAGGCACCCAGCCGACTAGCTGTCAAAATAATGAATAGGACGCCGAAAATCCGAATCAAGATTTTTTTGACCCTGTCTTGTTGGGCTATTTCAGCCTTGGTCGGCCGCCTTGTTTTCTTTCCTTTTTTATTTGCTTGTTTCATTACAACCTCAACTTTCTCAATCTCTTTATTTTACCATATTTTTAGTCCGAATTCAGGCTAGAAATGCAGGTACTGACGAGACGAGAAAGAGAGAATCTTTCGACTCTCCCCACACTTTTATTTTGTCTTTTCAACATTCAAGATTTTCACCTGGTAGCTTCCAGCTGGTGTCTCAATCAGAGCAACATCTCCAGTCTTCTTACCAATCAAGGCATGACCGATAGGACTTTCATTTGAAATCTTATTGGCAAAGGCATCCGCACCAGCAGCACCAACGATGTGATAAACATCTTCGTCTGTCTCACCAATTTCTTGAACTGTAACGGTCTTACCGATAGCCACTTCGTCTGCTGCAACAGCATCGCTATTGACAATTTCCGCATAACGAATCTTGTTCTCGATAGTTGAAATTTGACCCTCTACAAAAGCCTGCTCATCTTTAGCTGCTTCGTATTCAGAGTTTTCCGAAAGGTCTCCGTAAGAACGGGCGATTTTAATACGCTCCACAATCTCCGGACGACGGACCAACTTCAGTTCTTCTAATTCTTTTTCCAACAATTCCTTTTCTTCCAAGGTCATTGGATAGGTTTTTTCTGCCATTTTTACTTCCTTTTCATGTTTGTCAGGGATGAAAACAAAATTATGCGGAAAATCCACATAATTTTGCCTCAACCTTATTGATTATTTAATTTGCTATTTACGTGTGTTTCAACGTTTTGATTGTGCTCGTCAAATGAAGCGGTAAAATACACTTCTCCAGTCGTCACATCTGCTACAAAGTAGAGATAGTCTGTCTGGTTTGGATTGATGGTCGCCTGAATAGCTGCCAAACTTGGACTTCCTACAGGACCAGGCATTAGACCTAGGTGTACGTAGTTGTTATAAGGTGAATCAATCGCAGTGTCGATTCCTGCATCCTCAGCCAAGGTTGTCTTCTCACCCAGTTTGCCCATTGCATACAAAACAGCGATGTTAGACTGCAAAGGCATGCCGATGTTCATACGATTGTAGAAAGTGCTTGCGATATTCCGACGGTCCTCGTCTGTAGTACCTTCCTTTTCAACCAGTGAAGCCATGGTCAATACTGAATTCACATTCAAGCCCTTGTTTGGAAGCTCCGCATAGTATGGTTGCAAGGCAGTATTGGTCGCCGCAATCATATCTTCTACCAATTGCTCAACAGTCGTGTCTTCGTAATACTCATAAGTAGCTGGAAAGAGATATCCTTCCAACTGATGCTTAACACCACTATCCGCTGCAGGCAGGCTTGCAAAGAGGTCTGGATAAGTCTCTGTCATTCGCGTGATGAAAGCTGGGTCCTGAACCGTTGCCATAAAGGCATCCGAGCTAAATGGAGATTCCGCTTTTTCATCCTCTGAAGCACTATTTTGGGTAATCGCTTGGGCAATCTGCTCAATGGTGTACCCCTCAATAACCAGGATTTTACCTGATGCAGGTTTTTCAGCGACTGGAGTTCCTCCCTCTTGCAACTTCTTAGCCAAATCTTCTACAGACATGGCCTGGTTCAAATTATAGAAACCACTCTGGAAGCTATTATAGCTCTTTAATTTAGAGAAGTAGTTAAAGACTGTCGCGTTCTTAATCAGCTTATTTTCTAAAAGAATTTGACCGATTTGACTAGTAGAAGAACCTTCTGGAATTTCCACTTGAATAGTCTCTGAAGCTTCCACATTGACTGGTTCTAAGCTTGACTTGACATAGAAGAAACCAGCAATCAAGGTAGCCACCAGGGCCAAGGCAACCAAGGAAACAATGGTCCCGACAATTTTCTTAGCTGTTTTATCTTGTTTCTTCTTAACTTGCTTGGTCGCACCGCGTCTTCTTGCCAAGGGTTCTTCCATTTCAACAACAGGAGTCACTGGTTCAGGTTGAGGAGTTACTGCAGGAGCAACCTCTACCTCATCTCTTGTAAATACCGACTCATCTTCCAATGGAGGTAAAATCATCGGTTCAGGTTGAGGAAGTGGCTCTTCTTCGGCTATTTCCGGATAATCCATTCCAGCCGCAATGGTCCGCAACTGTTGCAGACTGCGCTCAACCGTATCTTCCAATGGAGGTTCTACTGTCTCGTTCCCCTCTTCTTGAGAAAATTCTGGCGCGATTGGAGGCAGTTCAACTTCCTCTTCCTTGACCGACAAATCCATTTCAACCGCTTTCGGAGGCAAATCTTCTGCAATCTTTGGCATAACCTTTGTTTCTTCAAGGCCAAGCTCGTCCTCAAAAGCAATCTTGTTAATTCGAATGGTTTGTGGCGCTGTTTCTTTTGTTTGTTCCAAGGCTTCTGTCAAAGGCAGATGCGTTGGAGTTGCTTGCTTCTTCTCTGTAGATTCTTGTAAGGATTCAACAATATCCTGTCTACTCGGAAGGTCCGAATCTGTGTTTTGGCGTTTTGATTTCAATTCCTCTAGTTCTCTTAATATCTGATCACGAAAACTAGCAGATTGTGTGTCTTTATCTTCAAAATCCTTTGGCACAATACTACTCCTTTCACACAATTACCCTTTATTATATCTTAAAAAAATTACAAAATCAAGGAATTTAAAGCCATTAACACGACATTGTATGAAAAAATGCATGCAACCATTTTCTGATAACATGCAACGTTTTTTTATCATTATTTCATTCAATTCTCCAAGTTATTAGTGACAACTGAACGTTTTGTGGGATTCCCATAGCACACGTTGAGGAGACAGGAATTCCCTTAATCCCGTCTAAAAATATCCCGTGTATAGACTTTGTCTGTCACATCATCCAAATTGACATCATAACGGTTGGCCACAATCGCCTGGCTCATTTCCTTAAATTTCTTTAAGTTGTTGACAACTTTGGAGCCAAAGAAGGTCGAACCATTTTCCAAGGTGGGTTCAAATATTATGACCTTAGCCCCCTTGGCTTTCAAGCGCTTCATCACCCCTTGTATCGAACTCTGACGGAAATTGTCCGAATTGCTCTTCATGGTCAAGCGATAAATGCCAATCGTAATCTCTTTCTCCACTTCCTGATGAAATTGATCATGGCCTGAATAGTCGTAATATCCTGCCAATTTCAAGACTTGATCGGCAATGAAATCCTTACGAGTACGGTTGGATTCCACGATGGCTGACATCATATTCTGAGGCACTTTATCATAGTTTGCTAAGAGTTGTTTGGTATCTTTAGGCAGGCAGTAGCCCCCATAGCCAAAGGAAGGATTATTATAATGTTCTCCAATACGAGGATCCAAGCCAATCCCGCGGATGATGGATTCGGAGTTCAAGCCCTTCATCTCTGCGTAGGTATCCAACTCATTAAAGTACGAAACCCGTAAGGCCAGATAGGTATTGGCAAAGAGCTTAACTGCTTCGGCTTCTGTTGCCCCCATATGCAGGACCTCAATCTGGTCTTTCAGAGCGCCTTCTTTCAAGAGCATAGCGACCTTTTTAGCAGCCGCAATGGTCTCTGGAGCATCATCGTGTTCATAGGAAACGATGATCCGGGAAGGATAGAGATTGTCATACAAGGCTTTGGATTCCCTTAAAAATTCTGGACTGAAAAGAATGTTCTTGGTGCCAAACTTTTTACGAACCGACTGCGTAAAGCCAACAGGAATGGTGGACTTGATGACCATTAGGGCTTGAGGGTTGACCTTCATGACCGTCTCAATGACTGCCTCCACATGACTGGTATCAAAATAATTCTCCGCGCTATCATAGTTGGTCGGTGCAGCTATGATGACAATTTCAGCTTCTTTGTAGGCTGTTTCGGCATCCAAGGTCGCAACCAGGTCCAGGTCCTTTTCCGCCAAATACTGCTCGATGTAGTCGTCCTGAATCGGTGATTTCCTAGCATTGATCAACTCAACTTTTTCAGGAATCACATCGACCGCAACAACTCGATGGTGTTGCGCCAAGAGAACGGCATTAGACAGACCGACATAGCCCGTACCTGCGATAGCAATTTTGGTTTTTTCAACTCTCGTTTTTGAAGAAGTGTCGATATTGGTCACAAATAATGTAGCAAGATCAAATTCCAAGACTTGAGCCAATCTTTCAAGCTGAGGAATGGATGGGATATAATCCCCCTTCTCAATCCTACTGATCATGGCACGATTGATGCCGGTCGCATGAGCCAGTTCTTGTTGGGAATAGCCAGACTGTTTTCTATTTTCTAAGACTATCGATTTTAATTTTTCAATTGAAAATATGCTATTGCTCATTCTAACACCTCATCATGCAAAAGTTACAAAAAGCATATCATTTGTTATTTATAGTTGCAACAAATTGATCAATATTAGTACAAATATTTTCATAACAACTAACTCTGCAAATTAGTAAATAACCTATCAAATCACTCAAATTTTTTAATAATCATCTATTTTACATTAGAATGAGAAGGAAAGAAAGTATCTTACAATACTTTTACAATTTGATTCCCAATGATTCAAAAAACAAATTTCCTATAAAAATGATTCCGTCGTTCTTCACCTATTTGGGAATTGGAATTTGACAATTGAACAAACTAAGGAAACGAACACTCCAGAGTCGCCATATTCCAATACCAAACAGGAGCAGACCAATACTCCTATTAAAGTAATAAAACGAAAAACTTTTGATTTTAGGAACTTTAATAAGAATAAAGGTTGCCCTGGACATAAAGAAGGAGAAAACGAAATTCGGAACCCACTACATTTGACAAAGAGTCAATAATTTAACACATAAATTAAAGTATGCTTTTGACAATTGAGTGTAATACCACCTTTGTAACCTGCTCGCAATAAAAAACGAAAAGCTATTTCTTCAGATTCAAAAATTCATTTATTTTCTCTAAATCTTCTAGATTATCAATCTCAAATACATCATCAGAACTTATTTCTTTTTTATAAACTTTTAATTTATCTAGATTTTCTTTAACTAGATCATCCCAGTATAAATTTCTGAAATTTTTTGATGTTATTGCCTCTTCAAAAATGCTATTCAAAACTTGACCAGATTCTTCGTCCCAGTAGGAAACCCCAGATAGAATTGTACCTTCACCACTATCAATAATGATTTCTTTAACCATACCATCTGCATCACATTGCAGCAACCACTCATCCTTAAATCCTCGTTTATAAGCTGAAAAATAGGTAGATACCTGTACATCAGCATCGAGAAAGTTACAATTTAGATAGTTATCTGCATCGATTACATAGGCATCACTCAAAAAATCCCGCACAAGATACATGCTGTAAAAGTTATTATAAATATCATACTTATCGTTGTGAATTAACTTAACTCCATATTTCTTTTCTAAAAAGTCAAACTTTTCTGCTAAGTATCCTGTTACAACAATAATTTCTGAGATACCGATTTCGTTCAAAAATAAAATTTGTCGCTCTATTAATGTCTGTTCCCCAACTTTAATCAGAGATTTAGGAGTTGTTAATGTCAGGGGTCTCAATCTAGTACCCATTCCTGCTGCTAAAATAATCGCTCGCATAGATTCTCCTCTTAGTTTTTTATAACAAATAATGTTCCAATAATGATGAGTATGCTACTAATGACTAACTTCATATCTAATTGCCCTCCAAAAAGAAATAGTGAAAAAATCACCGTCCAAATAGAGTAAGTCACATTTAATCCCGTCGCTTTTACAGGACCAATAGTATCAATAGCTGAATAATAAGACAGATAGGAAAGAGTACCTATAAGTGCTAGACCAATAATAAAAAGAATTGATTGTGAGTTAAAAACAGTTGCTAAACTGTAAACAACATCACCTTCCGCTAACATAAATAACAGATAGGCTAAACTTGAAACCCACTGCCTAATCAATAGGGCTTGTTTCGGCAAAATATCATCCTTCATACCGTAAGCGGTAATAACACTTTCCGAAGCCCAACCCAATACACATAGCCCTGCTGCCAAGAAGCCGATGAATTCTCCCCCTACATTAGAACTTCCACTATAACCAAGAAAAATTACTGCTACCATCGTCAAAGAAAGTCCAAACCATCCCCGTTTAGTCAAATAATCTTTTAACAAAATCGCCCCTAATAAGGCTGCGATAGCAGGATACAGGGCAGATATTGTTGCAGTTAGCCCCGTCCCTAACTTTTCTACCGCATACAGATAAGCTCTCATTCCTAAAGGACCAGCAAATAATGCTGCTATCATTACAAAATAAGCACTTCTACTTTTTAATTTTTGAATTGTCATTTTGAGCTGACCTCTGACAGCTAGGTCAGAAGTTAAAAAAGTTGCTGAAAAAAAATCATGAAAAAATGCTAACAGTAAAGTAGAGGATAACAGCTTATCATCTCCAGAAATGAAGGGACTCATCAATAAAATCAATCCATTCAAAGATGTATCTAAGCCCCAAAACATTCCAGACAACAGACCTTGTATTGTCCCTTTTAGACGACTATTCATATATCCCCCGTTTTCTAAGTTCGATAATTAGCCAAGAACTATATTCTCTTGCAAATTTATATTGTTTCTTAGCATAATCTCCAAAGTCCACACCCAGCATATGCTTGTATTCACACCAGTTGCTCCATAACAGGCCACAGGATGCAATATAGCAGTAAATTTTCAAGCGAATCTCTTCTGAACAATTATAATCAAAATAAATATCAATCAAACGGTCAATCTCTTGCTGATTGTATAAAGAATAGATACAGAACATAGCTATATCAACATGAGGATCCTGCATACCAGCATACTCCCAGTCGATCAAACGAATTTCTTCTTGACCTTTTTTAGAATAAATCAAGAAATTGTCTGGAATTGCATCAATATGTGTTAAAACCTTCTTTTCGACATGCTTTTCAATAAATGCTGAGAGATTAAAAACCTGTTTTTTCACCTGATCATAGTCATCATATGCAGATTCATTCCCATTACGCAAGGACTCATAAAAATCTATTTGAGTAAATATATCAAACTCATGTTCAACTTTTAACTCTAAGCTATGAAACTCCCGTAATTTAGACATACATTCCTTCAAGTCAGATAAATCATTTGGATCACAACTTCTAGCACTATCTACAAATCTAGTAATTTTATAACCATTATCTGGATTCAAGTATATGATTTCATCACATATTTCTTTTCCATCCAATGTTCTATAGACCATTGCTTCTTGTTGCCGATTGATAAGCAAGTCAGTCCCCTCACCTGGTATACGCATAATATACTTGTCACCTTTACAAGAAAATAGAAAAGATCGGTTGGTCATCCCTTTTTTCAGAGCAACAATATCACTAATCTCATCCGAACTAATCGAAAAGACACGACAGATTAGCATAATGATATCTGAATGCAAGTGCACAGATTGATTATCAATTCGTCTTAAATCTTCAAAGCTATCAATTTGATAAATATCATCTTGGGCTACAAATAGTGGTGGAATCCACAGTTGTTCCCCATCATATAGTGTTTCTTCCCAAAAAGCTTTTTTTCCTCTATTAGTTTTAGAAATAACTAGCAATGACTCTCGGATCCGGTCGCTATCTTTTTCTGTAATGTAGGCAATGCCTGTCATAGCTTCCCAATAGTCAGTTTTCTTACCACAACTATTTTCATAAACTAAATAGAAAGAATCATCCGATCTTTTTAGAAATGGATTCTCCAGACACCAAATATCGCAGGGAAGAATAAAGGAATTAGATATAATATCAGCAACTAGTGAAAGGGAAGTAAGATTATTTGTCTCAGAGTACTTCGAATTATTCACTAATGTAACGCCATATTTTTCAGATAGATATTCTAATCGCTCTCGCATGTAGCCAACTACAATTGTGATATCAAAAATATCAGCTTCTTGTAATTGAAGAATTAAATGTTCTATTAGAGGGCGACCCGAAACCTCTAATAGTGCCTTCGGGACATCAGTATTTATTGGGACCATTCTTATCCCAAATCCTGCTGCTAATATAATTGCATTAACTCTACTTTGCATCCTAAACTACTTTCTGCCAAAATATTTAACAAATATTAATCATTACAAACTGTATCAACTTTCAACATAGCAAACAATATGATGATGTGGTACTCTTTCTTCAATTGGTGGTAAATTCCAATACTCACCAAAAGACTGCCTTAATACATAATCTGGATTTGATGTTCCATTAAATAGATGTCCTTCGAATTTTACTTTTTGTTGGTTCATAAAAATATCACTCGAGAATCGGACTTTATCCCATAGTAGGCCATAACAAAAAGCTGTATCATTTTTCTTTGTTAGATTATCTATTCTCTTTTCATTATCGTTAATATAATTGACTAAAAATTTTGTTCCAAATAACTTTGAAAAATAAAATTCAACATAGCGAAAAAAAGTAATAATAATGTTTTTAGAATGCCTTACTTTTTTCAATTTTGAATATGAAGCTAATCTTAAAAAAATATTCCATTTCATCAGAGAAAACTTACTAGTTTTAAGAGGTAAGCGATTCATTGGAAAAACATCAATGTAAGCTCCATAATTAACAATTGGATGCAAATTTGATTCTTCAATAAATGTTTGCTTGGCACAAATCTTACCAAAAGGAAAACAGGTGTCTTGCTGTTCTTCAATTCTAATAAAATTTATTGGTAAATCATCTTGTGAATTTATCAAATGTGCTAACTTGTCATAATCCTCTCTCGGCATAATGATATCAATATCGTCATCCCAAGGAATAAACCCTTCATGTCTTACAGCTCCTAATAAAGTACCATAGCAAAGTGCATAATTTATATCATTCTCTGTACATATTCTATCTACTTCAATTAGTGATTTCATCAATATTTTTTTATATTCTTCATCAGAGACTCTTCTCATACTCAATCCTTTCTCATACATTTATATACCTAATTTGTAAACAAATTTCTACTAGATTTTATACTATCCTTATATAAAATATTTATTAATGCAAAATAAAGCAAAAAATAAGTTAACATACCAATCATTTGATTAGAAATAGAGGTTAGTAGATAAAACGTTAACATATTAACAAGTACAAAAACTAGATTTTTCCACCTAGTATAAGAATAATTTTTTACAAAATAATTCTCGACATCAATATACCAATAGAGTATCATTACAACTGACGAAATTGAGATTGAAACAGGATTACCAAAGAAATAAAAGGCGAATAAATTTCCTGCCATACTCAAAATAAGAACAACTAAACTCTTCCTAAAATATACTAATGTGAGTCCCTCAATTTTATAATAATTATGTATTAATACAGTTATTAAGTTCGTTAAGGGAAGACCAGGTAGTATTATTCTTAAAAATTGTAAAGAATCAAAGTATTTTGGTAAGTACCATTCGATAAATATTGATAGTGGGAAATACAAAAAATTACTTAACATAAAAATACTCAATACAACTTCACTCATCAGTTGGTAATTTTTTCTTAAAGAGATTCTATTCATACGAGCTAAAGTTGGGAACAAAACAACAGAAAATGCAGAAGTTGCAATTGAAACTAATGTTAAGAGGTTATAAGCAAAGGAATATTTTGCAAAAATTTCCGTTGAAAAAAGTAAATTTACAATTTGAATATCAATTGATAATATTAGAGAACTACAAAGATTAGCGAAAAGTAATGGAAATCCTTTTACTGATAACCTTAATACATTCCTTTTTGTAGAATATAAACTTTCTTTTAGTCCAAAAACAATATCTCTATAAGTATATAGATACCAGCCCATAAGAATGAACTCAGAAATAATCAATAGAGTAATAAAAAATCTATAATTAGTTATATTCCAAAAATAGTCCGCAACAACTAACACTAATACACATAAAACTTTTAAACAGCTGGAAAGTATTTTTCTAAACGAAAACTCTTTGAATCTTTGAGTAATTTGAGATATTTGTTGAAAATAACCAGATATATTAATAAGAAAGCCATACAATCCTGTACTAATTATAATAAATTTCTTATTATTATCTGGTAATATCAGGCCAAGACTCATCAAAATTATCACAAAAGCACAATTAATAATGGTATACCAACTGAAATAGGATCTAAACAATCGAATGGGTAGCTCATCATAATTCTTGTTACTGTATTGTAGTACAATACCATCAATAATTCCAAATGAAAAGAAACCAACATAGCTTGAATATAATGTGAATGTCCTGTACCATCCGAAATCATCAATGTCTAATAATTTAGGTAATAAAATTCCCAATAGTAATCCTGCAATTAATGAAACCGTGTTACTAATAAATACACCAAAAATATTTTTAAAAAATAATCTAAAATTCCCCATTATTAGTCCTTATCGCCAGATGATCAAAATCAAAACTATCATCAACCTGTTCATAAAATTGTTCAATATTTTTCAATACAAAAGATTTATCGATTTTAGAATAATCTATCTGCTTGAGTTTAAGAATAATATTTGGCGGAAAACGATATTTTATTACTTTTGCAGGAGAGCCCGCCACAATTGCATAATCAGGAACATCTTTCGTTACAATTGAACCTGCTCCAATCACAGCGCCCTGTCCTATCCTAATTCCAGACATAATTTTTGAATCTAACCCAATCCAAACGTCATC
This sequence comes from Streptococcus suis, assembly GCA_024583055.1. Lineage (NCBI taxonomy): Bacteria > Bacillati > Bacillota > Bacilli > Lactobacillales > Streptococcaceae > Streptococcus > Streptococcus suis. The sequence goes on from CP102145.1 coordinate 977,203, forward strand.
ACATACAATGATATCCCCTTTTGAAATGCTCTCAGAACCACTTCCCATTAATCTTGTTTTAAAAGGATATGTACTTACAAGATTCATTGGATGCTCATTATTTATTATAAATTTAACGCCATCAGCTATTGAACAAAAATGACCTATTTTGACTTTAGAATGTTTACTAGATGAAACCAAATTTATTGTACCATAAGTATTGTTACCTATTGTAACCTGCGAAAAATCAAACAAGGAGTTAATTCTAGTCTGATTGTGTGAATTTTGAATTCTCCAGCGTTTTTTTGCAAATACTAACTCTAACTGCCTTTTTAAGAATCCAATTAGCATATTATTTTCCCCCAAAACAACAAATTATATCACCAAGCCAGGTCTTCCAAGTTGGATAATATTTAATATAAGGTAATAAACCAAGAAATTTTAATATTGATCTTTCACGTAGTGCTAAAATTCTTAAGTTTGCAAAAGATAAATAATCATCAATGATCTTTAAATTAGGTTTCAATTCTACACCAAAAATTGATTTCTTAATTGTAGTAATTAGCTCAATATTTCCATTTATTCCTAAAATTCTATCATTTCTGGAAAAGACTCTTTTACCAGTTGCATTATTTTCGTGTACTCTATGTTGCAACAAAGGTAAATCTAAGTAATGGATTGTAGAGAAACAAACACCCATAATCTGAAAAAATCTATCATGGCCAATTTGCGGATTCCATAATTCAGAATATTGTATTAGAAAATCCTTTCGGAAGCACATTGCAGCTCCGACACCTTTTGAATAAATAAAATGTTCATCAAAGTAAAACTTATCACTAACAAGTTTTCCAGAATAATTATTTTGACGTATGGGCTGTAAGTCCCGATTTACATATTCCACTGCTGACATTAAAATAGTTAGATTATGACGTTCCATCATATCCATCATATTTTCTATTTTTTTCAAATCCCAAACATCATCCTGATCAGCAAAAAAAACTATTTCATTCGAAACATATTTTATTCCATTTACAAATGAAGTTGCCCAACCTAGATTAGAAGAATTTTTCACAACTTTAATATTTTCATGTTTTTCCTTATAAGATTCTAATATTAACAAAGTATTCCCATCATCAACTGAACAATCGTCAATCAAAATGATTTCATCTGCTTGCCTTGTTTGATTGATTATTGAATCTAACTGCTCTTTCAAAAATAAACTACCATTGTATGCAGATAAAAGTACTGTACTCTTCATTAATTTCCCCCATATAAAATCCAATTACTTTCAATAAACGGCTTAACTATACTATAATAATAATCTGAATATACTGAATTATATCCCATTAATAATGCTAAAAAAATTAATGCTCCATAAACCACAAATGTCGTGTTAATATTCTTTTTCTCAAGAGAATAAACTAAACCACTAACAAAAGTCAAAATTTCAATATTTCTCGTAAGCCTCCCTAAAGTTAGTTGAAACTTAAATAAGGGAAAGAACACAAATGCATAAACATGAATAAATAAAATTTTTCGTAACATTTCTTGACATTTCAATCCTTGAACGACAGACAATCGATATAGAAAATATACGAATGAAGTACTAAGAAGATGAATGCTAATTGGATATAAGTGCCCAAAGTTTGTCCGAGAATTTAAATATGATAAATAACTTGATAATTGAAGAATTGGTAATAATTTCGATAAACTTGATCCTATAAAATCTGCAATTGGCAACAAGGAAATGATAATAAAAAAGGAGAAAAAAAACAAATAGAATTTCATTTTCTCATTATCTATTATCCTATCATAAAAAAATAATAATGGTAAATAAAGGATAAAAACACTATGAAAACTAGTAGCTCCAATCAAACAAATAAAAAAATTTAATTTTCCAAATTTATTATCTGTAATTAAATATGAGATGGCTAACAGTAAAAATGTCATCCCAATAAAATTATAGGTTTGTGTTGAATCAATCATCATTAGTGACAAGGAATAACATAATATCATCATCAAATTACTGACATTCAACTTTTTTAAAAAGATGTAAAAATTTGTCAATCCCAAAAGATATAGTATCAACCTAAAATTTCTAAATGAAATCCCCAAAGATTGTGCGAAATTTTTCATGACCTCGTAGCCAAACGCACCATCAGAGTGCCTATCAAAACCAGTCATTGAATAACTATAAATATAGTTACTGATATCAGGATTATTAGAATTCCCTCCCATTAATATAAGTATCAACATTAGAAAAGCTAACACCAATAAATTACTTATTTTAACTTTAAAAACTAATGAACTTGTAGTTTGATTAATCCTCCTCAAAATCTGACTCCTTTTTTAATTCACTCAAAACGTATTTATAGTAGTTGTTTCTTTTACTATCTAATTTGTCAATTTGATAATTTTTAGAATGCTGAACATTTCTTTCAATGATTAATCTTTTATTTTCTGGGGACAAGGATAGAAAATCCATTATCTTATTAAATATGTCCTTTGCACTCTTTGGTTTCACTAAGTAATCTTTATGAATAAGCTCCGGAATTCCACCTACATCAGTACCAATACAGATCATTCCCTGACTCAAAGCTTCAACAACAGATCTACCAAGTGCCTCGGTTAAACTAGGTTGGACATAAAAATCAATATTTTTCATATTTCTAATTATTTCATCGTGTGCAATTCCACCCAAAAATATAATCTGATCTGATACTCCATTTTTTAAAGCTACCTCTTTTAAATAACTTAAATTTCCGTTACCTGCTAAATATAGTCTTACTGTGATCCCTTGCTGATTTAATAGTGGAATAGCCTTAATAATATACTCTTGACCTTTATACTTTACATCAACTGCACCAGCATGCATAATTGAAATTGATGAATAGCTCTCCCGTATTATTTCAGCAGTCTTTTTTTCTAATTCAGGTTCGGAAATTGGATTTACAATGCAGTCAGAAATTCCTACTGAATAATTTTTACACGGATATCTACTTTGTAGAAATTTTTGACTCACATACAATGCAAAATCTGCATTTAATACTGTTCGTCTTGTCCTAAAAAAAGAAAAAAAAGCAAAGGGTTTCGCCATTATTGAGTGAAACCACAGACTATCGAATGCATCACCAATGACTTCAACGAAGTACGGGATATTATTTCTCATCGCTACTCGAGCTGCTATATCAGCTAACTTCGATGGGGATCTAACAATAATTAAGTCAAACCCTAATAATTCCTGATTAAAATCAACATCTAATAAACCAAATATTATTTGATTTCGACTACCTACAATTTTTACATTTACTGATGAATCTATTATTGAAGTGGATCGAGGAGCAATCCCTTTATCCTTACCGTCCATTCCAAACAAGGTAATTTCTCCAAAATATTTTTGATATCTCTCGAGAACAAAATTTATACCATTATCAATTTTATAATCTTTTCCATCATAAAAAATTCTAGCGGATGTTACAATTGCCGTTTTCATATTTACTAATTCCTATTATTGGTTATTACTTGCAATGTGCTTCTCATTAAGTTCTTTCTTTATTTGACTAGTACTGATTTCTGGTGTTCGGGACAAATAGACAACTTCAACACCTTTCTGTGTTAAATAGTCGAATTTTCCCTTCCAGTCATCACCAATCACAAAGGTATCAATATGAAAATCATTAACATCGGTCATTTTTTGTTCCCAGCTTAATTCAGGTATAACTAAATCAACATATCTAATCGATTCTACTAACAATTTCCTTTTTTCATATGAAAAATAACATTTCTTATTTTTTTCTTCAAAATTAAATTCATCTGTGGAAATAGCAACAATTAAGTAATCTCCTAATTCTTTTGCTCTTCGAAGTAAATTGATGTGCCCGTAATGTAATAAATCAAATGTTCCGTATGTAATAACACGTTTCATAAATTGAATCCCTCGCTTATTCTAATAATTTTTCATATAAATAATCAATTGTTTTTTCTGTAGCATTTCCAAAAAAATTAACATAGTTTTTTCGAAAAGCTACAGTACGTAATTTTTCAGCATCGTAATCCATTTTTTTTATTATTTCAATTAATTCATCCTCATTAGATGAACCATTTATAAATTTTCTAATATCAAAATACAGACCCCTTTCACTACTGTATTTTTCAAAGTCATAAGTATAATGGAACATCGGCTTTCCAGTTATTGAAAAATCAAAAAAAACACTTGAATAATCTGATACCAGGCAATCAGCAATGGAGAATAAATCATTCAAAACTGGATAGTTTGTAACATCTATGATTTGAGTCGAGCCACTAAAATCTAACACTCGTGATACCTCATAATGAGCTCTGATTAGTATTACATACTCCTCCAATTCGCGTATCCATTTACTACTATTAAAAGGTGGGGCCATCAAGATTCCTGTGGTAATATTTCTTTCATACTCACGAAACGTTGGACAGTATAAGATTATCTTTTTGTTACTTTTTATACCTAATTCTCTTTTGATGGCATTAATTTTATCCTTATTAATATTTTGTAACATATCATTTCTTGGCAAACCCACTTCAAGAAATACTTTATGAGGTAGATTAAACGAGCGAGAAAAAATTTCAGTCTCATAGTAACTTTGAGATAACATAATATCAGTATTATTTTTCCCAATAATAGCAAAAGATTTATTATCAGAGGGTAAGTCACTTCCCATAAACTTAATCGGTGTACCATGCCAAGTATTTAAATAGATAGTATTATTTTTCTTGAAATTTAGACCTCTCTCCATTGAGGAGTTTGTTATCCAAACTTTAGCAGACCCAGCGACAATAAAATACTTTAGTGAATCTGTTTTTACTTTCTTTACATTAATATTATTAAAATCTTCTGGTTTATGAAATGCCCAAACTAACTCATAATTTTTAAAACGATTATCAAGTTTTATTTTTTCGTATAGTACCCTAGGACTATCATCAAAATTTCTACCCGCAAAAGAATTAAATAATATTAAATTATTATTTCTAGGAATAAAAAATAGAAAACTTTTAATTAAAAAACTCATTAGATAATAGTAGAAATAATAAATAACTTTATTATACTTTAATAAATATATGATTTTCTTTTTCATTAATCTCAATCCGTATCTTTCTTCAAATAAGTATGATACTTATTAAAAAAACAATATTATTGAAAACTATTTCATTATTAATAATATTTTTTTCAATATCATTCGAAAATGTACAGCCATTATCCAATAATTATGGAATTATCAGTACAAAGTATTTATATTAGAGGAAAACTGATAACCTGCACACTTACTTAGAAAAGCTTAGAAGTATTTTTTTTAACATAGAACTTTAGTAATTCTTTACAAATATTATCTTTAGAATATTTATTACTGAGAACACGAGACTGTTTAGAAAATTTGATATATTCTTCTCTATTATTCATTAAATAATTGATTTTGTTTACAAATGTGTCCAAATTCATTGAGAGAATTCTATACCCATTAACACCATCAGTAACTAAGTCACGATTCCCTCTGCAATCTGTTACTATTATAGGTAAACCAGTCGCCATTGATTCAATAATATTGACTGGTAGTCCTTCTCTCTTTGAACTAGATAATGCTATATCAGAAGCTTTTAGTAAGTCAGGGATATCTTTTCGGTATCCAAAGAATAAAATATTTTTTCCAAGTTTTTTTTCCTTAACAAGCTGTTTTAATTTAGATTCAAAAGGACCACTACCAACAATTAATAGGATAGCATCGTTTCGTTGTCTGCAAAGTGATTCCATCATATTAACTAATATTTGTTGATTTTTATTCGCATTTAATTCTCCAATACAAATTAAATACCTCTTGTCTTGTTCCAACCCCAACTTTTGTCTTACAATTTTTTTTTCTTCGGCAGATGCTGGATAAAATTTCTCCAAATCAATACCAACACCAGGAAGTAATTGTAGATGTTTCATCCTAAACTTATTTTGTGCAATAGTATAGTCTTCAATGTTGATTGTTATCAATGTATCTGTATAACGTGAAAGTATTTTTTCGATTGGATAATATAATAGCCAATTTAACAGGGGACCGCCCTTAAGAAAATGAAATCCGTGGGCGGTATAGAATACTTTCGTATTTTCTAAGCCTCTACATGCCAAACGCACAACAGCAGATGCTATTGGTGTGTGTGTGTGAACAATATCGTACTCTTCCTGCCTAACCAATTGTCTTACCTGCTGAATTAAGGCAACGAAATCATTCTTAATTAGACTTCTATTAAATTGTAATTCAAAAAATTCTCTTGTGTTATTTATCAATTCCTGACTTAATGGTTGTTCGAGTTTACATGCAATATCAACCGTATGACCAGCTTTTTTTAATTCGTCTATATGAGGAACTAAAAAAGAATTTAATGTATTTGAAATTGTTGTAACGTAAAGTATTTTCATCAATTAACCTTCCTACAAGGATTCCCAACATAGGTTCCCGAACGATCAATGGAGTAAATGACAACTCCACCTGCTCCTACGATTACTTCTTTACAAATCGAAATAGATTGAATAATAGTGCTTCCAATTCCTAGCCACGAACCGTGACCAATTGAGACATTTCCCGCAATATGACAACCCGGTGAGAGATGTACAAAATCTCCAAGTTTACAATCATGATCAACTGAAGATGCAGTGTTTATTATACAACCTCTCCCAATTGTTACATCTGAATTTATTACTGCACCAGCCATAATAACTGTACCAGCATGAACATCAACTCGTCTTGAAATTACAGCTGAGGGATGAATCAAAGTCGCAATTCTATCTTGAGGCAACATACATTGTTTACTAGCTCTAATTTTGTTATCACCAATTGCTACAATGAATTCAAAGTCAGATAATTCTTCAATGATTTGTGACGTACCTACAATTGGATAACCTGCGCATTCACCAGTAGAATAATCATCTAAAAATACAATTTCATTGTAGCCATTTTTTTCAGCAATATCAGCAACTACTTTTCCATGACCACTAGCTCCAATAATCGCAAGTTTTTTCATTTGTTTCCTTTAAATTCTTCCATTGTTACCGACTCAGTTGAGGAAATTCCATTTCTTTGTAATACAGCTCGGATCGTTTGAAGAATAATTCTAACATCACCAAAAAAGGTAACATTTTTTACATATTCAACATCCTTCACAAATTTTTCTTCCCAACTTAAAGAATTTCGACCATTAGCTTGAGCATAGCCTGTCAATCCAGGCCTAACCTCATGTCTTCTTGCTTGCTCTTCGGAGTATAATGGTAAGTATTTGGCCAGTAAAGGTCTTGGACCTACTATACTCATATCCCCCTTCAATATATTAAAGAGTTCAGGCAGTTCATCTAAACTAGTAGATCTAAGCCACTTCCCAAATGAAGTTAGTCGGACTTTATCTGGCAATAGTTGACCACGCTCATCTTTTTCATCAGTCATCGTCCGAAACTTATACATTTTGAAAATCTTTTCATCTTTGCCCGGTCTTTCTTGCTTAAACAAGACTGGTGAACCTAATTTAAAATATACTAGAATACAAACCAGAAAAATGATCGGAGATAACAAAACAAGCGCTATTAAAGACAGGGTAAAATCTATCAAACGTTTAAAATATTTTTCGTATAATCCTTTATTCATTTTTCCTAATTTCTATTCAAAGCAAGCTTTTATGGTTTCAATAATGATATCCTGTTCCTCTACAGTCATTTTATTATCACTAGGAAGGCATAAACCTCGTTCAAAAAGGTCTGTTCCTACATCTGAATAGTCCCCTTGAATGTAGGCATTTGTTTGAGCTCTGCCATTTCCATTCTTTGTAACAAATGGATTCATTCTAAAAATCGGTTGAGTATGCATCGGTTTCCAGATTGGGCGACCTTCCGCATTGATTGTATTTAATGCATCTAGTATTTCTGACGGAGTTGTTTTCCCTTTCTCAGATGTGTAGAGGACATCATTGTCCGAACGCACCTGTTTTGCCATGGATTCTGGATTAATAGTCAAACAAGATAACCAATAATTCGGTACTGAATTACATGAATCAAATGGATTCAGTTTGATTGGTAATCCCTTCAATCCTTCTTGGTAACGTTCGTAAATGGCTTTTTTCTGTGCAATATGGTCATCTAAATAGGGCATCTGTCCACGAACAACACCAGCTATAACATTACTCATTCGATAATTGTAGCCAATTTCTTCGTGTTGGTACCAAGCAGCCTGTTCACGAGCTTGCGTTGACCATTTTCTAACTTTATTAGCTGCATTCAAATCATTTGTCAATAAGGCTCCACCACTAGATCCCGTAATAATTTTATTTCCATTAAAAGAAATAATAGAATGGCGTCCAAAGGTTCCTGTTTGTTTCCCCTTATAAGTTGCACCCAGAGATTCCGCCGCATCTTCGACTAAAATTGCTCCGTGTTTATCACAAATGGATTTAATTTCATCAATCTTTGCTGGCACTCCATACAAGTGGACCAATACTACAACTTTGACATTCGGATAGAGTTCAAATGCTTTCTCCAATGCATCCGGATCCATATTCCAAGTATCATACTCAGAATCAATAAAAACCGGTATCCCACCCTCGTATGTGATAGGATTCACAGTGGCTGAAAACGTAACATCCGAACAAAAAACATAGTCGCCACTCTTTATTCCAGCCAATTTCATAGCTAAATGTAAAGCAGATGTTCCAGATGAAAGTGCAACTACTTGTTCACTGTTTGTATATTCCTTTACCATTTCTTCTAGAGCATAGATATTTGAGCCAGCCGTTGTCATCCAATTGGTGTCAAAGGCTTCCTTCATGTACTCTAATTCATCACCATGCATGGTTGGCGAAGCAAGCCAAACCTTATTCTTAAAGGGTTCTACTTCTCTTGAAAAATCAAATGCCATTTTATCTTATCTCCCTTGATAACGTGTATTTACTTAATCCTAAAATACTCCAAATACTGCTTGTATCGATCCTGTGCAGCTTAGCCACGAAAAGAACATACTTTATCTCATCTCCAATGATAAAAGGAACATACCCATGCTTGAGACCTTCCTTAACCAGAATCAGTCGGCCCACTCGACCATTACCATCTTGAAGAGGGTGGATAGGTTCAAAACGAACATGAAAGTGAAGACTATCCTCAATTGGTCTCATAAACATACCGTGTCTGGTCATACGTCAGTTTTCTACCTTCTAACTGGTTTGAGTTGAAAGCCAGCTCTTTCTGAACCTTATGGTAAAGACTATCTTGACACTGTTTTCTTTTCTCTCAATAACGTATGACCCACCTCATGAACGTATTTCAACCTTCCTAGAATCTAAATATTATGTAAACTCTAGGAAAGTAAAAATAACTTTTACTTTCTTAATCTTGTCGTGCAAAGTCAATTAGGGTTTTCTTCAATTCGGTCTTATCCAGGGACAGTAGGCGACTGATGAAGTCTTGGACTTTTTCCTTATCTTGATTGGTCACCCGACCAACGAAGATCTTTTCGTAAACTTGTTCACTGATCCGCTCTTCTGTTGACAAGAGCTCCTCGTAGAGCTTTTCACCAGGACGAATCCCAGTCTCTACAATTTGAATCTCTTCTTCCGTGTGTCCACTGAGTTTGATGACTTTACGGGCCAAGTCCAATATGTGTACAGGCTCACCCATGTCCAGGACAAAGACCTCGCCACCATTGGCCATGTAGCCAGCCTGGATGACCAATCGACTGGCCTCCGGAATGGTCATAAAGTAGCGGGTCATGCGGAAGTCCGTGACCGTCACTGGCCCACCTTTCTTGATCTGTTCCTTGAAGAGCGGAACCACACTACCCCGACTACCTAATACATTCCCAAATCGGACAGCTACAAACTGGGTCTTACCGTCTCCATTCAAGCCGGTTACAATCATTTCAGCCACACGTTTGGTCGCTCCCATAACATTGGGTGGATTGACCGCCTTATCCGTTGATACCATGACAAATTTGTTAACACCTGCTTCTTTTGCAGCCTCTGCCACATTCTTGGTCCCAAAGATATTGTTTTTAACCGCTTCATGTGGATTGAACTCCATCAGAGGAACATGCTTATGTGCCGCTGCATGATAGACAACGTGGGGCTGGAATTCCTTCATGACCGAGAACATCAAGTCTCTGTCTTGGATATCGGCTATTACAGGAATGAGTTCTACTTCTGCACCATAGAGACTCACCATCTCCTGATGAATCAGATAGATCGAATTTTCCCCGTGACCCACCAAAATCAGACGATCCGGCTTGAACCGTGCCACCTGTCTACACAGCTCCGAACCGATAGAACCTCCGGCTCCAGTAACCAAGACCGTCTTATCCTTGAAATAACTGCGTAATTTTTCCTGATCCAAGACCACTTCAGGGCGGCCCAACAGATCTGCAATATCAATCTCCTTGAGGGAGCTAACTGAGATATTGCCCGCAACGATGTCCTCTATACTAGGCATGGAATTGACCTTAACGTTCACTGAATTACAGATCTCGACTAAGGATTCTCGCTCTTTACCGGGTAATGATGGAATAGCGATGGTGACTTGTTCAATCTCCAAATCCTTGACCAAGGCTGGTATGTCGTTGCGATTTCCGATTACCTTAACGTTGCGAATATAGCTATTGAGCTTACTTGGATCCGCATCCACAATACCTACCAATTCAAAATCCAATTTTCGTTCGATAACTGTATTGATGAAAAGCTGTCCTCCGTCACCGGCACCAACAACCAGAGTACGAACTGGCCGTCGTGTATTTGACTTGGACTTAGACTTTCTATCATGGATGGCACGCCAAGTTAGACGGGGTACCACCATCAAGACAAAGGTCAAAATACTTGAAGTGAGAATAAAGCGATAGGAAAACGTTTGCCATAGGTAGAAGGATGAGAGCAAGAGAAAGCCATAAGCCATCGCTACGCTCAATCCAATCTTAAAGAGCGACTCATAGTCAGTGTAGCGTGTAATGAGTGAAAAGACTTTCAGGTAAATAGATAGGGCTAGGTAGACAATGGTCACTAGAACAAATCCAACTTTCAGCTGTTCATTCGGCATGTCTATAATAACCCCTAAAAAGAGCTTACTCAATACAAAGGATAGGGCAATCGACACGAGATCGAATCCCAATAAAATAATTCGTTTTATTGATCGTGACATATCTCTCAATTACCGATTGATTCGGGCTATTTCTTTCCGTAGTTTCCATAATTGCCATAGGCACCATAAGCACCGTATGAACCGTATTTTTCCAACTTGGTGTCAAATTTATTTAAGATAACACCAAGGAATGGAGTCCCTGTTTGCTCGAGTTGTTCTTTGACTTTTTGTAGAGCTTTCCGTTTGATTCTTCCAGCTTCTGCCACTGTCAGTACGGCATCACACTTTTGAGCAATGATGGCTGCATCAATGACCATACCAAGTGGCGGACAGTCGACGATGACATAGTCAAAATAGCGACGAAGGGTCGCAAGGAGGTTTTCGAAATTCTTGCTTTGCAAAAGAGCTGTCGGGTTAGGCGATACCTTCCCTGCCTCGATGACGGTCAAATTTGGAATGTCTGTATCACAGAGTCCTTGGGAAAGGTCCGTCGTTCCTGCCAAATAGTCCGTCAAGCCCGTAATCTTGGTTTTTGGCTTAAAGAAGCCAGACATGACGGAATTTCGAATATCGGCATCCACCAATACAGTCTTATAGCCCGCACGCGCATAGGCCACTGCTAAACTGACTGAAGTGGTTGACTTACCTTCATTGGATTGAGCAGACGTAATGGCCACTACCTTGATATTCTCCCCACTCAACTGGATGTTGGTTCGGATTGCATTGAAATACTCTTCCGTCTTCTTTAAGAATACTTTTTTATTTCCTGATGTTTCTAATACTGCCATGGTTCTCTCCTATTTCAATTTGGCTACATCTGGTACTACACCAAGCAATGGTAAGCCCATTTTTTCTTCAATGTCCTCTGGGCGTTTGATGCGATCATCCAAGACTTCTTTCACCAAAACCAAGGCTACTGCAAGAAAAGCACCAACCAGGAAGCCAAAGACAATATTGCGTTTTGTATTTGGAGTCGACGCTGTTTTTGCTGGTCGAGCCTCTTCGAGTGTTGTTACATCACTAACCTTGGTAACGTCGATGATTTTCTGGGCAGCTACTGTACGAAGGCCGTTGGCTATGCGCGCCGCTTCATTGGCATCCGCATCACGGACTGTGATCGACACGATACGTGTATCAACTGGAATGCTGACAGATACCTTGCTGGCCAAATTTGATGTGAGTTTTAGTTCTTCTGTTACCGTAGAGAGAACATCCTGGGATAGGATAATTTCCTTATAGTCTTTTACCAGATAGGTACCCGCTTGGAGTTCTTGTGCCGTCAAGTTTTGACCACCATCAGCCACCTTATTGACCACGTAGATTCGAGTGGTGCTATTATACTGTGGTGTCACTACGAAAACGGAGTAGGCAAATGCCACGGATACACCCAACAGGGCACTCAGAAGGATTAAAAACTTATTCCGCCATAGATTTTTCAATAGATATAGAACGTCAATTTCCATAACATTCGATTCTTGGTTGTTCATACTGTCTCCTAAAGTTTAAAGTTTATTTTGCATAAGGGCAATTGGGTTTTCTATAAGCAAGACCTTGGCACGGTCTCGCCCGTACTCCTTCTCAATGAGTTGGAAGGCCTGGTCCATATAGGGTGGCCGACTGCTTATATTGTGCATGTCACTTGCCACAAAGTGCACCAGGTCGTTGTCTAAGAAGTATTGGGCCCGTTGTTTATAAGCTTTGTGCCGATCTCCAAATAGTTTGGGTTTCAAGACACTAGTACTATTGATCTGCATATAGGCACCCATGGCGATGAGATCTGCAACTTTTCCACCTTCACCTGCCAAAGCATCGTATCGTTCGATATGGGCGAGAATGGGAGTCAAGCCCAACCGCAAGATGTCACCCACAGCTTCCTGAATTTTTTTGTAGCTAGTTGACCCGCTAAATTCAATCAAGACGCTGCTAGAATTTCCATAGGTCGGTAGTTCTTTTCGTTCCAACTTTTCAATTACACCATCCGTGAAATAAATTTCCGCCCCATAAAAGAGAAACAAATCGTCCGAGATGGTTTTTGCCAGTGCTTGAACTTCTTTAAAGTGCTTAAAGATTGTCTCTTCTGGCGTTTCAAACATGCCTTTTCGGCGATGAGAGGTGGCTACGATACCACGCACCCCTTGTTGATAGCTGAGCTTTAAGAGCTCCAAACTTTCTTCTGCAGTTTTTGGACCATCGTCCACACCAAATATGATATGTGAATGAATATCTAACATCCTATTCTCCTGACATGACTGCCTGCATAGCCGCTTTCATTTGGTTGAGGCTATCTGGATTAACCTCCATCATATACAATTGATAACCTGGCATTGCATAAGAAGGCAAGAGACCTGTACTTCCAGTACCCTGCAAGGCTTGGGATTGAACTGTGTAACTGCCACTGCTTTCCATCTGGGTATTGACCAATTTCATCATGGTTTCCAAACTCATATTGGTCTGGATCGAATCTTGTAGGTTGTTGATGATGGATTGGTAATTGGTTAAATTTTCAGGTCTGCTTAATTTTTGAATGAGAGCCGCAATGACTTTCTCCTGGTTTTTTCCACGGTCATTGTCGCCGCCCTGTAGCGAATAGCGTTCGCGTACAAACATTAAAGCTTTTTCAGAATCCAAATGGATGGTTCCGACAGGGAAATCATGACTCCCTCTGGTAAAGGCCTGGTCGTTGACAATATCTACCCCTCCTACGAGGTCAATTAATTTTAGGAAGGAGGTAAAGTTCACACGCGCATAGTAATGAATATCAATGTCATAAAGATTTTCCAAGGTATGCATGGAAGCTTCTACCCCGTAAACCCCTGCGTGGGTCAATTTGTCTTTTTGATTTTGCCCACCATCTGCAATCGCAACATAGCTATCACGAGGGGTGGTGGTTAAGAGTACCTGTTTGGTCGCCTGATTGATGGTCATGATGATATTGACATCCGAACGGGAAACGGTCGAGATTGGCCCATAGGTGTCAATGCCGCTGATATAGATGTTCAAGACATCACCAGTCGGTTGGTTGACTGCTGTTTCAACCTTTTTTGTCAAGGTGAAACTGTAGATCTTTTTGACCTTGGTGTCAAAGTCTGGATCTTCCGCAGAGAGAATATCTGCAAAGACTCCGTTCAAGACCATGGCCTGACTCTCACCAGCAAGCATCTTCTGATAAGCATCCAGATAGGAATCCGTTTTGGTTGGTGTCAGAGATAGGTTTTTTGTCTGAGACAGGTTGTCCAACAAGGCTTGGATATTGTCACCGTCATTTCCGGTAGGTGCCAACAATTCGGTCACTTGACTGACATCCGAGACCTGGCTATCTGCAGGAACCAGAACACTCATCTCATATTCAGAATAGGTGGCGTTTGAATTCAACTTGTTCGAAAGGTTGACGATACTCTGGACTCCATAGAGACCGACAGAACTAACGACAAGGCCTAGAATAAGCAGGAATGCGGTCACTACTTTAGCTCTTTTTCCTAAAATAAGGAACAAACAAACAAGTCCCAAGAAAATGGCTAACCCAGCCAGGACCAGGTTGAGATTGCGAAAGGCAAGAATGTCATACCGAAACACTTGATACAGTAAGATACCAACTGCACCTGTGTAGAGGATGAGCAAGGCTAAGTTTGCCCAATGCAGCTGGTTTCTTCGGGATGATTTTTTTGTTCGACTCATGGTATTTTAACCCTTTCATTCAAAACTGTAACATTACTATTATATCACAAGTTCTGTACCTCTTCTAACAAATTACTGCCCTAAGATTATAATTTTGTTACAAAACGCACATAAAACGGTTTTCAATTGACCTTTCTGACAAAAACTAGATTCAATTGATCGGAAAGTTCTGCCTGATAAGAAAATCCATCAACGGTAACCTGTTGAAGAGCTACCAATTCAGTAATCCCTTGCTTGGCCATCACAGAAACAAGGCGTCCTCTGCCCTTTTTTGAAATGGTTGAGTGTATCCTTCGTTTGCCATCCTTTTCCTCCATAAAGGTCACCCGGACTAGTTTTTTCTGAATCTGGGGAGAAAATACCTGTTCAAATTCAGAAGAAGCGAGGGATAGGATCCAGTCTTCTTCTTCAACGACTTTGTCAAAGGCCGGTCGCCAGTATTGCTTGAGGGATTTCCCTTCCACTTTGATCCCTGCTTGAAAATCAAGCCGATGGGGAGAAATAAGGTGGTCCGGGCTGATGAGCCCATACAAGGCTGTAGCTAGGAGGACATGTTTTTTTAGATAGACCTCCTCATCTATTGTCAGGTCTCTTCGGTCCATATACCGGTACATCAATCCGTCGTACAACAACCAGGCTGGATAGGTTTTAGCTTGCTTGGCTTCAATCCGCTTCCAGCGATCCAACTCCAATCCAGCACGGTCATGAGAGATTTTATAAAAGGAAGCTAATTCTTCCTGCTGGAATTGGCTACAGGTTTGAGCGACCGCTAAACTGGTTGGGTCCAAGGGCTGAAAGGAATGGTTTTCAATAGTGGTATTGAGTTCTTTTGCATTTGGAAGTATGATTTTCATATTTCTAGTATACCACGAATGCTAGGGGCTGACACTTGAAAACACGCGCCACTTGTTCACAGAACAGTTTTATACTATACTAGGACCATAGATCTGTAGGGGGACAGTTGATGAGTAAATACAGGGACATCGTTGAAGACATCCTAGACGGAATCGAACGACAAGACTATAAGCGGGGAGAAAAACTACCTTCCATTCGCCAATTAAGTCTGCAGTACGAGTGCAGCAAGGATACTGTTCAAAAGGCTATGCAGGAACTCAAGTATCAAAACAAGATTTATGCGGTCGAAAAAAGTGGCTACTATGTTTTGGATGACCACGACATTTTAGAAGAGCCCATTGATCTGGATCTGACTGATTTTGAAGAACTGCCTTATGAGGACTTCCGTATTTGTTTACACCAAAGTTTGATTGGCCGTGAAAATTACCTCTTCAATTATTACCATCAGCAAGCCGGTTTGACAGAATTAATCACATCTGTTCAACAGCTCCTAATGGACTACCATGTCTATAGCCGAAAAGACCAATTGGTTATCACTGCTGGAAGTCAACAAGCCCTCTATATCCTGAGCCAATTGGATTTCGGTCCCGATCGAACCCATATCCTCATTGAGTCTCCTACTTATACTCGTATGGAGGAATTGATTCGCCAACAAGGCCTACCTTACCTGACCATCCAACGTAGTATGGAAGGGATTGACTTGGACCGACTGGAAGGTCTTTTTCAGACTGGAACGATAAAATTTTTCTATACCATTCCACGTTTGCATAACCCACTGGGGACAAGCTACGATAGAAAAACCATGGAGAGGATCGTTCAACTTGCCAAGCGCTATCAGGTCTATCTCATCGAAGATGACTACTTGGCTGATTTTGATGGAAACCGTCAACTACCCTTACATTACCTTGACAAGAACGACTTTGTCGTCTATATCAAGTCTTTCTCACCAACCTTATTTCCAGCTCTACGGATAGGTGCCGTTAGCCTGCCTCCCCTTCTCCTCAATGCTTTTTTAACTTATAAAGGATTGATTGACTACGATACCAACCTGATCATGCAAAAAGCACTTTCTTTGTATATCGATAATGGGATGTTCGCTCGTAACACGCAGCTGCTGCGGGAGCAATCCTTAAATGAAGAAGTTCAAATACAAAATTTGATCAAAAAATATCCTCTTGCTTATCCCTATCAGGTAGTGCGTGACCAGTTAATCATTCAATTTCCAGATAATCCGAGAACTGCAAGACTTGAAGGACGATACCAGCTTATCCGTAACGGTACCTTTGCCTATCTTCTCCTCCGTCTCCATCCACATCTTGAAGACACATTAAAAGAGCTTAGCACCTTCTACAAGGACTAAGCTCTATATTCTTATTTTAAGGATAGCTTCCAGCCTTTCCATCAAGAAAACCCAGTTAGCAATGAGCTGGCAAGTCGGATGCACACCCTCTTGCTTAACCACCAACACATATTGTCCAGTGCTTCTATCTCTCATACCCCATCAATAGGCCGCCCTCTTCTGCATAGAAAGAGCAAAGGCCGGAAGTCGCAACTTCTTCGATACTAGCTTCTGGATAGGTTTCCTTAACCAAATCCGAAAATTGTTGGAAGAACTTATCGTTATTACGATGAGCCATAATGATGCGTCCGCCCTTATAGCCAGCCTTTTTCATTTCTTCCCAAGCTGCGATGACCGATTTTTTGTGACCACGAGCCTTTTGGAGCAATTCCAACTTACCTTCGCTGCTGGCTTCACCGACCATACGGATATTGAGGAGACCAACGACAGCACCAACTAGCTTGCTGAGACGGCCATTTTTCACCAGATTGTCGACCTTAGCAAGGACAAACAATAACTTGCTATTTTCTTGATAAGTAGTGATGGCAGATACGACTTCTTCAAACTCCAAGCCTGAAGCAATCAAACGATTGATTTCCGTAACCAGTAAATCCATCTCGCCTCCAGCTGAAAGACTGTCAATCAAATGAATCTTGGCATCTGGATGTTCTTCCAAATACATGTCGCGAGCAACACGAGCCGCATTAAAGGAGCCAGACAAACCACCGGTAATCGTCACAACGATAACATTTTCTGCACCTGCAAAAGCCTCCTCATAGGCCTGAGTGCTAGGACAGGCAGATGTCGCTGCCTCAGAAGTTGACTGCATGACAGAGACCATCTGATCAATATCCAGACTCGCATCATCAACAAAGGTCTGGTCCCCTATCTGAATACTCAGGGGAACACTAACAAACTCCGTATCCGGCGCAAGCTGAGCTAGTTGACGGTAATCACAGCCAGAATCCGCAACAATTTTCCATTTTGACATTTTCTTATCTCTTTTCTTTTGAATGATTTAATTAGTTGACAAGGTGCTCTATCTTACTCTACAATTATATCATTAAATCATTAGTTATGAAAGCATTTCCAATCGGATGTCACAGTAGAAAGGAAGAATATGACCGAGCGTAAAATCTCACCAAAATCCTTGAAAAATCTCTATCAATCCAACAAGGAGGCCAATCAGCTGACCAAGGAATCTCTCGAGACTGCTCTGCTATTTCTCCTTGAAAAAAAGGAACTCAAGCACATTTCCGTCTCTGAATTAGTGCGCAAGGCAGGTGTTTCGCGCAACGCCTTCTACCGCAACTACAAATCCAAGGAAGAAATTTTGGAAATCTACTACGAACGGACTTCCAGCAACCTTAAAAAGAAATGGCATGATTTGCAAGATAAGGTTCAAAAAGATGGCGTCAAACAAAGTTTTGCAGATTTTGTCCAAGAACAAAAACGCAAGGCAGAGCGTAGTAAGACCCTCTCAAATGTTAGTCAGTGGATCAAGGACAAGACCAAACGAGATTAATGTCTCGTTTTTTCTTTCTCTCAAACGCAAAAAAACTTGACCAATTAGCCAAGTTTTTAAGGAGATTATGAAAAATATTTAGGATTGACTATAGTATACCCCAACTGCCAACCGTTTCCATCGGTCTTAGGACTGAAAAATACGTTGCAACCAAAAATTTTCTATATCTAATCTATTTTTTGCCTAATTTTCTAGTCTTTTTGAGGGCGGCGGCGACTGCCTTAATAATGGCGTAACGGAAGCCTTCTTTTTCAAGAGCTACCACGCCTGCGATAGTCGAGCCTCCTGGCGAGGTCACTTCTTGCCTCAACTGGGCTGGATGCTTGTCACTATTCAAGACCATTTGAGCGGTACCTACTAGGGTCTGAGCTGCCAAAACCTTGGCATCCTGAGCCGTCAGCCCGTTTTGCACACCGGCATCGGTCAAAGCCTCAATCATCTGATAGACGAAGGCTGGGCCGCAGCCTGCGATAGCCGTTGCTGCGTCAATCAGGCTCTCTGGCACCTGCTGGACCTTGCCTGATTTTTCTAGGATTTGTTCCAATAGCGGAGCCAGCTCTTGATTGACCAAGCTATAGGTTGTCATGCCTTGGCCGATAGCAACCGGTGTATTGGGCATGATACGAATGATCTTGTCTGCCGATACAAATGCTGCCAGGCTGTCAATAGTCACACCCGCTGCCATGGAAATCCAGATAGCTGACGGATTCTGGCTAATCTGGTCCTGTAAGCCTGACAAGACTGACTGAATCAGGTGAGGCTTGACCCCAAGGAAAATCACTTCGGCCCGCTCTGCTATTTCCCCATTAGAAAAAAGCTGACAGCCCAACTGGGCTTGAAGAGCTTGGGCTTTTGCTAGGTTATGGTTGCTGAGGAGGAGCTGGCTGTCTGGCAGCTGGCTGACCGCTTGGGCCAGAGCCGCTCCCATATTGCCCAGTCCGATAAATCCAATCTTCATCTTGTCCTCCTAACGAATGTGGCCGTCGCCTGTGATGATGTACTTGTAGGTGGTCATCTCACGCAGGCCCATAGGACCACGGGCGTGCATCTTCTGGGTGGAAATACCCAGCTCACAACCCAGACCGAACTCTCCACCGTCTGTGAAGCGGGTCGAGGCATTGACATAGACTGCTGCTGAATCGACATAAAGCGTGAAACGTTCTGCCGTTTGGCTGTTTTCCGTCACAATGGCCTCGCTATGTCCAGTCGAGTGTTGAGCGATATGACTGATAGCCTCTTCTACATTTGAAACGACTTTGACAGCCAAGATAAAGTCCAGAAATTCTGTATCAAAATCTTGATCGCCTGCTGGTGTGGATTGGTTGAGAAGAGCCTGAGCCTTCTCGTCAGCCCGCAATTCTACCTGACCAGAAAGAGCTTCCTCAAGACGAGGTAGGAATTGGCTGGCAATTTCTTCATGAACCAATAAAACTTCAGCCGCATTACATGCTGAGGGACGATTAATTTTTGCATTGATGGCAATTTGTAAAGCCTTGTCCAAGTCTGCATCCTTGTCCACATAGACATGGCAGATACCTGTACCTGTTTCAATAACAGGAACTGTCGCATTTTCCACAACAGCCTGAATCAGACCTGCACCACCGCGAGGTACCAGCAGGTCAATCTTGCCTTTGGCAGTCATCAATTCGGTCGCAGAGGCACGGCTGGTATCTTGGACCAGTTCGATAACCTTGGGTGACAAGCCGACCTCTTCCAGACCAGCTTTTAAAGCTGAAACAATGGCCTGAGAAGAATGAAAGGCATCCTTACCACCACGCATAATGACTGCATTTCCGCTCTTGATGGCCAATCCTGCAACGTCGGATGTCACATTTGGACGGCTTTCGTAAATCATTCCTACCAAGCCAAAGGGAATAGACTTCTTACTAATCTTCAACCCATCTGCCCGAGTGGATTCTTCCAAGGTCAAACCAACTGGATCTGGCAAGGTTATCAGGGCACGAAGACCCTCAGCCATAGCTTCAATCCGCTCTGCTGTCAGGAGCAATCTGTCCTGCATGACTTGGCTAATCTTGCCTTGGGCATTTTCCATGTCAATGGCATTGCCTGCTAAAATTGCCTCAGTCTGAGCAAGCAACTGGTCTGCCATAGCTGATAGGGCTTGGTTCTTTTGTTCGGTTGTAGCTAGGTTGATAGAGGCCTTATGGGCCAATAAACTGTCTAATAATGCTTGTGTTGTTGTCATATCTTTCTCCTATAGGCTAACCCAATCATTGCGGTGAATAAACACACCTTCCGCTCTGCCATTTGCCAACCGGTCCTGCAAGTCCCGGGACGAGAGTTTGACCCGCCCTTTACCAATCAAGCGGTGGTCTGCCTGACTGTAAACTTCCACAACCTGCCCCACTTCAAAGTCACCTTCGAGGGCTTTTACACCAGCAGCTAACAAACTACGGCCTTGGTGCAACATAGCATCAACTGCTCCTTCGTCCACTTCAACCGCTGCGTCTGTCCGAGCATAGAAGGCCATCCACTGCTTGCGTTGATTCATGGCATGGTCATCTGCTAAAAAGAGGGTGCCACGGTTGGTTTGGGTGACCGCCTGTAAAAGGGCCGTATCCTCTTTTGAAGAGCAGATAAAGACAGGCACGCCTGACTTGGTCGCAATCTGCGCCGCCTGCAATTTTGTGGTCATGCCACCCGTTCCGTTGGACGAGCCAGCTCCTGCTGCCATGGCAAACAAGTCTTCCGTAATTTCCTTAATCTCTGGCAAATGTTTGGCGTTGGGATCACTGTTAGGATTGGCCGTGTAAAGCCCATCCACATCTGTCAAGAGCACCAAGAGGTCTGCTTTCAAGAGAGAAGCCACTTGGGCAGATAAAGTATCATTGTCCCCTACCTTAATCTCCTCAATGGCAATGGTGTCATTTTCATTGATAATGGGAATGGCACGCTGTTTGAGCAAGACCTGCAAGGCCTGTGAGGCATTCTGATAGCGTCTGGCATCCGCAAAATCATCCTGAGTCAGCAAAATCTGAGCCGACACAATGCCATCTTTCATCAAGTTCTGTGTATATTCTTCAATCAGCAAGCCCTGACCCACGGCTGCAGAAGCCTGTTTCTCCGCAATCTTGGTCGGTCGTTTATCAAAGCCCAATCTCCGAAAACCAGCAGCAATCGAGCCTGAGGTCACCAGTACAATCTGATAACCCTTCTGGTGTAACTGTGCCAACTGATTGGTAATCCGAGCAATCTTAATGCGGTCCAAACTACCATTTTCTTGGGTCAGGGAGCTGGTTCCTACCTTAAATACAATCGTTTTTTCTGTCATAGTAATCTCTTTCAAAATGAGTATATTTGAAAAATTATACCATAGAATGCATGAATTTTCTATGTTCATGTTAGAAGAAAAGAGCCTTTCGGCTCACTCACTGAAAAAATAGCTCAGGGCATCCATGATTGCCGTCTCTTGCACCCCTTCTACCGGGTAGTCCTGCTCTAGAAAATCAATAACCTGTTGCCCATATTGCTTGGTCTGGAGGCGATTGTCCAGGAGAAGGACAGCAGATTCTTGGCGGTCATAGCGATTGGTCCGACCAATAGCCTGCTTGAGCTTTATCATCATCATAGGTAAATGGTAATCATAAAAAGGATTTTTCCCCTCTTGAATCAGTTTCCTATTTACCTTTTGAACAAAGGAATCCTTGGGATTTTCAAACGGCAGGCGGGGAATGACTTGAATCATCTGGTCCTGGTCGGCAAAATCTGCACCTTCCCAGAAGATGCCCGTTCCCAGAAGAATTTGACATTCTCCCCGTTCAAATCGTCGTTTTAAACTGGCATCTGTCCCATGTTTATGCTGGGCTAGATAGGGCAATCCTGCCTCTTCCAATAGATCCGCTACCTCCAAGAGCAGGGAAATAGATGTAAAGAGAACCAATATCGGTCGTCCCAGCTCTGCTATTTCCCCCAAACGCTCGGCAATAAATCCAGCATACTCCTCCTTGGTCAGGCTCTGAATATCCGGCAGCCCACGGGGAACGATAATCTGCTGGTTGGTGGTCAGTTGATGAGGGAGACGGTCAAACGTGACTTCCTGAAAGCCCAGCAAATCCGCCAGGTTGACCTTACTACTAATGTCCAGTGTGGCACTGATACAGAAAATCTTACCCTGGGGCAGGTAGCTACTGACATCTAGCAAATCCTCCTTGGTCCCACGTAGGTAGGTCAGTCGCTTGTCGGCCAGGCGATGGTCTTCCAGCCAAAAATGCTCATAGTAGGTCAACAAATCCGTCAATTCCTGCAAATCATAATCCTGCAACTCCAGCAGATTCTGACGCAACTGGTCCAAGTCTGTCCGAGTGATTTCGCGGTCAGCCTGCTTGCGGAAATCTGTCATCAGATGCTGCAGCTCAAATTGGCAGGATTCATACAAGCGCTGGTCCAGCAGGTTGCTGGTCCTGTCTTTCTTGCTCTGCAGGGTTTGCAAAAGCTGGGTCATATTGACCTGCCCAGTTGCCAAATTCTCCGCTGCCAATAGCAATTTTTGCGCTTCATCAATGACCACCAGGCGCTGGTTCATCAAGGGGTCCTGGTCCTTAAGATGGCTCAAAAAATAGGCGTGGTTGGTGATTAAGAGCCGACTGTCTACAGCCCTTCTCTGCACCTTTCTCCAGAAATCCTGGTCCCAAAAAAGGCTATCCTCCGACAACTTGCCATCATGGGCAATTTCATCAAAATAGGCCTGGTAACGCTGTTTCTGCTTGAGCTCGTCCAAGTCCCCTGTCTGCGTC
Source organism: Streptococcus suis (assembly GCA_024583055.1). Classification (NCBI taxonomy): domain Bacteria; kingdom Bacillati; phylum Bacillota; class Bacilli; order Lactobacillales; family Streptococcaceae; genus Streptococcus; species Streptococcus suis. Next base: position 1,000,446 of record CP102145.1, read on the forward strand.
TCACTGAGCCAGACCAGGACCTGCATTTTAAACTGATTGACCAGACGGTTGTCATCCTGGCGTTGCAGGGTCTGCCAATAGTTGTCTAGCTTAATAAAATGCTGGGGTGCCTTGAGGGAACTAATAGAAATGTGAAAAACTTCTGCTAAGCGCTTGCCTTCCTTGGACATAATCTGTTCCTGCAAGAGCTTGGTTGGCACGGAGACCAGTAATTTTTGGTCAGTTTTAGCCAGGAGCGGCAAGAGATAACCGTAGGTCTTCCCAAGACCAGCCTGGGCCTGGATAAAATGAACCTGTTGTTCATCACTTAATCGTTCCTCAACCAAGCCTGCAAAGGCCGTTTGCTTTTTCCGCTCATAGAGACCCAGCAGTCCCAGATTGGTCACAAAATCATCCGAAAACTTGTGCGAAACCGGAACTTCAATAGATCCTTGCAAAAACAAGCCGTGGCTGTAAACCAGGTCTAACGAGACCTGCTCCGACAGCTGTGGTAGCAATTCCTCAATGACTAAGCGAGACTCGTAGAGCAGGCAATCAGATAACTGCACTAATTGTTCCACCATGGATTTGGGTAGGGAGAGGATTTTTTCCTGGATTTTCAAGAGCAAGTTGGCTGTCGCAGTAGCATCTGCCAAGGCCGTATGGGCCTGATCCAAACCCAGGTCCAATTTATCAGAAAGATTGCCCAAGCTGTACTTGTCAATGGTAGGGAAAAAGACCTGGGATAGCTCGACAGTGTCTACCCGCGGTGTGCGGAGTTCATAACCCTCAAAAAACAAGGCTTCCGCCAGCAAATTGGCATCAAAGGTCACATTGTGGGCGACAAAAATAGCATCAGCCAGCAATTCATAAATCTGACCGGCCACCTGGCCCAGACTGGGTGCCTGGGACAATTGCTTGTCCGTAATCCCCGTCAAATCGACAATATGTTCATCCAGGGGCTCATAGGGATTGATGTCCGTTGAAAAAGTTTCGACAATCTGACCATTTTCAACAATGACAATTCCTATTTGAATAATTTTAGCCTCAATACCCGTACCCGTTGCTTCCAAATCAACAACAGTATACCGATTGCTTGATTTCGTCTCTTTCATAAAAACATTATAGCATAGATAGGCCATGAAAAACAAAATCCATGAAGGATGCCCCATTTTCTGTTAGACTATTAGATAGAATAAGGAGAGAAAGCGAGCCCCCATGAAAATCCACAAATCTGTCAATCAAGTTGCCACCCAAAACACTTATTATATCGAAAACGATAGCCATCTGCTGGTGGTCGATCCAGGCAGCGATTGGAATAAAATCCAGGCCACTATCGAAAAAATTGGCAAGCCTATCACAGCCATCCTGCTTACCCACACCCACTATGACCACATCCTAAGTCTAGACATCCTGCGTGAGACCTACGGTTTTCCACCCGTTTATGTGGCCGAAAGCGAGGCTAGTTGGCTCTATACTCCGGAGATGAACCTGTCTGGTCTACCCCGTCACGATGATATAGAAAATGTCGTCTGCAAGCCCGCAGAGCAAGTTTTCCAATATCAGCAAGACTACCAGCTTGACGGCTTTCATTTCAAGGTTGTTCCTACCCCTGGCCACTCGATTGGCGGTGTTTCTTTCATTTTTCCTGAAGCCAAAGCTGTTGTCACCGGCGACGCCCTCTTCCGGGAAAACATCGGCCGCACAGACCTTCCAACCAGCAATTTTGATGATTTAATTGCCGGCATCCAGGAGCATATTTTCACCCTCCCCAACCACTACACAGTCCATCCAGGCCACGGTCAAAACACTACCGTTGCTCACGAGAAAAATTTCAATCCCTTTTTTAGATAAGCAAAAATCCTAGGAAGCCAAACTTCTTAGGATTTTTAGTATTCTTAAATTTTTAAATAGCGGTTCATTGAGATAACCGATCCGATTGAACCAATCAACACACCGATGACAACCAGCGCTCCCACCATGATGGGAACAAAGATATCAACCGGAAGTAGGGATAGGTCTTGACTAGCCAAGCTCGCATTCACGGATTTGTAAACCATTTGATAGAGGAAATAGACCAGAGCTGCTGGAAGAGCCGCTCCCAGCAAACCTACCCAAGCTCCCTCCCAGAGGAAAGGACCACGGATGTAGGAATTTTTCGCTCCAACCAGTCGCATAATCTGAATTTCACGACTGCGGGAAATGATGGTAATCCGAATGGTATTGGAAATCAAGAAAATTGCTGTAAAGAGAAGCAAGGCTGCTGCAGCCAGACCCCAGGTCCGAACCATCCCAGCCAACTTAAAGATACGCTCCGTCTCAACCTCTCCATCTCGAACCTCTGTCACACCGTCAATTTTGGCAATTTCAGCCGCCACAGACTTGACATATTGTGGCTCAGTCGTATCAATGATATAGGCATCATAGAGCGGATTGGCATCCCCCTGGAAGAGATTCCAGGTATCACCCAAGGTCGCTGTCAACTTCTGCAACTGCTCATCCTTGCTAGAATAAGTCACCGTCTCAACGTTTGGCAGGGCTGTGATTTTATTGTAAACAGCCTTGAAGTTAGGATTGGCAACTGTCTTACCTTCGTCATCTACTATGGTTTCAGCCTGGTCTGTCGAATTGGCCCGCAAGAATACATTGATGCGGACATTGTTTTCCAAATCCGAAGCCAACTTAGCGGTATTGATAATGACAGAAGCAAAGATTCCCACCAAGGTCAGGGTAATGGCAACAGAAGAAACCGCCGCAACCGTCATCCAACCATTTCGTTTGAGACTCTTGAGCGACTCCCATAGATGTCTAAAAAATCGTCTAATCATCGTATCCGTAGTCTCCTTCCGCTTCGTCACGAACCACTCGACCATCCTCAATCGCAATAACGCGATGACGGAGAGTGTTTACAATCTGGCTGTTGTGGGTAGCCATGAGAACCGTTGTCCCCTGCAGATTGATGCGCTCCAGCAAGCTCATGATTTCCCATGAATTTTCCGGGTCCAAGTTACCTGTCGGCTCATCCGCAATCAAGACTTTGGGATTGTTGACAATGGCACGCGCAATGGCAATCCGCTGCTGCTCACCACCTGAAAGCTCATTCGGGAAAGTACGGATCTTGTGCTTAAGTCCCACCAGGTCCAAAACTTCCATGACACGTTTTTTGATGTTACGCGGTTTTTCACCGATAACTTCCATGGCATAGGCGATATTCTCATAGACCGTTTTCTTAGGCAAGAGCTTGTAGTCCTGGAAGACAACTCCCACACTACGGCGGAGGAGGGGAACATCCTTTTTCTTGATCTTAGCAAGGTTGAAATTCCCAACCGTCAAGCTACCTTTATCCAATTTTTCTTCACGGTAGAGGAGTTTGATGAAGGTAGACTTCCCTGCTCCTGATGGTCCAACGATGTAGGCAAACTCGCCCGCATCGACATTGATGGACACACCGCGAAGAGCAGTCGTTCCGTTACTATATTTCTTGGTAACGTCCTTCATTTCAATAATACGTCTTGGAGCGGCCGGCTGATCTGAGTCTAGATAGCGACCACTCGCATTTCTTCTATTTTTCTTTTTAAAAATTCCCATAGAATTTCCTGTCTGTGACAGTCCTTTCTGTATTCTTAGCTAATCCGCCATTTGAGATAGGCATCGATGAAACCTTCAATGTCTCCATCCATGACCTTATCGACTTGAGCCACTTCAAATCCCGTCCGATGGTCTTTGACCATAGTATAAGGCGTAAAGACGTAGGAGCGGATTTGGCTTCCCCAAGTGATTTCTTTCTTGTCACCCTTGAGCGAGTCGACTTCTGCCGCCTTCTTCTCCTGCTCCAATTGATACAATTTAGCCTGCAGGAGTTTCATAGCCCGGTCACGGTTGCCATACTGGGTACGATCCACGGTTGATTGGGTCACAATTCCTGTCGGAATGTGGGTCAAACGCACACCGGTCGACACCTTGTTGACGTTCTGACCACCGGCACCACCCGATCGGAAGGTATCCATCTTGACTTCATCATCACGGATTTCAATTTCAATAGTATCGTCCAACTCAGGCATGACTTCAACAGACGTGAAGGAGGTATGGCGACGCTTGGCTGAGTCAAAGGGAGAAATCCGCACCAAACGGTGGACACCCATTTCTGACTTAAGCAACCCGTAGGCATTTGGTCCTGTGAAACTAAGCGTCACAGACTTGATACCAGCCTCGTCACCCGCTTGATAATCCAGCGTTTCGACTGTAAAACCTTTGGCATTACCATAACGCTGGTACATGCGCAAGAGCATCTCACCCCAATCCTGTGCTTCTGTTCCACCAGAGCCCGGATGGATTTCCAAGATGGCATTGTTGTGGTCATAGGGCTCTGACAGGAGCAAGGTCATCTCGTAGCTGGTCATGAGCTTGTCTAGCTCCGCCAATTTTTCAACCAATTCTTCACGAACCGACTCATCCTCCGCTAGGAAATCCAAGAGAATTTCAGCCTCGTCGTAGAGGTCAATCATCTGATGGAAATTTCCATAGGTATTTTTCAGTTCATTTAATTCTTGAGAGGTTGTCTGAGCCGCCAAATTATCATTCCAAAAATCTGACTCCGTCATCTTATTCTCAAGAATGGCAATCTCTTCTTCCAGACCTTCTAAGTCAAAGAGACCCCCTAAATGATGTTAATTTGTTACCAAGCTCTTCCAGCTTTTGGCGAATTTCTGCTGTATCCATAAGTACCTCGTTCAAAATTTTATCTTTTCATTATATCATAGTTGCCTAGATTTCACCAGTTCTAAGAAAGCAGCCTGCTCCGCACGCACATCCTCATGATCAGAAGTCAGACTTGCGATAAAGTCTACCAGCTCCTGATTGGGTTGCTTAACCAGCTGGCTCAGAGCCCAAATCGCTGTCGCCATGTGGATCGGATTTTGCTTCTTATCTATGATTTCAATCAGTTTGGGAATGGCAGAGCGGTCATTGGCATTGGCCAGTGCAATAATAGCATTGCGCTGGAGAATATTTTTCCCCCGCCAAGAGCCTGCAATCATGCCAAATTTTTCCTTGAATTGCCCATTGGACAAGTCCAGAAAGGGAATTAACTCCGGCTCAGCCAAATCGGGATCCACTTCTACTACAGGGGGACTGGAAATTCCCTTGTTGTAAGGACAACAAATCTGGCAAATATCGCAACCGTAGATAACGGTCTTGATTTTCTTGCGAAATTCCAAGTCCATCATGCCCTTGTCCTGAGTTTGAAAGGACAGACATCGTCGCGCATCCATGGTCGAATCTCCAATCAGGCAGGAGGTCGGACAGACCTCAACGCAGCGGTTGCAATCACCACAGTCATAATCAACTGGCTGGTCGGGTTCAATGTCTAGATTGGTCACTAATTCCCCAAGAAACATATAGGAACCAAATTCCTTGGAGATGACCAAGCCATTTTTGCCGATAAAGCCAATACCTGCCCGTCTGGCTACAGCCGTATCAACAAGGGCGCCCGTATCTACCATGGCCTTGTATTCCAAGCCCTCGGTCAGTTGTTCGATGCCACGAGCCAAGCGCTCCAACTTATCTTGGAGAATATAATGATAATCCAAGCCCCAAGAATTAGGCGTAATCTTACCGCGCTTGTACTGGGTTTTGACCGGCTTGACCGGCAAGTGACGTGGATAGGCTACAGCAATGGAGATAATGGTCTTGGCGGATTCTAAACTTAATCTTGGCCGAATCCGTTCCTCAATATTCTTATGCTCAAAACCTGTTGTTCGCCCCTCTTCGACTCCAGCCCTCAGGGATTTTTCCAAATAATCAAAATCATCCGCTGTGGTGAAGCCAATTTTAGAAATGCCAATTTCTTGGGACAATTTGATAATTTCTTCTTTGATTGTCATTATGTCTATTGTAACAAATTTAGTATATGCTTTTCAAGCTAGTAGATATAAAAATAAGTTAAAAGAATGAAGAAAATTGTAGCCAGGCCAGCAAAAATAGTCATTCTCCAGTAGGCCTTTTCCCGCCAAACAGCCGTCGCCTGGTACATGAGGTTAATCCCAATGGCTCCGCCCAGACCATTTGCCAGCAGGTCCGTGATGTCTGCCACCCCCAACAGGAGCAGGTATTGCACCACTTCAAAGCCCAGACTGGCCAGCAGAATGACAGCTAAATTTCGCTCCCACTCGGCCTTCCGAAAGATTATTTCCATGTAGAACCCAAAGGGAATAAAGCTGGCAATATTAAAAATGATTTCTGGATAATCCAGAACACCATTATAAACAGCCGTCCCAGCAAAAGGAATGAGATTGAGACTGGCATAGCCATAGCGACCGTACAAAGTGGACAAATCCATCTTAAAAACGATAATCCAAATCAGCACCAGCAGATAGATAATAAAAGAAATTCGTGCTATCTTTCTTGTCATCATGACTCCTCCCTTCAATCTACATATCAAACCCGAGTTCACCGTTAACTGATATAAAAGTGTCCATCTGTGAACACAAGCTCTATCATTATACCACAAATAGAAGGTTCAAAAATGACACTTCTGTGACAAAATCAGCTCAAACTTTCCACACCTGTAAAGAAAGAAAACCCGGTCAGACCGAGTTTCGCTAAATATGATGCCCTTCTTGAAAGGCCTTAAATTCATAAATCTGTTTCATCAGACGCTGGTAATTGGCCTCCTTACAAGCCTTCATAATCAAAAAGCAGTCGATTAGTTTCCAGAGGTAAATCAAAGGCAAAAGTAGAAAACCAATCAAGACAAACATAAGGACAAAGGTAATGCCCATGGCAGCAAGCTTGAGAAATCCTAATTCCTTATTTCCAACATAAAAACGGTCCACTCCCAATTCACCAAAGAAAATAGCCAACAAGAGAGCCACCAGAGGATTCTTCAAGGGTACCATCATCAAAGCATTGAGAGCTGAATCGTCAAGACCAGCCAGTTCCTGCTGCAAGAGGGGCAATTTTTCACTAGGGAAAGACGAGCTGTTGTTCAAAACATAGGTTTGTGGGTAATTCATAAAAACTCCTTTCCTCTAGTTTACCACTCCCTTATGCCAACTTCAACAAAAAAACTAACCCAGTTTCCTGAGTTAGCTCATTCTATTCAAATTAGATAGCTTTTTCATCCAAGCCCATCTTGCGTTGAACAAATTTGACAATTTCAACAACAACAACCATGAGACCTGAACCAATAATTGCTACCAACCATTGAGTTGGTGTCAAGATTGAAACCTTGAAGAAGGTATTGAATCCTGGAATTACCAAAGTTGCCATCAAGAGCAAGAAGGCAGCTACGATAGACCAGTTAAAGAGTTTGTTCTTAAATGGACCAACGGTAAAGATAGATTGGTAAACAGACTTAACGTTGAAGGCATGTACCAACTGGATCAAACCAAGTGTCAAGTAAGACATGGTAAGCGCATCTGCGTGAATTTCTTCATAGGTGCTGTGTTCTGGGAATAACAAAGCATATCCGTAAACACCCAAAACAAGTACAGTTTGAAGGATACCTTGGTAAACGATAGAGCTCAAGACACCACCTGAGAAGAAGCTTGAGTTACGACCACGAGGTTTGTGCTGCATAACACCTGGCTCAGCAGGTTCAACACCAAGGGCGATAGCTGGAAGTGTATCTGTTACCAAGTTAATCCAAAGAAGATGAACTGGCTCCAATACGTCCCAACCAAAGAGGGTTGCAAGGAAGATACACAATACCTCAGCCGTGTTAGCTGACAAGAGATACTGAATCGTTTTTTGAATATTTGAGAAGACTTTACGCCCTTCTTCAACCGCCACGATGATAGTTGCAAAGTTGTCATCTGCAAGGACCATGTCAGAAGCACCTTTCGAAACCTCTGTACCAGTGATACCCATACCGATACCGATATCCGCTGTTTTCAGAGATGGCGCATCATTCACACCGTCACCAGTCATGGCAACAACCTTACCGTCATTCTGCCAAGCCTTAACGATACGAACCTTGTGCTCTGGAGACACACGCGCATAAACTGAATATTGCTTGAAGACTTTTTGGAACTCTTCGTCTGTCAATTCGTTGAGCTCTGCACCTGTAAATACGTGGTCCTCTGTATCGTTTTCGTCGATGATACCAAGACGCTTGGCAATAGCCTCAGCTGTATCTTGGTGGTCACCGGTAATCATGATCGGACGGATACCCGCTTCTTTCGCGACACGAACCGCCTCAGCAGCCTCTGGACGCTCAGGGTCAATCATACCAACCAAACCTGAGAAGACAAGGTCATTTTCCACAATTTCAGATTCCAATTCTGGGATAGCATCCACATACTTGTAAGCCATCATGAGGACACGAAGAGCTTGCTTAGCAAGTGATTTGTTGGTTGCAAGAATAGCATCCTTGTCCGCATCTGTAATCGGACGGATAGTGCCGTTTTCTTCGATCTGAGTCACACGTTTGAGCAACTGATCTGGTGCACCTTTTACCGCTACAAAGAAATTGCCTGCAGCTTGTTGGTGAATGGTAGACATCAATTTACGTGTTGAGTCAAATGGCAATTCAGCCACACGTGGCTCGCTAGCCAAAACTTCACGAACATCGAAGGATTTGTCCAAACCAAATTGAACAAGAGCTGTTTCAGTTGGGTCACCAATCAATTTACCAGTTGGGTCAACCTTTGTATCGTTGGCGAAGTTCATAACACGAAGAGTCGTGTTTGATGCATCGATTGCTTCGCTTGCATCCACCAATTGACCATTTGTGTAGACTTTTTCTACGGTCATTTGGTTCATGGTCAAGGTACCAGTCTTATCTGATGCGATGATTTCTGTTGAACCAAGTGTTTCAACCGCTGGCAACTTACGGATAATAGAATTCCGTTTAGCCAATACTTGAGTACCAAGCGAGAGGACAACAGTAACAATAGCTGGCAAACCTTCTGGAATCGCTGCAACCGCAAGGGCAACGGATGTCATAAGGGCTGGCAAGATACCTTCACCACGGACAAATACAGATACCAACATGGTGATAACTGCAATAATCAAAACGGCGTAGGTCAAGACCTTAGACAATTGGTGCAAGTTTTGCTTGAGTGGTGTGTCTGTCTCATCAGCATTTGCCAACATGCCCGCAATATGACCAACCTCAGTAAACATACCTGTGTTGGTTACCACACCAAGACCGCGACCGTAGGTCACGTTTGAGTTTTGGTAGGCCATGTTGACTCGGTCACCGATTGGCGCATCTTCTGCCAATTCAGCACTCAAGTCCTTATCAACAGGAACAGATTCACCAGTAAGAGCGGCTTCTTCGATTTTGAGGGAGTTAGCCTCCAAGAGACGCATATCGGCTGGAACAACATCACCTGCTTCGAGCAAGACGATATCACCTGGAACCAATTCTTTTGAATCCACCTCAGTGACATGGTTGTCGCGAAGGACACGCGCCACTGGGCTAGACATGTTTTTAAGAGCTTCGATGGCTGCCTCAGCTTGACCTTCTTGGTAAACACCGAAGGCTGCGTTGAGGATAACAACGGCCAAGATAATGATGGCATCTGTCAAACCGTGTGAACCTTCAGTGATAACTGTAAGAATGGCTGCACCGATCAAGATGATAATCATCAAGTCCTTGAACTGGTCTAGGAATTTAGCCAGAAGGGTACGTTTTTCACCCTCATCCAATTCGTTACGACCATATTCTCCCAGACGCTTACCAGCTTCGTCGCTGGTCAAACCGTCCAAGGATGAGCCTAAGCTAGACAATACTTGCTCTTCGCTTTGAGTATAAAACAAATCGCGTTTTTGTTCTTTTGACACTGTTTTTCTCCTTTTCGATCCCCTTTTTACTTAAAGAAATAAAAAAGAGACCTGTTTTATTAAAACAAGTCTCGCTATTTAAGATAGTGCCGGAAACGATTTTCGGATTGACGACACTATCACGGACAAGTCCGTTAGCTACTCCCTCGATTTGTCCTCTATTATACCAAATTTTTTTGACAGGTCAAATAGATTTACACTTGAAAACGTTTTATTTCCAAGAAATTTCCATTTGATAGGAAGCAAAGAGTTGTTGGTTCTCTAGTCCCTTCAAATCGTAAGCCAGTAAAACCGATTGATTTTCCCTATCCAGCTGGTATCCTTTGGTATGGGTCACAAAATGCTGGATACCCATGGGCGTGGGAATGGTCACGATAGCCTCACCATCCGCCAGAAAGCGCATAATGGACTTGGGATTGGAAAAGCGCGTCATGGTTAGCTCGGCCTCACCACATTTAATCGCTACTTTTTCCTTCTCGTCATTGGTATAGAGCAGATAGAGGGAACCGTCTTTTTCCTTGACATCTACCGGAAAGACCTGATCTACCACTTCTAGCTGACCGTCCAGGTCAATTTCATTTCTCAAGCGAATCTGCATATACTTTCTCCTGTTTGGCATTTTTGATAAAGGATGAGCGGAGCAACATGAGGCCTGTATAGGCTGCGATGAAAACAACCAGCACTTTCAGCTTATTTATATCGAGATTGGACAGGAAGAAGGCCGCTGTCAGAACGCCAAGCACTCCTCCCAGGATAATTCCTGGAACGCCTGGCCAATTGACACGACCAGACTGAATAAATTGTCGTGCACCTGCTGATAACATGACTGCCGCATTGAGCATCATAACAGGCAGAGCTACTGCTGGACTGATACCCATCAAGGAAAAGAAAATCAATTCCGGTGCATAATTTCCAAGGCCCATGCTAAGCAACATGCCAATGAAAAAGTCAAAGATGATGCCGACCAACAATTTCCAGCCCGTCAAACCACGAACGGCGTTATCTAGGTCAGCACCAGGATTAGTTATCATACGATAGACCATGATGCCCGCCGCCACTAGCAACAAAATCCCCAAGACACGCTGAACCTTGCGGGTATCCCAATCTTGACTCACCCGTGCACCAACCGAGGCTCCTGCAAAGGCTGCTATCGCGAGAGGTACTAGGGTGGTCATTTCCACCTCAACAATAGTGATGAAAATTAAGGCCTCTATCAAAATTGGAATAATGTGGGCCGTAGTCATAGTTGCTGGAATTTTCCGGTCGTCCTGGATGATTTTGGTCGCCTTGAGGAGACTGGTGGTCGTCGCAAAGGTTCCAATACCCAAGGTATCCAACAAGTCCGTCACAAAGCCAATACCAAACCCTGTCCAAAAACGGTCTGTTATGGATATTTTATGCTTGCGGATATGGGAAAAAATCAAATAAAGTATGTAAATAATCAAGCCCATCAGCAAGAACTGAATGGCACGCAAAATAAGTTGATCTGTCATTCCTCCATTATACTCAAAAACTGCACCGGGGTACATCTCAATATCCTTGTAGTGCCTCAAATTGAAGAAAAAAATCTATTTTTTTGCTATAATGAAGGTTATGATTGAAAAAGTTTTTCGTGATCCGGTTCATAACTACGTCCATGTGGACCATGAACTTATCTACAAACTAATTAACAGCAAGGAATTTCAACGACTGCGCCGCATCAAGCAATTGGGAACCACTTCCTATACCTTCCATGGTGGTGAGCACAGCCGTTTTTCCCACTGTCTCGGTGCCTATGAAATTGCCAGACGGATTACCCAAAAATTTGAAGACAAGTATGCCGAACTCTGGGACCCGTCTGATTCTCTACTGACCATGGTGGCTGCTCTCTTGCATGATGTGGGCCACGGGGCTTATTCCCACACTTTTGAGCGCCTCTTTGATACCGACCACGAGGAAATGACCTGCGCCATCATTAGCAGTCCAGAAACAGAAATAAACAGCATTCTGAGGCAGGTATCCCCTGATTTTCCAGATAAAGTCGCCAGCGTCATTAACCATACCTATCCCAATAAACAGGTGGTCCAGTTGATTTCCAGCCAGATTGATGTGGACAGAATGGACTACCTCCTTCGGGATTCCTACTTCACAGGAACCAACTATGGGGAATTCGATTTGACCCGCATTCTCCGAGTTATTCGTCCGACTGAAAATGGCATTGCCTTTAAGGAGTCGGGGATGCATGCGGTGGAAGACTATGTCCTCAGCCGTTACCAGATGTATATGCAGGTCTACTTCCACCCAGCCAGCCGCTCTATGGAGGTCCTGCTGCAAAACCTGCTCAACCGTGCTAAATTGCTCTATACTAGCGAGCAGGATTTCTTTGCCAGAACCTCACCACGACTGCTGCCATTTTTCGAACATCGCATTACCCTAGCAGACTACTTGTCCTTGGACGACGGGGTTATGAATACCTACTTCCAGTCTTGGGTTGACGGACCAGACCGCATTTTGTCGGACCTGGCCCAGCGCTATATCAATCGTAAGGTCTTCAAGTCCATTACCTTTAAGGCCGAGCAAGAGGCTCAATTAGACTCTCTTCGCAGCCTGGTGGCCGATGTAGGCTTTGACCCCGAATACTATACAGCTATCCACCATAATTTTGACCTGCCTTACGATATCTACAGGCCCAATGCCGAGAAAAAACGGACCCAGATTGAAATCCACCGCAAGGATGAGATTTTGGTAGAACTATCTGCCCTCTCTCCTATCGTCGCTGCCCTATCTGGAACCATTCATGGCGACAGCCGCTTCTATTTCCCCAAGGAAATGCTGGATGAGTCTGGGATTTTCTCCCAGCAAACAGTGGCATTTATCAGCCATGTTCACAATGATCAATTTGTAATTGGAGACCAACATGACCATTAAACTAGTTGCTATCGACATCGACGGCACCCTCTTAAACAGCCAACACGAAATCACACCTGAGGTCTTCCAGGCTATTCAGGATGCTAAAAAAGCAGGTGTCAAAATTGTTATCGCCACAGGACGACCTATTTCTGGTGTCCGTGCAATCCTAGACCAGCTCAACCTGACAGAGGCTGGTGATTACGTAATCACCTTCAACGGTGGCTTAGTCCAGGATGCAGCTACCGGCGAAGATATTGTCAAAGACACGCTTTCATACGATGATTATTTGGATATTGAACTGGCTGCCCGCAAGCTCAACTTGCCTATGCATGCCAGCACCAAGGAAGGTCTGTTTACTGCCAACCGTAATATCGGAAAGTACACAGTCTATGAGTCCATGTTGGTGAGCTCGCCGGTCTTTTATAGAACCTCAGAGGAAATGGTGGGCAAGGAAATCATCAAATGCATGATGGTCGATGAGGCTGAAGTACTAGATGCTGCTATTCCACAACTACCTAGCAACCTGACAGATAAGTACAATGTCGCAAAATCAGCTCCATTTTACTTAGAAATCACACCTAAGACAGTCAATAAGGGCCAAGCTATTATTCAGCTGGCTGCTAAATTAGGCCTGACTATGGATCAGACCATGGCCATCGGCGACCAGGAAAACGACCGCTCTATGCTAGAGGTGGTTGGCAGTCCTGTTGTCATGGAAAACGGTAATTCCGAATTGAAAAAAATCGCCAAGTACATTACCAAATCAAATGACGAATCGGGCGTTGCCTACGCCCTTAGAGAGTGGGTATTAGACTAATGTTTACATATAAAATCGGCATCTCCGCCGAGGAACACGATCAATTTGTAAAAATCCATGAACAGGTCAACCTCCTGCAAAGCAGCTCCTGGGCAAAGATTAAGGACAACTGGGGAAATGAGCGCTTGGGATTCTACCAAGATGACAGTTTAGTGGCCGTTGCTTCTGTCCTAATCCGCCCCTTACCTGCTGGCCTTAGCATGCTCTATATTCCACGTGGCCCGATTATGGACTACTCAAACCAAGACTTGGTTCAATTTGTCCTTGCTTCTCTAAAAAAATTCGGCAAAATCAAGCGAGCCCTCTTCATTAAATTTGACCCAGCCCTCCTACTCAAACAGTACAAAATTGGACAAGAAGTTGAAGAAAACCCTACAACCCTTGCACAACTAGCCATTCTCCAAAAGGCAGGCGCTGAATGGACAGGACGGACTCAGGATATGGCACAAAGTATCCAACCCCGTTTTCAAGCTAATATCCACAGGGACTACTTTTCCGACGAAACTCTGTCGAAAAGCACACGCCAAACCATTCGCACATCCTTGAATAAAGGACTTGTAGTTCAAGTTGGGGGCGTCGAATGGCTAGATGAATTTGCTGCACTCATGAAAAAAACTGAGAAACGCAAATCAATCTCTTTGAGAGATAAAGCCTATTATGAAAAAATACTGACAACCTATCCAGAACATTCCTTTATAACCATTACGCAGTTGGATTTAGATAAACGTTATAGCACACTCCTTGCTCAAAAAGAGAAATTGACACAGGAAGCTCTTAAATTTACAGAAAAGACTAAGCCAGGTAAGCGATCCCAAAATAGGGAAGATACAGAAAAAACATTAGAAGAACTGGCTTTCCTGGAAAAGAAATTAGCTGAGGGGCATCACCTTGCCTCTCTTGCTGCAACACTTTCAGTTGATTTTGGCCCAACTTCTGACAATCTCTATGCTGGAATGGATGAAGAATACCGCCGTTACCAACCTGCCATTCTGACTTGGTATGAAACAGCAAGACAGGCGTTTAATCGCGGTGCCTCATGGCAAAATATGGGAGGGATTGAAAACCAACTAGATGGTGGACTCTTTAGTTATAAATCAAAATTCAACCCTCTCATTGAAGAGTATCTTGGGGAATTTACCGTCCCAGTAAATCGCTTCCTCTACAAATTAACAACCACCGCCTATACAATCCGAAAACAATTAAGGAACCGACACTAATGCAGCTAATTGAACTGAATTTAGTAGATTATCAGAAACATGCCAATCAAGTTTCACAGCGTTCATTCATGCAAACGGAGGAGATGGCTGAACTCCTAAGAAGACGTGGCATGGATGTTCGCTATATCGGCCTGACTGACAAAGGGCAAACTCTTGTATCTGCTATTATCTATGCAATTCCGATGACCGGTGGCCTCCATCTGGAAATTAATTCTGGACCTGTTTGCCAAGACCCGGCATACTTGCACCACTTCTACCGCTTGCTCAAAACCTATGCCAAAGAACGCGGTGCCTTGCAAGTCTTAGTCAAACCCTATGACAGCTACCAAACCTTTGACAGCGACGGAAAGGCTACTGGGCCTGAACAGCCAGATCGTATCAAAGACTTGACCGACAACGGATTCTTACACGACGGACTTTTGACAGGTTATCCAGGAGGAGAACCAGACTGGCACTATGTAAAAGACCTGTCAACCTTGACTCAAGATAGCTTGTTTGCGTCCTTTAGTAAGAAAGGAAAAACACTCGTCAAGAAAACCAATAGTTTTGGACTAACGATCCGTGAGTTGGACAGAGACCAACTGGAACGATTCAAAGCCATCACTTCCGCCACCTCAGAAAGAAGAGAATACCCAGATAAATCTCTAGACTATTACCAAGACTTTTTCGATGCCTTTGGCGAAAAGGCTGCCTTCACTATGGCTAGCATTAACTTCCGCGTCTATCTCCAACACTTGGAAGATAGCCAAAAGCAGGTCCAACAAAAATTGGATGCTGTCCAAGAAGAACTAGATAAGAATCCAAATTCTAGAAAAAAACAAAACGAACACCGCGAGTTGACCAGCCAGGTAATGAGCTTTGAATCCCGCAAAGAAGAAGCCTTGAAATGGATTGACCAGTATGGCGAAGCTGATATCGATCTAGCAGCCAGCCTTTTCGTCTATACCGACCATGAACTTGTCTATCTCTTCAGCGGTTCACTGACAGAATTCAATGCTTTTTATGCCCCTGTTGCCCTTCAAGAATTCGCTATGCGAAAAGCCCTAGATAAAAATATCCCTTTCTACAACCTTTTAGGCATTCGTGGAGAATTTGATGGCTCCGATGGCGTTCTCCGTTTCAAACAAAACTTTAATGGGACAATCGTACGAAAAATGGGAACCTTTCGTTACTACCCACATCCTATAAAATATAAACTCATTCGCTCCTTAAAAACTATTTTAGGCAGAAAATAAAGGAAAACTATGACATTAAGAGTAATCACTGAACAAGAATTTCAAGCCCACATTGATCAAGCAAAATCCCAACTTTTTGAGCAATCTCCAGAAATGGCCAGTCTGTTAAAAAAGCGGGGCTATGAAGTGACCATCCTAGGTTATGAAGTAGAAGGAGATTTGAAAGTATCCGCTATCTTATTTAGCACTCCAATTGCTGGTGGACTCCATATGGAACTTCACAATGGACCTATTTGTACTGATGAAACCTATCTTCAGGATTTTTATAAGGGATTACAACACTTCGCAAAAAAAATGCAGGCTATTGAACTCAAGGTAAAACCCTACCAATCCCTACAGGAATTTGATACCAATGGCAATCCAACTACGGACATCAATCATACCATCATTGACCAATTAACCTCTATTGGATACCATCATCAAGGATTACATGTCGGCTATTCTACAGGGGATTGGTACTACATCAAAGATCTGACCGGTCTAACTCAAGAAAATCTATTTCAATCTTTTAGTAAGAAAGGGAAGCCACTCATAAAGAAAGCTAAAACATTTGGCATCTCCATTCGTAAGTTAGAGCGGGATCAATTGGCACTTTTCCAAAAAATAACGGTTGCAACTTCCGATAGACGAGATTTTAATGACAAACCGTTAGAATATTATGAGTACCTATATGATAGTTTCGGTGATAAGGCAGAGTTTCTTGTCGCTAGCTTGAATTTCAAGAACTATTTAGACAATTTGGCTCGAGAACAAGGGGGGCTATCAGGCAAGATCGATCAACTCCAAGCTGACCTGCTCCAAAATCCAACTTCAGAAAAAAAGCAAAATCAATTACGCGAACTCAAGAGTCAGTATGAAACATTTGAAATCCGTAAAGAAGAAGCACGAAACATGATAGAAAAATATGGGCAACAAGATGTCCCACTTTGTGCAAGCCTTTTTGTCTACCTAAAAAAGGAAGCCTACTATCTCAATAGTGGTTCCTATCCTGAATTTAATAAATTCTATGCGCCAGCAATACTTCAAGAACATGTAATGCTTGAAGCTATCAAGCGCGGATGCCAGTCCTATAACTTCTTAGGGATAAGTGGACAGTTTGATGGAAGCGATGGTGTGCTACGATTTAAGCAGAATTTTAACGGCTATATTAAACGTACACCCGGAGTATTCATGTACTATCCAAATCCACTTAAGCACAGTCTCATTCAAGTTGTCAAGAAAGTTTTAGGTCGATATTGATAAATCTAGGAGGACTCCTATGTCTTTAGAGCTAATAACTGACGAATTGTTCCAGGAACATATCAAAACAATTTTACGAACAATCACCCCAAATGGCGACTCATTTACGGAAAAGGGGATATACGGTACAAATTCTTGCCTACGTAGTCGAAAAGGAGATACAGATTTCTGCGATTGTGTACAGTCAGCCAATTGCAGGTGGCTATCGAATGGAGCTACACAATGGTCCCATTGTAACCGACAGCGCCTACTTGCACGATTTTTTTAAACAACTCCAGGATTTTGCAAAAACAAACAATGTGATTGAATTGGTTGTCAAACCCTATATCCCATATCAATACTTTGACAGTCAAGGTACACCAACTTCTGAACCAAATGATCTCTTCATCGAACAACTGACTAGTATTGGTTACACACACTCGGGTTTGCAGAGAGGATTTGATAGTGGCGATTGGTACTACCTTAAGGACCTTTCTCAACTTGATTCTAAAACCCTGCTGCCTTCCTTTAACAAAAACGGTCAACAGCTAGTAAAAAAAGCTAGAGGGATGGGAATTCAGATTGAAAAATTGCCAAAAGAACGGTTAGAACTTTTTAAAGCGATCACTAATGAAACAGCCGAACGAAACGGCTTTTTAGACAAGGATCTAGAGTATTACCACTGTATTTTTGATGCCTTCGGAGAAGATGCCTCATTCCTAAGCGCCTCAATCGATTTTCAAGAATACCTCAACATATTATTAAACGAAAAAGCAGACTATGAACAGCACCAAAACCAAATCATATCTGATTTTGGTGCTGCCCCAACCGGAAAAAAACAAAAAAGTAAACTAGCTAATCTTAACGAGCAACTTCGTAAAATCAAAGAAACTATTGAAGAGGTCAATCGTATTATTGAGAAACATGGAAATGGAGTGACCCCACTAGCAGTAGGACTTTTCGCTTATCTCGACAAGGAAGCCTACTATTTACATAGCGGATCCTCTCCTGAATTTTGTCATTTTCCTGCACCTTCCCTTTTACAAGAATTCGTCATGTTGGAAGCCATAAAACGCGGTTGCCAAACGTATAATTTTCTTTGTTTTAGCGGTCAGTTTGACGGTAAAGACGGCGTCCTACGCTTTAAACAGAATTTTAATGGCTATATCATGAGAACACCTGGTGTTTTTACTTACTTGCCTAGACCCTATAAGTATCAATTCTATCGATTGATCAAAAAACTATTGCGACGCTTGTAACCCTAGTAGAAATTTTGAGAAAACACATGTCACAAACACAAAAACAACTTACACAAAAAGATCAAATGCTTCGTGGAACTTTTTGGTCCACAATCAGTGATTTCATTAGCAGATTACTCGGAGCACTGTATATTATTCCATGGTATTATTGGATGGGCCAATTTGCAAATGAAGCAAATGCCCTCTTTTCCATGGGTTATAATATTTATGCAACCATCCTACTTTTTTCAACATCAGGTATAAATGTCGCGCTTTCTAAACAAATTGCGCGCTACAGTGTACAGAATCAAACCGAAACAATTGCAGCATTGATAAATGGCTTTTTGAAACTAATGGTTGTCTCTGGCCTCTTCTTTTCCACCTTGATGTACTTCACTTCTCCACTATTATCTGAAGGTATGGGACTCGGGCACGATTTAGTCCCAATTCTCCATAGTCTATGCCTTTCAGTCCTTGTATTCCCAGCAATGTCAACGATTCGTGGGATATTTCAGGGCTATGCCAATTTGAAACCAAATGCACTTAGTCAAATATGGGAACAAATTATTCGCGTCATCTGGATGTTACTGACCACATATATGATTATGCAAGCGGGCAATGGAGACTATAAAGTTGCAGTTATGCAATCAACATTGGCAGCATTTATTGGTATGGTCGCCAGTGTTATCGTATTGCTTTATTTCCTAAAAAAAGAAGGACTTTTTCACCTTCTAAAAAAACCAAAAACGTCTACATTGGAAATTGATGTTACATCCTTAGTAATTGAAACCTTTAAAGAAGCTATTCCATTTATCATTATCGGATCTGCTATCCAAGCCTACCAGTTGATTGATCAAATGACCTATATACGAGTGATGGAATCCGTAACAAACTTTGATGTCAAACGGTTAATGGTTCTCTACTCCTATATGTCGGCCAATCCCAATAAAATTGTCATGATTTTAATTTCAATTGTCAATTCAATAGGTGGTATTAGCATCCCACTTTTAACGGCTAATTTCTTGAAAAAAGATCACGAAGCTTCCGCTAGTTTATTGCAACACAATATAAAATTGATGAATCTGTTCATTATCCCAGCTCTTACTGGTGCCCTGCTCCTTTCAAATGAGCTTTATACGATTTTCTATTCCCAACCTGAATCAATCGCCCTGCAATTATTCAACCATGCACTAATTCAGACATTATTCTTATCCGTGTATGGACTTTTATCACCAACTCTATTAGCATTTTTCGAAGGCAAGCGAGCGATTAGTTACTTCCTTATTGGTATCATCGTAAAACTTATTTTACAGATTCCATTCATCTACCTATTTCATTCAAATGGTCCCCTTGCAGCTACTAGTTTGGCTTCCTTAACCGCCATCATTCTTATGTATCGCCGTATCCACCAGTTGGTGGGGCTTGATCAAAGCCGACTCATAAAGCACCTTATCCAAGTTCTATTTGCCACAATCCTAATGGGAACACTTGTCTTCCTTGGGAGAATTGGTCTGGATTTATTCCTAATCGGTACTGGAAAACTAACCATGTTGATTAAACTAGTGCTCTTATCTGGTATTGGTGTTCTTACTTACGGCTACCTAACTCTAAGATCACAGATTCTTGATGATATTCTTGGGACGAAGGCAAATTCTCTACGAAGAAAATTCAACATTACACCCAAATAATAAAAATAGGATTTCCCACCATCACGTCGTAGGAAATCCTATTTTTTATTTTATTAAAAATTTAATAATGCTAAGAAGCTTTCCGCTTCAAGTGACGCACCACCAACGAGGGCACCGTCAACGTCTGGACACGCCATGTATTCAGCAACGTTTGATGGGTTTACAGAACCACCATATTGAACACGAACCTTGTCAGCCACTTCTTGACCGAAGTCAGCAGCAACAACGTCACGAACTGCTTTACACATATTTTGTGCATCGTCTTTAGTAGCTGATTTACCAGTACCGATTGCCCAGATTGGCTCATAAGCAATCACAAGTGATGCTACCTGTTCAGCAGTCAAGTCTTTCAAAGCTGCAGAAACTTGAGCACCTACAAATTCAACTGCTTTACCAGCTTCGTATGTTTCAAGTGACTCGCCACAGCAGATGATTGGTGTCAAACCATTACGGAAGATAGCGTGTGCTTTCTTGTTGATGTCTTCATCTGTTTCATGGAAGTAATCACGACGTTCTGAGTGACCAATAACCACATAGTTAACACCCATTTCAGCCAATACTTTTGGAGATGTTTCACCAGTGAAGGCACCAGCATCTTCAAAGTAGCAGTTTTGAGCAGCAACTTTCAATTCAGAATTCTTAGCGAACCACAAAAGAGCGTTCAAATCAACAGCTGGAGCTGCGATAGCTGCTTCGATTTTATCGCCAGCAGGCAATTTACCTGCAATCGCCTCAACGAAAGCTTGTGCTTCTTGAGGATTTTTGTTCATTTTCCAGTTACCGGCAATGATTGGTTTACGTGACATTTCACATACCTCTTCTATTTTTATTGTACAAGGTTCATTATATCACAAAGTCATGGAAGATTAAAGTATTTCATGCCTTTTATGAAAGCATACAGTGTAGCGTTACAATAGATGTGAGACTTCTAGAAGTCAAAAAGAAGATTCCCTGATATGATAAGAGTACCACCTACTCATCAAAAAGGAAATCTTCTCATGACTAGTATACCACAAAATCTTCGCTATTTGCCACACACTCTGGAAACACGCTACCACGCTGTTAAAACCTATCGAAATGGAGCTTCTGTCACCTTCATCTGTCGACGCTACAAGGTCTCAAAAGCCTCTCTCATGCGGTGGAACAAGCGATTCGACGGCACCAAAGAATCGCTGAAAGACCGGTCGCATCGACCTCTAACACCTCATCCAAAAGCTCATACCGAACAGGAGCTTACCTGGATTAAAAATTGCATCCGAAGAAATCCACAGGCAACCCTCATCGAAATATTCTACAAGCTCAAAACTAATAAGGGCTATGACCGCCATCCCTGCTCTCTCTTTCGAATCTTGAGAAAACTTGATTTCTTCAAATCCCCTAAAACTAAGCAGAAAACCTATGTGCCTAGGCCTTACCATACCCCAACTGAACTCGGTATCAAGTGGCAAATGGACGTCAAATATGTACCGACTCACTGCTACACAGGCAAGCTACCTGACAAATTCTATCAATATACCGTCATTGATGAGGCCAGCAGGGAACGTTTTATCTTCCCTTTCAAAGAGCAATCTTCTCACTCAACTGTTCAGTTTGTCAAAATGGCTATGAGATACTTTGGATACAAACCCAAAATTATTCAAACGGATAATGGTTTTGAGTTTACCCATTTCAAAGAGACCAAGCAAATTCACCCCCTAGACCTACTTTGTCAGGAACTTGGTATTGAGCACAAACTAATTCGTCCTCGAACACCCAGACATAATGGCAAGGTTGAGCGCAGTCATCGAAATGATAACCGACGTTTCTACCAGCACTTGACCTTTTACTCCTATGACGATCTGATCAAGCAGATGAAAACCTATCTTTATCGTTCTAATCGACTCCCTATGCAAACTTTAGGCTGGAAATCTCCTATCGATATCAGAAAAGCTTTACTAGAAGCTAGCTCCTAGTAAAGCTTAACAAATGGATAACTTCAAAATCACCTTTTTGGTCTCACATCATTGACAAAGGTACATTCATGCCTTTTATGAAAGCATACAGAAAAACTCCCTGCCAGAGACAGAGAGTTTACAATTAAGTTGTCTGACTATAATTGTTATATCTGGGAACGTAATCGAATTAAGCTTCGATTTCTGTAACCATACCTGAACCAACAGTACGTCCACCTTCACGGATAGAGAAAGTAGTACCTTGTTCAACGGCGATTGGGTGGATCAATTCAACGTCGATAGTAACGTTATCACCAGGCATTACCATTTCAGTACCTTCTGGCAATTTGATTGAACCAGTTACGTCAGTTGTACGGAAGTAGAACTGTGGACGGTAGTTGTCGAAGAATGGAGTGTGACGTCCACCTTCTTCTTTAGTAAGGATGTAAACTTCACCTTTGAATTTAGTGTGTGGGTTGATAGAACCTGGTTTAGAGATAACTTGACCACGTTCGATTTCATCACGTTGTACACCACGAAGAAGCACACCAACGTTATCGCCAGCAAGACCTTCGTCAAGTTGTTTACGGAACATTTCAACACCAGTAACAACTGCTTTAGATTTTTCTTCTTGAAGACCAACGATTTCGATTTCGTCGTTGACACGAACTGTACCACGGTCGATACGTCCTGAAGCTACAGTACCACGACCAGTAATTGAGAATACGTCCTCGACTGGAAGCAACAATGGTTTATCAGTGTCGCGTTCTGGTTCTGGAATGTACTCATCAACAGTGTTCATCAATTCCATAACGATGTCTTCGTACTTAGAGTCACCTTCAAGGGCTTTAAGAGCTGAACCTTGGATAACTGGAAGATCATCACCTGGGAAATCGTATTCTGAAAGAAGGTCACGGATTTCCATTTCAACCAACTCAAGCAATTCTTCATCGTCAACCAAGTCAACTTTGTTCATGAAGACGATAAGGTGTTTAACACCAACCTGACGTGAAAGAAGGATGTGCTCACGAGTTTGTGGCATTGGACCGTCAGTTGAAGCTACTACAAGGATCGCACCGTCCATCTGAGCAGCACCAGTGATCATGTTTTTAACGTAGTCCGCGTGTCCTGGAGCGTCGATGTGAGCATAGTGACGTTTTTCAGTTTCGTACTCAACGTGTGCAGTGTTGATAGTGATACCGCGCTCGCGCTCTTCTGGAGCAGCATCGATAGACGCATAGTCTTTAGGTTGGTTAACTGATGAAGGCAAGCGACGTGCCAATACAGTTGTGATAGCTGCTGTCAAAGTAGTTTTACCGTGGTCAACGTGTCCAATTGTACCAATGTTAACGTGGGGTTTACTACGATCGTATTTTTCTTTTGCCATTTTGGTAAAAGCCTCCAATAAAATATATTTTATAGATAGACAGTAGGCAATACGGTCTAACTTTACCTTACTATTCTATCAAATTGTAGCAGAAATGCAAGCATTTTCTATTTTTTTTGTGATTTATTCCATGTAGAGCTGATAATAGGGCTGATTTTGGATGGAAGCACCGATGCTTGAGGATGCAATCCAAGTTTGATTTTCTAAGGAAACAAAGTTTTCTGCCGGTCCTGTCAGGATGACACCAGCAAATTCTAGCTTGTCAATTTCCTCCTGCTTGGTGAAGTCTGTATCGCCGAATTTAGCAATGTAGTCTTCTACATCATTGAGAGGAAATCGGTCAAAACTTCCCTTATCTTTTTTTGAGAGTTCAATATATTCCTTCATCATCTGAATACCAGACTTGAACTCCACCTGGTGTTCTGCTGGAATATCAGCTGGAAAACTTCTCAGACTCTGCTCTTTGAAGCCGAACAGCTCATCCGGGGTCACCAAGGTACGGTCCCTGTGACAGGTCCCAATCCAGTACCAATTTTGCTTAAGATTTTCTGGAATCATCTGCTTAATCTGACCCAGTGTGTACTTCTTATCAAATCGAATGGCAACTTCTACCAGCTGACCGTCCATGTCCTTAAGATATTTGAGCTGATTCTTTTCTCCCCATTCCGTAAAAGTGGGAAGCTTGGTATTGCTTGAATAATCATAGAGAAAATCTAAACTAGCCCCTGGGGAGTTCTGAGTAGGGTCATAGTGCATACTAAAGAGGGTAAAGTAGACTTCCCTTTGACCAAAAGAAATAGGGACACCAGCTATATCCTTGCTCAAATTATAGTAGATTTTACCTGAAAAAAATCCCGTTTCTTGTATTTTTATCCCATCATGGCTAATGTTGGGATAGGCGATTTCTGTCAGCAAATTGTACCGTTCTCGCTCGCTATTAATGCGTGCACCGTAAATCATTTTAACCATCCAAGAACCAATAAAAAGAAAAACAAAACCAATGAGCAGGGATAAGCTGATTGTTTTTAGCAGGTGTTTCCTTCTACTCTTCTTGGTTACAATTTCAAAAGTCTTCATAGTGATACCCCTTTTCTGTCAAGGTCTTGGCCAATTGTTTCCGCCCTCTGTGGAGATTGATTTTAACTAAGCTTTGAGATTGACCTAAAATTTTGGCAATCTCCTTGGTTGTCATCTCCTGAAAATAGTAGAGGTCCAAGACTAGCTGATACTTGCTCGGCAGCTCTGCTATTGCCCGATAGAGCGGCTCATAAGACCTGTCGTCAAATTTTGTCCAACCATTTTGGTGGAAAAATTCCTTCTGTAAGATGTCATGATAATGTTTGTCCCGCCTGTATTTGTCAATGTAAGCTCGGACAGCCGATCGATAGAGCCAGGCCCTGAGTTTCTCGAAAGGAAGGACAATATCGGAGGTGAGAATTTTGACCAGGACATCCTGGGCAATATCCTGGCTATCTGCAGGATTGGCGCCTGACTGTTGCAGATAGTAGGAAATTTCCTCAGCTATAGCAATGACTTCTTTTTCATAATCATCTAGTTTGATACTGCTCCCCTCCCTTCACTAATATAACGAATGAATCTGCAATCGGTTACACAACTTTTCTATATCCATTATACATTTTTTGACAAGCAAAAAACAACCTCCGCAGAAGTTGTTTTCGTCTCTTATCCTGAATTTCGGAGGCCTGTCGCCACACCGTTGATGGTGATGTGAATCAGGCTTTCCTGCTCTTTGCTGAGCTCCCCACGACGGAGGCGGTTAATGAGCTCAATTTGGATATAGTTAAGAATATTGAAGTAAGGCATGCGGTAGTCCAGACTGGCCTTGAGGAAAGGCAGTTCGTCTAGCAACTCTTCATGTTGCTCAATAGACAAAATCATGTCTTTAGTCAGTTGCCACTCATCTAAAATGGCATGGAAGATATTACGAACTTCCTCTGTCTCACACATTTTGGCGTATTCAAAGGCGATGTTCATGTTGGACTTAGATAAGACCATGTCTACATTTGACAAGAGTGAACGGAAGAAAGGCCAGCTCTCGTACATTTTTTGTAGTTTAGCTAGATTTTCAGGCGCCTTGTCAATATAGCGTTTGAAACTAGAACCAACACCATACCAACCTGGCAGCATGACACGGTTTTGTGACCAAGAGAATACCCAAGGAATGGCACGGAGCCCACCGATTTCAGTAATGGTCTTACGGGCTGCTGGACGAGAACCGATATTCAAACTGGAAATCTCACGGATTGGCGTCGCGGCAAAGAAGTATTCGTAGAAACGAGGATTATTGAAGACCAGGTCGCGGTAAATAGTATAGCTATCCGCCACAATCTCATCCATGGTTTCACGGTAACTACCAATTTCATCCGGATCCGTAATCATCTGCGTTACCATACGATCCAGCGTTGCAGACACCAGCATTTCCAAATTGTAGTAAGCTGCGTCCTTGTTACCATATTTATTACCAATCACCTCGCCCTGCTCGGTCAAACGGATACGGTCTTTGATAGAACCGAATGGCTGGGAGGTAATGGCATCATATGATGGACCACCACCACGACCAACCGTACCACCGCGGCCATGGAAGAAGGTAATCTTGACACCATTTTCTTGACCGATTTGGGTCAATTCATTCTGGGCCTTGTAGAGGGTCCAGCCTGATGACAGATAACCACCGTCTTTATTGGAATCCGAATAGCCCAACATGATTTCCTGGTAATATTTATTGCCAGCAATCCAGCGTTTGGTCAGATCTAATTTCAGATAATCACGCATGGTAGCAGCAGCATTGTCCAAATCTTCAATGGTTTCAAAGAGTGGAACAATCTGAACACGGGCCTTGTCGACATCAACCAGACCAACCTCCTTGAGTAAGACTGCCAATTCTAGCAAGTCTGATACGCTCTCTGAGTGGGAAATGATGTGCTGTTTGATGACCTCTTCACCTAGCTTATCCTTGAGTTCACGCGCTGTAGCAAAGATTGCCAACTCTTTTTCCAACTGCTCTGACTTGGCTACATGGGTTGCTGACAGGATGCGTGGGTCTGTTTCCAATTGTTTGAGGAGCACATGGCACTTAGCCTCTTCTGACAGGCTTGAATAATCTTCAACAATCCGTGCAGATGCTAGGAGCTCTCCTACACTTGCTTCTAAGATAGATGAATCCTGGCGCATGTCGATGCTGGCCAAGTAGAAGCCGAAGGCTTCAATCGCTTCTAAAATCTCTGTCAAATCTCCCTTAATCAGTGCCGCTGTTTTATTTTCTTTCAGGGATTTCTTGATAGCCAGCAGGTCAGCCTTGAAAGCAGCAACGTTTTCATAGCGATCATCAGTTGGTTTGTTGTGCACGAGGTAATCACGCGTGTTTGCCAACTTCATCTGGATATAATGGAAGGCACGGCGGTAGGGTTCGTTTTCACGATAGACAGACTGATCCTGTGACAAATCAGCCAATTGCTGAACTGCCGGACTGACCTTGACAATAGTGGTCGACAGTGAGAAATTACGGTAGAGCTTGTAAAGCTGCTCATCGTAATAGTTCATAATCACTTGGCACTGGGTCAGGGCTGATAATTTCAAGGTTTCGGCCGTCACAAATGGGTTTCCGTCACGATCACCACCAATCCACATACCCATGGTAATAGGACGCGGATTATCCAACTCAATGCCCTTCTCGGCAGCCAGACGCTTGTACTCCCCTTGGAGCTTGGTCACTGCCTTAATGAAGGAGGAATTGTAATACTCCATGACATTGGTAATTTCATTGGTAACCTTGAGTTTCTTCTCCCGCGTCATATCCGTCTGCATGATGATTTCGATATAAAGACGCAGTTGGTCTTCCCACTTGGTCCGGTTCATCAAGCCCAATTTGACATCGCGGTAACGACGGAGCAATTCGTGGATATGCTTGGTCAAATCCAGCATGGACTGGCGTTGAACCTGAGTTGGGTGGGCCGTCAAGACAGGAACGACATTGAGTTTCTCAAGGATATCAGCCGCATCTTCATGTTTGGATACCATATCAATTGTTGTGGACATTTTTCCTAGATAATCATGACCAATATTATTTTGATGGTTGATTTCATAGGCCAAGTCCACATCTTCAGAGATGTTAATCAAGAGAGGTAAGACAGCGAAATAGCGAGAAATCACAGCCAATTCGTCATTGTCTAACTGACCGATAATATCAATCAAGGCCTGGTAATCATCCTCATGTGAGAGCTGAGAAAGCTCCAAAATTTTCTGAAAGGTCTCTGCAGACATCATCTGCCCAGCTACCTCTTCAAGGATAGTGGTTAGGATAGCAACTTCTTCCTTGATAGCATCCTTGTTGTTGTAGTTTTCTAACTTCTGAATTTTCATATTTCTCCCTAACTTTCTGTTTTAGCCATAGTCTGCTCTATTTCCTCTTCCCAGAGCTCCCGTTTTTCATTTGCATCAATATTTAAAACAAAGGCAATTCCTATAGAAATAACCAACAAGCTATTCCCTCCTTGTGATAGGAAGGGGAAGGTCACTCCCGTAGCGGGAATCAAGCCGGAAATACCACCGACATTGACAAAGGTCTGAATCAGCATCATCCCTGCTACTCCCAAAGCCATCATGGAATTGAAGGGGCGTCTAGCCCGGATACCCACCACAATAATTCTCAATATCAAAAAGAATAAGAGGGCGAGAATCAGGGAGGCTCCGACAAAGCCTAATTCTTCGATGACAATGGAAAAGACAAAGTCTGTATGGGCTTCTGGCAGATAGCCATTTTTCTCAATAGAATTTCCCAAGCCTCTACCCAGCCAACCGCCATTACTCATGGCGTAGTAAGAATTGGTCAGCTGCAAACCTGATTCTGTCGCGTTTTCAAAGGGATTGAAGTAGGCTGAGAAGCGACGGGCAATATAGCCAAAGACGGGAATCTGTGCCACCAAATCAACCCCTAAAATCCGAATGGAGCCCAACAAAATGGTTGCTCCCAGGACCAAGGCCATCAGGACTGTTGAGAACCAGCGATAAGCCACACCACTGACCGTTACCATGACCAAAATAATCAAAACTACAATCGTAGCATTCCCCAAATCGGGTAGGCTGGCTACCAACCCCAGGAAAAACAGGCTGACAATCCGCCAATCATTAAAGGCCTTGGGCATCCAGCTTCCCTTAATCAAGGCCTGGTAATCATAAACCTGGATATCCCTCTGCATAGCGGAAAATCGTGCCGCCAGGTACCAGACAATCAATAATTTCAAGTATTCCGCCGGTTGGAGACCGATGATCCCCCCCGGTCCCAAGCGAATCCAACCGTGGGCACCATTGACCGGATCAAAGAAATGCGACGCGACCAACATGGCTACTTCCAAGAGGAGAAATAAGCGAATCAGCCCCCTCTTCTTCAGGACCGTCAATTTCATCCGGTAGATGATAAACATGGCTACCAAACTCAGAATCCAGAAAAGTCCCTGGCTAATGACCATGCTAAAAGGATTTCCGCCCTTTTGTATTTGTAAGGCACTGGTTGTTGAATAGACAATAATCAAGCCAATCACTGAAAGAATCAGATAGGGCAAAAGAATAGAATAGTTCAGCAAATGCCGTTTATCAATCTTCATTGGTTCTCCTATAAAAAACAAGTTCTATGCTGTATATTATTTCTATTATAGCATAGTTTCATCAAAAAACGAGAGAATAGCCAAGCAGATTCAAAAATAAGGAACATTATTCTGTTCACTCAATTTTAATAAAATATACCGGCCTATTTCTCTGCAAAATCAGGAATGTCAATTGACCATTTTCACAACTATAATTTATTCTTCAAAGCATATAAAAAGCCAGAGGCAATCCTCTGACCTAGTTTGTTTAAGTGCTCTAGCTATTTGAGTTTATTGAAAGCTTTCAAGGTAGAATTCAACATCGTCTCCTTCTTGTAGAATTTGTTCTGCAGCACCTTTTTCTGCCAAGCTACCATTGACCTTATACATCCAGTAGGTATTACTGGCTGGATCCTGACTTTTTCCGTCGATGACCGTAACCATGCCGTTTTCTTCCTCGATATCGTGGTACTCTTCCAGGACATCCATGACAGAATCACTAGCTTCAAATCGGACATTTTTGGTAGAATTCTGACCATCACTCGTAATCCTCAAAGTGGCCTCAAGTAGCTGACTGGTTTCCTCTACCTGACTGCTAGCTGTAGGCTGGTTGCTCGTTGTCGAACACCCTAGCAAAACCAAGGCGGTTAGGACACTAACACAAATTCTTAGTAACCGTTTCATTTTATAAACCTCCGAAAAATCCCGTCAATAATTGGGTAAAATAAGGCAGTTGATACTGCATGGGCCACATCAAAACTCAAGCCATTTAGCCAATAGACCCATGGATTGACCCCAAATTGTAGGGCTGACAGAAGACTAATGACCAATCCATATAGAAAAGTGACTACAGCAGCTAACAACATAGGTATGAGGACTGAATTCCAATAGCTCAACCGCAGGCCGGACCATACCCATTTCCACACTAGCATGATAGCTGCAAAACTGAGAATCTGCCACAAAACAACTATCCCAAACCCCATATAAATAGCCGTCCCAAACATGGTCAAAGCCATGATGAGGAAAGCATCTGCCATGGGCAAAAAAAGGCTGGAGACTAAAAATATAGCTGTAATGGGCTTGATATTAGCAAAAGGAAAAAAGGCAAATCGAAGTGCTATGCAAACGCTGGCTAAGATAGCAATTCTACTAATTTTCTGGGTAGTCATGCAACTCCTACTTCATTTTTAGGACCTGTATTCTCATGCAAGAAACTTGTTGGACAAATTCGCAACGGAGAAAGGTTCCGCCCTTTAATGACAGGTTCTTATATCCATTAGTAGCATACCCCAATAGCCAGGATATGTCAAGCGGATGAAAGTTAGCTATTTCCTGCATAAATGAGACTATTTTTTTTGATTTTTCCAGATCTTTGAGTTAAAATAAAAAAGATGAGAAAGAGAATTAAACCTATCATTGTGATTGTTTTCTTTGCTCTATTCACTTCCTTGATTCTCTTGACTCGGACCATGGCTATCCAAGCTGAAAAACGGGCGGCAGCAATTCAAGAAGCTCAAATAGAAAAGGAAGCAAAGAAGATCACAAGCGCAAGCTCTACCTATGTCATAGAGAATGCTTTAGAAATGAAGCCAATCATTGACGTTTCCGCATGGCAACGACCTGAGGATATCGACTACGATACGCTCAGCGAACAGATTTCTGGAGCTATTATCCGGATTCAGAGTGGTTCCCATACAAAGAAAGAAAACTCTGCCACCGATAAAAATGGAATTGACAAGTCCTATAAGCAACATATTGAAGAATTTCAAAAGCGGGGAGTTCCCATCGCTGTCTATGCTTATGTGACAGGAAATTCTATAGAAGCCATGAAAAAAGAAGCCCAATCCTTCTACAAGCTGTCTTCACCTTACAAGCCAACCTTCTATTGGATGGACGTTGAGGAAAAGACCATGGGCGATATGGATGCCGGCGTCGAGGCTTTCAGACAGGAGTTAGTAGACCTTGGTGCTAAAAATATTGGACTCTATATTGGTACCTATTTTATGGATGAACATAGCATCACAGTAGATAAGTTTGATGCCCTGTGGATTCCAACCTATGGGACGGACTCGGGTTACTACAATGCCGCTCCCAACACTGATTTGCCCTACGACCTTCACCAATATACTTCACGAGGTTACTTGAATGGCTTTAAATACCATCTGGACCTCAACCTCATCACTAGCTTAAAAGACCCTAACGAGGTCTATCAAAAGCTCTTTACCGTTCCTGAGTAACAACTAAATAATTTCACAAAGGAGTGCTTCGGCTGAGATCGCATCTGCGAAAT
The DNA here is from genome assembly GCA_024583055.1 of Streptococcus suis. Taxonomy (NCBI): domain Bacteria; kingdom Bacillati; phylum Bacillota; class Bacilli; order Lactobacillales; family Streptococcaceae; genus Streptococcus; species Streptococcus suis. Next base: position 1,031,724 of record CP102145.1, read on the forward strand.
CCTCGAACCTGATCTAGGTAAGACTAGCGTAGGGATTGTGTTTTATGGATATCATAAAAAGCCAACCCTCCTTTCATTGCAACCATAAAGGAGGTTTTTTATGTCCCATACTAAATTACGTACCCTGGCTGAAGTAGCCATCTTCTCTGCCATTGCCCTGGTCTTTGACAAACTACCGCTCTTCACTATGCCTCAAGGTGGATCGGTTTCCTTGGTCATGCTGCCCATTCTCTTTCTGGCACTCAGACATGGCCTGGCTATCGGTGTGCTAGCAGGTGGAATTGTCGGTACCATCCAACTCTTCTACGGAGGCTACTTCCTCAATCCCTTCCAGGTCTTTCTGGATTACGCCTTATCCTATGCTGGAATTGGGTTGGCAGGGCTATTTACAAGACCTTTTAAAGCCAGTAAGACCAGCACAAGTGCAATCAGCTGGATTGGACTAGCCAGTCTACTTGGAGGCAATATTCGTTTCCTGGCCAACTTCCTGGCCGGAATCATCTTCTATGCTGACTACGCTACACCTGGTATGCCTGTCTGGCTCTACTCTCTTCAATATAATATCAGCTATATTCTGCCATCGACCCTGATTGCAGCAGGTCTGTTGATTATTCTCTACAAATCAAGACCTGCCTTCTTTAAAGTCAAATCATCCTAAGTCTGTCCGTTTTGGCAGGCTTTTTTCGACGAAATTCGGTCTATGTGCTATAATGGGTCCATTACATAATTTTGGAGGAATTTATGTCATCTTGGATTTCAAGAATTATCAAGGGAATGATTATCGCCCTTGGATTTATTTTGCCCGGTGTTTCTGGTGGTGTATTGGCTGCGATTTTGGGCATCTATGAGCGGCTCATCGGCTTTTTAGCCAATATTCGCAAGGATTTCAAGGAAAATTTGCTCTATTTTATCCCTGTTGGAATCGGGGGAATTTTGGGTATTGCCCTCTTCTCCTTCCCGGTTGAATTCCTGCTCAAGCACTTCCAGGTACCCGTTCTCTGGGCCTTTGCCGGTGCCATTGTAGGAACCATTCCTAGCCTGCTCAAGGAATCTACTCAAAAGAGCCAGCGTGACAGTATTGACTGGATTTGGCTGGTTGCAACCTTTATCGTCTCTGGTCTTTTGCTCTACAATTTGAACAGTTTGGTCGGAACCCTGCCAGCTAGCTTTGCTAGTTTTGTCTTGGCTGGTGCTCTGATTGCTCTGGGGATTTTGGTACCTGGGCTCAGCCCGTCTAACTTGCTTTTGATTTTAGGGATTTACACGCCTATGCTCAATGGATTCAAGTCCCTGGACCTGCTTGGCACTTTTCTGCCTATTGCTATCGGTGGGGCCCTAGCTATGGTGGCATTTTCTAAGTCCATGGACCATGCTCTCAAGGTCTACCACTCCCGCGTTTACCACTTTATCATCGGTATCGTCGCTTCATCCACCATTCTCATCCTTATCCCACAAGCAGGTAATGAGGAAGCCATTTCCTATGCTGGAGCTGGCATCGGAACCTGGCTTGCTGCCCTTGTCCTCTTTGTTCTTGGTGCCTGGCTTGGCCTTTGGATGAGCAAACTCGAGGAAAAATACAAGTAGGAGGTTATCCTATGGCAAAGAAAGAAAAAATCAAGAAAACCTTGGTCGACCAGATTCTGGACAAGGCCAAAATTGCCCACGACAGTCTGGTCATCAATGCCCTTGAAGGCAAGGTACCTGAAGGTATCCAAATGGAACAAATCTACAAAACCCTGGCCCTAAAAGGTGATAAGACAGGGCCCATTATCGGAATTGTTCCCATTACCGAGCACCTGTCCGAAAAGAAATTGGCCAAGGTCTCTGGCAACAAGAAGGTCACCATGATTCCACAAAAGGATCTGGAAAAGACAACCGGCTATGTCCACGGTGCCAACAACCCTGTCGGTATCCGGCAAAAGCACAATTTTCCTATCTACATAGACCAGTCAGCACTGGAAACGGGCTACATGATTGTCTCTGCTGGTGAAGTGGGCCGTTCCATCGGCATTGATAGTCAGGTCCTGGCTGATTTTGTCAAGGCTAGTTTTTCCGATTTGACCGAGGGAGACTAGCATGAGGATTTACTTTATCCGCCACGGCAAGACCGAGTGGAATCTGGAAGGTCGATTTCAGGGTTATTCTGGAGATTCGGCTCTCTTGCCTGAATCTTATCAGGATTTAGAAAAACTAGGCAAATACCTTGCTGAAATCCCCTTTGATGCTATTTATTCTAGTGATTTGCAGCGCGCACATAGCACTGCCGTAGAAATTGCCAAAGCCAATCACCATTGCCAAACCGTTCTAATCACGCAACAATTACGTGAATGGAATTTTGGAACGTTAGAAGGAAGCAAGATGGCAATTTTTCGTGCCATCTACCCCAAACAAGCCTGGGCACTCAAACATAATCTAGCCCTTTTTGACAATGACCTATTTGAAGCAGAAAGTGTCCATCAAGTTACTCAACGGATGGTGGATTTTATCCAATCATTAAAAAGACAGGACATGGATAGGGTCTTAATTGTCAGCCACGGAGCTATCCTAACCGCTTCCATCCACCGGCTGCTCGGATTTACACCCGCCCAGCTCCGTCACCGCGGTGGTTTGGATAATGCTTCCATTTCCATTTTGGAAACGACAGACTTTGAACACTTTACCGAGCTGGTTTGGAATGATACTCGCTATAAATCTCACTAAGAAAGCAGTTTCCTGCTTTCTTTTTTGCTGATTTTTTACCTCTTCTATGATAGAATAGAAGGAACAGACTTTGGAGGAATGAAAATTTTATGTCTACTGAACATTTTGAAGAATTGAATGACCAACAACTTGTCCGTCGTGAGAAAATGACAGCTCTTGCAGAACAGGGCATTGACCCCTTCGGTAAGCGATTTGAACGCTCTGCTGATTCTGCTCAGTTGAAGGAACAATACGAAGACAAATCAAAAGAAGAATTGGAAGAGCTGGGTCAAACGGCTATTATCGCTGGTCGTATCATGACCAAACGCGGTAAGGGTAAGGCTGGCTTTGCCCATATCCAAGACCGTGAAGGGCAAATTCAAATTTATGTCCGTAAGGATGATGTTGGCGAAGAAAATTACGAAATCTTCAAAAAAGCTGACTTGGGTGACTTTGTCGGTGTTGAGGGCGACGTCTTCAAAACAAACGTGGGCGAATTGTCTATCCACGCTCGCAAGCTGACCCATCTGTCTAAGGCGCTCCGCCCATTGCCAGAAAAATTCCACGGTTTGACAGACATCGAAACCCGCTACCGCAAGCGTTATTTGGATTTGATTACCAACCGTGAGAGCTTTGACCGCTTTATCACGCGCTCAAAAATCATTTCTGAAATCCGTCGTTACCTGGACGGACTTGGTTTTTTGGAAGTGGAAACGCCCGTTCTCCACAATGAGGCTGGTGGTGCTGCTGCCCGTCCATTTATTACCCACCACAATGCACAAAACATTGATATGGTCTTGCGTATCGCGACTGAATTGCACCTCAAACGCCTGATTGTCGGTGGTATGGAGCGTGTCTATGAAATCGGCCGTATCTTCCGTAACGAGGGTATGGACGCCACTCACAACCCTGAGTTTACTTCAATTGAGGTCTACCAGGCCTATGCTGACTACCAAGACATCATGGACTTGACCGAGGGCATTATCCAACATACTGCTAAGGCAGTTGTCGGCGACGGTCCTGTTACTTATCAAGGAACTGAAATTGCTATCCACGAGCCATTCAAGCGTATCCACATGGTCGATGCTATTAAGGAACAAACTGGTGTGGACTTCTGGCAGGAGATGAGCTTAGAAGAAGCTATCGCCCTGGCAAACGAACACAAGGTTCCTGTAGAAAAACACCATACAGAAGTTGGCCAAATCATCAACAGCTTCTTTGAAGAGTACGTTGAAGCAACTCTTATCCAACCAACATTTGTCTATGGTCACCCAGTAGCCGTGTCACCACTAGCTAAGAAAAACGATGAAGACCCACGCTTCACAGACCGCTTTGAGCTCTTCATCATGACAAAGGAATACGGAAATGCCTTTACAGAATTGAACGACCCAATCGATCAATTGGAACGCTTCGAAGCCCAAGCTAAAGCCAAAGAATTGGGTGATGACGAAGCAACAGGCGTGGACTACGACTATATCGAAGCCCTCGAATACGGTATGCCACCAACAGGTGGACTTGGAATCGGAATCGACCGCCTCTGCATGCTCTTGACAGATACTACTACTATTCGAGATGTGCTCCTATTCCCTACTATGAAGTAAGTTTGAGATGAATGCAGTTTTAGGGACTCATATCAATTCCAATAGTCCACTGGACTATTGGACTCCCTAATATGAAATATGCTCTAGCTGAACGCAAATTTATAGCTTCACACCAATTCCAACTAGAAAATCAAAAAAATGAGTTACAGTTTCATTGCTGTAGCTCATTTTCTCTTCTAATCAAACAAATTTCCTAGTCCGGCAAAGGGATTGTTGGTCACGACTTCTTGCTGACCTAGCATCTGTTGGTTTTCATCAAACTCTAAAAATTTCTCATATACCTGGGCGGTCATACGAGCATCTTCTAGGCTATTGTGCCCTCGTCCCTTGACACCCAGATAGTCCGCCACTGAGGTCAGCTTGAGATTGACGATACTGTTTAAGTCTGTTGACCGACGCTCCAAGGCCTCTTCATAGAGGTCAACCTGGTACTGGTCCTTCAAATCCAGACCATTTTCTGCCAGAATAGGTAGATCAGACTTCATAGCATTGTAACCGATGAGGGCTGCTTGTCCCACAAAGGCCTGAAAATCTGCTAAAACTGTCTCTATTTTAGGGGCAGTTTTAATCTTCTCTGCGGTGATACCTGTCAAACCGTTGATAAAGGACTGGAGGGGAATATCTGTGTAAACATAGCTGTCGAACTGGTCCACTTCCTCATGGTTGACAAACTTAACTGCCGACAGCTGGATTAGCTGATAAGCACCGTTGGCCGCATTAAATTCCAAATCAAACGCTACATATTCCTGTAAATTTTCCATTTTGCACCCTCAAACATCTATTTCTGCATCTATTATACACCATTTTTTCCTAAAATGGACAGATAAAAAGGCTGGCGAATACCAGCCTTTCAGTGAGGGCAAATTTACTTTTCAGCTTCTTCTTTTTTAGCAAAATATTCTCGCACAATCGGTGCGACTTTTTTACCATAAAGCTCGATAGCACGGAGGACATCCTCATGTGGCATAGAGCCGATTGGCAAGTGGAGGAAGAAACGCTCCAAATCCAAGGTTTCGATAGTTTGGATAATTTTTGCGGCGACGTGCTGTGGATCGCCAACAATGCTTGCTCCTTCATCTGTCAAAGAATAGAGGTATTGGGCCTTGGTCATTTCAGACCAGTGTGGCCGGTCCTTGGCGATATTGTTAGTGACCACTTTAGTTGGGTGGAAGTATTCCTCAACAGCCTTGTCATGGTCGTCAGCTATCCAACCCCAAGAATGGGCCGCAACCTTGGTCTTCTTCGGATCGTGACCTGAGTTACGAGCAACCTTGCGATAGGCATCTGCCAATGGTTTAAAGCGATGGGCACCTGCACCAATGACTGCATACACGATTGGCAGGCCTTTTTGGGCAATCTTGATGGTTGACTCGACATTGCCACCAGTCGCTACCCAGATAGGAAAATCTTCCTGAACAGGTCGCGGATATACAGGCCTATTGTCCACCGACTGGGTGAATTTACCACCCCAAGTCAAGTTGGTAGCCTTGTCAATCTCTAAAAGCATATCCAATTTTTCATCGAACAGTTCTTCATAGTCATGCAAATCATAACCAAACAAGGGGAAGGACTCCGTAAAGGAACCACGGCCAGCCATGATTTCCGCTCTGCCGTTTGACAAAGCATCAATGGTGGTGTACTGCTGATAGAGGCGGACTGGATCCATAGAGGAAAGAATCGAAACTGCTGATGTCAGTTTGATATGCTTGGTATTGACAGCACCTGCTGCCAGGACAATTTCAGGTGCAGAGACCGCAAAATCTTCGCGGTGATGCTCCCCAATCCCATAGACATCCAGGCCAACCTGGTCTGCCAGTTCAATCTCTTTGACCAGCTGACGAATGCGCTCGTCGTGGCTGTACGTTTCTCCTGTCTTTTCAAGGGGGGTTGTTTCGCCAAATGTTGAAATACCTAATTCTACCATGATGTTACTCCTTTAATCTGAATGATGTCCTTATTTTATCTTTAACTAGTGATAATGTCAAGCCGTTTGCTCACAGAAAAACGACTAGGAAAAACCTAATCGTTTTGAATGTTATTCATATCGCAGTGCTTCAATTGGATCCAATTTAGAAGCCTTATTTGCTGGGAGGACACCGAAGATGATACCAACTAGGGCTGAGAAGGCGAGACTCCCCAGAACCACTGGGATAGAGATGACGGCGGACATACCCTCACCCATGACCTTGCTGATATTGAGCAAAACGACAGTCGTTTGGGCGATTAAGAGACCAATGGCACCGCCCAGAGTGGTCAAGACCATAGCCTCAATCAAGAACTGACTCAAGATATTGGCACGAGTCGCTCCCAGTGCCTTCCGCAGACCGATTTCCCGTGTCCGCTCGGTCACGGATACCAGCATAATGTTCATCACGCCGATACCGCCGACCAAGAGGGAGATACCTGCAACCGCACCTATAAAGGTGGTCACAATACCTAGCTCACTCTTGAAACTTTCAATCATGGCAGACATGTCAAAAATATCATAGCGAGCCTCTTTTAGACCAGAAACCCTAGTCAGATAGTCCGCGGCAGCCTGACCAATCTCTGTGGCCCTGGTCACGTCTTCGACATAGACATAGAGTCCAGAATTTTCTTTCATGCCCATCTCTGCAGCAACCTGGGTATTGGCCATAATGGCATTACCGCCTGAGTTCATCCCAAACATGGCCGTACCAGCATTGGGCTCCTTGTAAACACCGATAACTAGATAGGCATTGCCATTGAGAGAAACCGTCTGGTTGAGGGAGGCTTCCATGGAGCCAAACAGTTTTTCAGCCAAATTGACATCCAACATGATAATGCGAGCAAAGCGACTATAGTCATTAGGAGTGAACTTGCGTCCTGCCAAAATTTCTAGATTTTTGACATCAAAATAGGAATGGCTGACCCCATTGATGGTCACATTATCAGCTGATTTGTTACCGGCTTCTATTGTTCCCATATTACTCAAATTGATATAGTAGTTGCTTAAACCGTCAATTTCCAGAAGTCCTTGCAACATGCTATGGGTCAAGTCAGGCTCTTCTTCCATAGACATTTCCCCAGTGAAGCCAGCATTAAATAAACCCGACGAAACCTCTTCTAAATTTACATAAGGAGAAAAATGGACAGAGACATTATTTTGCTCACCAGCCAGGGCCTTCTCCATGGATTTCTGTAGGCCTTCACCTAGAGCCATGATGATAACAACAGCAGCCACACCGATAATGATACCCAGCATGGTGAGGAGGGAGCGCATCTTGTGGGCTAGGATTGATTTTAAGGCAAATTTCCAATTTTCCATTAAGACTCCTCCCTTCTTCTGTCCTCAGTGATAATCCCGTCCCGAAGAACGATTTTCCGCTTGGCATAGGCGGCAATCTCTGGCTCGTGGGTGACCATGATAATGGTCTTACCTTCATTATTGAGCTCAGTCAAAAGCTCCATAATCTGCTGGCCAGTCTTGGTATCCAGGGCCCCCGTCGGCTCATCCGCCAAGATAATGGCTGGGCTATTGACCAAGGCACGCGCAATAGCCACCCGTTGCTTTTGACCTCCAGACAATTCCGACGGCAGGTGGTCCATACGTTCTGCCAATTCAACTTTTTCTAGGTAACGTTTGGCCTTTTTCTTACGTTGGTTGGACGGTACTCCTGCATAAATCAGGGGTAACTCCACATTCTGCAAGGCGTTGAGCTTGGCAAGGAGGAAGAATTGTTGGAAGACAAAACCGATTTGGTCATTGCGGACCTGGGCCAACTTTTTCTCCGATAACTGGCTGACTTCCTCGCCTTCTAGCCAATAGTTGCCAGAACTAGACCTGTCCAGCAAACCAATAATGTTCATGAGAGTGGATTTACCAGACCCAGACGGTCCCATAATGGCTAGAAATTCTCCTTCTTCGACTTCCAAATCAATATCCTTGAGAACTCGCAACTCCTGGTCGCCGTTTTTATAGGATTTGTTGATTTGTGTGAGTTTAATTAGCTGGTTCTTCATCGGCTTCTACCTCTTGACCCTCTTGTAAGTCAAAATCTGGGAGGACAATGACATGGTCACCAACAGACAAGCCCTTGATCACTTCCTGGTTAAGAGCATCTGCATTACCCAGAGTCACCTCTACTTTTTTAGCCTTACCATCTACCAATGTCCAAACAAAGGTCTTATCATCCTCATAGACAACAGCTGTCACAGGGACCAAGATATTTTTGCTGGTGTTGACCACTTCCATATTGACAGTGAAACCTTGCTTGAGGTCGCCGATATCGCTAGTCAAAGTCACCTTGAAAGGATACTTGGCACCACCACCAGATCCGCCGCCACCCGGTACTGCTACCGCAGTTTGATCATTGGCTGGATAGTTTGAAATATAGGAAATTTTACCAGTCCAGGTCTGTTCTGGATAGACTTTAGTGCTTAATTTCACTTCTTGGTCAACCTTGATATTGGCCAAATCATATTCTGTAAGCTGACCTGTCACCTGCAGGCTATTTTGGTTGACGATGTGAATGACTGTCTGGCTATTGGTTGAGCTCTTAGAAACAGACTTATTGACCTCAACAACTGTACCTGACACGGTGCTGGCAACGGTCGCTTCATTGACGGCCGTCCACGCCTTGTCTACCGCCGCTTGGGCATCCGCATAGGCATCATTCAAATCCGCCAATTGCAAATCAATGGAACGTTGGGCAGAGGCCGCTGCTTCTCCATCCAAGGCTGGGTCACCTGTTGTTGGCAAGGTCTGACCACCATTTTGCACCTCATATATTTGACGTCCAATCTTATCCCGTCCGCGCACAGCCGAATCAAGAGCCGTTTGCAATTCATAAGCATCATAGCGAAGCAGGGCCGTTCCAGCCTCTACCTGGCTCCCCTGTTCAACGTAAAATTCACTGATATCGCCTTTAGAGGGGTCATAATAGACAAACTGCTCTTCACCCGCAGCCACTGTCCCCGTCAACAAGGTCGACGAAGCAATCGAACCTTCCTGAACCACCCTGTAGGTCATGGGTAATGTAAAGTCTTCACCTGCGCTACCTGAACCACCTAAGGCATTAGAGAAGAGTAAGGCCCCACCGACCAGGGCTACCGATGCAACCCCGAGACCAGAAAAAAGGGCAATTTTTGCTTTTTTGGACTTAAACATATCTGTCTCCTTTACATGTTACAAAAATAATTGTCTTATAAAAATAATACACCTATACATCGTTTTTTGCAAGTGTTTTCCATACTAATTTTATATCATTTTTGTCAATTATCCCACTTACATTTTTGTAAGAAATAGCTTTTATCAATCATGCAGGTATGGCCTGTATTTTTACAAAATAATAGTAATAAAAACCTAAACAAGGTTTCACGATAGACGTAGCGGATTTTTGATTGAAAGATAAAAAAAGGGTAGAATGTAGTCAAGAAATCTTTGGAGGAAGAAAATGAGAGAATTTGATATTATCAGCATTGGTGGAGGAAGTGGTGGTATTGCCACTATGAACCGAGCGGCTATGTATGGTGCCAAGGCTGCCGTTATTGAAGGCAGCTATATCGGTGGAACCTGTGTCAATCTAGGCTGTGTTCCTAAAAAAATCATGTGGTACGGTTCTCAAGTAGCTGAAGCCATTCACACTTATGGACCAGAATACGGTTTCACCAGCCAGGATGTTCACTTCAACTTCGCAACCCTGCGTCAGAACCGTGAGGCCTATATCGAGCGTTCTCGTTCCTCTTATGGCAATACCTTCAAAAACAATCAGGTTGAGGTCATTCAAGGTTTTGCTAAATTTGTAGATAGCCATACGGTCGAGGTCAATGGTGAGCGAATCAAAGCCAAACACATTGTCATCGCTACTGGTGGTCTTCCAGTTATTCCCGCCATTCCAGGTGCTGAATTGGGTGTCGTGTCCGACGACTTCTTTGCCTGGGAAGAATTGCCAGAGTCTGTCGCTGTTATCGGCGCTGGCTATATTGCCGTTGAGGTGGCTGGCGTCCTACACGGTTTGGGAGTGGATGCCCAGCTCTTTGTCCGCGGCGACCGCCCATTGCGTAACTTCGATACCTACATTACGGATGCCCTCATGGAAGAGATGGAGCGGACTAAGCTCCCACTTCACACCCATAAAACGCCAAGCAAGCTGGAGAAAACGCCAGAAGGAAAAATCCAAATCTTCTTTGAGGACGGCACTTCCCACATTACTGACCAGGTTCTCTGGGCTGTTGGGCGCAAGCCAAATACCAACCAGCTTAACCTAGAAGCTGCTGGTGTGACACTAACAAAATCGGGCCACATCGAAGTCAACCAATACCAAGAAACAGTGGTTCCTGGCATCTATGCCTTGGGCGACGTGACGGGTGAAAAAGAGTTGACACCCGTTGCTATCAAGGCTGGACGGCTCCTATCGGAACGCTTATTCAACGGTAAAACAGATGCCAAAATGGACTACACAGACATTCCAACTGTTGTCTTCTCCCACCCAGCTATCGGTACGGTCGGATTAACAGAAGACCAGGCCCTTGTTCAATACGGTGCGGACCAAGTCAAGTGCTACACTTCAGCCTTTACCTCTATGTACACAGCCATGGCAGACAACCGCCAGCTGACCAAAATGAAACTAGTCACCGTTGGTCCTGAAGAACGAGTGGTCGGCCTCCACGGTATCGGCTACGGTGTCGACGAGATGATCCAAGGTTTCTCAGTTGCTATCAAAATGGGAGCTAGCAAGGAACAATTTGACGCCGTTGTGGCCATCCACCCAACTGGCTCAGAAGAATTTGTCACCATGCGATAGAAATTTCATAAAAACGCTCAGACTTTCATCTGGGCGTTTTATCATCTTATGGCAAAATAGCAATGGCTCTAACTGGTGAACCCGAGCCCTTTTCCCAATGTGGAAAGGCGATGGAAATCAAGCTCCCCGTCGCTGGAACCTGATCAAGATTGTTGAGGACTTCTACCTGGTAAATATCTTTTGACAGAAGATAGTATTCCTCTGGAAGGCTACCACCATTCTCTGCTGCTGACACTCCTGAGTCTGTATCCAGGGTCTCATGACCAACGGCCTTGACCTTGCGTTCCTCAATCAGATACTCTAAGGCATCATGGCTCCAACCTGGGGTATGTTGCACTCCATTATCATCCAAATTACGGATGGCATCCTGGCTTGGCCAGCGTTTAGACCAGTCTGAGCGGAAGGCAACAAAGGACTCCTCTGCAATAGGACCATGTTCCTCTTCAAAATCCAAAATATCCTGCTTGGTGATTTGGTAATCTGGATTTGCTGCAACTGCCTGCGACTTATCGATAACATAAAGAGGCAGGAGCAAATCTTTCAAGTCAATCTCGTCCAAATAACGAGCCCCCTCCACAAAGTGAACAGGCGGGTCGATATGGGTGCCATACTGGCCAACGACCGTGAACTGTTCTACGAAAAATCCGTCCTTGTGGTCAAACAAGGTCTTCTTCTCCAAGGCAGGCAGGGCAGGGAAATGAGGACTATTTTCATTGATTTGATGGGTCAAATCCACCCATTTTTTGGCTTTTAAGGTACGGTAAATAGCTAATAATTCTGACATAGGATGTCTCGCTTTCTTATTTTTATCCATTGTAGCATGAGAATGGATCAGTCTACTTAAAAAACATAGTTTTTTACTTATATAACTTTTTTATGAATAGCTATAGATTTTTCCTATAACTGTGACAGCTGATAGTCAATGGATTGACTTCCTTTGAAAATCAAACTATAATTTTGTTAACCAATTATTATAAAAGGATAACCATCTCATGACACAAGAATCAACTCTCCATTTGGTCTACACTGCAATCGGTGCGGCCCTCATTGCAGCTCTTTCACAAATCAGCCTTCCCATTGGTCCTGTTCCCTTTACTCTCCAAACCCTGGCTATCGCCCTGATTGCCTGCCTCTACCCAAGGAAACTGGCCCTGGCAAGTGTCGGAATTTATCTGACCTTGGGTGCCATTGGACTGCCTATATTCGCAGGATTGTCAGGTGGAGTGGCCAATCTTTTCGGACCGACTGCTGGATTTCTCTGGGGCTTTTTGGCCTACGCGGCTATCACATCCAGCTTGACGACAGATAATAGTTCTCCATTCCAGGTCTTTCTGGCTTGTCTGCTGGGAACCGCTACTTGCTTTGGACTGGGATGTTTAGTATTCAAACTGGTCAGCGGTGCTAGCTGGACAGATACTCTTGGCTGGACAGTCCTGCCCTTCATCCTGCCTGATTTAGCAAAAATTTCCCTCGCCACAGTGGCACACAAACTCCTCCAACCAGTTATGAGATAAAGGAACCTAATCGCTTAGGCTCCTCATCTTACTTATTGGTAAATGCATCCAGCATGACTTGAAATTCTTCATTGCTGAGGGTAATGCCCTTGCCCATCTTGGTATGGTCGGGACTCCAAGTGCGGATGTCATATTTGGCTGGTGCCCCGTTAAAGGACACACGGTTAAGCTCCTTAGTCCAGCCCTTGTCATTCTCAGATAGGACTAAGAGTTTTTCTTCGATTTCAAATGTAAATTCTGCCATTTGTTACCTCCTTCACTTATTTGTTCGCAAACACTTGTCATTTTTATAAAAATTGTATAAGATGATTATAGCAAGTTTGAAAGGATATTGCCATGAAGAGGTTTTTGGAATCCATTTTCGGTCGTATCAATGATTTTCTGGTTTACAGATCCCAACCAAAGCCTATGGAGCCTGCAACCAGAGAAGAGATTCAAGAGTATCTTGAGCTGGCCATTCAAAAGAAGGCTGCTATCCATGTTATTTATGGTGAACGTAGCTTTACCGGGGACATTGTCAAGTATGACAAGGAACGACAACGCTTGATTATGAAAAATTTCAAACGGCGCGTGACCAGTATCATTCGGATTGATGAGATTAAAAAAATCTCTCTGGTTCCAGAAAACATCAAAAAATCACAATTATCAAAAGGCTGAATTTCTCCAGCCTTTTTCTTATGCACGAATAGTAACAGCCTTGCCGTCCTCTTGATAGAGATTGATGAGCCCTGACTTGCAGGCGCGGATCATATCGCCTGGATAGATTTCGCGGTCTAGCTTAATAGTCAGCAGTTCCATAGGCTTATTGGCACGGTCAATCTTATCTCCATTGGAATCATGCAGGCCTTGAATGGTCGTCTCAAAATGACGGAAACCTGGCCCGTAGAACTCAACTTGGTCTCCTTCGTTGATGACATTGCGCTGACGAATAGTTGCTGTCATGGTTTCCTTGTCAAAGGCCACTACTTCAGCGATAAATTTGTATTCTGGAATTTTACGGCGGGCACCAAACAATTGCTCGTTTTCAGTTGGTGGATTGTAATAAAAACCAGTTGCCAGTTCACGCTGGGCTACTTTCCACAACTCGTCAATCAGGTCTTGTTTGATCGCTTCAAACTTTTCTGGACTTTCTAGATAGGCATCGACCGCAGCCTTATAGCAGTTGGTTACGGTTGACACGTAGTGGACAGATTTCATCCGGCCTTCGATTTTTAGGCTATCAACCCCATTTTCAATCATGTCTGGAATATGGTCGATCATACACATATCCACCGCAGACATGGAGAACTCCTCTGGTATTTCCCCCTTAATCGAACGACGCTCTTCACCGAATGGCAAGTCATAGAGGTTGTACTTCCAGCGGCAAGACTGGGAGCAACCGCCGCGGTTGGCATCACGTTTGCTCATGTGGTTGGAGAGGACGCAACGTCCTGAGTAGGAGATACACATGGCACCGTGGACAAAGGCTTCGATTTCAACATCTGTCCGTTTGCGGATTTCAGCCACCTCTTCCATGGTCACTTCGCGGGCCAAGACAACACGGGTCAAGCCCAATTCCTTCCAGAATTCGAAAGTCTCATAATTGGTCGATGAAGCCTGGGTGGACAGATGGATTTCAAGTCCCGGCGCTTCAGTGGCACAGATGACGATGAGGGCTGGGTCAGACACGATAACCGCATCCAAGCCCATGTCACGCAATTCGCGGAACCAGGCTCCTGCCCCTTCTTCATTTCCTTCATGGGTCACCATGTTAGCCGCAACATAGACCTTGGCACCACGGGCGTGGGCGTATTCAATTCCTTCCCGCATCTCGTCCATAGTAAAGTTCCCAGCCCGGCTACGCAGACCGTAGGCCTGACCGCCAACAAAGACAGCATCGGCACCATAATCAATGGCAACCTTCAATTTCTCCAATGTCCCAGCAGGTGACAAGACCTCAGGACGCTTTAATGCTTTTGACATAATATTCCTCTTTCTATTTGCAGGATAGAATTAAGATAAAAATTAAGAATTGGCGACGGTTTTCAAATGGAACGATATTTTTCCACTTGAAAACCTATTGCAGGGCCTAGGAACTCGCCTAAAGACGGTTCCGTACTTGGACCTTACCTATAGTAGGTGGCAAAGTTGGCTCTGCCAGTATAGATTGATTTGAATTAAAATATGCGACGATAGCTAGGTCAAAACGACACTTTTTGACCTAGCTGTCTAGTGTAACTGACTAGGAAAGGTTCAATGGAACTTTCCGTTTAGTGTCAAGCTCCTTTAGAAGCCGACACTAAGTCAGTTACCAGGATAGAATTAAGATAAAATCTAAGAATTGGCGATGACTAAAACAACCCTCTGGACCGGGCTTTCCCATTGACAGGCTCGGGATAAAACAGTCCCCCGGACTGGCCTCGCTTCTCTATTTCTAGGTTCGGGATAAAACAGTCCCCCGGACTGGCCTCGCTTCTCTATTTCTAGGCTCGGGATAAAACAGTCCCCCGGACTGTTTTATTACCTCACCTTGTTCCGGTCAAATTCGTAAAATCCGGTGTCCAAACCGCGTTGGCTTGGGTGGAACTTGCGTACTTGTTCGTCCAAGAGAAAGGCTTGGTCGTAGGTGAATTCTCCTTTTTCCAATAAATCACGCGCTTGGACGAATAATTTGGCAATCTCGACGAAGTTCTGACCTGGACAAAAAATACCATCCAACTTCCAATTTCGGTAGCCATGTTCATAAAGCTCTGTCAACTTGGTCATCATGTCGATATCATTGTTAATAAAAATATGCGTTCCGTGTTTATCCTCAAAAATGGAATAATGACTTTCTGGATCTGCAGGTTCTGCCAAGAAAAGTCCACGTTCCTTGGACAAATCCGTCTCATCCGCCTTAGTGAAGTTATAGTAGTTTTTGAGCAAGCTCCGCTTGGAATGGTGGATAACAGAGGCACCGTAAACCAATATTTCCGCAGGAATTTCCAGATTTTCCGAAATATCAAAGAGTTCTGCCGATGGGATTTCTCTTGCTAAGACAGCCTCGACAGCGCCGTGGTCCTTCCAGAAATTGATTTGTCGGCTGGATGTTACAAAGACAGATGTGTCGTAAATAAGCTTGAAATTGTAGCCGTCCCGCTTATTGATATAAAAAACACCTGCATCCCCAACGACCAGATAATCAACCTTGATTTCTTTCATCAATTCCATAAAAGGCTTGATATTGTCCATCATATCTTGGTGCATGAGAGCGTTGGCTGCGACAGTCAATTCCTTACCTGCCTCGTGAACCAGCTCTGCAATTTGGCGGAGCTCATCGTATGAAAAATTAGTCGGAATGCGGAGGGCATGGTCTGCCTCACCAACATAAATACGGTCAACACCTACTGCTAACAGTTCTTTGACCTGTTCAATGCTTTCAGCTGTTGCTGTTATAATAATATTTTTCATAATGTTCATTATATCACAAAGATTTTTTAAGAACGGAAGCGGACCTGAATTTTAATCTTCAGACTTTTCTAATTTTTTTGTAACAATATTGTAATAATCTTGTTACAGTCTCCACTCAATTTTATGGTATTCTTGAAAAGCAAAATAAAGGAGACGATATGGCACTTAGACAATATCGGCCTGACCAAATCCCCACTGAAGAGTATATCCCGAAAGAGAAACAGGCCCCTTATAAAGCGTACCAAGCAAGAGAATCCAGTCTTCCACGGATCAATGAATTATTATTTTTTGTGAATATTGTTGTTTTTAGTATTTTGACGGTTCTAGCAACTTACGTGTATCTTTCGCTGAACATCCCTGCCTTCCTGTCCTTCTGCTTGGCTATTCCAAGTGGTTTTATTGGCATGCAACTGCTCAAATACTCATCAAATAAAATATTTAAACGATTATTCTCGTAAACATCACCTGAGGGCTCAAAGCCCTCTTTTTCTTGCAAAAAAGCCAGGGCAGTAATCCTGTCCTAGCTCGCTGTCTTCGTTAAAAAACTAATATTGATTCAATAGCCTTGAAGTAGAAATCCACTACTCTTGACGGACGTGGCTAATCTTATATCTGAACTGGTCTGCCCGCGCAATACTAAAGGTAAACTCAATAATCTTATTTTTTTGATTGTAGGTCTTCCGAGTGATATGAAGAACAGGACTATTGTTTTTAATGCCCAGAACCTTGGCCTCATGGTCTAGTGCAATACTGGCATAAAATTCTTCTTCTGCCAGCCGAATAGTTTGATTGTAATCTTCAGCAAATATTTCATAGAGCGGCATGTGATTAAGGCGCTCTTCAGTCATTCCAGGTACAACTTCAGCTGGAATATAAGTCTTTTCCAGCATCATTGGAACATTATCAGCCAGGCGAATCCGTTCTAATTCAACGATGGGCTCGTTGATGTCGATTTGCAGCTGCTTGGCCAGATACTCGGACGCATTTTTCTCAAGCAACGACAAAATCTGGGTCTTTGGAACCTTGCCGATTTTCCGCATCTGCTCTGTAAAACTATAGGCAGAGGACAGATCAACAGCAGGCTCTCTTATCTCTGAAACATAGGTTCCCTTGCCATGTTTTTTATATACAAGTCCCCTTCTTTCCAATTCTTGAATTGCCAGGCGGACTGTAATCCTACTCACCCCATGAATATGAGTTAACTCGCGCTCAGAAGATAATTTATCATTCGGCTCCATGGTATTCCGAATCTTCATCTCCAATTCGTCTACCAATTGTAAATATAGCGGTTTGTCACCTGCTTCGGTAACCATATTATCACCTCTTCCATTGGTTATAACCACTATTAGTATAGTAAAAAAACGTTCGGAAATCAAGAATTTATAGAGATTTTCCCTACTTTTCATTTTTTAGGAAAATTTCAAGAAAAATGTCGGTAAATCATCCGCGACTGCCAGTAATAGACTCATTTCCTCACTAACTTAACCACCGCCTCAACCGGTGTACTATTGTCCAAACTAATTTCTAAGTCTTCCTCAATGATTGGAAGCTTGAAATGAATGGCTTTTACCCAACGTCCTGCCTCATTTTTTTCATCATAAATCTCGATTTTTTCAATCAACATCTGACACAATCGCTTCTTGTCGATATCTTCCATAACATCCATTAATGATGCAAAATTGACTAATATTTTATAAATATTGTCAGCGGTCATTTTATCTTTTAGGATTACCTCTCGTTTAGATTCACTTGTCTCAATTAGTGTTTCTACATCTGCTATTTTATCATAAATAGTATTTAATCTCATATCTAAATCAATTGACTTCTGCTGAAAATGAGGAACTTCAAAATTTAAGGTGTCAATCTGTTGGATTAAATTCATTTTAGTTGCATTTAGCTGACGAAAGAGACTCTTATATTGTTCAATTTCACTGTCTATCCTACTTGTATCAACCTGAATATTAATTTTTTCTTGAAGTTTTTTTGCAAATCCAGGTCTAGAAACTAATTTACTAATAATTGATAATACTTCATGGTCTAAATTTCCTGTTTTAAGCTGTTTATTAAATGTGCACTTATGACCATCTACATGCTTTCTATGTTTACAAGCATAGTAGTAATAGTTTTTATAGTATTCATCTTTCTTATTTTTATTTCGCTTGATACTTTTATTTCCATAAAGCCCAGCATTGCATAATGGACATTTTATCAACCCTGAAAGTATATAGATAGAATCGCCCTTGTTTGGATTCTCACGTTTATACTTATGGGCATTAGCTTCTCGTTTTTTCCTCACTTTTTTCCAAGTCTCATCGTCAATAATTGCTTCATGGATTCCGTCTGTTAGAATATAATTTTCAGACTGCGTGACTTTCGTTTCACCAGAAATTTTATCTCGAGTGCTTTCACGCCGTCCAAAAGCAATTTTTCCATTGTAAACTGGATTGTCTAAGATTCTTGCAATGCCACTTGATGAAAAATATGGAAGCGTACTATTGTGTCGAATTGGTTTCTTTATATCTAGGTTGGCTAAATGCTTGGCAATAGCTATAGTGCCCATATCACTGTTGGCAAATAAATCAAAAATCATCTTTACGGATTCAGCTTCTTCATGATTTACTTGTAATTGACCATTAACAAGGGAATATCCTACAGGCGCAAATCCACCATTCCATTGACCAGCTCTCGCTTTTTGTCTACGACCTTCCATAGCTTGAGAAATAATATTCTCTCTTTCCATTTCAGCAACTGCCGACAAGATCGTAATAACTAACTTTCCTGAATCCTTTGAACTATCCAGTCCATCATCAACGCAAATCAGATTTACACCATGAGATTCCATAATAGCTAGAGATTTTAAAGTATCCGCAGCATTCCGACCAAAACGTGATAATTTGAATACAAGTACATAGTCCACCTTATCTTTCTCTGCTTCGATGTCTGATATCATGTTCATAAATTCCGTTCGTCCTAACATGGTTTTACCAGATTTCCCAGCGTCTTGATAGGTTTTCACAATCTCAATATCAAAAGCATTGGCATATTGCTGAATTTTTGCTTCTTGAGCATCTAATGAAAATCCTTCAACCTGCATAGTCGTAGATACCCTTGTATAGATATAGGCTTTCTTTCGCTTCATTTAATTTCTCCTTGAAAAGTTTGACCAAAAAATACCCTTATAATCTTAAGGGTATTTTAACTCTTTTTAGAAAAGAATACAAGCAACTACTCATCAGTATACAGGTTTTCTTCCTTGATTGGTAAATTTGAGCAATCAATGTTGTCTCCATATTTCAGGAGCATTTCTTCCAAAAATCTCACTAGTTCATCCATAGATGACCACCAAGTGAAATTATTTGACTCTGATTCCTCATTACAAAAGGCAGAAGTAGTTGCTTGTAGAAATGTAAATCATGTAAGTTCATGATAAACTCCTTCTATAACTCAACTATATTCTGCCATTTTTTGGAAATTATAAAAAAACCGTTAATGAATTTGATATTAGTTTTAATTCCATGCAAAAATCTTCTTACAGAAGGTAAGAAGATTTTAGTTTTAAAACATTGTTAGATGTGTACTAGAAGTATATATACAGTACGATTAAACACAACTCTTGTCAACATTTTAAAAATTATTATCCACTTAAAAAATTGCCTCATTCATCAACTTCATTTCATAAGGAATTAGCTTTGAACTTATTTGCGAAATATTATCCTTTAGATATTGGATAATATTAGGATAACCAGTTAACTCCTCTGGTAATTTTACTTTCTTGACTGCTGAACAAGGTACCCCATAATCAATTAAGAATTGTAATCTTTCATCAACTTGTTCATTTTCCAATAAAGAAGCAAACACGCTATAGTCCCCGCACTTCATTTTTGATTGGCTAAAAACATATTTTTGAATAGAATCAACAACAGCAAGAAGCTTGGGAATCTCAAAATTTGCATCAGTTCTCTGAAATTTCAGCATATAATCGATAGCCCGATCCAAAGGATCTTTCTTATTTTTTTTAACATAGTAATCGTATTGTTCATAAATCAATTCTTTGAATGATAGATTTATATATTTCAAGGCTGTTACTGCTTTATTTTGACTATAGCCATACTCATCTCTATGCTTCAGGTACTTATATCCTAAAAATAATCAGTTCTAAATAAATTAAAAATCGTGTTGGTAGAAAAATCGACTACTTCTACCAACACGATTTTACAAAGAGCCAGTACTTACATCTCTTTTTCTCCTGTAAAACTATTGTATCTTGATACTTTAAGGAGTTTCAATCATTCGATCTGTTAACCGTTATTTTTTGGATCTAAACTTAATAACATAGCATTAATGGCGACGATGACTGTTGACACAGACATTAGGATTCCTCCTAATGCAGGGCTTAATGTGATACCAATAGGAGCCAAAATTCCTGCAGCTAGAGGGATAGCTATAAAGTTATAACCAGCTCCCCAAAATAGGTTTTGTTTCATTTTACGAGTTGTTTTGTGTGCTAATTCAATGAATGATTCAATATCTCCTGGATCGGATTGAGTCAATATGACATCAGCTGAATCCAATGCAACTTGAGTTCCAGCACCTACAGCTATACCAACATCTGCTAAGGCAAGAGAAGGAGCATCATTTACACCATCACCTACCATGATAACTTTCTTTCCTTCATCTTTAAGTGTTTTAACTAACTCATATTTGTCTTGTGGAGATTGATTTGATCTATACTCAATCCCTAAAACTTCTGCCGCGCCTTGAGCCGCTTTTTCATTATCACCTGTTGCCATAATTGGTTGAATATTGTTCTTTTTAAGAGCTTTAATTAACTCTTTACTCGTTGGTTTTAATTCGTCCCCTAAAGCTACAGCACCAATGGCATCATCGTTTTCTACTAAGACACTAAGAGTTGCTCCTTTTGGAATATCCATATCAAGATTACGTCCATAGGCTTTTTGACTGATTAATTGGTAACGGTGCCCACCTGCTTTACCCTCTACTCCAGAACCGGAAATCACATCAATCGAATCAAAAGATGCTGGACGTATATCTTGCTGCTCGGCGAACCTTATAATTGATTGAGCAATTGGGTGGCTAGATCCTCCTTCAATACCTGCCAATAAGGCAATGATTTCCTCTTTTGTATATTTGTCATTAAGAAGTTTTACATCTAATACTTTAAATTCACCAGTTGTTAAAGTACCCGTTTTATCTAAAATTATCACATCTGCATCTTGAGCTATTTCTAAGGCTTGGCGGTCTTTTACTAGTAAGCCACGGCTAGCCCCTAAGCTTGTGCTTCGGGCGGTTACCAATGGAATAGCCAGACCTAATGCGTGTGGACAAGCTATAACTAATGTAGTAATAGTAAATATAACTGCCGTTGGGATATCTCCAATAATCATCCACACTACAAAAGCAATTAGCGCGACAATAACAGCAATATAGAAGAGCCACCCTGCAACCTTTTGCGCAATATTTTCTGCCCTGGAAGGCTGACTTTGAGCTTGGCTAATTAAAGTCTGTACTTGAGAGATAAAGGATTGATCACCTGTCTCATTCACTTTAATATAAAGAACCCCTTCTCCATTTGTTGAGCCTCCGATTACTTCATCGCCAGGACCTTTTTTAACTGCTTTTGATTCTCCAGTCAAAAGAGCTTCATTTACACGTGATTCGCCACGCTCGATAGTTCCGTCTGCTGGCACATTTTCTCCGGCTTGAACACGAATTAAATCGCCTACCTGTAAGTCAGCAACTGGACGTATTTCAATTGAATCATCTTCTAACACAACGTGAGCATCTTTTGGTACCAACTTAGCCAATGCTGCTTGTGCGTCTCCTGCTTCTCCAATAGCTTTCATCTCAATCCAGTGACCTAATAACATGATTAATAATAATGAAGCAAATTCAAAGAAAAAGTCCATCACGTGTCCACCCGTTACGTAGGTAATGATAACAGCATAAATACTGTATAAATATGAAACACTTATACCTAAAGAAACTAGAGCCATCATTCCAGGTTCTTTTTGTTTAAATTCGTCAACTGCGCCTTGATAGAATGGACGTCCACCATAAATAATTAATATAGTAGATAAAATAGCTACTACAATATCAGAATATGGAAAAGTAAACTGGAATGGTAGGTCAAACCCAGCCATAGGGGATAAGAGCATAATAATGATTCCTAGTGGCAATGATTTTAAGAAAAGTTCCTTAAAGTTACCGTGATGATGGTGTTCATGCCCTCCGTGATGCCCACTGTGGTCATGCCCACTGTGCCCGCTGTGCCCGCTGTGATCATGCTCAGCATGATGTTCTTGATGTTGATTCTTATGGTCTCCATGTTCTTCCGTGCTTACGTGCTCATGTTTTGAATGATCCATGTCGCCATGATTATGGTGACAGTGGGATAAATGTTTGTTGTTATTGTTCATTTTAAATTCCTCCTTATTCTTAATGATGATGTAAATGACACTCGCATTGTCTTTCTGGACAATTGCAATCCACTTCTTCTACTGCGAAAGATTTTTTTATCTCTAATATTTTTTCTAGTCGATCTATATCATCGAAGCTTAAGACATGATCTTCAATATTATTTATTATTCTACTTTAATTTGTCCCATCATACCTGCTTCTTCATGTTCAAGAATGTGACAGTGGTACATATAACTACCCTTCTTATTAAACTTAACTATAAGTCTTACTTTTTCGTTAGGCTCAATATATACAGTATCTTTCCATCCGCTCTCCTCTGGAGAAGGCGCATTACCGTTTCTTGATAGAATTTGAACCTGGGTGCCATGAATATGGAATGGGTGTCCCATTTCATGCATCATAGATCCTGGGTTTGTAATTTCCCAAATCTCTGTATCTCCAAGCTTCACTGTTTCATCAATTCTATTCATATCAAACTTTTTACCGTTTATTGATACCATGTGACCCATACCTTGAAGCTCAAAACTTCTTATCTTAGTAGCTTGTGCTTCTGACATTCTTTCTATATTCGTTAAAGTGCTAGGTACTTCAGTATCATCTTTCCCATCGCCTTTAACATTAAAGGTCATAATGGCTTCCTTATTACTCATAAGTGATAGCTGCGTTCCCTTTTCATACTTTGAAAAGTCCACTATTATCTCTGCTCTTTCCCCAGGTGATAACATAATATTTCTCTGGCTAACCGGTTTTTCTAAAAATCCACCATCAGATGCTATTTGATAGAATCCATCTCTATTATCTAACTTCAAATTAAAGTTACTTGCATTAGCACCATTAACTATTCTAAATCTCATCTTGACTCTATTAACCTCTAAATTAGGTTTAATAGCTCCGTTAACTATGATAGTATCCCCTGTTGCTCCATCCATCATATTTGTATTATAAATAAAACTGCCGTCCTTGCCAAAGCTTCTATCTTGAATTACTAAAGGTATATCATTTACTCCATATTCCTTAGGAATATTTAAGCTTTTTGATACTTCATCATCCACATAGAATAGTCCTGCTAAACCTTTATAAACTTGGGTAGCAGTATTTCCTCCAAAGTGCGGATGATACCACAATGTTGCAGCCTGTTGATTTACTGTAAAACTAGGCTCCCAAGTTGTTCCTGGTTCAATTCCTTGATGAGGGCCCCCATCCTTTTCTCCTTCTACCTCTAGTCCATGCCAGTGAACTGTAGTTGCTTCTTTTAGCTTGTTATTTACGTGCACATTTACTTGCTCACCTTTACTTACTCTGATGACAGGGCCTAAGAAACTTCCGTTGTAACCCATAGTTCGTGTCTTGGTATTTGGTAAAAATGAAGTTTCTCTTTCTTGAGGTTCTAAAGTAAAATCCGCAATATTAGGATCTAGATTTTTATCCTCTAATAGTGGTGGTATAGGAAGTGTACTTTTTGTTTTACTTGTTTGAATATCTATATTAACTGCACTCTGGTTTATTTTAAAATAACTAATCATTGGTTCTAAAAGTGTAATATATCCAACTGCAGTTAATACGACTGTAAGTCCAATACCTAATAACATATGTTTATTCTTACTCATTTTTATTCCTCCTTATGTTAATGATGATGTAAATGACACTCGCATTGTCCTTCTGGACAATTGCAAGCCACTTCTTCTACTGCGAAAGATTTTTTTATCTCTAATATTTTCTCTAGTCGATCTATATCATCGAAGCTTAAGACATGATTTTCAATGATGCTTCCTATTACATTTCCAACTTTCTTATTGCAAATACGGTTAAAAATATCTTCTGCATAATCCCTTACGGCTTCTTTCTCTACAATATTGGCAGTGTAAATAAACTTTCTACCTTCTTGCTCTGTATTTAGTACGCCTTTTTCAACTAATCGACCTAAGATCGTTTTGATAGTGGATTCTGTCCAGTCCATTTTTTCTTTCAATACAGAGATGACTGTTTTACTAGTTACTCGATCATTTGCCCAAACTACACGCATTACTTCCCATTCAGCATCTGTGATAGAAGTATTAAGTTCTATTGTGCTCATTTTCCTTTCCTCCTTGTCGTTTACAAATGTAAACGAATATGTTCAAAATAAGTCTACTATTGTAAACGAAATTTGTCAAGTCTTTTTATTAAATTCTCACTTTTTGGGGTCAGTCCCTTAAAACTGAAAGTTTTAAAATGAAATTAGCCATCTACCTATACTGTGAGATGAAGGCTACGACTCATTCTGATAAGTCATCGATTTCATTTGATGACAGGTTTGGAGCTGTTAGGCAAATTTGCCAAGGCTAATCATAGCCTTGCTTTAGCCCAAAAAAGACATCCAAGAGATTTCTCTTGAATGTCTGTAAACGCTGATATAATCGTAGGTCGCTTTGCTTTAAATTATACTTTTTTCTTAAACATTTGATACGAGTAGGTATTTCTTGTGAGTAATTTTCATCAAAAATTTCATATATAATCTCCCTATAATCATGGAAAAGTAGTAAAAATAGTTGTTATCCTAGTTGATTAAAAAAATCTCTGATTTCCTCATCTTTTATAAAATAATATATAATTTTCCCCTCTCTTCTAGTGTCCAAGATGTTTTGATTGGCTAGTTTACGAAGATGGTGGGAGGCAGATGCCATACTGAGATTTAATAAACAGGCTATATCGCAGACACAGAGTTCTTCGACGGCAAGGAGATAAAAGATGATATTTATCTGTTTATTATCGGTAAATTTTGATAAAATGCGAAGTGATTTTTGGACTTTTTCCTTTTCAAGGTAGTTCGTTGCGGTTGTAACATTTTGTTGATTTATAACATCCACTTGACAGATACTATCTTTTTTCATTATTTTTTCTCCTAGCCTAACACAGCCCATAGCATGTCAAAGCTGTTGTTTTCAATCAGGATATATATCCCCAATCCTAAATAAACAACGGCAATAAACCATTTGCTATATTTTTCCAAAGTTTCTCCAACAGAAGGGATTTGTGCCAATTTTTGGGCAGAGAAAACCAAGAGATAAATCATGACTAGAAAGGTAAGTAAAGCCACTATCAAATTCGCTAAATTTAAGGTAGTAAAATATGGGACAAAGACACCAATATTGTCAGCACCACAACTTGCAAAAGTAATCATAGTGTAGCGTTACAATAGATGTGAGACTTCTAGAAGTCAAAAAGAAGATTCCCTGATATGATAAGAGTACCACCTACTCATCAAAAAGGAAATCTTCTCATGACTAGTATACCACAAAATCTTCGCTATTTGCCACACACTCTGGAAACACGCTACCACGCTGTTAAAACCTATCGAAATGGAGCTTCTGTCACCTTCATCTGTCGACGCTACAAGGTCTCAAAAGCCTCTCTCATGCGGTGGAACAAGCGATTCGACGGCACCAAAGAATCGCTGAAAGACCGGTCGCATCGACCTCTAACACCTCATCCAAAAGCTCATACCGAACAGGAGCTTACCTGGATTAAAAATTGCATCCGAAGAAATCCACAGGCAACCCTCATCGAAATATTCTACAAGCTCAAAACTAATAAGGGCTATGACCGCCATCCCTGCTCTCTCTTTCGAATCTTGAGAAAACTTGATTTCTTCAAATCCCCTAAAACTAAGCAGAAAACCTATGTGCCTAGGCCTTACCATACCCCAACTGAACTCGGTATCAAGTGGCAAATGGACGTCAAATATGTACCGACTCACTGCTACACAGGCAAGCTACCTGACAAATTCTATCAATATACCGTCATTGATGAGGCCAGCAGGGAACGTTTTATCTTCCCTTTCAAAGAGCAATCTTCTCACTCAACTGTTCAGTTTGTCAAAATGGCTATGAGATACTTTGGATACAAACCCAAAATTATTCAAACGGATAATGGTTTTGAGTTTACCCATTTCAAAGAGACCAAGCAAATTCACCCCCTAGACCTACTTTGTCAGGAACTTGGTATTGAGCACAAACTAATTCGTCCTCGAACACCCAGACATAATGGCAAGGTTGAGCGCAGTCATCGAAATGATAACCGACGTTTCTACCAGCACTTGACCTTTTACTCCTATGACGATCTGATCAAGCAGATGAAAACCTATCTTTATCGTTCTAATCGACTCCCTATGCAAACTTTAGGCTGGAAATCTCCTATCGATATCAGAAAAGCTTTACTAGAAGCTAGCTCCTAGTAAAGCTTAACAAATGGATAACTTCAAAATCACCTTTTTGGTCTCACATCATTGACAAAGGTACACCACAACTTGCAAAAGTAATCATAGCGACTAGAAAAATCAGGTTTTTATTATCTTTGCTCAAACCTTCTTTGGCAATAGCTTCTCCATCAGAATCTCCTAAAAGCAAAACTTTGAGGCCTAGGAAAATTGGAATCAAACCGAGCAAACCTAAAATCTCTTTACTAGGAATATAATCTAAGACAAATGCAAAAAGCAAACTTAGCAATATTAGACTAACAGAGCCTAGAAATTGTCCTAAATAGATGTTAATTATCTGTTAAAGAATTCATTTAAAGCAAGAGTCAGTTAATAAGTTAGATAAGATGTTTGAAGCAAAAGTTGACAAAGTTGAATTGTTATTGGCACAGGAAGAAGCTGTAAATGCTATCAACGAACAATTATTAAAGGATATTGGAATTAAAGAGGATAAGAATTACCTATTTACAAAAGATTTTAAAGTGGAAGAACGTGGACTAATTGGAAAAAAAGAAAAATTCGCTGTTGTACCTTTGAAAATTTTTGAAAAAATGTTATACCAAGTAAATACTAAACCTATGAAACAAATTTTAGACGATTTTATTGATAAAGTCTTTAACAATAGTATCGTCAAAGGATTGAAACAGAAAATTAGCCAGTTGACAGGCGAATTAAAAAGAGCCAGGGAGCAGCTTCAACATGAGAGGTCAGTACGAATTGCTGAACAAAAAGAAGCTAAGAAAAGAATGGATTCACTATTGAAAGAAGTCCAGCCTGCAATGAACCTATACGAAGATTTTCAAAACTATCTCACTGAAAATGATAAGAAAAAAGTATTTGAACGCATCGAAAAACACAAAAAATTACACCAAAAACAAATAAGTAAAAATCGCAATACAAATGATTATGAACGTTAAAAAGTGCAGATCAATTCTGCACTTTTTAATTTATTTAATTACTCAATCATTCCAAACCAAGTTAACGCATCGATGATAGCTTGTTCTTTTTTGGGTGGACAATTTGGAACTCTTTGATTTTCTTTCTTAGAGTGATTATAGTTCTCTCGCTCGATTATCCCAAGTTTCCTTTTTACTTGTGCAATGTTAAGGGTAGATACTTTTAATTCAAATTTTCTAAAGACATAATCTTTGATTTCTGAATAAGTGGCATCCTTCTTGACAGAAATATCTTTGAGATCTTCTTCATTGATTTCAAGATCAATATGATGGTTGATATCTCGTTTGGACAATTTCACAACCGCCTCCGTCCGAGCCGTATGTGGAAACATATCAACGGATTGGATGTATTCTACATTGTAAACCTTGGCCAATTTTGCCAAATCCCGTGCCAGTGTCGACACGTTGCAGGAGACATAGACCATCTTGGCTGGCTTGTAGTGTAAAATGGTGTCCAGCAACTTATCATCCAGACCTGTTCGAGGCGGATCTACCACCAAGGCATCTGCCCGGTAGCCTTCCTCATACCATTTTGGAATAATATCTTCTGCCTTGCCCGCCTCATAGTGGGTATTTTTCAGTCCCAGACGGTCAGCATTTTTTCTAGCATCTTGAATAGCTTCCGGAATAATATCCATTCCCCGAACCGACTGAACCTTTCTTGCAAAGGCAAAGCCAATGGTTCCGACGCCACAGTAGGCATCAATCAGATGCTCCGTCCCATCAATATCCAGCGCCTTGACAGCCTCGCCATAGAGAACTTCCGTCTGCTGCGGGTTTAGCTGGTAAAATGCCCGAGGTGACAGTGAAAATTCATAGTCCAAAACAGCCTCGGAAATGGCTTCTTGTCCCCATAAAATCTCCGTCCGTTCCCCGTAAATCTCGCTGGACTTGGACTGGTTCCAGTTGAGGGCAACGGTGACAATGGCAGGAAATTGCTTCGTCAATTGCTCAATCAATCGCGTCAAATTGACCTGGCAAGAGGTGACGAAAATCAGCTGCACCTGGCCAGTCTGGCGGGCCCTGCGGACCATCACCGTCCGAATCCCCTGCTCTCTTCGCTCATTGTAAATAGGAATCCGATGCTTGGTCAGTAAGTCTGACACGGCATTGATAATGGTCTGGGTTTCTTCATCTTGGACTAGACAATCTGTAATCCCAATCAAGCGGTGGCTACCTTCTGCGTAGAGCCCAGCAGTCACCTCGCCCTTAAAAGAGCGGGTCTGGAACTGCAGTTTTGCTCGGTAGTGGGTGGGCTGGTCCATGCCGATGGTCGGACGGATGTCAAAATGTTCATAGCCTGCTGGTTTGAATTTTTTCAGGGCTTGTAGCAGCAAATCTTGCTTGAAGTCCAGCTGCTTGTCATAGCGGAGGTGCATAATCTGGCAACCACCACAGGCCTGGTAAATCTCGCAGGCTGGCTGGACACGAAACTTGGACTCTTTATTGATTTTCAGAAGCTTGGCCTGGACAAAATTCCGCTTGACATCGGTAATTTGACAATAAATCTCTTCTCCCTTGAGAGCGCCCGGGACAAAAACGAGAGTTTTCTGGTAAAAGCCGATACCTTCGCCGTTAATGCCCATGCGCTTGATTTTTAGAGGAATTCGTTGGTTTACTTGTAGATTCATGTTTCTATTTTACCGAAAATTCCTGTATAATGAAAGAATGAGAGTAACAAAGATTGAAAAGAAAAAACGGCTCTATTTGCTGGAGCTGGATAGTTCAGACAAGCTCTATATCACTGAGGACACCATTGTACGCTTTATGCTGACCAAGGACAAGGAAATTTCTGAACAGGAGTTGGCGGAGATTCGGGATTTTGCCCAATTTTCTTATGGGAAAAACCTGGCTCTTTATTTTATTTCCTTTAAGCAGCGGACCAAGAAGGAAGTGGCTGACTATCTGCGAAAGTACGAAATTGATGAGAACACCATCCCAGCGATTTTGCGCAATCTAGAGGAGGAAAACTGGGTCAACGACCTAGCCTATGCGGAAACTTTTGTTCGGCAGAATAGCTTGAACGGGGACAAGGGGCCAGCTGTCCTTCGGCAAAAATTGCAGCTCAAGGGTCTTGAAAAATCCCTGATTGACCAGGCACTGACTGATACAGACTTTTCTGAGCTAGCGGCAAAGGTTGGAGACAAGATTCTACGAAAATATGGCCACAAATTGCCTCTCCGCGCCCTGCAGGATAAGATTGCCCAAGGACTGGTGACTAAGGGATTCTCCTATGAACTGGCCAAAAGCGTGGTAGCTAACTTGGACTTGGACAGTGATGAGGAGGCAGAAGCCGATTTGTTGGAAAAAGAACTGGACAAGCAATACCGCAAATATAGCCGAAAATATGAAGGCTATGAGCTTCAACAACGTCTGACCCAAGCCCTGGCCCGAAAAGGCTATGATTACGGTGACATTCGTTCGGCTTTACGCGACTATCTATGACAAAAGTTTCGCCAAGGTGCCAAAAATATGATATAATAGTTAAGATAAATTGTAATAGTAGAAAGTTGGTAACAAGGTGAAATTACCAAAAGAAGGCGACTTTATTACAATTCAAAGTTATAAACATGATGGTGAAATTCATCGCGCCTGGCGTGACACCATGGTACTAAAAACAACAGAAAATGCCATCATTGGAGTCAATAATCATACATTAGTCACTGAAAATGATGGTCGACGTTGGGTGACAAGAGAACCTGCTATTGTCTATTTCCATAAAAAATATTGGTTCAATATCATCGCCATGATTCGAGATAACGGGGTTTCTTACTACTGCAACCTTGCCAGCCCCTATGTCCTAGACAATGAGGCTTTGAAGTACATCGACTATGACCTAGACGTAAAAGTCTTTGCGGATGGAGAAAAGCGATTGCTGGATGTAGATGAGTACGAGCGCCACCGGAAATCGATGAATTATTCGACGGATATTGACTATATCTTGAAGGAAAATGTCAAAATCCTGGTAGACTGGATCAACAATCAGCGTGGTCCCTTCTCTCCAGCCTATGTCAACATTTGGTACAAACGCTATTTAGAACTGCGAAATCGATAAAGTCATTTATAAAGAAAATCCTGTTTTTCAGGCTTTTTTCTTACCTGAGAGGAGGTCACTATGGCATTTCAAGAGACAAAAGGGCGCTATGCCAGCTTTGGCGTTGTCACTTCCCTTCCTGGCGAAGTGATTGACCATTTTTGGTTTATCATTGATAATTATTTAAAAGGAGTCCTACCCTTGAAAAAGGTTCTGCGTTTCTCCCTGAAAAATCGCAAGGGCAAACTCAGCATTACCTTTTCACAGGAAGGCTATAAAGAGGTTCTCACCATTGATTTCCAAAACAAATTCGACCCCTTCTTCCCGTCAACAGTATTGGTATTCGATAAAGAGGGGCAAGAAACCGTCGCCCTGCCGAAGGAATTGAATTATATATAGCAAAAGACTTGAGCCGAAACTCAAGCCTTTTCTTTGTCTTAGGAATTTGGATCATCCAAACTACGTCCGTGCAAGCCTTTTTCACGTTGGACTTGGCGGAGTTTCTCAGGTGTCACATCGTTGCCATCCTCATCGACAACCTTGATACCTTCAACGTGGGCACGCACACTACGGCGGTAGCCCTCGATGTACTCCTCACGAAGAGCAGCTTGTTCCTGCAACTCCTCCTCTGTCAAACCTTCCGCCTTTTTCTTGCGGGCCAATTCATTGATGCGATCAATTTTTGCTTGTTCCATATCCGCCTCCTACTTACTATTCAAGAGATTAAAGACCGCCACAGCACTTGCCTTATCCGCCAAGGCTTTCAAGAGAGCCAAGCGGTTGGCTTTGACTGCTGCGTCATCTGCCATGACCATGGTGTTGTCGAAGAAGGCTGCGATGACTGGGCTCAATGCAAAGAGCTTGTCCAAGTTGCCTGCCATGTCTTCCGTCAACTCCAAGCTAGATACTGCTGCAGCAAGGGCCTTCTCCTGCTCATTTTCAAAGAGCGCCTCGTCAATCGCAGTTGCCTCCGCCTTTTCAGCCAAGTTGAAGACCCGTGACAAGTTTTCCACGGCTTCCTTGTAGTCAGTCTCTTTTGATTTTTGGAAAATAGCAGAGCTGGCTGCCAGTTGCAGTCTGACCACAAAGGTTGAGCTGGCAAGTACAGCCTCGCGGATGTCTTTCGGAATGGCCTTATCCATCATCTTCTCTACACGAGCACGGATGAAGTCCATCACAGCTGGCTGGTTGTCATAAGTCAAACTAGTAAAGTTCAAGCTGTAGAGCTCCGTAATCAGCTGATCCAATGGAATTTCCCAACCAAACGCTTCCAAGATCCGCACGATACCCTGTGTTGCACGACGAAGAGCATAAGGGTCGTTTGAGCCAGAAGGAATCAAGCCTACTGAGAAGAAAGATAGGAGGGTATCAAATTTGTCAGCCAGTGCCAAGACCGCACCGACCTTGCTCTCAGGCAATTCGCCTTCTGCTGAGTTTGGCAAGTAGTGCTCACGGATTGCTGCTGCCACCGCAGGTTTTTCCCCTGCAAGAAGGGCATACTTCTCACCCATAATCCCTTGCAATTCATCAAACTCGCCGACCATGCCTGTCAAGAGGTCAAACTTGTAGATGTCCGCTGCACGCGCCACATCTGCCTTTTCATCCGCAGACAAGCCAGCCAAGTCAGCCAGTTTTTCTGCGATAACCTTTGTACGTTCCATGTGCTCGTAAAGTGAGCCGATTTTCTCATGGAAGGTCACGACTTTGAGGCGTTCCACCAAGTCAGCAATCCTGAGTTTTTGGTCTTCACGCCAGAAGAACTCACCATCTTCCAAACGAGCCACCAAGACTTTTTCATTTCCTTTGATGACATTGTCAAGGTACTGGTCATTCCCGTTACGGACGGAGATGAAGTTTGGCAAGAGTTTGCCAGACTTATCCCGCACCACAAAGTAACGTTGGTGATTTTTCATAGAAGTAACCAAGACTTCTTCTGGTACTTCCAAATATTTAGTGTCAAAAGAACCCATGAAGGCAGTTGGGTACTCGACCAAGTTGAGAACTTCATTGAGCAAATCTTCATCAATTTCGACTGTCACCTTGTGTTTGTCCTCGATAGCCTTGATTTGCTCGATAATCATATTTTGACGCTCTGCGGGGTCTGTAATGACAAACTGTGCACGCAAGTCAGCCTCGTAAGAATCTGCACTTGCAATCTCTGTTTCATTTCCAAGGAAACGATGACCACGACTGATGCGACCTGATCTAATGTCCAAGAAATCCATATCCAATGCTTCATCGTCCAAGAGAACGGTCAAGGTGTGGACAGGACGGATGTAGGCGAATTTGTTGGACGCCCAGTTCATGCTGACAGGGAAGGTCATAGCCTTCAAGACCTCTGGAATGCCCGCCAAAACTGCCTTAGCTGGCTGACCCGCCTCATGCTTGGTCACATAGACATACTCTTCGCCCTTGATCTCGCGAAACTCGATGTCAGCTGTCGTCAAGCCTTTACCACGGACAAAGCCTTCAGCAGCTTTGGTGAAGTTCCCATCTGCGTCCAAGGCAATCTTCTTAGCAGGACCCTTGAAATCTTCTGTAAGATCCGTCTGCTGGTCTGCCAAACCACGCACACGAACAGCCAAACGGCGTGGCGTTGAAAAAACATCAATGCTGTCAAAAGCCAAGCGATTGTCTGTCAAAAAAGTCGCCATGCGGTCACGCAACTGGTGCATGGCTGGGGTTACGATGTAGGCAGGGATTTCTTCCAAACCAAGTTCAACAAGTAAATTCTTTGTCATTATTCTGCGTCCTCCTTCAACAATTCTGCTCGTGCTGCTTCGTCTAAAAGTGGGAAGCCTAATTTTTTACGCTCAGCCACAAAGGTCTTAGCAACGACACGAGCTAGGTTACGGATACGGGCAATGTAGCCTGCACGTTCGGTTACAGACACAGCACCACGGGCATCGAGCAGGTTAAAGGTGTGAGAACATTTGAGCACATAGTCAAAGGCTGGGTGAACC
Organism: Streptococcus suis; assembly: GCA_024583055.1. Lineage (NCBI taxonomy): Bacteria > Bacillati > Bacillota > Bacilli > Lactobacillales > Streptococcaceae > Streptococcus > Streptococcus suis. The sequence continues at coordinate 1,065,336 of CP102145.1, forward strand.
AAGCCTTCTTCCAAAGCCCGCTCTGCTTCTTTCTCAAACTTGGTGAAGTTTTCAAGGAGCATGTCTTGGTCGGATACTTCAAAGGAGTATTTTGAATGCTCATACTCTGGCTGGATGAAGATTTCACCGTATTTAACACCGTCAGCCCACTCAATATCGTAAACGGAGTCAACCTCTTGAATGTAGGAAGCCAAGCGCTCCAAACCATAAGTTACTTCGGCTGTGACAGGGCCTGTCGCCAAGCCGCCAACCTGTTGGAAATAGGTAAACTGCGTGATTTCCATACCGTCCAACCAAACTTCCCAGCCCAGACCAGCTGAGCCTGTTGACGGGTTTTCCCAGTTATCCTCAACAAAACGAATATCATGCTCCAAAGGATTGATGCCCAAACGCTCCAAAGACTCCAAGTAGAGTTCTTGGATATTAGATGGAGATGGTTTCATCACCACTTGGAATTGGTGGTGCTGATACAAACGGTTTGGGTTTTCTCCGTAACGACCGTCCGCAGGACGACGAGAAGGCTCCACATAAGCCGCATTCCATGGCTCAGGACCAATAGCACGCAAGAAAGTGTAGGGACTCATAGTCCCCGCCCCTTTTTCCGTATCATAAGCCTGCATGAGCAAGCACCCCTGCTCATTCCAAAATTGTTGTAAGGTCAAGATAATTTCTTGAAAAGTAAGTTTTTTTGCCATAAGTTACTCCTGTTTCTTTTTAAATTTCTTTTTCTAATAATTCTTCCTGCACAAACCAGTTGAGTAGCGAAATCCTTTGGTCTGACTGCGCCCATTTATGATAGGTTTCAAAAAGTGCTTGGACTGAACCTACTTTCTCTACTAACTGGTCAATGGTGAGAAAACTTCGCCAGTACTCGTAAAAAATACTCGCGTAATTTCCTTCGTAAGTGGATTTTCCAAAAGAATCCAAGGAATGCCAGCCGTGTTTTTCTTGAAAGAGGCCAACCAAGAGCTGATTACAAAACCGCTCTTGAGCAAACTCTTCTTCTGTCAAAAAATACTGTCTGCTGATGTACTCGACCATGCCCTCTTCAAACCAGATGTTTGCATCATAGTCCGCAAAGTCATCCAGAAAAAGGTCTGACCAATGCGCCAGCTCATGACCGATAATTTGCAACAGATGATTTTCCGACAAACCTTTGTAGTGAGCACTCAATGTCTGCAAGTCTGGGCTGTTCTCGTAGCTATCTAGTTGATGCTGGTAAATCTTTTTCCAAACTGCTAAGTCTGGTGTCATGACCATGCGGATATCATTAGTGTAGGCTGGTACGGGACTTTGGCCAAGTAATTTTCTTGCGGCTTCTTCATTTGCCCAGATAAGGGCTTGGGGCAAATCACGAACTTGATATTCCTTCCTTAGAAAATGGATATAGTCATGCCATTTTGCCTCGTATTTTGAGACAAATTGCTGATAGTTAAACAGCTGTTCTTGGCTATCCACTAGATAAAAATTCTTCATATCTTCTCTTTCATCTCTGGTAAAACAGAAAAAGAACCACCTTCTCTCCCCCCTGCCTTGCGACATAGGGGCGTTGAGAACGCGGTTCCACCCTAATTTATTACTTCATTTTATATAATTTTTTCACTGAAAGCGCCAATTATTTCCACCCCGGCTCGGCTCCCACTCTCCCAAGCTCGCTAAACAAAGATGCTGAAACAACCTTCTTTCTTGTTGAATAGTATAGCAGATTTACTGGGCTTTGTCTACTACCATATCACAAACTCAAGCTATCCCAGTCTCCTGTCTGGGCAATCTCTACTCGACTACTGATTTGCTTTGCAGATGCTGCTAGGAGGTCACATTCCTCCTGTGTCAAGTCTAGTCGCACCCTGTCTACAATGCCCTCTCTGCCGATGACTGCCGGATAACCTAGATAAACCCCGTACTCTTGCTGGTAATGAGAAACCGGTAGCACTGCTCTGCTATTGCCCAAAACCGCCTCAACCAAGCGTTTGGCTGCCGCTGCGATGGCAAAATTGGTATAGCCCTTGCCGAAAAAGACGGTGTGTCCGCCCATGCGCGCCTCCTCTGCCAGCTGGTCCAGCTCTTTCTTGGGCAAAAGTGCCTGAATAGGCTGACCCGCCACCACCACCTGGCTCCATGCAGTGAATTGAGAATTGCCATGCTCACCCAGATTGTAGCCTGAGATGGCTATCGGAGAGAGTCCAAACCGCCGCCCCACCGCACGCTTCATCCGCGCCGTATCCAGCAAGGTACCCGTGCCAATCACCCGCTCGCGAGGAAAGCCGGTATAGGTCTGATAGAGCTGACTGATGACATCGACGGGATTCGTAATGACAATCAAAATACCAGAAAAACCTGAAGCAACCAACTTGCTCGAGACTTCCTTGACCTCTTGACTAGTGAAAGGCAGTTCCGCAAAGCGGCTATTGGTCGCATTGGCCTGGAGACTGATTTTCCCAAGGCTCGACACGATAATATCTGCGTCCGATAGAGCACTGTAATCATTGGCAATGAAAGTGGCAGACTGCCCCGTATTGGCCACACAATCCTCCATATCCAGAATATCTGCCGCAAGTTTCTCTTCATTCTTGTCAATCAGGACATAGTCGTCAAAGAGATTGCCTGCCACCAAATCATGCAGGAGGGTGGCTCCGACATGGCCCAGACCTATGATACCGATTTTTCTAGCCATAGACTTCCTCCACCAGACTTTCCAAGGTCAACATGGCCTTAACCACATCCTGAGTTTGAATATTCTGATCAATATTGATGTAGCTTTCCTTGCTAGAGGTCGCAAACTCAGCCACCTTTTGCATAGCAACTGCCCTATCCTCCGTCACATCCAGCTGTTTCCAAGAATAGATATAGCCGTTCTTTTGGTAAAAAGGCAGGAGTTTTCTGACCTCATCCCTGTCACCCGTCAGGCATAATTGCACCAAAATCCCATAAGAAACCTTGAGTCCGTGGGCAATGCTGTGGGTTTCATGGAGCAGGGTCAATCCATTATGAAGAGCGTGAGCCCCCGATACATAGTCGCTGGTTTGACAGCCGACATTAGCCGCAATGGCAAAGGTCGTATCCACAATCCGCTGAAAGGCTGGACTGAGTTTGTTCTGGTCAAAATCCGCAACAGCTGTCTCCGTGTCCTGAAGTAAAATATCCAGCGAGACCTTGGCTGTCGCTAGCGCCAGTTGAACAAGGGCAGGCAGGTCCGCACGATTTTTCCCTCTGTGAATCGCCTCCAGCTCATACCATTTAGCCAGGGTATCCGAAATGCCTGAAATGAAAAACTCCCGTGGCGAATCCAATAGCAGGTCATAATCCACCACCGTCATAAAACCCGACCGTTGGCAGTAATCAATAGACTTGAAGGTATGGTCTGGATGATAGGCCACCAAGAGCGGGGTCGAGCAGGCACAGGTAGAAACCAGGGTCGGTACAAAAACCGCCTCAATACCCAGACGGTCGGCTATCCCCTTGGTCGTATCCATGACCTTGCCGCCACCTACGCCAATCAAGACATCTGCACCTAGACTTTTAGCCTTTTCTGCCAAGCGATTCATATCTTCATGACTGGCTGTCTGGTCATAGAAGAGCACCGGCCAATTGGGTTGATTGCCACCGTGTTTGACAAAGGCCGCATAGGATTTCTGCCCTGTCACAATGACCGGCTGCTTGAAGATTACCAATCTTGCTGGCAATTCTTTAATGGCACCGCTGGATGCCACATATTGCCCCGGCTCACCCCGCACTAATTTTTCAAATTCCATACTATTCACCTCTTTTTTATTTATGATATGAAAAAAACAAAGATATATCAACCATTAGCCAACATCTTTGTTTTCTGTCTATTAACGATGGTTGATTTTCTTGGTCACAAAATCTCCGACAAACTGGATGAAGAAGATCATGATCAAGATGAGGAGTGTCGCAACCAAGGTTACATCATCATCCGAACGGTTATAACCATAGGAAATAGCGACGTTACCTAGGCCACCGGAACCAATGGCACCTGCCATAGCGGTGTAACCAACCAGGGAAATCAGAGTCAGGGTTGTTACACGAATCAAGTCTGGCAGACCTTCGCGTAGGTAAACCTTGATAATATCAGGAATAGTGGCTCCTACTGACTGGGCTGCCTCAATCACACCCCGGTCCAACTCTGACAAGACAACCTGAACCTGACGGGCATAGAATGGAAATACAGACAGGGACAGAGGGACCAAGGCAGCTTTGAGACCGATACCTGTTCCTACAATCGCACGGGTTACAGGGTTGAGGACAGCCAAAAGGATGATAAAGGGAACCGCCCGAAAAAGAGAGGCCACCTTGTCCAAAATCCAGAACGCATACTTGTTTTCCAAAATGCCACGAGGGCCTGTCAATACCAAAAGAAGACCTCCGACCAAGCCCAAAAGGCCTCCAAAGATAAAGGACCAGAAGGTCATATAAATGGTCGCCTGAATGGCTGGCAACCAACCGTAAGGCGTATCCCAGCCCATTTTTATAACATTTTCAAATGTTGTTTCAATCCACTGATTCATCTTACGCTCCCTTCAAAACAGTCACTTCTACCTGTGCCTCTGCCACAGCCTCCAAGGCATGGTGCAATTGGGCAGGCTCACCTGATAAGATAACAACTAGCTCACCCACTGGCGTGTGGTCCAAAATCTCAATATTTCCATAAAGAATATTGGATGTCACCTGGTACATCTTATACAAATCATTGACAATAGCCGTATCCGTGCTGGCACCCGAATACTTGAGTTGGACCAGAAGACTGTCTTCCGGCAAATTTTGCACAATCCCCTGCTGGTAAATTTTGACTAGTGCTTCATCGATTCCTGTTGCTGTTTTGATAAAGTCCTGGGTCAATTCCTGCTTAGGATGTGAGAAAATCTCAAGAACAGACCCTTCCTCAATCAACTGACCATCCTGCATCACCGCCACCCGGTTGCAAATGTCTTTAACAATCTGCATCTCATGGGTAATCATGACAATGGTCAAGCCCAATTTCTCATTGAGTTCTTGCAAGAGAGCCAGAATCTGCTTGGTTGTTTTAGGGTCCAAGGCAGAGGTTGACTCGTCAGAAATCAAGATTTTGGGATCATTGGCAAGGGCACGCGCAATAGCGACCCGCTGCTTTTGGCCACCTGAAAGTTGAGACGGATAGTTTTCTGCTCGGTCCGCCAAACCAACCAGGTCCAAGAGCTTGGCAACCTTGGCTGCCTTTTCTTCCTTGGTCAAGCCAGAATGCTTGAGGGCAAAAGCCACATTTTCCGCAGCAGTCATCTGGGCCATCAGATTGAAATGCTGGAAAATCATCCCAATTTCACGGCGTTTGATTCGCAGTTGGGCCGGTGTCAATGTAACCTTATTACCTTCAAAAATCACATCTTCATCAATAATGATTTTACCTGCTGTCGGCACCTGCAAGAGGTTGATGACACGGACCAGGGTTGATTTCCCCGCCCCAGAATAGCCGACAATTCCATAAATATCACCTTGATTAATATGGATGGTCACATCCTTAACCGCCTCAATCGTGCGCTTTTTCTGATGAAAGGTCACATCGATATTATCTAGCTTAATCATTTCCTTACTCATAACTTGCTATTAACTCCTCAATTAGTTGAACATGACTATAATAGTCAGCAATTTTTACATTTTCATCGCCCGCATGGTCTCGGCTATTGGCATTGCCCAGTCCAAATCCAGCAATTGGCACCTGCAGGGCATGAAAGACCGTATGCATAGGGCCTGTCCCCGGCGAGGTTGGCAGCACCGAAACCCCGTCAACCGTCAACTTTTTAGCTAACTCGATAACTTTGGCAATGGCTGGCGCAGTCATGTCGCTACGGTAGCTCTTAATGCCTAGGGTGAAATCGACCTGAACCCTGTCAAAGCCATTCTTCACCAGCTGTTGACGGACCTTGTCCAGCACATCCTGAGGATCCAAATCCGGTACCAGACGAATCTCCATCTTGGCAGAAGCCTGGGCTGGAATAATGGTCTTGACTCCCTGGCCCAGATAGCCTGTAGAAAGACCCTCAATGGTAATGGACGGTTCAAAATAAAGGCGTTTCAAAAATGCTTTTCGCTCTTCCAAGAGTGTTGGCAGGGTCAAGCTGTAAATCTCCGTAAGATTTTCAGGACTGGTTAGGGCGAACTCCTCTACCAAGGCTAACTCCTGCTCATTCGGCTCCTGAACCTGGTCATAGAGACCATCCACCAGGACACGACCATCTGGACTTCGGAGGGACTGGAGGCCGGACAAGAGATACCAGCTAGCGGAGTCAATCACTCCGCCATAGGACGAATGAATGTCCAGCTCTGCCGATTGGACAGAGACATCGAAAGTCACGATTCCCTTGTTTCCGCCAGCGATTTCTAACTGATTGAGGGCATTTCGGTGACCTTGTTCCCAGATGAGCAGGTCTGCACCTGATAACTGGTTCTTGTACTTGACCAAATACTTATCCAAATCAACCGATGCCGACTCTTCAGCACCTTCCATGATGAAAATAACATTGACCGGTAGTTGACCGTCGTGCTTAGCCTGATAGCTCTGAAGGGCGGATAGGCGAGCCGTGATATGCCCCTTGTCGTCATCCACCCCGCGGCCATACATGTGGGTCTCGTCCATTGTCAGTTCAAAGGGTTGCCCCTTGAGCCAAATCTGGTCACTATCAGCCGGCACTGTGTCATAGTGGTTGTAGAAAATCAGGGTCTTGGCATTGGGCACCGTCGCTGCAAAACGAGCCATGACAAAAGGAGCCGTATGAGACTGGTCCAAGATAACCTCTGCCCCTGCACTTTCAAACAAATTCTTGAGGTAAGTAGCAACCTCCAAAAGACCAATCTGCTGGGCAAAGATAGATTTCATACTAATCAGTTTTCTCAGATGCCCAATCCCCTCCTGGACAATCTTGTCTTCCTGGAATGCTACGATTTGTGCCTGCTCATTTATCTGTCCCATTTTTTCTACCTCCTCCAAAAATAGGAAGAGAAGCTGGGGGTCTCCCAGCCTCTATCCTGTTGTTTAATTCTTTTTATTTTGCTTCGTTCCAGATTGGGAAATCTGTTTTCTTAGAGCCGTCCTCAATCAACTTACCAACTTCATCAGTGTTGTATGCTTTGACAAGGGCTTTGATAGCGTCAGCCTTGTCTGACTCTTCCCACTTGTCTTGAGCTGCGATGACATTGTACCAAACTTTTGTATTTGGACCTTTTTCCTCGATATACAAGGCAGTGTCTGTATCAATACCTGCTTCTTGAGCGTAGTTATTGTTGATAACTGCCCCGTCAACTGATTCCAATGAACGAGCTGTTTGGCTAGCATCCAATTCAGTGATTTTGATATTTTTTGGATTTTCAGTAATATCAGCAAGTGATGCCAAGTCACCGTCTTTCACTTCCAATTTGATCAAGCCAAGTGACTCAAGCAAGAAGAGGGCACGGCTACCGTTTGTTGGGTCGTTAGGAATTGCGATTTCAGCACCTTCTGGAAGGTCTTCGACATCTGCATACTTGTCTTTACCGTCTGCGATACCTGAGTAGAAACGAATTGGGCTGTAAAGAGTGTAGCCCGCAACCTGCAAGTTTTCACCGTTTTCTGTGTTCCAGTTATCCAAGAAGAAAATGTGTTGGAAGGCATTGACATCCACATCGCCCTCAGCCAAGGCCTTGTTTGGTTGTGAATAGTCTGTGAATTCTGTGAACTCCAACTTCACACCTTCTTTGGCAGCATTTTCCGTAACCTTGTTCCAAACATCAGTCGTGTAAGTATTGCGCGTCATGATACCAACCTTCAAGGTTGTTTCCGCTGTATCTGAAGAAGTTGAACCTGATTCAGATGCTGGAGCACATGCTGCAAGTGTCGCAATGGATAGGGCAGCTGTTGCTGCAAAGGTAAATAATTTTTTAAGTTTCATAGAAAGTAATCTCCTTAATTTTTGAACTGTATTTATCTTAACACAGAAAATGAAATCTGACCAATTGGTATTTTTTATAGATTGTTATAAGTTTTAACTATACCAAAACCCAGTTTCACTATAGCTTTTGAAAACATGCAAAAACCAACCACTCTTACGAGCAGTTGGTTAACTTAAAATCGATCAACAATGTACTGGAAAAGTTCTCTGTGTTGACTAAACTATCTCACCTTTTTTCTACGGATAAGTGCAACTCCGAGCAGGCTGAGACCAACAATTGGTAGACTAATGGGCTCATTACTACCAGTTTTAGGGAGTACCGGACGACCACTATCTACGGAATCTCCTACTGACTTAGAAGAAACTTGAGTTCTGTCCTGATTAACAGTAATCTGAGAACCTATATCACTATCCAGTGTTTTTCCGAATTTAATATCTTGTCCTATACCGATTGAGACAATATTAGTTGGCAACACGTTAGAAATTATTTCATTCGAATCGTCAAGACGATTGCCTACTTCATTAGTACTACTTAAGTCTTCAACTGGAACCTTGTTTTCAGTTTCCTTTTCAATACTATCCGAATCATCATTTATTGTTGTGTCATTCGGTTTATCCGTTTCGATTGGTTCTGGGGAAGTTTGTTGATTAGGCTCCATTTCCAATTTTTTCAATTGAATTAGAATGTCATAGGAAGGACCATTATAGATTTGGACATCAGTAAAAATGCTTGTGAATTCATTCTTAACATCTATAGAACCTAGAGTGTACAAGTTATTATCAAGACCGGTCAAGATTTCGCGAATCACTTCATCAACAGTTGAATAAATTGTTTGACTAGTATCGCTCATCACCTCATCACCAACCATAACTCTCACCCGGAACAAAGCATAGTTGACACTATTATTATCGTAGATAAGTCCCTTAGGCACAAGCGTATTTGTATCTTCTGGCAAGGGCTTATCAGAAATATTTGTCACAAATTGCTCATAATAACGTGTTATAGCAGTATGAGTTCGATTATCCTCAGTTGTTACCACGGACCTGCCGGTGCCTCCAGCACCACTCAATTCAAATTTTACCCCATATTCAGCTTCATATGTCGCTATCGCTTCTTCAACTGCGTCTTGCACAGTTTGATAGTCTCCAACAACTGTTTTTCGAATCAATACTCGGCGGGTTGCCTTATCAACTATTTTAACGGTAGTTGACGTCTCTTCTTCGATAATTGGTTTTGGTTCCAATTCTGTTCTAGGATGAATGGTAATAAATTTTCCTAGCGATTCTTCAGGTTGAGAGAAGGACGCTGAATTTCCAAATCTATCCGAAACAAATATATTACCTACATTCGAAACTCCCTCAGGATAGGTAAAGTGGGCGATACTAGATAAAGTGATTCGTTTTTTATTGCCAGAAAGATGCTCAATCTGCTCGATATTTCCGGCAAAATTGTAAATACCATTCTCAGAATTAAAAGATAAATTTACCTCCGCAATTTCTGATTCATCTTCAACATCTATGGTTGCAATTATCTTTTCACCATAGTCGAACTCTGACTGATTGAATTGAATATCAAGGATTTTAGGTCCTTCATTATCAGTCATGATAAAATCAGAATCCACTTTAAATGTCGAATGAATGTGGTCGATAAGCTTCGGATCTGATACCGTATCTGAACGGCTGTTATTTTTTGCAGCCAAATAAATATAATCTAAATCTAGTTTCGCTTGTGGATAAGATTTCATGAGCTGAATCGGCACATCGAAGCGATACAGATTTTCACCAACAACCGTATATGAATTTCCTTCTGCTCTTAAAACATATTTATGATTTAATCGATTATCAGACAGTCCGAAGAAAATCCTTTCCATTTCTTCCGGTGAAAAAACGACGAAACTTGCAGTAACAGTATCACCAGGTTTGTAAGATTCCTTATCAAAGGTTAAGGATTGCAAGGATGGAATTGGTCGGTAATAAAGTGTTATCACTTCTTCACCTTCCGATAACCCACGAGTAGCGTAATAATCTACACTTGTGTCTCTATTGTAGACAACTCCCTGAAACTCAATAGACTGCTCTAGATATTGGAATATATCGTAATATGGATACAAGCTAATCGGCTCCGAGATACTTTCAGTTCCATCAATATAAATTGACTTTTCACGATAACTAACCAAGGTGTCTGGAACAGCCAGGACGGATTCTTTGATTGACTGACCTTCTGGAGTTTGGAATTGGACAAGTACACGACCGTATTTCTGGTCAATTTGTTCAGTAGATACTAGATATGGTGTATATGTATAAGTTACCTCACTTATTCCTTGTTTTAAGACTCCTGATTCATCCCCATCTACATTTAGCTTATAATATTTTCTACCGTCCAAACCTTCCAAAATCAAGGGAGCCTCTGTACTTGTATCATAAGTAATACCTGTGGCTATTGATTGACTAGCACCTGGTGCTAATGTCGCAACAACACCAGATACACGCTTATCCTCCGCAATTTTAGTACCATCTTCAAGTTGATAATGAATAATTACTGCACCCGACTGAGTTGAATGTATTTTCAGTTCTATTTCTGAAATATCCTTTCTCTGGGAATCCGTACCGTCATAACGACTAAAAATAGATTCGTTACCAACACTATCAGTTAGCCTAACATAACCTACTTTGAAACGAGCACTTGGGAGGGTAGTAGGAATTGTATAGTAATCTGTAATTTGATAAGTATCATCGGATAGACTTGTTATTTCTCGACTGCTATAGTCACGACTAATGCTATGCGTTGTTGTGATATCTTCACTGTAGAAACTAACATATGTATTTTCTATACCTGTTTCTTCTTGTGCATTGATTGTTACACGAATCATTTCTCCGGCCTGATATTCATTTTTATTTGTATAGATAGATAATAATTCAGGTGGAGTCACATCCGTTACACTTCCAATAACCGAAATAGAGAGAGTGCCTACCTGTTCCTTTTGTCCCTCTGTTCCATCATAACGACTAATAATAGATTCGTTACCAACACTATCAGTTAACCTAACATAACCTACTTTGAAACGAGCACTTGGGAGGGTAGTAGGAATTGTATAGTAATCTGTAATTTGATAAGTATCATCGGATAGCCTTGTTATTTCTCGATTGCTATAGTCACGACTAATGCTATGCGTTGTTGTGATATCTTCACTGTAGAAACTAACATATGTATTTTCTATACCTGTTTCATCTCGTGCATTGATTGTCACGCGAATCATTTCTCCGGCCTGATATTCATTTTTATTTGTATAGATAGATAATAATTCAGGCGGAGTCACATCCGTTACACTTCCAATAACCGAAATAGAGAGAGAGCCTACCTGTTCCTTTTGTCCCTCTGTTCCATCATAACGACTAATAATAGATTCGTTACCAACACTATCAGTTAGCCCAACATAACCTACTTTGAAACGAGCACTTGGGAGGGTAGTAGGAATTGTATAGCAATCTGTAATTTGATAAGTATCATCGGATAGCCTTGTTATTTCTCGACTGCTATAGTCACGACTAATGCTATGCGTTGTTGTGATATCTTCACTGTAGAAACTAACATATGTATTTTCTATACCTGTTTCATCTCGTGCATTAATTGTTACACGAATCGTTTCCCCGGCCCGATACTCGCTCTTATCAGTCGCTATTGATACTAACTCCGGCGCTGTTCGATCCTCCATCACTGTTGCCGGCAGGTCAGCTGAACGCTCTGTGCTATCATTTGCAGAAACCTCGTTGACAAGGTCTGTACCACTTCCATCAATTGCTGTATTCGATTCTGATGTATTAGCAATATTTTCACCAGCATTCGAATCAACTGCTGCTCCCTCCGGAATATCAGCAATGGAATCTTCCGAAATCGTTAATCCAGTATCTGATGTAGCTTCTGTCACTACCTCATCCGCAGCGACTACCTGACCGGCTGAAAAAAGTAAACCTAAAACAAGTATTCCAACTGCTCCATGAATACCTTTTCGGATACTTCCATAACCTTTAAAATCTTGACTCTTCTTCATATAATGATTCCTTCCTAAGGATAAATCGTATTGTATACAACTACAAACATTATTATACATTTTTTACAATTTTTTCTCAATAGAATTATACATATTTTTATTTATAAAGTTGCAAAAACCAACCACCCTATCGAGCAGTTGGTTAACTTAAAATCGATCAACAATGTATTGGAAAAGTTCTCTGTGTTGACGGCAATCCTCAAACAAGAACTCTGGGTGCCACTGAAGGCCAAATAGGGCCTGCTTGCCCTTGCTTTCATAAGCCTCAATGGTCCCATCTCGTGGATCACGTCCTGTTGCTACTAAACCAGGTGCCAATTCCTTGATCCGCTGGTGGTGGAAGGAATTGATTTGACTACCTTGAGCAAAGAGGTGGCTGACACGGCTATGGGCCTCGACTTCTAGCTGGTGAGAGGTTCCTGCCCAATCATTCTGCCAATGGTCCTCCAAGGACTGCTCCAGACTACCACCCAGGGCCACATTGAGCAACTGCATCCCACGGCAGACTGCAAAAATCGGTTTGCCCTGACGAAGTGCCTCCTTAATCAAGGCCAATTCAAACTCATCACGCGCCAACAAATAATCGTCACTGTCAATCTCTTTTTCCTGGCCATACAGGCTAGGGTCTACATGCTGACCACCAGATAAAATCAACTTGTCCACCATGTCAATGTAATCCTTGGCCGAATCCGGACTTCCCATAGGAATCACGATTGGCAAGCCACCAGCCTGGCGCACACCGTCTGATAATTCACGCGCCACCGTCACATAATGACGGCCCGATTTGCTTGGAAATTCTTGCTCATTACCCGAAATACCAATCACAACCTTCTTCATAGGAAATCCTCTCTATCAATTTTTTATTATTCTATCACGAGCAAGAAACATCGTCTAATATAGATTTTCAATCTCGTTATAAATTTTATTTATCAGGGATTGAAAGGACAAAATGTCCCTCCTCCACCTCTAACCACTGACCTTGAGTGACAAAGTAGTGGCTCTGCTTATTCTTTGCCAAATCAGCCAATTCCTGCCGGGCCTGAGCTGGATCCAAACTCAGATTGGACTTTAGCAGATAGCGGGTATAGGCGTGCTGGGGATTCTGGAAAATAGCTGACGCAGGACCCAGTTCGACCAGACTACCCTTATACATGACAGCAATCCGATCTGCAAAGTGCCGCACCAAGGTCAAATCGTGTGAGATGAAGAGATAGGTCAAACCAAATTCATCCTGCAAGCCCCGTAGCAAATCCAAAATGGTCGCCTGTATGGAAACATCCAAGGCTGATGTTGGCTCATCACAGACCACAAACTGAGGCTGCGAGACGACCGCCCGTGCAATCCCGATCCGCTGACGTTGACCACCTGAAAAGGATTTGGGACGCTTGTGGACCGCATCCCCACTGATTCCCACCCGCTCCAGAATAGCCAAGGCCCTGCTTTCCGCCTCTTCCTTGGGTAGGGCGTAGAGGGGTTCCTTGACCAATTCCAAGGCTGATAGGTAGGGATTGAGAGACGAATAGGGATCTTGGTAAATGACCTGCAAGGCCTGTTTTTTCAGCTCCTGATCCGATAGGCTTGGAAAACGAATGTCCCCTTGGCTGGCTGTTTCCAGTCCCAAAATAATCTTGGACAGGGTTGATTTCCCACTACCTGACTCACCTACCAAGCCCAGGGTTTCCCCCTTGAAAATGGACAGGTCAATATCTTTCAGGGCCTGAACCACCTGTTCTTGACCCAACCAGGATTTTTTCCGATAGGTCTTGCTGACACCAGCAACTTCTACCATAATATCTTTAGGCATCTGCTTGCTCCTTTCTTACCCAATGGTCCGGACCGACCTCAACCAACTGACTGGTCGGACTATCTACTGGCAAGCTGCCGTCAAAGGTTTCCAAACGGGCCGCCTTGAGCAGGGCCTGGGTATAAGCATGCTGCGGTTCAGCGAAAATGGTCTCCACATTAGCCTTCTCTACCACCTTGCCCTGACGCATAACATAGACCTGGTCACAAATGCCAGCAATCACACTGAAATCATGACTGACAATGGCAATGGTCAAGCCAAAGGACTCCTGCAACTCATTGAGGAGGGCCAAAATCTGAGCCTGAATAGTCACATCCAAGGCCGTTGTCGGCTCATCCGCAATCAAGAGCTCGGGTTTGGCTAATAAAGCCATAGCAATGACAATACGCTGCCGCATACCACCTGAAAACTCAAAGGGAAATTGCTTGAGACGTAAAGCTGGATCCGCAATACCAACCTTTTCTAGAATCGATAATATTTCTGTTTCCACCTGGTCCTTGCTCAAACCTGGCTGGAAACGACGCACCACTTCCCTCAGATGAAAACCAATGGTCCGCAAGGGATTGAGAGAGGTCATAGGATCCTGGAAAATCATGGACAAGGGCAGAGCTTTTGGATTGTCAACAGCCTGTCCGTTCATCTCAAAGCTGCTATAACTTGCCTCCAAACCTTTGGGCAAAATCCCCATCAGAGACTTCATGGTCAAGCTCTTTCCAGAACCCGACTCTCCAACGATACCGACGATTTTTCCCTTGGGAATGCTGAGGTCAATACCGTCCACCAAGACCATTTGAGAGGTCCGTTTCTGATTGGTAATGGTCAGATTGTTTAAGCTAATCAAATTCTCTGTCATTAGTAGACCTCTCTTTCTAGGCAATCACGAATCAAGTCACCAATATTGTTAAAGGAATAAATGGTCAGAAGGATAAAAAGTCCAGGCAAGATTGCCATATGTGGAGCACTCTGCAAGGTTGACTGGGCATTTTGCAGGAGACTTCCCCAAGAAGCCAGCGGTTGCTGGATCCCCATTCCCAAGAAACTGAGGGCAGACTCCGTCATAATGGCCGACGAAATGCTGGTCGATGCCGTTACTATCAAGGTTGGGAGGATTGCTGGTAAAATATGGCGCCAGATGATTTTCCGCTTTTTAACACCGATAAAGGCTGCATAGCCAACATAGTCTGCCACCTTGGCTTTCATGGTCTCGGCCCGTAAAATTCGGGCAATGCTCATCCAAGAAAAGCCACCAATAACGATGATAATGGTTGACAAGCCAGGTTTCAAGAAGACGCTGAGCACGATGACCAAAACCAGCCAGGGAATGGAAGACAGAACTTCAACAATCCGCATGATGACATTGTCCCATTTTCCGCCAAGATAACCAGCCGTAATCCCGACCAGGCTGCCGATTGTCACCGAGGCGACCATGGCCATGAGACCGACTAAAAGGGAAATCCGTCCACCGTAGATAACGCGGATAAAGTAGTCACGCCCGACCTGGTCCGTTCCAAACCAATGCTCCGCACTCGGTCCCTGGTTCATCTGCGTCACATCCGTCAGATTGGGATCGATAGGGATAAGGGGGGCCAAGAGAGATAGGACTACCAAAAAGAGGATAAAGATGACTGAAAAGAGATAGAGGGGAGATTCTTTGAGTGTTGCCTTCAATTGTTTGAGTATCAACATTAGTTTTCTCCTCCTTTCCAGACACGGGGATCCACTAGGGCATACAAGACATCCGACAGGAGATTGCCCAGGATGACAAGGCTGGCAGACAGGAGCATAACCGCCATAATCACCGGATAGTCCAGGGCCTTGGTTGCTGCTGTCAGATAAGGTCCCACTCCCGGCCAGGCAAAAATGGTTTCTGTAATGATAGCTCCCGTCACCAACATAGGCAGGGCCATCCCCACCTGGGTGGCTACAGGAATCAAGACATTTCGTGCCACATGCTTGCCGAAGATTTCTGATTTTTTAGCCTTAAAAGCCTCTTGTACGGTCACATAGTCCTTGTCCACCTCCACAATGGCTGATGCCCGGATGAAACGAATTAATTCTGGTAGGAAAGCCATGGTCAAGGTCAGATAGGGCAGGGTGAAATGGGAGAGAAAATCCAGAAAATCCCCTTCCTTGCCCAGAGTATACATACCGATAAAAGGAAAAAGGCGCCACTTATAACCAAAGAGGTAAATCAAAATCATGGCAAACCAGAAGGTCGGCATGGCAATCCCGATAGAGGCAAAGGCATCGATAACCTTATCAACCCACTTCCCTCGCTGGGAAGCTGAAATCAAACCCAAGGCCACTGCCATGACCAGAGCAGTCAAGTAAGAAGGCAAGACCAGCGAAATGGTATTAGGAATTTTCTCCGCCAAATCCGCGCCAATTGAATGCTGGGTCATCAGAGAAAAACCAAGGTCCCCTGTCAAGAGGCCCTTTAGCCAGATGCCGTACTGAACCAAGAAAGGTTGGTTGAGCCCATACCGTTCCTTGAGCAGGTCAATTTGCTCCTGATCCATATTGGGCGTTGTCATGGAATCAATCACATCAAAGGGGGCCAATTGAATCAGGGAAAAGACGATAAAGGAAATGAGTAATAAGAGAGGAATGGCCTGCAAAATCCTCTTTACAATATAACGAAACATAGTTCCTCCAAAAACACGAAAAGGGAGCCGGCCAAAACCCTAGAACCTATATTCACAGCTCGGCACCTTTAGCTAGGGCTATTTTTATGCTACTCAACGTTCGTTTTTCTAGAAATATTGTCAGTATTTCTAGAAAAACGGCCTTGATGTGCAAAAAACTATTTCCTATCCAAATGTACTTTACTTGTGAATACAGGTTCTTATAAAGTTCGGACCTAACTTCCCACTATTGTTTGAATGGGCTGACTAAGATTAGTCAGGCCCATTCGTCTTGTTGAACAAAAGACTCCCTTATTCAATCGTCAATTTAGACGGATCTTCAAAGGTAAAGATTGGAACCAAACCAGCCTCTTCGACATTTTTCACACGCTTGTTAACAGCCAAGATTTTCTTGTTGTCCACAATTGGGTAGATAGCCGCTTGGTCAGCCAATTCTTTCTGCAAATTGTCATAGATTTCTTCACGCTTAGCCTTATCCAGCTCAACCGCGCCTTCTGCAAAGTAGCCGTCAATTTCTGGTGAAGTCAATTTGAAGTAGTTAGACGCTCCACCTGACTTGAAGAGACGAGCATATTGGTCTGGGTCATTCCCCATGATGTAGCCACCCAGGAAGAGATTGTAGGCTGTTGAGCCTTCCTTGCGCAATTCTGTGAAGAGGGCAGATGAATCGCCACCAGCCAATTCAACCGTTACACCGATAGCAGCCAATTGCTGTTGGATCAAGGTTGCTTGTAGGGTTTGTGCTGCGTCAGATGAGTTGTAACCCAGGTTGAGGGTCAGATTGCTGACACCTGCTTCAACCAAGAGCTCTTTGGCCTTCTCAACATTTTGCTCATATTTTTCAACATCATCTGTCTTGTATGGGTTGGCAACTGGAAGGAAGGAATATGGTGTCTCATAGTATTCCTTATCCAAGTAAGCTGCCTGGTTGAATTCATCCTTGTTTAGTGCAAAGAGAATAGCCTTGCGGACCTTGACATCCTTCAACTCTTCAGTCGTCGTATTGAGACCCAGGTAGCCAACACGGTTTTCACTATAAGCATAAGTTTCAAGTGTATCTTTGTCCAAGTCCTTGATAACCGCCGGAAGAACAAAGGCTGCATCTACTTCACCTGTTTGAAGAGCAACTTTAGTCGTATCTGGGCTTTCGATGATACGAAGGACCAGATTGTCGATTTCTGCCTCACCCTTGTAGTAGTTCTCGTTGGCTTCCAACTTGATATACTCACCATTCTTGTACTCTACAAATTTGTAAGGTCCTGTACCGACAGGGGTTGCCTTCAATTGGTTAACAGACAGGTCTGCCTCATCTTTAAAGATGTGCTCTGGGATAATGTAGGTCTCTGCTACGATATTGTCCAAGGCAGGTGCAGACACTGCTGGAAGGACGAATTTGACCGTATAGTCATCTACCTTCTCAACCGTCACAGGTTGGTCGTTGATATAAAGGCCGTCTGAACCACCATTTTCTTTCTTCACTTTTTCATTGTAAGTAAAGACAACATCATCTGCGTTAAAGGCTTCGCCGTCTGACCATTTAACATCCTGGCGGAGTTTAACCGTGATGCTAAGGCCGTCTTCTGCAATCTCGTAAGATTCTGCCAATTCATTGACATAGCTACCGTCTGCCTCGATACGAATCAATGGCGAGTAGATAAAATTGGTCAAGGTCAAGCCCCAACGGTCGCTGGTGTTAAGCGGGTTGGTCGAACTTGGGTCGCCGTCGATAGCATAGGTAAAGGTTTCCGTATCTGCTGATGATGCAGCTTTTGAGCTAGAACCTGTATTGGACGCTCCGCCATTGGCGCAAGCCGCCAAGGTCAAAACTGCTACAGTTGATAAGAGGCCAGTAAGCCATTTCTTTTTCATGTCATTTTCCTCCATTTTACAAAAGTAGTACTAGTTTACCAAGAATCAACTGGCTTGACCAATATATAAAATTTATGAAGACTTAAAATTTATCTATACAGATCGTCTTCAAAGAAAAAACTCTCCGTCCTAGAAGCTACATGTCCAAGACTGAGAGTATTTGTTATTTATAGATATAAAATTGCAAGCGTCAATAGACTCATTCCAAGGCCAAGACCCCAAAGGAAGAAGTCCACCTTCCATTCGCTCCATTTTTCGGATTTGCCAGATAAACCGCCTAGTTCCAAGTGATGGTGGAAAGGAGTCATGCGGAAAATCCGACGACCTTCTCCAAACTTTTTCTTGCTGTATTTGAAATAGGACACCTGTAGCATAACGGATGACGTTTCAAGGACATAAACAAAGCCGATGAGGAGCAGGGTCCATTCCACACGAAGAGCGATTGAAATCGTAGCTAGCATGCCGCCCAGTGCTAGCGAACCGACATCCCCCATAAAGATTTTTGCGGGTTTTCGATTGTAGGCAAAGAAGCCAAGCAGACTACCAATCATGGTCAGGCAGACCAGTAAAATGTCGAACTGCCTATTGATAAAAGCAATGATGGAATAGGCTGCCAAGCTAATCACGACCGAAATCGAAGCTAGGCCATCAATACCATCTGTCAGGTTGACCGCATTTGAGAAGCCGACCAACCAGAAAAGGACAAAGGCAATGTAGAAGGGGCCTAGGTCAAGCAGGTAACCAAAGACATTCAGTTCACCTCCCCCAGTAGCATTGACATGGACAAAGTAGAACACCAGTCCACCAAGTATTTGCAGAGCTAACTTTTGCTTGGGGTTGAGACCCTCATTGATTTTGCGGAAGATTTTCAAAAAATCATCCAAAAATCCGACCAGGCCATAGAGAAACAGGATGAATAGAATGGCTAGTAATCCACCAGTTAACAGGTTGCTGATAGTGGCAAAAATCAGACTCGTTACAATGGCTGTCACCAGAAAGACAGTTCCTCCCATGGTAGGGGTTCCCGCCTTAAATTGATGCTGTTTCACATCCTCGTGCATCTGTTGCCCTTCAATGCGTTTCTTTTGATAAAAAACGATAAATCTTGGAATCAAAAGTAGCGTTGCTAGAAAGGCTACCAGACTCGAAATGAGTGCAAATTGCATGTTAATCTCCTAATGTAATTGTTAATCTCTTGGTTTTCTTCAGCTCTCGACCAAAGGCAACATTCTGGTCCACAACCAGACTTCCCTCTCCCTTATAGACGACTTCGATACCCGTCCATTCGCTAAAGATGTCCATATTTTCCTTGGTCCATCCGTAAAAATCTGGAATATGGGTAAAGTTATTGGTCAGAAGAAGGATTTGCTGATTGGCTGGGAGATTGGTCCCTTCTGTAACAGAAACATCCGTTATCTTGTCGCCATTTCCCAAAATAATAGGCTGAATCAATTGTCTACGCAATTCCTCAGCAGTTGTGCCTGGGCCTTGACCAATAACATCTGGTAACTTAAATTCTGTTTCATTTTCCACAAACTGCAATGAAGGAGCAACATTATCCAAGTTTAAATTATCTTTCAATAACATAGCCTCTTTCAGTATTGGATTAAATATATCCTCCCACTCCATTCCAGTATAGGATTCTGGCTCTCTCACGGTTGCATACATAATAAATTCTGGATCCTCAGCTGGAACCATGGCTACGACTGACTGAAGGTATCGACCATCAATGTAACCCGTTCCATCTTCCTTGGCAATCTGGGCAGTACCTGATTTTACTGCCACATCATAACCATTAACCTGAATAACAGGAGACATAGTCCACTTGTTATAGAGCGTACCAAAAACTGGATCAGTCCCAACTGTGATCATGTAATCCCGTGTATCTGAAGCTGCTTTTTCAGATACAGGATGGCCAACCACTTCAGGTTTGGCAATACGCACCGAATCGGAATTTGGATCATACAAGCCTGAGATGAACTTGGGTTGCAACATGGTTCCGTCATTACCAATAGCCGAGAAGGCCCGCAACATCTGGACCTGAGTCGCTGAAATACCCTGACCGAATGAAGACATGGTAATGGTTACGATGTTGTCGCCCGGCAGGAGGCCTGCACTTTCAGACCCCATTCCAAAACGTGTCGGATAGCCAAAACGGAACTTGGCTAGGTAATCCAACCATTTCTCATTGCCCATTTTTTGTTCCAACATGATCATCCCGACGTTACTGGATAGGGCAAATGCCTGGGCCATATTGAGGGAAACAGCAGACTCTCCCCCATTGACCGTCCAGTCGTTAACCGTTGCATCCGCAATGGTATAGCCATTATTGACATACATCTGATTAGGATCAAAGACATTGCTATCGATTGCTGATGCCAAGGTCATGACCTTCATGGTCGAACCTGGCTCCATAGTGGCCTGATACAGAAGGGAGTACTGGAGCAAATCTTTATCAGCTAACCCTTCTTTTGTATCCGCATCATAGCTTGGTCGTTGAGTTGTTGCTAAAATTTCCCCAGTTTTGGCTGATACCAAGGTCGCACTGGCGTATTTCCCCTTTGTCTTATCAAAGAAAATATCCATGTTGGTTTCTAGCGAACGTTGCAAATCAGCAGATAGAGTCGTATAAACATCTTGACCATCTACTGGCCGAACCCTGATGTCCTCTGTTCCAGGCAGGATCCGACCCTTGTTATCTTTCTCGTAGATAATCTTGCCATCTTGACCTGCGAGAATGCTATTGAGGTAGTATTCCATGCCTGTCTTGCCGCTCAAGCTATAACTTCCATCTTCATTTTCGTCAGGCGTCGCCAATCCAAGGAAATTTGAGGCAAAATTCCCATTTGGATACATTCGCCCAGGGCTCATGTTAAACTTAATGCCCTTGATGCCGGCCGCTTCCATTTCCTGACTAATGGTCATCATGGTATTGTAGGAAATATTTTTCCCCTTAGCACCAAAGTAAATGTGGCTCAATTCTGGCTGCTTCAATTGCTTGAGAGTATACTCCTCATCAATATCTAGAAGATTTTTAAAAATAGAAGCCACCTTGGAGAATTGGCTCGACTCTACATATAAAATCTCATTGGAAGCTGATACATAATTCTTATCAACGACTGCATAGACCGTATAGGTGGTCGAATCTTCTGCGATTGGGAAGCCCAGTCGATCATAGATGGTCCCACGCCTTGCTTGAACTATTACCTCTTGCTGGTGCACACGACTAGCGGCCACTGACAAATCCACTCCGAACTTGGAGTCGGTCCCAATAATGATAGCAAAGTTGATAAGGAAAACCAAAAAGGTAAAAATACTGAGTAAAATCAGGTTCTGACCGACCCTACGCCTGTTCTGCGAAGGCCGGTAGCGTTGTTTCAATATGTACCGTAATAATTTCTTTCGTCTCGTCTGCATTATTCGGCAACCCCTACGTTATTATTGTTTAAGGTCAATCCTTCTTTTTCAGCAATTTCCATCAATCGACCCGAGCGCGTCAATTCCTGGATAGCCTGCTTAGTATCGTCAATTTCTACCTGCTTGGAGTTGATTTGCTGATTGACCCGTGCCATTTCGCCCTGCACCTGCAAGAGCTTGGTCTGGATGAAGATAACCCCAATAGCCAAGAACAGCGCTGTAAATACCAGGCTAGCATAAAAAGCCTTTTCAACGCGGTTAAAGGTTTTGATTTTTTCACTAATCAGACGCATGGTCGTTTCTCTACGTTTTTCCTGCAACATAGCTTACTCCTACTTATGCACTCTCTTTGCTACGCGCAATTTGGCTGAATGCGCACGGTTGTTACTGTCTAATTCTTCTTGACTTGGCAAGATTGGCTTTCTTATGACCAATTCAAGTGGTGCCTTCAAATCATCTGGGATAAAGGGTAAGCCTTTGGGAACATCAATTGTCGAAGCCTCTTTGAACAATTGCTTGGTTAGGCGATCCTCCAGAGAATGGAAGGTAATGACCGAAATCCGTCCTCCCACCGCCAGCAAATCGATGGCCTGCTGAATGGACTCATCCGCTGCCCCCAGCTCATCATTGACCTCAATCCGAATGGCCTGGAAAATCTGCTTGGCAGGATGGCCTTTTTTCTTGAGTTCTTTGGCTGGCTTGGCCGACTTGATAAGCTCCGCCAATTCTGTCGTTGTTTCAATCGGCTTGACCGCACGCGCCTGTTCAATCTTACGAGCAATCTGCTTGGAAAATTTATCCTCACCATATTTAAAGAAAATCCGCACCAGGTCATGGTAGTCATAGCTATTGACCACATCATAGGCCGTCAAATGCCCTTCTCGGTTCATCCGCATGTCCAGCGGCGCATCTTGTTTATAGGAAAAGCCACGCTCTCGCTCATCCAACTGGGGACTGGAAACACCCAAATCATAGCAAATCCCATCAATCTCCGTCACACCCAGCTCAGCCAAACGCGCCCTTAGATTGCGGAAATTATCCTTGATAAAGGTAACCTGTCCCTTTTCAATATAGGGAGCCAGGCGGATGTGGGCATGGTCAATGGCCGTCTGATCCTGGTCAAAGGCATAAAGATGCCCACCTTCTGTCAACTGACTGAGCAGGTACTCGCTATGACCTGCTCCACCCAGCGTTGCATCTACGTAAATTCCATTTGGTTTGATGTCTAACATATCGACTGTCTCATGCAAGAGAACAGTTGTGTGATTAAATTCCTTGCTCATATCTTTTCTATTGTACCACAAAACAATACAAAAAGTTGTTGCAAACTTTTTACAAAAAATATGTCAATTATAGTTGACATCTCTTTAAGATTTTCTTATAATAACATTAGGAAGTATGTCAGATATATTTGACAAAAATAGAGGAGACATCCTCAAAAAATTTTATACAGAGATGTCGCATATATGTGACATAAGATAGGAGGTCATATGAATCGTGTCAAATCCTTCCGAACGGAACTCGGCCTGTCCCAGCTAGAATTAGCCAAGGCTATCGGAGTCTCACGTCAAACCATTAACATGATTGAAAATGACAAATACAACCCCTCGCTGGACCTCTGCATCAACCTAGCCAAGATCCTACAGACCGACCTCAACAGCCTTTTTTGGATTGATTAAAGAAAGGAGAACACTATGAAAAACAAAAGAACTATCGTACGCTCTAGCCTCTCAACCATTCTCTCCCTTCTTCTGATGGCCATTTGGAATATCGCTGATTATGGCTTGGACCATTTCCTTGCTCAAGCAAGTAAACCAACCAGTTGGCTTCAGGTTGCCATTATGGGATTGGTCTACTTCCTAGCGACTCATCACATCACACCCTACCTCATCAAACGGTACAATCTCAACTAAGGAGACAGGCTATGAACAAGGAAACCTTTCAAAACAAGCTCATCAAACGATTTTACGGCATCGCAGGTCCGCTGGATGAATTTCGCCGAAAAGAGGCCATGAGATTGGGCAATATGGCCTTCATCTTCCTCTTCATCGGACTCCTGTTTACTCTTCTTCTGGCTCTCTCCTTGTCCGAACGATTTCCGGAGCAGGTTGGCTACGGCTACCCAGTCTTTTTAGAAATCATCTTGCTAGGACTTCAGAGCTATCTGGCTCTCCAAAGCTATCGCAGCCAGCTGACTGCACTAGATAGGGAGGATTTGTCGGAGAAAGAGGTACGTGGCCTCAAGTGGGCTAGTGTGAAATTCGCTGTATATTTCACTCTGGTCATGTATCTCTGGAATGCCTTTTTCGGGGCCTGGATGGACAAAGACATGGACTTCATAACCAATCTGACCACTCCTCGCTTTTTCTTCGCAGCTTGTTTAGGCGGTATCTTCGTGGGGATTGTGACTCACATTCAGTTAGTTTATCGCCAGAAACAGGCTCAAAATCTGACTAGTAGCTCTGCTATTTCCAAAAAAGAAAAACCCTGGATGACCAAGCTCATCAAACATTTCTACGGTGTGCGAGGTCCCTTGGATGAATGCCGGCGGGAACAGGCTGATGAAATTGGCGGTCTTACTTTTATCTATCTAAGCTGGTTTCTTTTGATAAGCAATGCTGTCGCTTTTATGCTAGCTGTTCGCTATACAACCGAGGTTGCAACCTGGTATCCTATCCTGCTCGGTGCCATTCTCTTTATTCTCATCGCTGTGCTCAGCGTCCAGATGCTCAACCGTGATTTTGGTCAATTCGACCCTGAAGAAATCAGTCCAGAGGAGCAAGCCCGACCCTATCGCCACCCCTTGCGTTGGGGAATTGGTGTCAGCCTATTCAGCTTGATTTTTTCTAGCGTCTCAGACTTGTTTGACAGCAATGGTTCTGTCCTCGAAACTCTCTTCCAACCTAAAAACCTCTTCTACGCTGGTTTTATGGGACTATTTGCAAGCATTGTCATTTCTGCTACCAACTATGTCAAACGACTGGAGGACCAAGAAAACCAACGGAAAATGGAGAGGAGGAAAAAATGAAGAATCACCTATCAACTAAACGACAGTCCATTCTATACTGCATCATTTATATCTTCGTTACCAGCATTTGCCTGGTCTCCTATTGGGCCCCAGAGCCCTTTGCCTCTCCTAGCCTCCTCACCGTCCCTATCACCATTAGCCTGCGTGTGTCACCTAGTCAAGAAGATATTGCCTACTACCTCCTCCAAATCGTCGTCGCTCTGCTAGTCTTGCTTCTGGTATTTGGTATTGGGGTCTGGCTAGGAAAGGTCAAGCCAATCGGACTCCTGTTCCCATTGGCAATGGGACTCTACCTCGTCTACCTTATTACCAAAAAGGAGTAAACACATGAAATCGAAAACACCCCTCCTTCTCTTCGCCATAGGCTACCTGACCATTACTGGTCTGCTCATTGATGGCTTTCTGACCAATCAGCCCAAACCCATGATAATATTGTTCATCCTGTCTATTCCTATCTTTACTCTCCATTTAGTGGAGACCAAGTCCACAGTGGGGCAGGTTCTATACAGACACAACAGTATTCTTCGTCTTATCGCTGCATTGGGAATCCTTTCAACCCTGGCAGTGGGCTATGCTACGGGGCATGTTGACCTGCTACTGCTCCTAGCCTCCCTGGTCTGGTTACTACTACTTTTACTGCCGTCAATTTTCAAAAGAACCTAGTTCGAGATGTACAAGCTCGAACTTTTTCTTTGTCTTCGGACAATTATTTCTTATACTTAACAAAAATCAAAAATAGTGGCTTAATGGTATTATGACAAACAAACTCACCCCCACTCAAGTTCACGAATTAAAACAAGCCCTCAGAGACAAGACAAATGCTCCACATCACAGAAAAATTCAGGCTCTCATTCTTTACTCAGAAAACCAGAACCTAACAGCTAGCGCAAAATCAGTGGGCTTTGTCCATTTAGCATGTGGTTGTAATAGTGATTGGATGAATGAATTTCTACACCAATTGTCAGAAGCTTATCAGATGACTACATTATTCTAGTCATGGACAATGCCGTCTGGCATAAATCTCAGACATTGAATATCCCTGAGAATATAGAATTTACCTTTATTCCACCTTACACACCAGAGATGAACCCTATTGAGCAAGTCTGGGCCGAAATCCGCAAACGTTGTTTCAAGAATAAGCTATTTAGAAGCTTAAATGAGGTTATTGATAAACTTCAAGAGGTTATTCAAAACCTATCTCCTTCTCAACTCAAATCAATTGTACGTAGAGATTGGAGTTTGGCTATTTTTGATTTTAGTTGAGTATGAGTATCAAGTGTAAAGTTCCAGAAAATGGCAGAAAAAAAAGAGCTCGGATTTCTCCAAACTCCTACATATAATTAAGCATGCACTGGTGCCAAGCTCTCACCAATTGCCTCCAAGCGTGCTGCCCATTCTTCGCGGGTCAAGCCGTTTTCAGAGATGTAACGGTTGCGCTCATGGGCACGGCATTCTGCAGAACATCCACGAACATACTTGTGCTCATTTTCTTCTGACATGAGGGTGCGGCGATTACAGAATGGATTGCCACAGTTGACATAGCGTTCGCATGGTGTGCCGTCAAACCAGTCCTTACCAACAACTGTCGGATCTACGTGGTTGACATCCACAGCGATACGCTCGTCAAAGACATACATCTTACCATCCCACAGTTCACCACGAACTTCTGGATCCTTACCATAAGTTGCGATACCACCATGCAATTGGCCGACATCCTTGTAGCCTTCGCGGACCATCCAGCCAGAGAATTTCTCACAGCGGACGCCACCTGTACAGTAAACCACGACACGCTTGTCCATGAATTTTTCCTTGTTGTCACGGACCCATTGTGGCAATTCACGGAAGTTGCGAATGTCAGGACGGATTGCGCCACGGAAATGACCTAGGTCATACTCATAGTCGTTACGGGTATCCAAAACAACGGTATCTTCGTCCAGAAGCGCCTCTTTGAATTCTTTTGGTGACAAGTAAGCACCTGTTGTTTCAAGCGGGTCAATATCACTATCGAAGTTATTGTCTTCTAGACCCAAATGTACGATTTCTTTCTTATAGCGAACGTGCATTTTCTTGAATGCTTGTTCATTTTCTTCATCAATTTTAAACCAAAGGTCGCTGAAAAGCGGGTTAGCATGGACATAATCCATGTACTTTTGAGTTGTTTCATAGTCACCAGAAACAGTACCGTTGATGCCCTCATCAGCAATCAAGATACGACCCTTGAGACCAATCGATTTACAGAATTCCAAGTGCTCAGCTGCATAAGCTTCCGCATTTTCGATTGGAACATATTTATAATATAGCAATACGCGAATGTCTTTTGACATGGTGTGATTCTCCTTTAATCTTTGCAATAGATTAGCGCTAATCAAGCGATTTGACCAGCTCGAAGCTCTGCTATTTTTCAATAACACAGTCTATAAAATTATACCCCGAATCCGGCAGAAATACAAAAATCTTGATTGAAACTATTGGTCTGATAATTCTTCCCTCAATGCCTGTAATTTCCCAAGCTGCTCCGATGGTAGGACTATTTGCATGTTATTATGGTTTGAAGCTATAACAGAAAAATACCTGAGAATCTCTTCTCAGGCACATTTCTTAATCTTTTGACAAACTTCCAGTTTGAGTTTGTGATTTGGTATAAACGGCCACCAAAATTGTTCCTGCGATAGCCACTGTTAGGCCATTCACAATACCAGCAACCAAGCCTTGCGCAAAAACCTTATTTGCAGGCTCGCTATAAACCAGGATATCCAAAACAGGTGCAACTACTCCCCAAGCTACTACGTTAGCAATAATTTGGAAAATGTTGAAGGAAAGAATATCTTTTTTCTCGAAAATTCCCTCTTGGACACGAAGACGATTTTTGGCAAAACCAAGCACTAAACCAAATACACCTGATGCCAAAACCCATGACCACCATGGTGAACCATACTGCAATGAATCCTTGAAAGCATGACCGATAAAGCCGACCAAGAAACCAACAACTGGACCAAAGATAACAGAAAAGAGGGATTGGACAGCATACTGAAGCTGAATCGAAGTATTTGGTACAACAAGTGTCGGAATGCTGATTAAAATCCCAATTACCACAAAGAGGGCTGCACCAATACCGGTTGCGACAACTGTTTTGATAGAATTATTTTTCATCCTAAATCTCCTTAAAAAATATGTTTAGTTAACAATGCGTTTGATTTCAATATGCCAGTTTTGACCGACACCAACGTTGTAGGCTTTGGCAAATGAACCCTGGTTGATAGCAAGACCAACACGGTAGAGGGAATTGATATACAAGAGTGGCTGACCAATGCGGACATCCGCAAAGGACTTGCCATAGGTCACTTGGTTTTGGTAGACCAGCATATCGTTGTTGTAAATGGTCACCTCAAAGCGGTCTTCAAACTGCGGGTTGAGGGTATAGAACTCCTCACGGGTAATCGAGGTCCAGAGAGAACCGAAGCGAACATCGAGAATGTCGATGGCGCCCTTGACAAAGTCTTGTCCAAGTTCTGTTGGAACGGTTGGAATTTCAACAACGTCTTCTACTCGCAGTTCTGGCCCCACTTCTTCAAAAGTGATATGCCCAGATGCCAACTTAGCACCGGTATAAGCATAGACATCGCGACCATGGAAAGTATAGGAATGCTCTGTATTAGCTCTGCGATTGGCCACTTCAGAAATCTCGCGTACCGCCTTGATACCAACGTGCTTCTTGATGAAAGACAGAGTACCGTTGTCAGGGGTAACGATATAGTGATTTTGCTCGGTCAATGCCACCACGCTCTTACGCTTGGAGCCAACACCTGGATCAACAACCGATACAAAAGTAGTGCCTTCTGGCCAGTATTCCACTGTCTGGAAGAGGCGGTAAGAGCCCTCAAAAATATTGTAAGGGGTGATATCGTGGGTCAAATTATGAACCACAATGTCACGTGATTCCTGGAGGGCTACACCAATCATGGCTGAAACCGCTCCGTCAACAAGACCAAAATCCGATTGTAAAACAAGTAAATTATTAGACATAAGTTCTCCTAGATTTGATACTGTTCTATGATAACAAAAAACGCTGCAAGAATCCAATAGGTAATTTTTAAGCTCTGTTATAAGTTTTAACTATAACAAGAAAAGGAGCCTGAGTGTCTGATTAAAAATACACCCAAGTTCCTTATTCCTTAGGCTACAATAGCCTTAGCCACTTCTTCTGTCGTCATGCGTGAGAAGTAATGCGTAGTATCGATTTCTTGCAACTTGGCAAGGACGTCCGCATATTCGTAGCGTGTACCAATCAGCAATTTCTCAATATCCGAAACATCTCCGATACCAAAGAAGTCACCATAAATCTTGATATTTTCGATAACAGATTTCTCCGTTTTCACATAGGTTGTGATTTTACCTGCTGGGTAGCGAACGTTGCGCTCCACAGTGTACTCAGGCGTTTGACCGAAGTTCCAGTCCCAAGTACCAAATTGGGTATCATGTATTTCTTGGATACGAGCCAAGTCCTCGTCAGTCAGGACATACTCGTCCATATCTGGATATTCCTTCTTCATTTGGTTGAGGATGGTATCCTTGAACTCCAGAACAGTCATTTTTTCTGGCAATTCATCATTGATATTGGTCACACGCGCACGGACAGATTTAACCCCTTTAGACTCAATCTTGTCCTTGGAAACTTTGAGCGCATTGGCAAGGACGGTCATATCCACGTCAAAGAGGAGACAGCCGTGGTGCATCATACGACCTTTAGCATAGGCTTGGGCATTTCCACAGATTTTCTTCCCATCAATCTCAAGGTCGTTACGTCCTGTGAAATTAGCCTCAACACCCAGAGTTGCCAGCGTGTCAATCACAGGTTTGGAGAAGGTTTTGAAGTCAAAAGCACCTTCTTCAGACTTATTGGAAATAATGGTGTAGTTGAGGTTGTTGAGGTCGTGGTATACCGCGCCACCACCTGACAAACGACGAACAACGTGAATGCCGTTTTCATCTGTGTACTCTTTGTTAATTTCTTGAATAGCATTCTGATGCTTACCGATGATAATGGCAGGCTCATTGATCCAGAGAATAAAGATTTCATCAATATCGGTCAATTCCTTGAAGGCATAGGCTTCAAGAGCGATATTGTAAGCAGGATTGTTACTGTTATTTACAATGTATTTCATGCTAGACTCCTTGATTTTATAAATTGTTAACCACCTTTTATTATATTGGAAACGATAACAAAAAACAAGCGCAAGGCTTGTCTTTCTGCTTTATTCCACATCTGCTCCGTTTGTAGCGATGACTTTCCTATACCATTCAAATGATTTTTTCTTAGAGCGTTTGAGGGTTCCATTTCCTTCATTGTCACGATCGACGTAAATGAAGCCGTAGCGTTTTTTCATTTCGCCCGTTCCAGCAGATACCAGGTCAATACAGCCCCAAGTGGTGTAGCCTAGAAGTTCAACACCGTCTTCGACAATGGCATCACGCATGGCTAAGACATGTTGGCGGAGGTAGTCGATACGGTAGTCGTCTTCCACATAGCCATTTTCATCTGGCGTGTCAACTGCACCCAGCCCATTTTCAACCACAAAGAGTGGTTTTTGATAGCGATCCCATATGGAATTGATGGTAATGCGGAAACCGAGCGGGTCAATCTGCCAGCCCCACTCTGAGGCATCCAGATATGGGTTTTTGATAGAGGCAAAGATGTTACCAGCTGTCTTTTCATTGACTTCTGGGTCACCAGATGCCACACGGCTTGAATAATAAGAGAAGGAAATGAAATCAACTGTATACTCTTTCAAAAGGGTCAAATCTTCCTCTGTCATCACGATATTCAAGTTTTCGCGTTCAAAATACTTCTTGGCATAATTTGGGTATTCCCCACGCGCTTGTACATCAATGAAGAAATAATTTTCACGGTCCTGGTTGATAGCCGCCCAGACATCGCGCGGATGACAAGTATTTGGATAATATTGACCCGCCGCCAACATACAGCCGACCTTGTTTTCTGGGTCGATTTCATGGGCAAGCTTGGTCGCAATAGCTGAAGCCACTAACTCATGGTGGGCCGCTTGGTATTTGACCTCTTCTACATTTTCACCTTCTTCAAAGTAAAGTCCTGCACCCATAAATGGCGCATGAAGAATCATGTTGATTTCATTAAAGGTCAACCAATATTTAACCAAGCCCTTATAGCGAGTGAAGAGAGTCCGGCAAAGACGCTCGTAGAATTCCAGCATCTTGCGATTGCGCCAGCCACCATAGTGCTCAATCAAATGCATCGGACAGTCAAAGTGAGTAATGGTCACCAAAGGCTCAATCCCGTATTTGTGACATTCCTTGAAGAGATCTTCGTAGAACTGCAAGCCTTTTTCATTTGGCTCTAACTCATCTCCCTTAGGGAAAATCCGTGTCCAAGCGATAGAAAGACGATAAGTCTTAAAGCCCATTTCGCCGAAGAGGGCAATATCTTCCTTGAAATGATGGTACATGTCGATAGACTCTTTAGCCGGATAGAAATAACCATCCTCAAAGTCAAACATTTTTTTGCGACCTGTGATAATTGGTCCACGGTCTTCGCCAATCGGCACGACATCGACGTTGGCAAGACCACGTCCGTCTACATCGTAAGCTCCTTCACATTGGTTGGCTGCTGTTGCACCACCCCATAAAAATCCTTTTGGAAATACTTTTGTTACTGTCATTTTTTCTCCTTTTCCTTTCCTTCTTTTTGATAGAGGGTTTCTTTGTTAACGGGATCCACAATGCTTTGCAAATCGTAGTGACCGTCTTCATAAGTAAAAGTCAGTATGGCACAATTCCGCATCCGCACTCGCGGAAAATCTGTCAATACCTGTCTGAAAAATTGGGCGATGGCGGCTCCATGGCTAACTACTAAAACGGATTGATCGTCCGCTTCTTCCATAATACCTCCAATGGTTTCTTCCATACGTTTTCGGACATCTCGATAGGATTCGCCTCCAAAGGTGACAAAATAATCACCGTAGCCAATGTCTCCCTGTAAGGGAGGATTGAGGTATTCCTGTTGACCCTCGAAGGCTCCGAAATCCTGTTCTTTCAACCCTTTCAAGCGGACATAGTCCGTCCTCCCTGTGACCAATTCTGCCGTATCACAGGCACGTTCTTGGGTTGAAGAATAGACTTTATCGAACTCAATCCCTTGCTCTTGAAAATACTGGTGAGCAGCTAGTGCTTGCTCTCTTCCCAGTTCTGTCAGGGGAGAATCACAGGCCCCTTGAATCCGACCTTGTTGATTAAACCGAGTTTGTCCATGGCGCATCAAGTAAAGATAGTTCATACTAAACCTCCCTACTTAAAGTCATAAACCTTAAAATCATGTGCGGAATCAATCAGTTTTTCAAATCGTATTTGCTCATTTTCAACAGTCAGCTGGCAAATGGCACAGTTGGGCAGGAAGACGCCTGGTGGGAAGGTGACCTTCAAAACCTGCACCAATCCCCAAATAGCTGCACCGTGACTGACCATGAGGATTGGATCAGCTGGTTCGCTTTCTGCGACAGAGAGAATCGCCTCTTTGACACGACTTCCAACTGCTCGAATGTCCTCGCCTCCAAATGGCACCAAGAGGTCTTCGAAAGAACGAGCACCTGGACGGTGCTTGGGGAGCAATTCTTCCTCTCTGGCTTCAAAAATACCGAAGTTCATCTCCTTGAGCCCCTTGATCTGTTGGTAGGGAGCATCCGTAACTAATTTTAGTGTATCAGTAGCCCTCTCTTGCGTGGAAGAATAGGCACTGGTAAAGACGATTCCCTGCTCCTTAAAATACTGACCAACGGCTTGGGCTTGGGCGATACCACGTTCTGTCAAGGGAGAATCCGACCAACCCTGCACTCGTTTTTGCGTATTAAAGAGGGTTTCACCATGACGCATGAGATAAATCGTTTTTGTCATAAGACCTCCTATTTTTCTGTCAATACATTGGCTCCATTGCTGGTAATGACATCTTTATACCAGTAGAATGATGCCTTCCGTGAACGGTCAAAACTGCCCTTTCCTTGATCGTCTGCATCAACGTAGATAAAGCCATAGCGTTTAGACATTTCACTTGTTGAAGCAGAAACTAGATCGATACAGCCCCAAGGGGTATAGCCCATGAGTTCCACGCCATCTTCAATGGCTTCATACATTTGCTGGATGTGTTTTTCCAGGTAGGAAATACGATAGCCGTCCTGGATACTGCCATCTTCCTCCACCTTATCCAAGGCTCCCAAACCATTTTCTACAATGAAGAGGGGAACTTGGTAACGGTCATAAAGCTTGTTGAGGGTGATACGAAGTCCGACAGGGTCTATCTGCCAGCCCCAATCAGAAGCTTCTAAATAGGGATTTGCTTCTCCCAAGATCAAGTTACCTGCAGTTTCCTTGTCCTTGTCTGGAAGAGCACGGGTGATGGATGTCATATAGTAAGAAAAACTCATGAAATCAACAGGATATTGTTTCAAAATCGCTTCGTCTCCAGGCTCGAACACGACCTGGATATTATTTTCTTTGAAGAAGCGTTTCATATAACTTGGGTAGGCTCCACGCACCTGCACATCTGTATAGAAGAGATTTTCCTGGTCTTTTTTCAAGGCCGCCAAGACATCGTCTGGATTGCAGGTGGCTGCATAGTTCTCCATCCGTGCCAACATGCAACCAACCTTGTTTTCTGGGTCAATCTCATGGGCAGCTTTTGTTGCCAAACTAGAAGCGATAAACTGATGGTGAACCGCTTGGTACATGGCTTCTAGGTCATTCTTTCCGTCTTCGAAGAGGAGACCGCCTGATAGATAACCAACCATGCCCAAAATATTGATCTCATTAAAAGTCAGCCAATACTTAACTTTACCCTGATAGCGTTTGAATACTGTCTCGGCATAGCGAACAAAGAACTCTATGACCTTACGGTTTTTCCAGCCGCCGTATTCCAGAGCAAGATGAAGAGGAAATTCATAGTGTGATAGGGTCACCAGTGGCTCGATACCATATTTATTCAGCTCATCGAAGACCGCATCATAAAAGGCCAGTCCTTCTTCATTCGGTTCTAACTCGTCTCCTTTTGGAAAAATACGAGACCAGGCAATCGACAAGCGGAAGGTCTTGAAGCCCATTTCTGCAAAGAGAGCGATGTCTTCCTTGTAGCGATGATAGAAATCAGAACCCCAACGTTTTGGGTAGAGTCCTTCTTGATCTGCCAAGGCAAATTCCACATCAGCCCGCGAAATAGGCTTACCAAAGTGACTCATATCCTTCCGCTTATCTGGATCGGCCGCTATATAGGTATCGGAAGTGGCTGGACCACGCCCTCCCAAATTCCAACCACCTTCGTATTGGTTGGCCGCTGTCGCACCGCCCCAAAGAAATCCTTTTGGAAATTGTTTTGCTGACATGACTTGTCTCCTTATAATGTTAATTCTATTTGTATATCATCAAAACCTAACACACACGATTCGTAGTAGCCATCGCCAGTTACCCGTGGTCCACTAAGAATGGGATAACCATCCTGCTGAAGTCTTGCAGTTAAGTTATCCACCGCTTCTTTGCTTCCTAAACTAAAAGCGAGGTGAATGAGACCTAGGTGATTGAGTTGGCTTGGCTTATCTATCACATCATCTCTTGTCATAATTTCAAGACGTGCTCCATGTTCAAATGTCAGGAAATACGATTTGAAACTCGTTTTTTTATTATGATAAAGCTGATTCGACTCTGCGCCAAAATAAGATTCAAAAAAGATACGCAAGCCATCTAAATCTTGAGTATAAATGGCAAGGTGTTCTATTTTCATGAAATTTTTAACCTTTCTTCAAGAAAAACGGCACATTGCCGTTTTCCTATTCTACATCTTCACCATTGCTGGCAATTACTTTTTTGTACCAATAGAATGAATCTTTAGGTGTACGCTCAAGTGTACCATTTCCTGCATCATCCATATCGACGTATATAAATCCATAGCGCTTGCGCATTTCACCTGTTCCTGCTGATACTAGGTCAATACAGCCCCAAGTCGTATAGCCAATCAAATCAACACCATTGGCAATGGCATCTGCCATAGCATTGACATGGGCACGATGGTAGTCAATACGGTAATCATCGTGAATAGAGCCATCTTCTTCAACTGTATCCAAAGCTCCCAAACCATTTTCTACAATCATCATCGGAATTTCATAGCGGTCGTAGATTTTCTCAAGGTAGTATTGAAGTCCTGTCGGATCTTGAGCCCAACCCCAGTCTGAATAGGTCAAGTAAGGGTTCTTGGCACCGATTGAGAAGTTGCCTGAAACCGTGTCTTCCACTTTATGAGTGGTCACAACTGTTGACATGTAATAAGAGAAGGTATACATATCCACCTTGCCTTCAGCAAGGATTTCTAGGTCTCCCTCTTCCATTTGCAATTCCACATTGTGTTCCTTCCACAATCTGTTTGCATAGGAACCATAGCGACCTTTGGCTTGAACATCACTACAATAGAAAATATTCTGTTCCCATTTGTGTTGATTTTCTAAAATATCCGCAGGGTCACAGGTTCCTGGGTAGAAAGTGATGCCACAAATCATGTTTCCGAATCGATAGTTCGGATCAATTTGATGTCCTAATTTTACAGCCTTGGCAGAGGCAACAAACTGGTGATGTAAGTGTTGGTAGGCATCTTGGTAATCAGAATCCGTTGGTTCACTAAACATATCCAAAAACATGATAGTGTTGTTAATCTCGTTGAAGGTAATCCAATATTTCACCAACCCCTTATATTCATTAAAAATTGTCTCAGCATAGCGGACATAGAAATCAATCAACTTACGATTGGTCCAACCACCATAGCGTTGCTCCAAGCTAAGCGGTGTATCGAAGTGCCAAATGGAAACCAATGGCTCAATACCATATTTGCGGCATTCTTCAAAGACAGAACGATAGAAATCAAGACCTGCTTGGTTTGGCTCTGCATCATCACCGTTTGGGAAAATCCGTGCCCATGAAATTGACAAGCGGAAAACGGAGTAACCCATTTCTGCGAAGAGCTTGATATCTTCTTTATAGCGGTGGTAGAAGTCCACAGCCTTGTGGTTTGGATAATAGTGGTCTTCTAGGACGGCATAGGTCGCCCCTTCTGGCAGATGACCGCCAGCATGCCCCATAGAAGCATATTTACCTGGCTTGCCGTCCTTATCAATGTAGGTTGTATAGCGGGGGCTGTTGACAGTTCCTCCTGTTGTAACGTCTGTCTGGACTAAACCGCGTCCGTCCACATTATAGGCACCTTCCGCCTGGTTGGCTGCGATAGCTCCTCCCCAGAGGAAATTTTTTGGAAATCGTGACATATTACTTCTCCTTTATTTTTTCTAATAAATATAGTATAAACAGATTTGAAACCCTTTTCTTCTCAAATAATATGCTATAATGATACTATCCTACGAATAGGAGGAATATATGCAACCGCCATTAACGGATAAACAGTTTAAGCACACCATTGACTACGATAGTCGTTTGTTACCCTATAAGTATTACCATACCTGTGTCATGGATGGCATTCCTGACATTCTCTTTCATTGGCACAATGAATTTGAAATCAACTATGTTTACGGAGGGACGGCCCGTTACCATATCGACTATGATTATTTCAATAGTCAGGCTGGTGATATTATCCTGATCCGACCCAATGCTGCGCATTCCATCCATCCGATTGAGCAACGGGGGCACGAAACGGATACCCTTCTCTTTCACTTGGATATGATGGGGGCGTCTCACCTAGATCAGACCAGTATGCTCTACCTACAACCCTTACAGACAGATGTTTTCAAGTGTATTCCACGCATCCAGCCCCAAGACCCTGCCTACGCGGAGATTCGACAATGCCTGCTCACCATTTTTGAGTTGGTCAGACACCAGCCACCTTACTTTGAGCTACCTCTCAAGAGCCGACTCTTTGACTTCTTCTACCTGCTCTACCGCTACCGCTACATCGTCCGGAAAAATACTGATGATATGTATCGGAAAAATGAAAAACTCCGGTTGTTGATTGAATACATTCAAGACCATTATGCAGAAAATCTCTCCATCGAGCAGCTAGCAGAGCAAATGGGCTATACAAAAACCCATTTTATGACGATTTTCAAGCAACAAACAGGAACTTCTTGTATGGAATTTATCATCCAAGTCCGACTACGGGCAGCCACCGAGCTCCTCACAAACACTCTCAAGCCTGTGATTGAAATTGCGACCGAAGTTGGCTTTAATAACCTGTCCAACTTCAACCGCCAGTTCAAGCAATACTACCATACAACACCTAGCAGCTACCGCAAGCAATTGCGGAAGAATAGGACCTATACTAATTTTGATAAATAATAGAAAGGACTAGGGCCTCCGTATTTGGTTGAACTAAATACGGGCTACGGACTGTGATAAAAAGATAAACGAGAACTCGACGCTTGCATCGTCGTTCTGTTTCCTACGTCATTTAGTTTTTCTTTTATTACTTCGTTAATTCGCTTTGCCGTACTTCAGTACTGCCTGCAGCTCATTGCCTAGTACTAAAAGTAAACTAAAAGACTATATTTTGTCAGTGTCCGCTTAGCGCCCTCTATATCTTATACTATGATCACCATGCACCTCTACTACACTGGACCAGCTAGCAATGCGCGTGCTTTCGCTCAGGAAATGGAAGCTAGTGGCATTGCTGACCGCATTCGCCAGCAGGCTGGGAATACACATTATCAATACTTTGCACCGCTCGATGATCCCCATTCCATCCTCTTGGTCGATAGTTGGATGGACCAAACCGCCTTAGATATCCACCATGCTTCCCCAATGATGCAGGAGATCTTAGACTTGCGAAGCAAGTACCAGCTGACTGTCACCGCTGAACGCTATCAGAGTGATGAGGCGGGCATTCCTGAGCGAGATAAGGATTTTCTTCATCGCTAAACAAGATTCAAAAAAGTGATTGGCACTGCCAACCACTTTATTTTTTATTTCACAGTTGTCAACAGGTAATCACCACTGTTGATTTGGCTTTCTTGGGTTACCAAGATGTCCTCATAGTCAGCTGTATTGGTCACGATAATTGGAGTGATGACCGGTAGGTCAGCTGCTTTGATTTGGTGGAGATCAAATTCCAGCAATTTTTGTCCTGCTTCAACTTGGTCACCTACTTGGACGAAGGATTCAAAGCCTTTACCAGCTAGAGAGACTGTGTCCATACCAATATGGATGAGAAGCTCTGCCCCATTTTCCGTCCGAAGACCAATGGCATGCTTGGTTGGGAAAACAAGGGTCACTTCAGCTTTAGCTGGTGAAACAAGAATACCATCTAGGGGATCGATAGCAATTCCTTTCCCCATAGCTCCTGAAGCAAAGACTGCATCTGGAACATCTTCCAATTTTACAAGCTTACCGATAAGGGGACTTGCAAGAATTTCTTGCTTGATTTCTTTCAAAGTTGGGGCTGACTCCACTGGAGTCTCAACTACTTTTTTTCAGTTGGCTCTCCGTACAAGTAAGGTACTGGAAGGACCATTTGGATAGCGAAAGATGCGACGATTGCAACTACTGTCAAAATAATCGCAGCAATCATACCTGACATATCACCGTTTGATGGATTAACAAGAGACGGATACAAGAAGACACCCATACCACCTACAGAGTAACCTGTTACATTGAAGAACATAGTGGCCGCGCCAATCACACCTGAAACAGCACATGAGATAAAGAACGGTGTTTTCATTGGAAGGGTCACACCGTAGATAGCTGGCTCAGTCACACCAAAAAGAGATGAAACCAATGCAGGCATAGAAACTGTTTTAACCTTAGACTCCTTGGTCTTCAACATGATTGCCAAAAGAACGCCGGTCTGTGTAAAGTTTGGAAGCAAGGCCGGTACAAGAATTGAAGAAAAACCATTTGATGCTACTTGCATAATTGCCAATGGGACAACTGCCCAGTGCATTCCAAACATAACCAAAACTTGCCAAGTCGCACCAAGAATCAAACCATAAAGCAATGGACTAAAGTTCATGATAGCAGTAAATGTATTTGACAAGACATCAGAGATGAAGTTTGCGACAGGACCAACCACTAAGAAGGTCAGTGGAACAGCAAGCAAGATAGTCACAAATGGAACAACGAAGAGTTTGACAACATCTGGTGTTACTTTACGGATGTTTTTCTCAATAATTGAAGCTACCCACGTTGCGAGAATAGCTGGGATAACCGTTGACAAGTAGCTACCTGCTGTTGGTAAAACAAATGGAATACCAAGTACATTATCCAGTCCTGCCTCTTTCAATGCTGCAAGCGATCCTGGCAAGGTTGGGTAAATCAAGGCCATACCAATTGCTAGGGCAGTAAATTCATTCATCTTGAACTTACGAGCAGATGTCAGAGCCACTAACAATGGTAAGTATTGGAAGAAACCGTCACCTGCCGCATTTAAGATAGCATAAATAGCACTATTATCACTCGTCAAGCCTCTCGAAGCCATAATGGCAACAAGACCTTTAATGATACCAGCAGCAGCCAAAGGTCCCAAAAAGGCTTGGAAGATACCTGATAACAAATCAATAAAGCGTTCAAAGAGATTTCCCTTCGGTCCATCACCTTCATCAATATCCAGTGCCCCATCTCCTGCAATACCTGCTGCTTTTTGCACAGCCGCATAAACATCTGGGACATGGTTACCAATAACAACTTGGTATTGTCCGCCAGCTTGTACCACAGTAACGACACCATCACGCGCTTTCAAGTAATCTGTATCAGCCTTGCTCTCATCCTTGAGACCAAAACGAAGACGAGTCACGCAGTGTTTCAAACTGCTGATGTTTTCTTTTCCACCAACATGAGCTACAATATCTGTAGCTAAATCTGTATAATCCTTAGCCATTTTTCGGCTCCTTTCTTTTTTCCTGATAAACAGAAAAACCTAAACATATACCAAACACTATCCCCAGCCTATGCTGAAAAATATGCCTTGTATATATTTAGGTTTTGCCTGCCTACCAGTAACAATCCTTTTGATGAATTTATAATAACACACTTCCAAAATCTTTGCAAGCGCTTTCTGATATTTTTTTGATTTTTTATAAACTTTTTTACATAGGTTTGAGACGCTGAATGTGGATGGTCAGATAGACTTGTTCATCCTTGGACATTTCAAAGTCGTATTCCGCACTGATGTAGCGACGGATTTTCTTAGTGCATTCAAAGGCGCTCGGATAATTGGCCTTGACTTGTTCATAAAGGAAGGCATCATTAACCCCTTCGATTTTGCCATTTGCCACCCTCTGTGCAAAATACTGGACATGAGTGACAAAGCGGTGGTAGCTGGTATCATCCTCATCCAGACCCTGGCCGAAATGCAAGCGCACAATCGATAAAATCTGTCCTACAATCCGACTAATTTTCTGCGTTTCTCGTCCCAAGGAACCATTCTTCTGAGCATTGATAATATGGAGGGCGATAGAAACCGCCTCTACCTTGTCCAAATCCAAACCTAGTTTATCTCTGATTAAATCTAGAGAATCCAAACCAATCTGGTATTCTTGGGGATAGAATTTACGCACCTCCAAAGCCAATGGATTTTCCATCTCTAGGCCTTCCCGACTACGCTGGAAGACAAAGTTAAGATGATCACCCAGGGCAATGTAGAAAGACAAATCCAGTTGAATATCCAAGGTCTGCTCAGCCATAAGAGCAATCTGATTGACCACTTCCAACTCTCCTGGCTTCATGGTCAAATTGAGGGCCAACAAGTCCTGGACCTGATGATCATTTTGTGAGGCGAAAGTCTTTTCGATTTTGCTTTCGTCTAGGTCATCACCCGTACGCTTTTGAAAACATAGTCCCTTCCCCATGACAATCAATTCCCGTCCATGATTATCCAGAACTTGAACCACATTGTTATTGTAGACCTTATCAATCTTCATGTCTAACCCCTTCCCTACTGGAAAATAAAAGCCCTCAACCCCATAGTAAAGAATGGCCTAGGCCAAACTAGCTATGAAGTTGAGGTTTTGCCTGCTTACCAGTAACAATCCTGAGATTATTCTAACAGATTGAAAGCGTTTTTGCAAGCCTCTTAAAAAGGCAATTTAAATTTAAAATTTATCGTCACAGCTTTCGAAAGTTCTATAATGAAGTTAGCCACCCCAACCTAGCCAAAAATCAGCTGTTTCAACTGGTTCAGCTGTCTGTTCTGGTTTCAAGTGAACGCTCTTAGTCTAACAACCCCAATTTTTCAAAGGCATTGTAGAGGCCATCCTCCTCCACATCGTCTGTCACCATATCAGCCATGACTAGAATTTCAGGACCGCCATTTCCCATGGAAACACCAATCGCACAGTATTCCAACATCGGAATGTCAATTTTAGCATCGCCGAACGCAATGGTATCTGCCTGCGAGGCTCCCAAATGCTCCAGGAGAACCTCAACAGCATGGGCCTTGTCAATATTGGCTACTCCCAGGTCACCGAACAAGGCCGTCTCGCCGCGTCCTCCCCAAGTATTGGCCTTCAAGTGCGGAAAGGCTGCTTTTGAATCCAGATGATCCTGATAAGAATCGAGGACAAAGCTGACTTTATTGAGGTCATTGCGATAGAGCTGACCACCAAATACCATGCCATGCATGACATCTTCTACTTCTTGATGAGCCACCTCTTCGGCCGTTTTCCCCTTAGACATACTGTAAATCTTGAGCGTTTCACGCGCACGTTCACGGAAATTCTCGCTGGCAAATAGACCGTTGTTGCTTTCCAAATAAAATTCCAAGCCACGGCCTTGGAGCCAATCCACAATGGCCTTGGAATCCTCTTCTGAAATCATTTGGTGCATGACCACTTCCTCGTGGTGCTCTACATAGGATCCATTGCCACCAATCATGCCATCCAAGCCGATATCCCACAATTCTGGCTGCATTTCAGCTCGGCTGCGACCTGTACAGACATAGACAAGGTGCCCATTTTGGCGTGCCTGCTGGATGGCCTTGATAGCCGATTGAGGAATACGATTGTGGTAATCAACCAAGGTACCATCTACATCTAGAAAAATAATTTTTGACATTTCTTCACCTCATGTTTTTCTTAATTCTAGTATAGTATGTATTTATAGAAAAAAATAGTGAAAAAATGTGACAAAGTGATACTATTCTATGAAAAAAACTAGACACATGGGTCTAGTTTTCCTGCAATAATTGATACAAAGAACCCATTAGGTTCGCATCACCGCCAAATTTACATGGTAAAATTTCCACCGGAGTAATCATAGCCCCTACAAAAGGCAGGCCTGCTAGCAGGTCTCTATATTGCTTTTCAATTTCTTGGAGCAAAATAGGCTGGGCGCTAATGCCTCCCCCGATTACAACCCTCTGGGTATCGATAATCGCTTGGGTATTATAAATGAGAATAGCCAAGTATTTACAAAATTGCTTAAAGATAGCAAGAGCTTCTTCATTTCCTGCGTTAATGTACTCAAATACTTTTCGGCCGTCCTTCTTATCTGGCAAGCCAAGTACATCTGCAATTTTCCCAATCATTTGCACAGGCGAATAACGGAAACCAGCACCGTGTTCACCATCTGGATGTTCATCATTTGGAAGGAGAAAACTGAATTCTCCAGCCTGGAAATGGTGGCCCTGCAAGAGATGATTATTCAAAATAATCCCTCCTCCAAGCCCTGTTCCAAGGACAAGAGCCATACCATTTTCAACGTCTGCTAAATTTCCCTGCCATTTTTCAGCTAGGGCAGCAGCCTTGCCATCATTGATAGCGACGACAGATTTGCCACTCAAATTCTTCATGAAATCTGCGATAGGAAATTGATGAAGATAGGTCAGCGCTCCACCATAATAAACGACTCCCTCCCGGCTATCTACCTTGCCTGGACAGGAAATGGCAATTCCTTCCAGCTCCTCGTTATCCGCAATCTCACGATAGATAGACTCCAGCGCCAGCTTCATTGCTTCCAAGTCTGAAGGTGTTGGTCTATCCTTCTTATAAAGTAGCTCCCCGGTCTCTAACAGCACCCCATATTTAATTAGAGTGCTCCCAATGTCAATGGAAAGATATTTTTTCATAACTTGCTCCTTTCTCTTTTCATTCTATTGTATCAAAAGCTAGGTAAATGACAAGACCGTGATACAGCGCTTCATTCCCTAAATTTTGGTAACAATTGATACAAAGAGTATTTCCTGATGCAATCATTTTCTTGACACAATTTTGCCTTTTTTGTTTCAATCAATATATATTGCTTTTTTTGTTTATTGGAGGATTTTATGATGATAAATAATTTACAATATTTCATTGCTAACAGAATAAAAATGTTAGAATTAAGTTTGTAATAATGAACCATGCAAACCCCTGAACAATATCTTTTCACTTATATAGACACAAAAGGTAATGTAAATAAACCTGTACATATTGATTATCTTAACTATAAAATGAGGTCTGTGGAGAATCGACATAAGTTGAGACATGCTACACCGCATATGTTACGCCACACTGGAGCAACACTAGCTAAACAAGCAGGTACTTCCATTGAAGTAATTTCTGAAGCTCTAACTCATAGCGATACATCAACTACAAAATCGTATATAAATACATCTAACGTAGGCCCAATTGCAATGGGAGAAATCGCCTATCGAAACCTTAAAAAAATTTAGGGGAAATTTTAGGGGAAACTTTTCAAAAAATCACGAAAAAAGCACCCGTAGGGGAAACCCTGCGAGTGCCTTGAAACGTTGATATATCGCGGTATATTAACGTTTTGAGAATTGTGAAGCTTTACGTGCTTTCTTAAGACCTGGTTGGAGCATTGTTTATTTCAACTAATTTTAAAAGCCTTTAGAATCAACGTTTTTACGGGTTTTCAAAACTTAATATTTCATCCAATTTCAACTAATTTCATCAAAATAAGGTAAATTTTCAAGCAAAATAAGCAAAATCGAACCAGAAAATATAAAAGTTTACCTTACTATTGATTCTAGAAAATGCACCACCCCAAAGTATTCATTTTTAATTTTCACACATTCTATGTATAATATAGTTACAAAATTGGGAGGCGTAGCTAATGAATGTTCCACTGAGTATCAGTACTACAAAAGTTTGCAAAGAGGAACCGAATGTAGAAACCAGCATTCTCAAAGCTGGGCCAACTTTTGACTTTGACAAAGAATTAGAAAATGCTAGGAATCAATACGATGAATTATTGAAAGAATTAGCGGATAAGTGAAAAAAAGTGGTTATCGACCTGATTGTTGATAACCGCTTTTTCTGTATTCTACTGTATTCTACTGTATTCTACTGTATTCTACTGTATTCTACTGTATTCTACTGTATTCTACTGTATTCTACTGTATTCTACTGTATTCTACTGTATTCTACTGTATTCTACTGTATTCTACTGTATTCTACTGTATTCTACTGTATTCTACTGTATTCTACTGTATTCTACTGTATTCTACTGTATTCTACTGTATTCTACTGTATTCTACTGTATTCTACTGTATTCTACTGTATTCTACTGTATTCTACTGTATTCTACTGTATTCTACTGTATTCTACTGTATTCTACTGTATTCTACTGTATTCTTATTACTAATAGTATCCTGACTGCAATCATTTATCAACTAAAAGATAATACTGATTGCGGTCATTCTTACTTGAA
The DNA here is from genome assembly GCA_024583055.1 of Streptococcus suis. Lineage (NCBI taxonomy): Bacteria > Bacillati > Bacillota > Bacilli > Lactobacillales > Streptococcaceae > Streptococcus > Streptococcus suis. The sequence continues at coordinate 1,109,717 of CP102145.1, forward strand.
CCAAACCAAGTAATGATTTCTAGGTCACGAAGATTATGAAGTAATTTAACAACAAATGATCGACTCCTACCTGTAAGCTCAATAGCTTTTGCGGTTGTCATTTTATTGCCTGAGTTATACATATAGTGGACAATCAATTGCTCGTCTGCTGTTAATTCACCAAAATCAGAGAACTGTTTTTCCAAGCTGTCTCTTGTACGGAGATGTCGGCTGACAATGTTGTTCTCAAGCGCCAGGACAACCTTATTCCCAGGTTCTGAGAATTTAGGTTCATGGAGAAAAGCAGATTCCATCTCAGAATAGATACGCTTTACTCCTTCATTCATCTCACGTACCCAACCGAACTCTGTCAAGGTTCTGGCAATGCGAGGGTTTCGTGAAAATCGTTCATGCTTGATATTGTCAACGGTAACGATATTGGGTAATTTCCCTGGGCTATGAATCTCTAGTCGATCATCAAACATAAGCACACGAATGTGATCGCCATAGACGGAATAATCACGGTGCGTTACAGCATTGACAACACCTTCAAACCAAGCAAATTCAGGATACTCAGGTAAAATTTTGAATTGCCCACTGTCATCCAAATACTGAAATTCCCGAAGCTGGGTGCGAATAAAATCTCGAACTTTGATAATCAAGGTAGACAAAACACCGTCAAATAGTGTCACAATAAAGAAAAAGGAATGATAAACCACTCCCCCTTCTTTAACTATAAAATCTTAATCAATGTCTATTTCTAGTCATCAAAACCAATAAAAGTAATCAAATCATTCTCCTGAATTATTTCAGCAAAATTCATAACTGGTAATGTATATACTGGGAATTGATTCCCTAAATTGGTCAACGCAGAAATATAGGTGCGCACATAAGGGTAGAGAATAGCTACAGCATTCTTCCCTAAAACATCTTTTAAATCATTATTTGTTTCAAAATCTTCTGACTGATAACCATAGATTCCTCTAACAGAAACTTTACAAGTAAAAGGAATGTGTTTTTCTGATTCTTCTTCCAATTCACCTAAGGCAACATTGATGATGACATAGGCTTTTTCTTGAGATTTATTTATACCGATTTCTGCAGAAAACGATACAGGCATACTCAGTTTTTCCTCTGTATTTTCAAATAAATCATTAACCCTGTAATAAGATTCATCAATTACATAATTTTCAAATGATATAACTGCCACTATGCTACCTGCCCTCCAGTTAGTTGATAATCAATAAAACTAGGCATTGTGTTTGAGTATTCTTTTGTTTTTACAGTTGGTTCTGAAAAATTTTTCTTATCAAAAGTTTCTAGTTTGTATTGGCTATTTTTAAATGATTGCATTTCAATCGGGGTCTTTGCATGAGTTTTAATGATCTCAACAATCTCATCAATTGCTTCTTGAGGAAACCAGGAATCAACATCAAGAATTGAATCGTCTAAAATAATATTTTTATATGTCATTATTCTACCTCCTTAGTAGCTTCCCAATTTATTGCGTCAGTATTTCTCAAACAAAGTTCTCGACCATTTGGAAAATTAGATAATGTACTTCTTGAACTATAAAAAGGTGTATAGGTGTCTTTCACAACCCCATCAACCTGAATTTTTAGCCCATGCTGAATAAGATACTCTATAAATATACCATCCAAATTAGCCCGTCTCAACGAATTAGTCTCTTTGAAAGTCGTCAAACTCTGTTCTATTTTCCGATATAGCTTATCACGAAGCTTTACAAATCGTTTAAAGTTCTCCGGCTCGTTAAAATCTAGAATATAGAGAGTAGTCTCATCAAAGCAAAATTGAATAAGTGCTGTTTTATTCCTATCACTTTTCCATTTCTGTGCATATTGCTTTGCGCATTTTTTCCCGTCAAATTCTAGTAATTCATTGTCCAAAAAAAGATATAATCCTTGACCTAAATCATTCGGTAAACGCTGCCCAGGAGGTATAACTACATCAGATTTTATAGAAAACGGTTTAATTTTTACTTCTTTTGTTTGAATAATAGCTTGAGCATTTTGAGGAGTGGTGCCATGATAACCTTCCAACAGTATCTCCTTACAGCCTCAATTTACTGTAGTAAGCTCTGCTTACTACAGTAAATTATAATATTTTTATTGTATCTTGTCAAAAAAGATACAGATTATTATGACTCTGAATCTCTATCCACAATCATTCCACCATCTCCCTCACTTTACTCTCAATAAATTCAATATCATCATCCGAAAGTCCATATTTTCGATAGAGTTGTGCGTCTAACTCAGCTATTGATTGTGACCAATCAATGTCCGAGTTAGACGCATCATCTATTCTAATCCATCCTTCTAACATTCACTTTCAGTTCAGCAATAATGTTATCTGGCACATTAAAGTAATCGTAAAGCTGTCTTTCAATTTCTTCAACAGATTTCGACCAGTCGATAATAGAATAATCACTAAAATCAAACCACGGAACATTGCTCCAAACTTCTTTAGATTGATTATGTTGAGTCACTTTAAGTGTACCTAACATTGCGCGAGCTACGTCTGTTTTGATATACTTCAAACAATTCTCAGCTTCCCTCTCGGTATCAAAAGCACCAAAAGAAATAAAGGTTTGTGTGTGACCCACGAGTGGGGTACCCACGAGTGGGGTCGATAGAACTTCGCCTATCGCCCCACTTCCGTTTGAAGCAGGCAAAAATACTTTGTATTTATTCAAATTAGGGTGTTCTTCAACTAAATCAGATTCTATCCACTTTGTCACACGTTCGTTATTGATACGTCCGTATATTCCAATTTGATTATCTGATTGTTTTTCATCTAAAAATACTTCAGGTAGTTTCTCAAAAATGTTGGAACTGATTGATTTTTCTTCTGCTACAGAAACCCTCCCCTTCAACTCTGGATAACTACTATATAAATTATTGCTAAATTTATAACTACTCTTTCCAAATAGATATTCATTAAATGATCTTTTAACCTTATGACGAACTAGATGTAACAAGTCATTTAACCATTCTATTGGCGTAAAGGTTTCAATAGCTCCAAAGTTTTCCTTAACATCTCGATAAGTTACAGCTACGCCACCCTTTATGTCTGTATTTGGAAAGACTTCATCTGACTTTTGAGAGAAGTAAATCACTTTAAGATGTTCATCAGCCAACATTTTTTGATTCCATGCTTTCGGAGTTTGACCTGCATTAAAGAGAAAACGAGCCGGTGTGATTAAGACCGCCTTATCCGCAACTTCATAAGCCAAATCCATAAACTTATGATAGATTGGCTCATCACGAGCAACATCTCCGATCCCTTCATTTTGATACGGAGGATTTCCGATCACTACATCAAATTTCACCTTATTAAATGCCTCCTCAACTAGTTTTTTACCTTGTTCACTATCTGTTTTTAGGGTATCTGTCAGGCTTTCAATGTAAGTTACATTGGTTTTGTACTTCCGATAGCCTGTCAGTGTACGTTCAGTAATGGTTTTTGCCATTGGCGTTTTAGCAATAGCGTAGATATTATTCGCTAAAATCTCTTGATAGACTTGGTCAGCTTCAAAATGGTTGTCATCATTTTCTGCCACTCGTTGATAATACAAGCTAATGGCGCTATGCAGAGGGTAGAGACCTGTCTTTGAGTTAATGTCTAAGATTTTTGTATCTCGTTGATAGATTGATGGAGTCACTTCATTAGACACCCAGTGAAGATTTGACGTCGCACCATCTGTCACCGACTCAAAGTTATCATCATAGAAGTTCAAACCACCGACAGACTTAGATACTTGGAGATTGACCACGCGCCATGGTGTCAGTACCGTTTCCTTATCAGGGTTTTTAAAGGTCCCAAACAGCTCTGCAATCTGTTCCGCACGCTCGATGAAGTCCAGATCATCAAAGGATTTGGCACGCTGACGAATGATACGACCTGCTTCGATAAAGACCTCAGCATCATAATACTTGGTAATCTCACTAAACATTCCCTTGGTGAAACCTTTTGGCATGAACTCTTTCCACGATTCATCATCCACCTGCTTGATAAAGTCTTGAATGGTAATATCTTTTGATAAATCGACCGCCATGCCGTAAATCATCATTGGAATACGGATAGAAACCCCGCGTAAAATAGAAATCATATTTTTCCGCTGTTTCTTAGCTTCTTTTTGCTTTTCGATAACCTCTAGATCTTCTGCTGTTCGTTTAGCTTTTGGTTTCTTTTTAGCTTTTTCAGCTTGCTCATGCTCTTCAGTTGTCAACCCATTTTCATTGATTACAACTTTCTTAGGCGTTTTTTGACTCTGTGTCTTACCAACGATAGCATTGAGTTTGGTAAACATGCTCGCATCATCAGCAGTTAAAGTTAAAAGATTGTCATTATATAGACTGTCGTCTTCAAAACCTGACCGCACTGCCTTTTCAGCATAAACTTTCTTGAGCTGTGTCAGCATTCTATCCACATCGTAGGTCTTCATTCCATTGTCTGAAGCGCCTAAGATTGGCATAAAGTTTAGAAGACGAGCCATAGCTTGTTTTTGTGCTTGCGTATTTTTCTTCCCTACACCTGAGTTAATCTGGGCACTCTCCGCCATGACAGTCAAGGCTCTATCAGGGGCAAAATCAAAAACATAACAATTCGTCTTCATTCCCAATTTCTCATGAGAAAAAGGCGTCTGAGCACGAAAGGCAGCTTGTAGGTAGTTCATGGCACTATTGGTATTAGACAAGAAGAGAACAGCTGTCCACTCTGGGATATTGACGCCTGTTGTCAGCTTACGAACAGTCAAGGTAATGGTTTTTGTCTGCGAAGGGTCTTCACCAATAGCAGAACGAACTTTCTCTATGTCCGCATCGTTAGCAATTCCATCATCACTACTTGCACCTCGAACAACGTTAACAATTTTATATTCTTTCCCGAAAACAGGGTGTTCTTTAAGCAAGTCCTCAAAAGCATTTGCTTCCTTAACACCTGGCATGAGCCAAAGCGTATGACGCAACTCTTCACGATAAGACTTCGTTGAAAAAGGGTAGTTCGTACGACTATCTGGATGTGTGATATTATCTAAGAATTGGCGAACCTCTTGCTTATAAACAAGTTTACCATCCTCAGCCACACGGAAAAATTCCCTAAAGTTAAACGACTTACTCTCATCAGAAAAACGTTCCTTATGCTTCATTTCAAAAGTGTACATTGATACTTTTGGCAAAGTTTCATAAGGATTTGGCTCACTTGGACGTTCTAATTCCCACTTCTTCTTAGCCTGTTGTTCCATGACATAGTCCCAAGTATAAACTTGCTCCTCGTCAAATTGATCCAGAAGATTGAAGGGGGTTCCTGATAATTCAAGTATCTTTGTATGCTCTTTGACCAATTCTTTCATAACGGTGTCACTGAGCTCGGTTTGCGTTCCCTCGTGCGCCTCATCAATGATAATCAAATCCCAATCCACATCTGCAAAATCTTTCAGATTGGTTTGTCCGCCATTGTACCGAAGCAATTGGATTGAAGCAAAATACACAAAAGGTTTTTCTCCTCGCTTCAGGTTTTCAAGCGTTTCTCCTTGATTGACTGAGCCATAATCATACCCATCAGCGCTCATCTTCATTTTCTTGAAATCATCAAACCAAGAATCCGCCACAACAGGGCGATGAGTCATGATGAGAACTTTTTGAAAAGCCTCATTCTTGACTAATTGCAAGGACGTCAGAGTTTTGCCAAAACGCATTTTAGCATTCCAGAGCATTCGGTCTTTTTTCTTAAAGACTTTTTGCGTCTGCTCGACCGCTGCCTCTTGTTCTGGACGAAGGGTGATAACTGGTTCTTCAATAAATGATTCTTTGGCAGTAATATTTAGATAATTTCTACCTTCTTTAACAGCTTTAATAGCAGCCTTAGCTGTCTCTAAATCCGTCTTGAACCACTCTGTTCCTTCCAGTTGTTCAGCCTGTTTAATCCCTGAACGCTTCAAGACATTATGCACATCATAATCATGAAACCAGGACTTGGTCGCCTTTTTGTAAGCAAGCTCTACCCAACCAAGCGTGTAAGGCAGACCAGCTGTTTTCATGTATTGATTAATACGTTTTGGGGCAACAGTACGTAAAAAGTCACTATTTGGCGACCAATCTGTCTCAATATCATCCGAAGAAACGCTACCCTCACCAATTTTTTGAGTTCCTTCGAAGGCATTAAATAGTCCACTTTCATTGTTAACTGTTTGAATATAGATAAACTTCCGCTCAGCCGTAGTGTACATTTCTTGTGCTCTCGGTTCTAAAAACTGACCAATTGCACTGGCTTTAATATCCGGTTCAATATAGGTCAGCATGACCCAAGCTAGTATGTCAAAGACTTGTTTTAGTGATTTTAAGGCATTTTCTTTTGTCGCATCTTCTGGATTAAGGACATGGGCAGAATTATTCCCCTTTCCCTTGATATCATAAAAGTGATCGACGATTATTTTATTGGGAATAAAGTCTCTTATCTCTCTTAGTACGTCATTAAAGGTGGCGCGCTCACTAATATCTAAATATTCTCTATCGGCAACCAACCTCGCTGTATTCTCAGCAACTTTTCTCACCTTAGTCAGCGTGCCTTCATAGTCCCCATGTGTATAGTTTTCTTCAGCCATGTTTATGGTTCTAAAAAGCTCGGCTGTATCTATATCAATTGCCAAAAATTCAAAATTTGAAATCATAGCCTAATCTCCTAGTAAATACACTTTTTGAATGGTTATCTCTTTTATCACATCTGCTTTTTCAACAGATTTATTCTCAATAACAAATTCATCATCTATATCAAAAAAACTCAGTTGTCCTTCCACGACTTTCCGATCGTCTTCTACTTCCTTACCCAAAAGTTCTGAAAGTGCAAAAGGAATTTTTCTTACCAAACTTGGATGACCTTTGACCAGTTGCCACTCATTGAACCTGATAGGCTCCCCTGTAACTGGATGCTGCTGAGTCAAGGTATTTCCTCTCACAATATTTTTATGAATAAGATAGTGTGCTGATTGATAGATATCATTTTTGCTATTTAGTCTAGTTCCAAAAGCTTGCTCATACCAGTCTAAATAACAAAGAAACATCCGTGAACGTGCCACTTCCAAATTATCTTCTAAAAACTCTATGCCATATATGGACGAGAGAGCAATCAAAGACTTTGTTTTCCAATTTCGTTTGTCATACTGTCTGACCACAGCCTCTAGCTTTCTCTCTAAAATAGCTTGCAAAAAATTGCCATCGCCTGCAGATGGCTCTAAAAAGGTCTTATATACACTTTCACAAGCTTCTTTCACTCCAGGAGTATCCAGCATTTTCTGAACCATCCAAGCAGGTGTAAAGACTTCTCCATGTTTTTGAACACGTTGTTTTGATTTAATTAAGCTCTCTTCCAAAACCTACTCCTTGAAAACGTTTATATCTCCACCTATTATACCATTTTCTATGCCTAACTTTAATTATTTCTGAGAGTGTTTGAAGTTCCCTGAAATAATGTAACTTAGCTCTCAAAAAAGTCAAAGCATGAACAGAACTTAAATTTCATTTACAATACATGGTGTCTGATACTGACAGATAATCAGAATACAAGAAAACCGCAGATAATTTACTGCGGTTCTTTTTACATATTTTGTATTTACTAAACTTCTTTTTGACATTCACCCAAAGTCTCACAATCCTTCATAAATCTAAATACCATCTGATCTAGTTCCATAAAAATCTGTCCTAATACTCTGTACCACTAGTTTTTTACTAAACCTCTCTTGCAACAAACAAGATTATAAATTTTGATACTTCTCAACAAATCTTACAAATCCAATAACTTCCATTTCTGCCATCGCTTCTGTCCATAATCCAATCACATAATGTTCCAAAATAATTTTCATAGCAATGCGAAATTGATGAAAATCATTTTTCCAATTTGAAAAATTAAATTTCACATGGATTGATTCGTGCAATCCGTCTTCTAAATCAATTGTAACAAAACAATCCGATTCTTCCGTTTCATAATATATTTTAAAGTGAATGTCACAACCATCATTTTCAAGTAACAAATCATAATAATCATCATCAAATGTTCCCGGGATAATCGCAAAATCTTTTTCATGACCATAATCCATTGCTTTAATGTCTGTTTCTAAAATTGTTTGCTTTATAAATTTGATAATAGCTTTATCCGTTTCTAACATATTCTATTCTCCTTTTCTAAATTTAATTTTTATACGAACGTCACAAAATTGTATTGTATATATCACATGATATACCTCCTTTAGCTTCTAAAATCAGTATGCCACTTTTTCAAAAACAAAAAAATCGTGTTGCGAATCCATGTAAGCGAAAATGTTTTTCGTTTTTTTATTTTTTGAAAAAGCGACATAATAATATTGAAAAAATTGAATTACTAGAGAATGGAGGTGATAGGTTATCAATTGTTTGAATTCGCACTGGGCTCGGTGAAAATTGTTAATGCGAATGATTGTGACTTCTCTTTTTTAAAGGTGTCATTGACTTGAGAAAAGAGGTCGAAAACGAAGAAAGTAAATGGTTATTCTGCGGCATGAAATGACGTACAGAATAACCATTTATCAAGAAATATAGTACAGAAAAAAGTGTTTAAAGATAAAAGAAGATAGTAAAGAAATTAGAAAAATAATCAGTTCAATGACATAACGATAATTTTAGAAATATTCAACGGTGCTACTGAAGAATATTGAAAACGTCAGTCCAAAAGGATAGCCTCGTCGGAAATTATCGGAGCATACCCAGCTCGATCTAAAAAAGGGTGGGAGGCAATTTACCATTAATAAGTATTTTACAAAGAAAGGAGAAAGAAAATGCCACGAAAAAGAAATTCATTGAAACACGATGTTTTTGTAGCAGCAACAAAAAATGTTACAAATAATACATCTCGGACTTCATACAAAAGATCAGCTACACGATTCGCAAAATGGGCAAAAGCAAACAGTATTAAAAGGATAGCTGATATTACGGAAGAAGTAATTCAACAATATCATGATGATCTTCAACAAGATCCAAAGCAATACACTCCTGCGACAATTCATACATACCTTGCGCCAATTTGTAAAGCAGCAGGAATCAATCTAAACCGAATCAAAAAACAAAAACGAACAAGCGATAAAATAGTTAGAGGACGAAAACATGAAGCGAATGAACAAGGGAAAAGTCAAGAATTGAACTCTCGCTTCTCTCGCCTTGTCGCATTTCAGAAAGTAGTTGGTATTCGTCGTAATGAACTAAAAAATCTTACTGGATCAGATTTAATAGAAGATGAGTATGGGAATTGTTACGTCCTTGTCAAACGTGGCAAAGGCGGTAAGAAACAAATGCAGTATATATTGCCAAAAGACATCAAGCTGGTGAAACAGACATTTTTGGGAATAGGGGAAAATGAGCCTGTCTTCTCTGACAAAGAAATGAACAATCAGATTAATTTACATGCATTACGTGCACAGCATTCAAGAGATAGCTACTTCTATTACCTTGAGAAAATTCAGGAAAATCCACAAATGCGACAAGCATTTTCAAATTTATTAATAAAAAAATGGGAGGAGGGACATCAGAAATTGAAAAACGAATCAACTAAACAATACGAAAGACAGCGTAGAAATTTTATTTATGATCTACGCGCCGAAGTTTATGTTCTTCGTGGAACAAATAAAGCCAAAGCAATTGCTTCAGGAATGCCTATGGCTTATGATCGCTTAGCATTGATGGCTGTATCAGTATTAAATCTTTCACACTGGCGTCTGTCTGTTACCGTGACAAATTACATTCTGTAATGATTTTTTGAATTGTTTTTTCAGGCATAATAATCGTGTAGAAAATTGAAATAATGGAGGACATTTAATGAGGAATCAAAATAATCTACAAAAAATATTTAGTAACACAATTTTAGCAAGAGGAAAAATTATTGAAATAAATAATGATGATAATAAACCATCGTTCATTCTGTTTATTAGAAATGGTGCAGGTCGTAAGCACACATATTTGAAATGTTATTTTAATCGTGAAAAATTTCAATTGAAAAAGGGAATGGTGGTATCGATATCAGGTCATATTGAAAACATTAACACAAAAAATTGCTACGAAATTATTATAGATACCATCCAAGAAGAGCAGACTGAACTGGCGGTATTCTTCAATAAAAAGCCTAGCTTCGGTTTTGCATATCCAAACCATTTCGCAAAACTGTTTGTATTTGGTACAGTAATTAATAAATATTTAAAACCAAATTCAAATTGGATCGAGATAATTATTCAAGATAATTGTAAAAATAGAATCAAGGTACAATACAGCACAAAAATGCGTGTCAATGAAACGCGTGTTGAAATCGGAGATAATGTGTATCTATCAGCTTTACCAATTTCAATTCAAAAGACCTTTCAGGAGGAAACATTTAATTTCGAGAACTATATTCTTGAAGATATTGTCATAAAAAGAAAATAGAAGAATTAGAGATAAATTTCTTTTTGGAATTTATCTCTTTTTTGTCATTTTTTGTTCTGAAAACATTATGTATCTGGCATAATTCATTTCGAGAAATGAAAGAGGAAAAAATGGTCTCAAAAATTACAAGAGGTATGTCCGAAGAGGAAAAACAAAAAATCTACGATGAGAATGCAAAGGAAATGGAAAGTTGTTTTTCTGTAACAAATGCCTACTGGGGCATCGACAAGGTCGTTCTTAATGTAAAAGGACAGATTCACATTAATAACCAGAAATTCGAGCTAGCTAATTATGAAAATAACAATTTTACTATCGAGAAGCAATATGACAGTTCAGGTACTGTCTCCGAATTATTTGTCAAATCATCTACTTTTGGTTCATTCTTTATGGGAAAAAATCCATTTGACAGCAGTTATTTTTATCGTATTGAATTGATCCACTGTGGTTTAAACATATCCACAGATTCAATCGAAGGTATCTATCAAAGATTAAATAGAGCATTGTCATTGTTGGAACTTGAAATAGGAATTTCATGTACAATATATCATTGCGAATTCCACGAAATTGAACTTGCATTTACAATGGCAATACATTCAGCTTTCCATTTGCAAACAAGAGCATTACTTCTACGTTGTCTGACACATAAGAAAGTGAATTTTGCTTCCTCTTCAAAAAGTATCAAAGACAAAGATTATGATCGTTTGACGACCAATGCCTATAAAAACAATCAGCAAGTTCTTTACAATAAAACTAAGAAAGCCAAAAAGCTTGGACAACTTGATAAAGCAAAAACAGAAGCATTTGAAGTTTATCGTTTCGAAACAGTTTTGAAAAAAGATAAGATTAAATCTCTTCTTACTACCTGTGATCTGGAAGAAATTGATAATCTGAAAATCATTCAATACTTAGAAAACTTGATTTCAATTGGAGTCTTCAATTTCATAAAAGAAATCGAACAATCAGTAATAAATACTGACAGAGAATTATCCAAAATTTTCAAAGAAAAACCACGTGCGACTTTCGAAGAATTGTTGAAAAAACAGATTAACGTTGCACATTCAACAAACACTCCGCTAGTTTTAGATGAAGAAATACTTAGTCTTATAAATGCTAAATTTGTTTCGAAAGAAAATAGATCGCGTTATAGAAAAAATTTGATTGCCAAAAGCCAGAAAGAATTAAATATAAATTCCGAAGCTTTTTATTTAGCAGAGATGGTGACATGGAATGTATTAATCATTTTACGATTGATGTTTGATGCACTTGATTTCGCGAGAAACAATAGATTGGGTTGTCATAAGAATTACAACACGAATGAATTACATATTGTACAGATCCCAACTTTTTCAAAAGAATTCAGAAATAAAATCTATTCATTGAACAATAAATTACGTCGAAAACATCATTATAACATTGATTTATATAAATTAATTTTGAATCGATTGTTGAATTTAAAAGAATTATTTAACGTTTTTTAATATGATTTTACAACTTTCTAATACCTAAAAAACCTTGATACTACAACATTTCTTAAAAAAATTGTCTTCCCAAACGGAAGATGAACAAGCATTAATATTCTGTATCTTTTAAAAAATTAACAGTTTTTAGTTCACAATGTGGCATAATGACTAATAGTAAATCCAATAATAAATATCAACAGAAGAGGTTATAAATGCAAGTTATCTTACCAAACGAGCAAGTCCAACAAATCCAACTTTTGATAGCAGAATTGATCAAGAAAGAAATTCAAATCAACATAGAAAACCGAGGTCTTAATAGCCCCTATCTGAACAAAAAACAAGCATGTGAGTATCTCGGCATCTCAAACAATACACTTGATTCATGGATTAAACAAGGGCTTCCATCTATTAAAATTGGAAAAACGGTTCGTTTCAACAAACAAGCCATCGACGCATGGCTACTTTCGCAAAACTAGAAATATCTAACTTTTTATTTTATAATTGTCTTGATATTTTCTGGTTCGAAAAGAGGAGAATATCATGACTATCACTAAAACAAAAAATGGAACATATCGCTTAAAAGTATATATCCCAATTGTTGCGCGAATGCCACTCGGAATCGTGAACAATAAATACTTTGATAAGCGTTTCAAAAGCAAAAAGGAGGCACGGCAAGCAGAGATAGACCTTTTAACAAAAATCAATCAGATTGAGAACAACGAGTTTACAGGGATAGGTAAGGGAGACATTCTATTCAAAGATTTTTACGAAAATGTCTGGTGGGAGTATTATAAAGCAGGACAGACCACTTCAACTACAAAGCCCCCAAGCAGGTCAACTATAACCAATACAAAAACTTGTTTCAGAAAACATATTTTACCTATGTTAGGTAATTACACTATTCAATTTCTCAATCAGAACAAGCAAGTTATTCTAAACTTGATGACTGCTAAAGCTAATGAATACGCCAATTTCAAGACCTTGAGAAGTTATGTAATTTCCATATTTGATTGGGCAGAGGAATTAGAATATATAGAATCAAATAAAATCGCTAAAACCTTGCGTCGTATCAAAGCAACCAAGAAAATCCAGTTGGCAGAAGCTAGGCGAGATGAAGACCTCTACCTAACACATGAGCAGTTACAGGAATGGTTCTTAGCCTTCCAAGATGATTTGGCTAATGAAAAAATTTCTCTCAAAGATTATTTACTCTTCTATCTTACCTTCTTCTTAGGAGATAGAAAATCTGAAAGCTACGCTTTGCAATGGAAGCACATCAATACCAAGAAGCAAGAAATCCAATTAGTGCAAGCCTTGGATAAGTACAAAAATCCAAAGACTACCAAGGGCAACAAGAAGACAACCTTTCAAATCCCTATTGAACTAGCGGACTTACTTCAATCTTGGAAAAAGCAACAAAAAATTGAATTGGCAAAATTTGGCATTATCCAATCTGATGAACAATATGTATTTACCTATATCGACATGAAAGGCAATGTGAATAGCCCCTTACACGCTGATTATCTCAATAACAAAATGAAGTCAGTCAAACGCCGTCACAAGGAGCTGACTCATGCTACACCGCACAAATTACGCCATACTGGTGCAACTCTTGCTAAGCAAGCAGGAACATCACTAGAAGCTATTTCAGAGGCTCTCACGCATAGTGACACCCTCACAACCAAGACCTATGTCAACACTTCAAATATTGTTCCAATGGCAGTTGGAGAAATTGCCTACCGAAATCTGAAAAAATAATGGTGTGAATTTGGTGTGAAAAGTGGTGTGAATTTTGCTAAAAAATCATCAAAAAACACCCCATAGTGTGAACCATGAAGTGTTGTAAATGCTGTATTGTAGCTGGTTCTTAACGTTTAGAGAACTGGCTAGCTTTACGAGCTTTCTTAAGACCTGGTTTCTTACGTTCAACCATACGAGCGTCACGTGTAAGAAGGCCTGCGCGTTTCAATGAATCGCGGAAGTCTGGGTCTACTTGAAGCAATGCACGCGCGATACCGTGACGGATCGCACCTGATTGACCACCGTAACCACCACCGTTCACGTTAACGAAAACGTCGTATGAACCTTGTGTTGAAGTTACTGCGAATGGTTGGTTGATAACCAAACGAAGGTCAGCGTGTGGGATGTACTCTTCTACATCTTTTTTGTTAACTGTGATTTTACCAGTACCTGGGACCAAACGTACGCGTGCAACCGCGTTTTTACGACGACCAGTACCTGTGTATTGTGCTTGTGCCATTTAGATTACGTCCTTTCCCTTAGATAAGACCTGAAATATCAAGTACTTCTGGTTGTTGTGCAGCGTGAGTGTGCTCAGCACCTACAAACACTTTCAATTTCATGCCTTGTGCACGACCAAGTGTGTTGTGTGGAAGCATACCTTTAACTGATTTTTCAATCAAACGAACAGCGTTTTTAGAACGCAATTCACCAGCTGAGATTGATTTCAATCCGCCTGGGTGGTTTGAGTGAGTGTAGTAAATCTTATCAGTTGCTTTTTTACCAGTCAATTTCACTTTCTCAGCGTTGATAACGATAACGAAGTCACCAGTATCAGTGTGAGGTGTGAAAGTTGGTTTGTTTTTACCGCGAAGAACGCTAGCAACTACTGCTGAAAGGCGTCCAAGAGGTACATCAGTAGCGTCTACTACATACCATTTACGTTCAACTTGGCCTGGTTTAGCCATAAATGTTGTTTTGTTCATGATTTCTCCTATACGAATCGTTTTTGTTTACTGGGCGGATGTTCCGGTCCGCGGGTATTTGGAAGGTTCCGGGGCCTTTCAAATGGGGTAAACAATACCGTCTACCATTCTATCAAATCTACTAGTCTCCGTCAAGCCATTTTACTTTACTTTTTTTATTTTTTGAAAGATAGCAGAGCTGCTGAGAATGAAAGCCTTATCATAACCTTATCTCCTCACTGACTGCCCCATTTTAAAATAAGTATGCCGCTTGCCTCTGACCGCCAAGGACAGGGCCAAGATATTTTCAGGATCTGGCATCCGACCGTAGCCCCCATCTCCGATGTGGTGGATGTCCGAGCCCACCCGCTTGTTGCTGAGCCCAAACTCCCGCACCGTCTGGCTGTCCGCACTCTCTTGACTGGTTCCAATGGTCGAAATGACTAAAGCCCCACGCGCCTTGACCTGACTAATGATTGGAGCCACAATCTCCTCACGCACACCCGGAACCGTTCCAACTGCAGGTATGAGGACCCCGTCTGCCCCCAGCTCCACAAAGTCCAGCAAGGCTTGGCTGTCCACGACCGACTCTCCCAGACCTGCACCGTGCATCTTCCCCGCAAAGATGAGACCCTCAAAGTGTTCTTTGGCAAGGCCAATAGCAGAGCGGATTGCAGCCATAGACACACCCGTAGCAGGATTACCTGTCAGCATAATGTAGTCTACGCCAAGAACTTGGGCCTGTCGCAGACTTTCTGGACTGACCTGACGACCAGGTTTGAGAAAAACCTGCTGGTCTTGGACTTCCTGACTGGTATCCACAGGCTCCAAGTTAATCCCGACCAATCGACCCGTCAACCGCTTGATTTCAGCAATAGGATTGTCGCAGTTGTAAAAGTCAACAATCTCCGGATGAAAGACATCCAATTCGTTGAGCACCAAGAGGTCACAACCAAAGGCAGCCATCATCTCCGCATTGGTCACCCCGGCAATCAAGGGAGCCGCTGTGACCACCGTTTCTCCCATGATAATCCGACCTTCACTGGATAAAATGGACTGCTTGAGCTCCTCCTTGGTCGCTCCCAGCAAGTCACTGGCATAACAAGACAACAAGCGTTTCATAAGAACCTCCAAATCGAAATTAGTTTGTAATCGCTTTCTGTTTCTGTAAAAAGAAAAGAGATTATCTCTCTTCTTTATTGATAGATAGGATAGCTAGCACCCCTGTTCCTGTATGGGTGGCAATGATAGGGCCCAACTCAGTCAAAAGAACCTCGCTGACACGGCTATCTTCCAACAAGGTTGCCTTCATCGCTTCAGCCGCCTCAATATCACCTGTATAGGCCACCATAACCGTAGAATGGTCCAAATTATCCAAGGTCAGGTTCAACATCTCCTTGATTCCTTTTTTGCGACCACGGATTTTGGCAATCGCTTCTAACCTTCCTTCCGCATTGAGCGCAAGGAGGGGCTTGATATTGACCAGACCACCAATGAGAGCAGCTGCTTTAGATAAGCGACCACCACGCACCAGGTGGTTAAGGTCATCGACCAAGAGATAGGTCCGCAAGCGTGGCACCAATTCCTCAATCAGCGCCTTGGTTTCTGCCAAAGTCTTACCCGCAGCACGCGCTTGAGCCGCCTGCATAACCAAGTAGCCTTCCCCGATAGAAGCCGCCTTGGTATCGACAATCTCGATATGGGCTTGTGGATAGTTATCCAAGACCATATCACGTGCAATAGTCCCACTCTGATAGGTCCCTGAAAGAGCCGATGAAAAGGCTAGGTAGAGTACATCTTGACCTTCCTTGGCTGCCGCTTCAAAAACTTCTTCAAACTGACCAACATTGACCTGACTGGTTGTCGGAAGGCCTCCAGTCGCCATTTTATCCAGCAGATCTGCTGAGGTCAAGCGGTTTTCACCTACGGTTTCATAGGTCACACCATCTAGGTTAATGGTCAAACCAAGCACGGTCACATCATTTTCTTGGACCCAGCTGGTTGGCAAATCCGATGTCGAATCGGTTACGATTGTAAATGTCACTCTCTCATTTCCTCCATCATTTCTTTTAAGGCTTGAAAATTCCCATCTGACCAGGGATTGAGCCGTGGGGTGTAGAGTTCTACCTGGTCCACAAACTTGTCCAAGTCCTTCTTGATAACCCTGGTTCTCTCCTCTAACTCACGCGCCGAAACCCTTAAGGCACCTTGTGAAAAGACCACCCACTGTTCATTGAGGTCGCTGGTTGCGACGGAAACCTGCTTGCGACGGTCACTATTGAGCTGGGCACTGAGCCGTTCGATATAACTATCTGCCGTCTCTTCCTCCTCTGTAAAAATGACCGATACCTTGAATTCGTCATACTGCTGGCGAAGGCCTGGCACATGGTGGGCATCAAAGACACAAATGACCTCAATCTGTTCAAAGGCTGCATAGTGAGACAAGGTGCGAAGCAAGGTCGTTCTAGCCGCATCCAAGTCTCCCTTTTTAAAATCTTGCTTGGTGGCCTGCCAAAAGGCAATCATGTTGTAGCCATCTACGATGAGAACTTTTTCTTTCATTTAGATTTTCTTCCGAAATACTTCGTACATCAGCACAGCGGCTGCTACGCTGGCGTTGAGAGATTGGACATGGCCCTTCATAGGAATGGTAATCATCTCATCCACCTGCTTTTTGATATTGCTGGAGATGCCCTTGCCTTCGTTACCGATAATCAGGGCTAGTTTGCCAGCCGTATTCCACTTGTGGCTTGGCGTTCCATTCATATCCGTGCCAAATACCCAGAAACCAGCCTCCTTGAGCTTATCTAGGGTTTGGCTGAGATTGGTCACTCTGGCGATTGGGACATGGGCCACCGCACCTGTGGAGGTCTTAGCCACAACAGGCGTCACCCCAACTGCTCGGTGTTTGGGAATGATGATACCTGCCACCTGAGTGGCATCTGCGGTCCGCAAAATCGAGCCGAAGTTGTGGGGGTCTGTCAGACCGTCCAAGATGAGAATGAGGGGATTGTCTTCCTGCTCTGCCTTTTCCAAAATCACCGATAGGTCCGCATAGGCGAACTCAGAGACCCGCAGAACAAAGCCTTGGTGAACGGCACCTTCTGTCATGTCAGACAGGGTCTTCTTGGGCGTCCAAGAGATTGACACCTTCTTCTCTGCCGCCAGGGCCTTAATTTTTTCTACATTTTTTCCGCGTAAATCGTCCTGGATGTAGAGCTTGTTGCCGGTGTTAGCCTCCAAACTCTCCACCACAGCGTGTACGCCATATACCATATCATTTTGTTCCATAAGAGTATTATAGCATATTTTTGAAAAGGAAAAAGCCGAGAATTTCTCAGCTTTCTTAGTTCACACTGTTTTCCAAATAATAATGTTGGGCAACATACCAGTTGACACCCCCTTGTTCCGGATCTGTATCATATTCGCTTGCCTCTAACTCCCCACGACTATTGATCCGATAACTCCAATCTCGTGGTTCAAAATTAGGGTCTGATGGAACAGTTACATCTGCATAAACTAAACCATCCTCAGCCATGCGAACACTTATGACAACCTGGTCTTTTCGATACTTTTCAATCATGACGCTACGGCTAAATAAATCATCCATAACCCAAGCTTTTACTTGATCTGTCGTTAAGTTTTTGGTATCAACCTGCGGTACAGGATTATGCAAATCTGTCAACGAAATCCACCCCTGTCCTGACTTTAATCTGCCCCAACTATGTCCTTCCTTTTGAGTCGTCTCAACTATCGTGTACGTTCCAGGTTCTATATTGGTCACAACTTCTCCAGATAAACTAGGTTCCTGACGAATAACCAGTCCTTGTTTTTTAATATCCACAGTAAACAATTGAACGGCGCTACCTACTTGAGACTGGCTAGAAGCTTGCGAACTTCCAGCAGTCTTGCTAGTTGATACTTCGCTAGTCGAGCTCTCTTCAACCACAATCGTTCCATCTGTATCTTCTGCAACAACTAGATTGACTGAACTTCCTCTCTTTACCTTATTTCCTCCACTTGGAGAAGACATTGAGACATTCCCAGGCTGAACCGACTGTCCACCAACTTCTGTTATTGTCCCGACCTTTAACCCCTCTTCATACAGTATAGCCTTAGCTTCAGATAGCTCAATACCATATAATTCAGGAACTGTAACTTGAGAAATATCTTGGTAGACAAAATATAAACCAGCCATTCCTAACACAGCCACAACACTTGAAATGATTAGCCATATCTTTCGTCTTTTTGCCTCTGCCAAACGTTTCTCAGCTTGCTCTCTTTGATAATTCTCATAATCTTCCTCAGCTTCGCTAAGCATTTGCTGGATGACAAATTGTTGACTCTCATCCGTAACCTGTGCTAAATGCAATCGTAATTGAAAAATTCTGTCCTTAAACTCTTTTTCAATTTGACGCTCATGCTCTTTTTGCAAAATGTTATTTTGTTTTTGAAGTGCTATTGCTTGAGAGTTCATAGCAGAGGTTTGAGCATCCATTTTTTGCTTCAATTCATCATGTCTCTGCCGCTCTTCAAAATCTCGCATCCATTGATCCATAATAATCATCTCCTCATAAAATATTGGTTATTATCCATAAACGACATCTATTTTATTTTAGTATAGCATAACACCTAAATTTGTCAATCCTCATTTTCACCCCGTTTCAATCTAACTTTTGACAAATAGTAAAGCCTATGATATTCTGATACCTATTACTTGTCCGTACAAGCGGACCACAAAGGAGATACTATGACACTTATTTTTGGAATTGTGGCAGGTCTGATTGCCTTTGCCATCGGTGGTTTGTGGTATGGTTTGATTTTCCGCGATGCTTGGATCAAGGCTTCAGGCATTGACATGGCTAAGGTAGAAGCAGATCGTCAGGCTGGAAAAAATGGCCAGAAGGAAATGGTGATTTCCCTTGTCATTGAAGTGCTGACTGCCATCATTACTATTTTCTTCATCAAGACCCTCGGTGTTTCACCGCTTCACGCAGCTGGCGGCATGGGCGTAATTGCGGTCCTTGCTTCATTGAAAAACTACGTCTTTGAGCAACGTCCTATCAACCTCATCCTCATCAACGAAAGTTACAAGCTGGTCTGCTACCTGGTAGTCGGTATTCTGGCTCTATTTGCATAAGCGTAACCCTCCTAGCTTTAGGAGGGTTTTGTTTTATGGTACAATAGAAACAGATTAAGACCAAAGGAGCCACCATGTCCCTCTCCCTCCGCACCATCAAACTGAAATTTGCCACCGTCCTAGCCATTTACCTAGCGACCGCCCTGGGTTTGTCCTATGCGACGGCAGCTGGCATCATCGCCATTCTCAGCGTCCTCGACACCCGCAAGTCCAGCTTCAAAATGGCTCGCAACCGTCTCTTCTCCACCCTCCTGGCCCTAACCATAGCCGTCCTGACCTTTGCTCTCTTCGGCTTCGGCATCTGGACCCTGGGCATCTACCTAGCCCTCTACGTCCCTCTGGCCTACCGTTTCAACTGGGAGGCAGGCATTGCCCCATCGACCGTCCTCGTCACCCATCTCTTGCTTGAGCAGGATATTTCGCTGATTTTTTTGGGAAATGAGCTGACGCTTTTTCTGATTGGGGCAGGGAGTGCCCTGATTTCCAATGTCTACATGCCCTCGCAGGACCAGCAGATTCAAGCCTATCATGTTCAAGTTGAGGACTTGCTCAAGCAGATTCTCCTGCGTTTTGAGGCCTTCCTGCTCCAGGGAGACGGGCGTAACGAGGCAGAATTGATCAATCAGCTGGACCAGACCCTGGAAGAGGCCTTGAAAGTCGTCTACCTGGACCGCTACAACCAGGTCTTCCACCGCACCAATTACCAGGTCCATTATTTTGAAATGCGGGCTGCCCAAAGCAAAATCCTACGCACCATGGCCAAGACCATCAATAAATGCTTCCTGGAGAGCCGGGAAAATATTATTTTGGCCAGCCTCTTTGAACGAACCGCCCAGCAACTGAGTCGGGAAAATTCTGCCCAGGACCTCCTGCTCGACATCGAGCTCTTTCACGCCATGTTCCGCGAGAGGCCTCTCCCTCAGACACGGGAAGAATTTGAAACCAGGGCCACCCTCTTCCAACTTCTCCACGACATGGAACACTTTATCCAACTCAAGGTTGATTTTTACGAAGTTTATAAAGACCAAGAACCGTCGGTTTAAACCGACGGTTCTTCAATTTTTCCATGAAATTCATCTGATACTTGGTTGTGTAAATGCACGAAAGATAGGCCCATCATGACCGCATTCCCTGCAACTGCAATCATAAATTCTTCCTTGGAGGATACCTTCCCTAGCCAAATGGAGAGGATTAAAATGAGATTGTAAAGAAGGATAGAAAGAGCTGCCAAACGAATTTTTCTCAGTAGTGTCTTCACAGGAACCTCCTGTAAGTGTTGGGAGTGGGACAGACATCCATGATGGCTTGCCCAGCCTCTTTAATAAATATAACAAGTATTTATGCGTTCTCAACCCCAAAAAACCGCCAGATTTTCATCTAGCGGTCAGGTGTTTTATGAACGTTTTTAGAAAGGTTAGACAATCGCCTTGCTTGTTTCATCATCAAAGAAGTGTGCTTTGTTGAGGTTGAAGGTCAAGCGAACTTTGTCTCCTGGGTTGTGGTAGTCGCGTGCATCAACACGAGATACAAACTCTGTGCTACCTACTTTAGAGTAAAGCATGGTTTCTGCACCGAGAAGCTCAGATACCACCACTTCTGCTTCTACGATGGAAGAAGGGTAGGTGTCCAATTCCAACTGAGAAGCCTTGATATCTTCTGGACGGATACCGAGAGTAAATGATTTGCCATTGTAGCCTTTTTCTTCCAAATGTTTGCGACGTCCTTCTGGAAGATCCACTTTGAAACCATCTCCAACAAGAACGCCATCTTGAAGCGTCACTGTGAAGAAGTTCATAGCTGGGCTACCGATGAAGCTAGCAACAAACTTGTTAACAGGGCGGTTGTAGAGCTCTTCTGGGCTACCGATTTGTTCGATACGACCGATTGTACCTGTACCTGCTGGGTTTTTAGTTGCAGACATGATAACGATACGGTCTGCCAAGGTCATGGCTTCTGTTTGGTCGTGGGTTACGTAGATGGTTGTCGCACCGATACGGCGGTGGATTTTGGCAATCTCAGTACGCATGGATACACGCAATTTGGCATCCAAGTTTGACAAAGGCTCATCCATCAAGAATACTTTGGCATCACGAACGATGGCACGCCCCATGGCAACACGTTGGCGTTGTCCTCCTGAAAGGTCAGCTGGTTTGCGTTCCAAGAATTCTGTCAATCCAAGGATTTGTGCCGCTTCTTCCACACGTTTTTTGATTTCATCCTTGCTGTACTTACGCAATTTCAAACCAAAGGCCATGTTGTCAAAGACAGTCATGTGTGGGTAGAGGGCATAGTTCTGGAATACCATGGCAATATCGCGGTCTTTTGGAGCCACATCGTTCATGAGAACGCCGTCGATGTAGGCTTCCCCTTCTGTGATATCTTCCAAACCAGCAATCATACGAAGAGTTGTTGACTTACCACATCCTGAAGGACCTACGAATACGATAAATTCCTTGTCCTTGATGTCCAAGTTAAAGTCTTCAACAGAGTAGTGCTCACTGTTTGGGTATTTTTTGTAAATGTTTTTTAAATTTAATTGAACCATGTTCAATCCTCTCTTTCTTTGATAGTTATATTGTAAATGAAAGCGCTTTTAAGCGCTAGGTCAAGGTATACAAAAATAGCAAGACGATTTTGTGCAACTCTGCCAAAAATCCTTAGCATTGAAAAAGGCTGGGAAAATTGCCCAACCTTTGTTCCTATCAATCCTATTTTACAGTTGCAGTGCTTGTGATCACTTCTACGGCTTTCTTCACAGCGATGTCGTGTTTAAGCATTTCTGGTGAAAGCAAGCTACGAACTTGTGCCACTTCCATCTTGTAAGTCGCTGCCAAGTCTTCGATTTCTTTGTTGATTTCTTCTTCAGTTGCTTCGAAACCTTCTGCTTTCGCTACTGCTTCAACAACCAAGTTTGTCTTAGTGCGTTTTTCAGCATCTGCTTCGTATTGTTTATGAAGGTCTTCACGAGTTGTACCAGTGATTTGGAAGTACATGTCTGGTGAGATACCTTGTTGTTGCATACCACCCAAGAATTCGTTGATTGCACGGTGAACTTCTTCGTGGATCATTTCTTCTGGCAATTCAACGATTTCAGCGTTTTCTACAGCCAATTCAAGAGCTGCTGCTTCAACTGCATCGTCAAAGGCAACTTCTTTTGCTGCTTCCAATTCTTTACGGTACTTAGCTTTCAACTCATCAAGTGTTTCTACTTCTTCGTCGATGTCTTTTGCCAATTCGTCATCCAAAGCTGGAACTTCTTTTGCTTTTACTTCGTGGATTTTTGTCACGAAAAGGGCTGGTTTACCAGCAAGGTCAGCTGCCTGATAGTCTTCTGGGAAAGTCACTTCAACGTTTACTTCTTCACCAGCTGCGTGGCCTACCAATTGTGCTTCGAAACCTGGGATGAATTGACCTGAACCAAGTCCAAGCGAGAAGTTCTCACCTTTACCGCCGTCAAATTCAACGCCGTCGATTGAACCTACAAAGTCGATAACAACTGTATCTCCTTCAGCTGCTGGACCTTCTTTGATAACCAATTCAGCCAAGTTGTTGCGCTCACGCTCGATTTTTGCATCAACTTCTTCATCTGTTACTTCTTTAGTAGCTTCCACTGAAACTGCCAAGTTTTTGTAGTCACCCAATTTTACTTCAGGTTTTGTCACAACTTCCGCAGTGATTGTCCAGTCTTGGCCTTTTTCCATAGACACAACGTCGATTTTTGGTTGTGCAACTACTTCAAGACCAGCTTCTGCAACAGCTGCTTCATAAGCTGCTGGTAAAAGAGCGTTTACTACATCTTGGTAAAGTGCTTCTTCACCAAATTTTTGGTTGAAGACGGCACGTGGCAAGTGGCCTTTACGGAAACCTGGAAGATTGATATCCTTCTTAACTTTGTTGAAAACGCGGTCCAATTCTGGTTTGATTGCATCTTGACCGATTGTGAAAGTCAAAACGCCGCGGTTTGTTTCTTTTGCTTCAAATGATACAGACATTCTGTCATTCTCCTTAAAATTTTATTGCATACTCTTCATTATAACACAATTGACAAGGATTTCAACGATTTTATAACGGACTTTTGGGAAATGGCGGAGCTTCTGCCCAATCTTCTAGTCTGGTTGTTGACCGTCGTGGGCTAGCCATTTGCAGTCTGTCAAACTCATTTCTGTAAAGACAGCTTCAAAGGAAGAGTCTTCTGGCGAGCAGGCATAGATTCCAAAATGGATTTTTCCACCGCCTTCATGTAAGTGGCAAATCCGCATCTGCTCAAAATGGACACCATCTTTAGAGTTTTCAATGCAGAAATCACTACCCCGTCGGCTCAAACGGTAATAGATAGACTTGACAGAAGCAGGTATCTCCTGAGTTGCCCAGTCTGAAAATCCGTGATTGGTCACGACACTGCCCAAGTGCTGAAACTCCTCATTTTCATACTCAATCGAGCCCTTAATCCAGTTTTCCGAATCCTGATAAACCACGACACCACACTGGTCAAAGCGGGTATGGCTATTGGAAAAATCTGTCTTAACCGTAAAGGAAAAATACTCTTCCTCCGTGTCCATCAATAACAGGGGAGCATTGTCATTGACAAAATGGTAGTAGGTCTTCTGCCACAAGTCCGTATGGGCTTGGGTTGTGATTCTGATTTCCTTGTCTGAAATCTGGTAGTTTTCCGGTTCTCGTACCCAGTAAAAATCTTTTGTGTTCATTTGATTTCCTTTCGTTTTAGATTATTATACAGACAAAAGATAAGGAAGACAAGTAACTCAATCAACTCTTTCAAGAGCAGGCTAAGGTGATTTTGGGGACTTTGCAGGCCTTGTATATGCAAGAGTAATAGGGACTATTCCTCCAAAAAGTCTATCAAGGCTGTTGAAAAGTCATCTGCATTTTGGAAGATAGACCCGTGACCTGCATTGGGATAGATGATGAGTTGACTGTTTTTGATTTTCTCATGCATGATATAAGAGTTCTCAGTCGGAACTTGCATATCCTTGTCACCGTTGACGATCAGCGTTGGTTGCGTGATAAAGGTCATATCGTCTTGAGGATCTCTACCCCAGCGTTTGATTGCCTTCAGCTGTGTTAAAAATCCTGGGACATTCATGTCCTTGTCTGCATACTCGGCTTTTCTTTCTCCCATACGACCCAAAACTTTTTCAGCTTCCAGTCGGCCTGCTTCATCGTGGTTGTAGAAAATGTAGCGTTTTGGATCCACGCGCTCCATACCAGCCTTCAGCATATAGCGAAAAGTTTTTCCTGTCACCTTATCGACTTCAACACCGCCACGAGGTCCTGTTCCTGCTAGAATCAAGCGGTTAACCATTTGACTATCAAGACGGACGATTTCTTGGGCAATAAAACCACCCATAGAAAGACCGAGCAGGTTAATTTTCGTATGCCCCAAGTTCTTGATAATAGCATGAGCCTGCTCTGCCATTCCTGGAATCGTAGGAGCTACCTTGCCTTGACTGGCTCCGACGCCAGGCAAATCAAGGACGATGATGTGCTCTTTTTCAGCCAGTAAATCCAGCAATTTTGGATCCCAGTTATCCAAGGTTGCGGCCAAATGGACTAACATGACCAAGGGCAGTTTAGACTTGCCTTTACCTAGTTCACGGTAGGCAATCTGATTGCCAGCGACAGTTATGTATTGATTTTTAGTTGTGATATAAGACATAAGTACTCCTACTATTTAAAACTGAGGACAGTTTTTCCACGTGAGCGACCGTTTGCGACCTTGTCCAAGGCTGCGTTGACTTCTTCAAATGGATAAACGGTATCGATAGACGGTTTGATTTCTAACTTGCTGAAAATGTCTGCTACCTCTTGCAACTGTTGACCATTGCTTTCTACGAAGATGAAATGGTAGTGCACACCGTAGCTTTCCGCCATCTTGTCAAATTTGCGACCAACCAAACCAAAGAGGAATTGTTTCCATTTTGGTAGGTTCATGCGTTTGGCAAATTCGCCATTTGGCATAGCACGGAGGGAAACCAACTGACCGCCTTTTTTCATAATCGACATTTGTTTTTCGGTTTCTGCACCGCCAAGTGTGTCCAGTACATAGTCGATTTGGGAGAGGGTTTTAGTGTAATCTTCTGTCTTGTAGTCGATAAACTGGTCGGCACCCAACGCCAATACCCGCTCTGCATTTGCCCCATCACCGTTGGTAATGACCGTCAAACCCTTGGCTTTGGCAATGGGAATGGCCATACCACCGACACCGCCTGTACCACCTGAGATGAAAATGGTCTTGCCAGCCTCTGCACCCATGAGGTCCAATGCCTGCATAATGGTCAGGGCAGTCAGGGGAACGGCAGCCGCTTCCACATCCGTCAGATAGGCAGGAACTTTAGCAAGTGCAGCAGCCTCCACCGCTACATACTCGGCAAAGGCACCGATATTGTCGAGAGGAAGACGACCAAAGACACGGGCACCAACTGCAAAATTGGTCACGCTTGAGCCGACTTCTTCCACCAAGCCAACGACCTCATTGCCCGCTGTTTGTGGCAATTTGTAAGGGACAATCATCTTGACATCTCCACGAGAAATCATGTTGTCCAAAGGATTGACACCTGCTGCGGTCACTTTGATAAGGACCTGGTCTGGTTTGATGTTTGGCTTAGCAATGTCTGTTAGGTTAAGTACGATATTGTTTTTGTTATAAGATGTATGTTGTGCTGCTTTCATGGTTTACTCCTTTTTTAAATGACTTGTATCTGATACAAGTCCAAGTTGTGCGAAATAGAAACTGACTTGTAAAAGTCAGTTGGATTTTTTTGCCTCTTGATACAAGTTAGCAATGACCTGGGCCAAGCTTTCTTGGGATAATCTATCCTGCAAATCCTGCTCAATGGTCGCAAAGATTGGCTGGACAGCCCCTGCAATGTGCCGACCAACTGGGCAGGATTGATTGGCGTGTTGGTGCTGCTGAAAGAGCTGGATATGCGTGACTTCCTGGGTGGCATAGTAGATGTCCAGGAGGCTGATGTCCGACGGATCCTTGCTCAACTCATAGCCAGCCTTGCCCTGATGGGACTGTATGATGCCTGCATTCTTCAAGAGAGCGATGACCTTGCGGATATAACTGGCATTGGTACCGACACTGGTTGCCAAGGCCTGCGACGTCATGACATCACTACTCTCGCTAATCATGGTCAAGATATGCAAAGCTACTGAAAATTTGGTATCCATGGAAATCCTCCCTTTGAACTTGTATCAACCACAAGAACAAGTTTAGCAAAAAGAAATCTACTTGGCAAGGATTTTGTATTCAAAAAAATCACAACCTTCTGGCTGTGATTAATTTTTCCGTATTTGATCTTCCAGATAAGCTGCACGGGCACCGCCGATCAGTTTAGGACGGCTGGCAAGAGCTGTAACATGGGCCTGGCCGATCTCACGCAAGCTCGGTCTAATTGGCACTTGGACGTGCTTGATGTGCATCCCAATCGCCGTATCACCGATGTCCACACCCGCCTGAGCGGTGATAAATTCCACTTCGACTGGATCCTTCATATACTTGAAGGCTGCCAACTGTCCAGACCCTCCTGCATGAAGGGTGGGGAGGACATTGACCATTTCCAAATCTTTCTGGATAGCCAATTCCCGCTCCACTACCAAGGCACGATTGAGGTGCTCACAGCCTTGGACAGCTAGGTAAATGCCCTTTGGTGTCAAAATATCTAGAATGGTTTCGACAACGGCTTCGCCAACTTCCAGACTGGAATTTTTGCCAATATGCCCACCAATGACCTCACTAGAAGACAAACCTAGGACAAAAATCTGACCCTTTTGAAGATTGCTGAGTTCTAAAATTTCTTCGACAACTTGCTTGGTCTCTTCCTTAATTTCCTTTAATGACATGATTTACTGCACCAATTCTTTCTATTGCCTGAGCCAAGATGTAACCAACTACCAGACCAACTGTGTTTTGCAAGGTATTGCTTAGAACACTTTCAATGGCTTTCAGGTCATTAAAATAAAGTCGAGAAGCTAGATAATAACCTCCAACCATGCTAATACTCGCTAGAGCAAGCCCAAGATAACGACTTTTACCTTTCCATCCTGCAAAATAACCCTGAGTACCGTGGAAAAGCAAGCTAAAGAAAGCCCACTGGGGATAGCCCAACAAAAAATCAATCAGAAGCCCTGACAGTCCGCCAACAATGGCTCCTTCTTTCTTACCCAAGTAAAAGGCTGTAAAATACACCCCAACATCCAAAAGTGTCACAAAACCAGTTGCAGTTGGCACATGAACAAAGGCTAATACCAAACTCAAGGCAGTTAAAATAGCCAGCAATACCAGTTCTTGCGTCTTTTTATTTCTCATACTGAATCACCCCATATTGATCTGATTTTAAGATGGCTGCATGGACAAAGTCCTTGGATAATTTGACTGCCTCTAAAGGATCTTGACCCAGCAAAAGCTGGCTGGCAATGCTGGACGCAAAGGTACAGCCTGCCCCCACATTGTTTTCTGACAACAGAGGCGACTGGAGCACGACCACTTCCTGTCCGTCATAGTAAACATCGACCGCTTCTGAGCCACCCAGTCGATTGCCTCCCTTGATGACCACCGCCTTGGCTCCCAAGTCATACAAAGCCACTGCCGCCTGCTTCATCTCCTCCACCGTTTTGATGTCTTTTTGGAGCAATAGCTGAGCTTCTGCCAGATTAGGCGTGATGATGCTGACATAGGGAAGGAATTTTAAGAGTTCATCTCGCAACTGGCTGACCTCAGTATCGTGCGTTTCCTTGCAGACCAAGACTGGATCCAAGACT
Organism: Streptococcus suis; assembly: GCA_024583055.1. NCBI lineage: Bacteria > Bacillati > Bacillota > Bacilli > Lactobacillales > Streptococcaceae > Streptococcus > Streptococcus suis. Next base: position 1,138,242 of record CP102145.1, read on the forward strand.
ACAGGAATCTCCTGGTGAGTCTTGATAAACTCCAAGGCCTGCTCTGCTATGTCCACCGTGGGAAGCAAGCCAATCTTAATCGCAGAGAAGGGCACATCCTTCAAACTAGCCAGCTGCTGGGCAAATACCGCTGCATCTGTCGGAATGACCTCAAAACCTTTTTCCGTCATAGCTGTCAAGCAGGTCACCGCCACAAAGCCATGTAGACCATGGACAGTGTAGGTGGTCAGGTCTGCATGGAGACCGCCACCGCTGAAAATATCGTTGCCCGAAAGCGCCAAAATATACTTAGTCTTCATAGATAATCTCCTTTAGATAGAGGCCGTTACCTGCCGCAGTCGGACCCGCCAAGCCACGATCCTTTTCTGCCAAAATCCGCTTGATTTGCCCAACGGGCATGCGACCGTTACCGATTTTCAGTAAGGTCCCAACCATATTCCGCACCTGCTTGTACAAAAAACCGTTGCCCGAAAAGGTAAAAATCAAAAACTGCCGCCGCTGGTCATACTCCATTGTCGCCGCTGTGATGGTCCGTACCTTATCCTCGACCGAGGTCCCAGAAGCTGTAAAGCCTGTAAAATCATGGGTCCCCACCAAGTCCTGAATAGCTTCTTCTATCAAGCTCAAGTCCAAATCATAGGGATAAAAGGTCGCATAGTGGCGCATCATGGGATTCTTAGGCCGCCCAATATCCACCAGAAACTCGTAGGTCTTGCTGTGCTTAGCATAGCGGCAATGAAATTCATCCGCCACCTGCTCCACACTGACCACATCAATATCCTCAGGGGTTTGAGTATCTAGGGCAAAGCGGAGCTTCTCAGCATCTCGACTGCCAGCCAAGTCAAAATGAATCACCTGACCATAAGCGTGCACTCCTGCGTCTGTCCGACCCGCACCATGCACTGTCACCGGCTGGCCACTGTTTAGTCTTACTAGTGTTTTTTCGATTTCTTCCTGAACTGTACGGGCATGGGGCTGGCGTTGAAAACCAGAAAAGTCATGTCCGTCGTAGGAAATAATTGCCTTAAATCGTGTCATGTTCTGATTGTAGCACAAGCAAACTTAGAAAAACAAGGCTATAAAACAACAACTGTCCTAGCACAGATTGAAGTGACAACTTCAGTCATTGACAGCTTTCCAAAAAAAGAATATAATGAAGGAAATAATTAGAATTATTATAAAAAGAAAAGGAGGCCGGAATGGAGCTACATTCTCACCTGAATGCAGAAAACCAAACTGCCTTTGAGCATGTTATTCAACACTTAAAGGAAAAAGGTGTTCGCATTACAGAAACACGTAAGGCCGTTGTAGCCTATATCATTGAAAGCGACGATCATCCAAGTGCTGAAATGATATATAAAGACCTCCTGCCCAACTACCCTAACATGAGTTTGGCAACTGTCTATAACAATCTCAAAGTGCTCTTAGAAGAAGGATTTGTCACTGAACTCAAGCGGACCAATGACACAACAACCTATTATGATTTCATGGGCCATGAACATCTCAATGTCATCTGCGAAAAATGCGGGAAGATTACCGACTTCATGGACGTAGAAATTCCTAGCCTCAAACGCGAAGCCCACGAACAAACGGGTTACAAGATTACCAAAGAAGTCTTATCTATCTATGGTATCTGCCCTGACTGTCAACTCAATAGCTAGAAAGCAGCCACTGGTTGCTTTTTTCTTTTCTCTTTGAATTGTCTGAACTTTATTATTTATAATTATTCTAAAAAACTCTTGACTTTCTATTTAGAACTGTTATAATTAACTTATAAAAACGATAATGATTATAAATAAGGATAAAACTATGACTCTTGTAAGCAATCTAAAACAGCATCTTCACATCATAACCACTAGCCTCTGTCTCTTCTTCATCTTAGTAGGCATTCTCTTGCTCCATTCAGAATTGGGCTTTGCTCCCATTTTCTTTCTCCTAGCCTTTGTTATCGGTGGCTACCAGTCTGCCAAGGAAGGACTGACGGAATTGTTTGTGGACAAGCACCTGTCTGTTGACCTCCTCATGATTTTGGCGGCGATCGGCTCTGGCCTCATCGGCTACTGGATGGAAGGAGCCTTGCTCATCTTCATCTTCTCCCTGTCTTCTACTTTAGAAGAATTGGCCATGGAAAAAAGCAAGAACGCTATCGCTGCTCTCATGAACATGACACCTCCAACTGCTCGTAAAATCGAGGAAAATGGTGACATCACTGTTTTGGATACGGCAGCCATTCGCATCGGCGACCTCCTACAAGTCCGTAAGGGCGACACGGTTCCACTGGATGCGACTCTCATCAGTCCGCAATCCATCTTTGACGAATCCATGATTACAGGCGAGCCTCTGCCTGCGGAAAAAATGGCTGGACAGGCTGTTATCGGCGGCACCATCAACCAAGGGCCAACTGTGACCGTTCAAGTTACGGCTGAGAAAGGAGATGCCCTCTTCGATAAAATCGTCCAGATGGTCGAAAATGCCCAAGAATCCAAATCAAAAACTGCGACTTTCATTGAAAATATGGAAGATACCTATGTCAAGGTTGTCTTGGTGGTGGTACCGCTCTTTATCCTCTTTGCTCATTTTGCACTGGGCTGGGACTGGTTGACCGCCTTTTACCGTGGCATGATTCTCTTGACTATCGCTTCTCCATGTGCGCTTGTGGCTTCTTCTTCACCGGCGACACTTTCTGCTATCAGCCGTGCGGCACGTAAAGGCATGATTATCAAGGGCGGTGACATTGCGGACAATATCGCCAATCTAGAGGCAATCGTCTTTGACAAGACGGGCACCCTAACCATCGGAAAACCTGAGGTTATCGGTGCGACCTATCTTGGCGATGAAAAACTGATCAAGGAAATTGTTCAGGCAGTTGAAAAACAATCTAGCCATCCCATCGCTCAGGCTCTGATGACCTATACGGCTGACAGCTCTGCTATTGCCCTCCAAAGCCTAGAAGACATGACCGGAAAAGGCTTGGTGGCAGGCTATCAGGGCGACAGCTGGAAAATCGGTAAGGCGGGATTTGTGGTGGACAGCCTGGTGAGTCCTCTGTCTACTGACCTGCTGGCACAAATCGATGAGGCGGAAAGCACTGGGAAAACCCTGGTCTATGTCAGCCAAAATGATGTGCTGGCGGCGATCTTCATGGTGGAAGATAGTTTGAAACCTGAGAGCAAGCAGCTGATTGCCCAGTTGAAAGAAATGGGCGTGACACCAATTCTCTTGACGGGCGACCAAGAAAAGACCGCTCGTTACGTGGCGAGTCAGGTCGGCATTGATCGGGTCATTGCCAACTGTCTGCCGACGGATAAGGCTGCTGTTATCCAAGAACTGCAAACCGAGTTTGCGTCAGTCGGCATGGTCGGAGACGGCATCAACGACGCTCCCGCCCTGGCTCAAGCCAATGTCAGCTATGCTATGGGAAGCGGTACGGACATCGCTATGGAGTCGGCTGACATCGTACTCATGGAAGACCTGACGAGAATTCCTTACTCCATTCGTCTCTCTAAGAAAATGCGGGGCATCATCAAGCAAAACATCATCTTTGCTCTATCTGTCATTGCCCTTCTTATCATCTCCAACCTCTTCCAGTCTATCAACCTCCCACTCGGTGTGGTGGGCCACGAAGGATCAACGATTTTGGTGATTTTGAATGGGTTGAGACTCTTGTATTTTAAATAGCAGAAAGCCGCCGGGGAGTTGGCGGTTTTCTTTTGTGATTTTGAATTTAGAAAAACTTGCCAAAAATGACAAGTTTTCCTTCAATTTACCCAAAAGATTTATCAATCAACTCCTGCATCCTGCCTTCTTTGGCATATGGAACAGTATCCACTTGTAAGAAGTTTTTCCGACTGATGGTGTCAGGTAGGGTGCCAAAGATGAACTCCAAAGCGATTTTATGGATAATAGCCGTTGGCGCAAAGCCATATACTTGCTCTTCCAAGATATGCTTGAGCCGATCATGCCCTTCTGGAAAGGCTGCTTGTAAGCCTTGGCTATTATAGAGGCGTTTGACCAACTCTGTGATATAGAGCCCTGACTTCATATAGAGGTCAATAAAGGTTTTGGATGGGTCATCGAAGATACCAGGATTTTCCTTTTCCAACTCATCCACCATTTTCTGAACCACCTTCTTCGGTGTGAAGATTTGGTTGGTCTTTTGAGGTGGAATATAGTCAAAGATGTCTTCTGTCCTATCTTCGAAATAGTTTGCCAGCTCTGCTTTTTTCCGTAAAAATTCTTGGATGGCCTGATCAAAGGTCGGCTGATCAAAGAGATGGCCGGCAAATTCAGGTCCACCATCACGCAAATAACGGAACTGGTTAAGGTTGATGCCTGTTACCTCAATGAAGACCTCATCTGGTACGTAGCTATCGAAGTTTGCTAGGGTCAGATGTTCATCGCCATAGGCCATGATGAAGCTTGGAATGGTCCGTGCAAAGCCACGTAAGTGACCGCGAATCTCATCCTCAGCCTGAGCCTTGGTTCGTTCTCGCTGCTTGACTTCCTGCTGTTTGACCAAATCATGCGGCAAATCCTGCACTTTTTCTGCCAGGCGTTGCCGTAGCTCTGCCTGATGGGCTTGGTGCGCTTCTATTTTCTTGACTTGATAGGCCTGCTCCAGTTCCTCTTTTTGCTGACTATCCACCGTTTCCTTCAAAGCTTCTTGGTATTCATTTTCGAGATGAGCCTGCTGAATATCAAATTCTTTTTCGCTACGCTGGATGAGGCTTTCAATCTCCGTATGAATCTGCTTCTCAATTTGTTTACTTTCCCGGTTGGTCAAGTCATAGCCAGCAGTTAGGTCTGCCACCAAGGTAGAGGATATTTCTTTCTGAACAGTTTTGACAAATGCCTTATCAACTCTTTCTACCTGGTCAACCAACTCTTCCACCGTATCCAACAAGTCATAAACTTTTGTCCCAAAAAGGACATCTTGACGGTTGATGACCAAGTCTTCTGCCACCTGAACCTGCCCTTCTTCATCCACCTCAATATCTGGAAATTCAAGTGTATCCGGCGCATGACTGATTTTTCCTTGTTGCTCAACAGGGAGTTCATCCAAGATATCCAAGACTAGCTGACTAGCACTGAAAATGCCTGCGATATTGTCAAATAGGAAGTTGGACATAAAGCCACGCTTGATGACTTCTGCTGCTCGTATCTGGCTTGGAATGGTCATGACTGCCTGGGCGTCAATTTCCACCATCTTGCCTTCCCTATCTTCTGCGATAACTGGGAAGAAGTTGAGCAGGTTGCGGATATTTTCCTCTCTGGTTTGACTGGTTCCTGCACCGCCAGCAGTCGCTAGACTGAGGTTGTTGGCAAAGTCACTAAAGAGTGACAGGGTTCGCTCAGGAGCAAAATCAAAGACATAGGCCCGCTCTTTGCGGTAAACCTTGTCTCCTTCCACCCAACTGTAAGGGTTTTGGGCACGAAAGGCAGCCTGCATATAGAGGGCTGGAGATTGAAGATTGCTCAGCATCAAGACTGCCGTCCACTCTGGAATGGTCACACCAGTCGTCAACTGACCGACAGACAGGGTGATGGTATAGTCATGTTCAGCAATGGCCTTCCTAACCATATCGAGTGACTTGCCATTTGCTTCTGTATCCTCAGCTTCTCGCTGACTGGCAGAACCTGCAGCCAGCACAATCTTATACCGGTCAAAGGTTGGATGGTCTTCCAACAAGCCTTTCAAGGCCTTGGCAGAGGCCACTCGGTCTAATAGCCAAAAGCTGTGCTTGATTTCCCGACGGAGCTCCCTAGTTGAAAATGGGTATTTTTCATTAGAGGTCAGGGTGTTCAGCCATTCTTTGACTTCTCTCTCATGGATAAAGGCGCCAGATTCATTGGTCGCAAAAAATTCATTCAAGTCAAAGGCAAAATCAACCGTTTCACTGCCAAAATCTGCCCCATCTCGAACCCTGTCCGTGATCATCTTGGACATCTGGTAGGTGAACATGTTGAGCTGAGGAAGGTTTTCATAGGGATTTTCTTGCTCGGAGCTGGAGAGCCAATCTTGCTTGGCAGCTTGCTCATCCGCATAGGACCAGTTATAAATCTGCTTTTCCGAAAACTTGCCCTTGGCTAGAGCCTTGAAGGGAGTCCCTGACAAGTGGAGGGTAAAGTTGCGCTGGATTTGGTGAAAGGCAACATCTGTTTTTTCCGTATCCACTCCTTCATGGGCCTCATCAATGACCAAGAGATCCCACTGGGTCTTGGCTACCCACTGTAATTTATCATAAGCGCCGCCGAAGTATTTAGACCCTTTCAGATCTTGAAGGCTTAAAAAGGCGATTTCCTTAGCGTCTTCCTCGGTAAAGAGGAGTTTATGGAAATCTTCTCGTGATAGGGCTGGTCTGCCCTTGAGGGAATCCGACTCCGAAACAAACTTATAGGAGGTCGTGCCAGCGATAAATTTATGAAAATCATCAAACCAAGAATTGGCGATGGCTGGGCGGTTGGTCACAATCAAGACTCGGTCACAGTTAAGTCGTTTGATCAAGTCATAGGTGGCCAGGGTCTTGCCAAAGCGTGGCTTGGCGTTCCAGAGAAACTCTTTCTTGCGTGCGTCCTGATTGGTCCGGATATAGGTCAAGGTTTGCTGGACAGCTTCTTCCTGCTCCTGTCTGAGCTGGTAGTCCACCTGCTCCCCGGGTTGATAGCCTGCATAGTCGTGACGGACAAACTGGTCAAACAAGTGGTTGGCTTTCTCTGGATGACCATTGAAGTAAAACCACTCGGTCTTGGGACGGCGTTCGATGGCATGGAAGTTCAAAAACTGGTGGAAGTCATGATCTTTGAAGGGCTTGCCCTTGTCAGGCTCTTCGATATACCTAGCCTCTTGCTGCCACAAAATAGACGGCTCAATCCCCGCCGTGTGGGTCTGCTCCTTAATCCTCTGCTCCACCTGACGCTCGGTATAACCAATCTTGATCCAGCCGTCATTGGTCGTCACATGGGGTGTGGTATAGGCGTAGATTTTTGGAGAAATCTCTTCTGAAGTTTTAATCAAAACGGACATAGATTACCTACTTCTCTTTTTCTAGCTTTTCATATCCTAATGAACAAGGACTAATCCATGGCTTTTACTTTGGATTCAATAAAGTCAATCTCTTCCTGAGAAAGGCCATATTTTTTATACAACTGGGCGTCAATCTCCGCCACCGACTGGGACCAGTCGATGTCCGAGCTTGACGTAAAATCTTGGAGAGGGACTTTTGCCCAAATTGGAGCAGGGTTATGTTGCGTCTGTTTTAACACACCTAACAATGCCCGTGAAAATTTCGTCTTAATATATTTTAAACATGCCTCTGCTTCTAATTTCGTATTAAAATCTCCAATAGAAATAAACGTCTGAGTATGCCCGATTAGGGGTTCCCCGATTAGGGGTTCCCCGATTAGGGGTGTAGAGAGCACTTCGCCAATTGCTCCGCTACCATTTGATTCAGGAACAAATATTTTATAGTTTTCTATATTTTTAGGACCTTTGATAAAATCTCTCCTAATAAATTTATATGCTCTTTGTTTCTTGTAGAGACCCAAAATTTGCATATATTCATTATTATCATTCGGTTTGTTATCAAAAAAGATTACATTATCTAGTTTATCAAGAACATTTGAACGCAAATCAAAAGTCTTACTAGCAAGTTCTATTACCTCTGGATGAGTTTCTCTGAGCTTTTCAGTGAACTTATGACTGAGCGGGTTAGTAATCAATGACGAAATATTACCACGACTGACACTATCTACTTTTTTTACAATACTCCTCAATTCATCAAACGGAATAAATAGTTCGATTGCACCAAAATTTTTATGAACATCTCTATATCCAATTGCAACTCCACCTTTAATATCTGTACCAGGAAAAACTTTACTAGAATCTTGTGAATAAAATAAAATTTTAAAATGTTCATCATTAAGCATTTTCTCATGCCAGATTTTAGGCAGTCTACCCGGAGAAAATAAATATCTTCCCGGTGTAATTAGTGCTACTTTATTCGCAATTTTATAGGATTCTTCCATAAATAAATGATATATTGCAGGAGCATAAGTATCATTTTCACCAAGTGTATTATCCTGATACGGTGGGTTTCCAATGACAACATCAAATTTCATAGGGCTTTCTCCTTGTGATAGACGCTCAAAATCTATCAACTCATTTGTTTTCCAATCTTTGATTTGTGCCTTTTGTGGCTGGCTGGTCTGCTCTGCTATTTCCTCAAAAAGGCTGAGTTGAACGGCTTCCTTTGCTTGCTGGGAGTAGGGGCTGGTGTAGGTCAAGCCGTCCATCTGCAGGACATTGTAGGAAATAATCTGGGCAATGGTCTGTTTCTGGCTGGGGCTGGGTTCCTTGTCAAACTTGGCTTGATAGTAGTCAATGAAGCTGGCTAGGAGGTTTTCACGCGCCAAGAGCAGGGAATCTCCCTGATACTCGTAGCCGTAGGCGTTCTGGTAGGCAGTCACTGCCCCCTGGAACCAGGCTTCTTCCTCGTGGACTTGCTGAGATAAGCGGTGGAGCTTGCGGTCCAAAAAACCGACCCGTTCCTCAAGGTCAAGGGCTTGTCCAGTCACGGTATCGTAGCGGGATACCATGTAGGGTGCTTCCCCGCAGGTGATTTCCAACCATTTGAGGTTGAGGTAGGCCTCTAGGTCTAGATCTTGGAAGTCTTGGTCCACGGCCTCAATCTGCTTTTTGACCAACCAGGTCGGGGTAAACACCTCTGCTCGGACCTTTGTGCGATCTTTTTGCTCATACTTAGACTTTTCTGAGCGTGGCTGGATGAGGTTGGCATAGGGACCTGTCACTTTACTTGGAGTGATTCGATCATACAGGCCAAACCCTTTTCCCAATAACTCATAGGAACGGGTCGCCCACACAATGGACTTGTTGGTCGTTCGATCTTTCAAGAGGGTCCGAAGAAGACCAGAGGACTCTCTTGCTAATGATTCTTCGCTAATATCTATGGTCGTCATAAGGCACCTTTTCTCATTATTTACTTTCTATTATACCATTTCTTTACAAGTAATAAAATCGTTTTCAGAGGAGTGTCAAAAATAAAAAAAAGCATTGGGTGTTTTTATTTTTTCAAAAAAACGCTTGCATTTCAGAAATTATTGTTTTATAATAATTTTACGGATAATATTATCATAAAACAATAATAATCGGAGGTTTGCTATGAAAACCAATCTACTCAAAACAGCTGGCATTGTGGCTGCTTGTGTTCGCTATTTCTTCTATTTCACCATTGCTCTTTATACCATCTTTACCTTGGCTGGTCTTGGAGGCGACTCCTTTGCGATAGACTCTTGGGAATACACCTTTAACAAACCCATTGACCAGATCAGTGTCTGGCTCATTCTTCTAACGACTGGATTGATTTTAATCGTCTTGGTCGCACTCAGTCACATTGCCTACCTAATTCAAAAACTTTGCAAGCTACTTCTGGAAGAAGATTATTTCGCTTCAGCTAGCCTAGTACTCTATCAGAAACTCTTCATCAGTTTGCTCGTCTTGACTGCTGGGCAATTTTGCCTAACCATTTTGTTTTTCCTGACACATGTTACTGGTCCAAACAACTTCCTCAATCTTCGCTGGTCAGACTTTATCCTCAATGCCCTCTTCCTCTTCGCAACTTATTTTGTCTGGAGATTGGTTCAAAAAGGGCAACAACTTGAAACCGAGAACAGCGAGTTTATCTGATATGGAAATGATCCGCGTAAACTTAGACAAGGTCCTCAAGGACCGAAAAATCACTTCCAAAGACTTAGCCGAACAAGTCGGTATCACCGAGGCCAATCTGTCCATTCTCAAGACAGGCAAGGCAAAAGGCATTCGCTTTAACACCCTTATGAGCATCTGTCGTATTCTGGACTGCCAACCCGGAGATTTATTAGAATACCATAAAGAATAAAGCAGAGATAGCACAATCTCTGCTTTTCTATCATTTAATCAACAAATAGCCACCTAAAGGGCTGACTTTTTGGTCCTTGGTCAATCTCATTTGCAAGAAACCAAGTGCTTCTAATTCCCGCGCGCGTTTGAGATCACCGACATCCACTGTGTCCAATCCTGTTGCTGCAATAATCGCTGCCAAAACTTCCTTAGCATCTATATCATCAGAAGCCATGTGCACCACTGGAGTGTGACTTTGACCGACATTTTTCGTCTGCAACATCATGGCTGATGAGGTGTTGAAAGCCTTGATGACCTTGGTTTCAGGCAATTTTTCAGCAATCATCTCGGCAGATGAGCTTCCTGCTGGTACCACCAATTCATCCCAGGTATCAAAGTTGATAGGATTGGAAATGTCCACCAAAATCTTCCCTGCAAAAGCTTCTTTATTTTCCTCTACCACGCCTGCAATGGCATCATAACGCAAGACCAAGATAACCACATCACCCAGAGCACGACCTTGCAAACCTTCACGGTCCACATAGTCAATTTGATGACCGTCTGACTCCAGCAAATCACCGATGGTTTGTCCCATTTCCCCTTTACCAAAAACTGTAATAATAACCATGATATACTCCACCTTTCTTAAAAAATCTTGGTAATATATCTCTAACTATTGCTATATTTTATAACATTCCTCTTTTCAGCAGATTGCAAGTAAAAATTCACAAACTATGATGAGGATGAACCTGGGCAAAAAGCCTCGAATCACTTTCTTTAGTTCGAGTCAACATCTCAGCGCAGTGGTTGATTGGCTTTCACAGTTTGGGGAACTGTGAAAGGTTGGAAATAAGGATTGCGTAGCAAACCTCATTTCGTTCACGTTTTTCGCTCCGAACCAGTCCTAACAAATGATGCGAACTCCGTTCAATCTATTTCCAACCTTTAACTGTCCCCCAGACAGTTGAAGCTGTGCGGGGGGCAGACGAACTTTTCTTAGCTTTGTCGAGTGCTTGCCCACTCCCTCTGCTCTGCCATTTTCCAAGAAAAAATGACCCGATACTCCTATCGAATCATCTTTTTAACCATTAATAAGTAGCCAGACGTTTTTCCAAGCGTAACTGCCCCACAGCATAGAGTGTACAAATGACCCAATAAATCAAGGCTACGCAGATATAGACCGTCATGTAGTCGGACTTAGCACCGCCGACGATTTTGGCCTTGTTGAAAATTTCAGGCACTGTAATCATGGCTGTCAGCGAGGTACTTTTTACCATATCCAACAGAACATTGCTCAAAGGCGGTAGGGCAATGCGGAAGGCCTGAGGAATGATAATCTTGCGGTAGATAACATTGGTCTTGAGGCCCAGACTGCGTGCCGCTTCCCATTGACCCTTATCAATAGCCGACAGGGAAGAACGGATGATTTCCGAGATGTAGGCCGATGACATGGAAGTAAAGGCAATGATGGACGCTGATATCGCATCCAGCTGAATGCCCATAAAGGGCAGACCAAAATAGATAAAGAAAAGCAAGACCATTAGCGGAATACCCCGCATGAGGGAAATATGAGCCATAGCCAACCAGCGGAGGACGGCAAGCTTAGACATACGCATCAAGGCTACAAAGAAGCCACAAAAGGTCCCTAGGGCAAAGCCGATAAGAGAGAGAGCCAATGTGTAGGGCAAGCCCTCTAGAATAAGCGGAATAGCCTCAAAAGCTAGTTTTGGATCAAAAACTGCCTGCCAATTGATAGACATAGAGAAATACCTTGGAGGCGCCGACCAGGTCAACACCCGTCCTTTCTTTACTAGATAAAAAGGTAGGAATCACTTCCAACCTTTCTGATGTTTAGTCAACGTCTACTACTGGCAACTCATCTGCACCTTCAGCAGGTTTGGTCAAGTCTTGACCAGCATAGTGTTTTTCTGAGATAGCCTTCAAGCTACCATCTTCTTTCATTTCTTTGATGACCTTATCCAACTCTTGCTTCAAGCTGTCATCTTCCTTGCTCATGACAATCACAGATTCGTTTGGATTGTAACGAACATCACCCATCTTCACTTTGATATCTGGGAATTTTGCAGTAATCATCTTAACTGCGACCACTTGTGTGAAGTAGTCATTTGGAATAAAGTCTGTACGACCAGTGGATACATCGCGAAGGTAAACGTCGTTGGTTACGTTATCGTAGATAACTGGCTCTGCGCCTTGCTTTTCAGCAATCTTCATGAAGGTTGTACCAGCACCACCACCAGCTTTTTTACCCTTCCAGTCTGAAAGGTCTTTTGCTGTGATGTTTGATGAACCATCTTCACGGACAATCATACCAGATACAGAATACTTGTAAGCCTCAGAGAGGTTGTATTTTTCCTTACGCTCAGCTGTTGGCTGTAGGTTGTTTACTGAAACATCTACCTTGCCTGAGTCTACTGATGTCAGAGCTTCTGCTACACCGATTTCTTGGAATTCAATTTCGAGATCCAAGCGCTTGCCGATTTCCTTCATCATATCGACTTCATAACCGACCAATTCCTTCTTGTCATTATAGTATGACGTTGGGAAAAGCGTACCTGGGGTCGCAACTTTCAAGACACCTGCTTCCTTGACTTGTTCCCATTTGGTTGGTTCTGCAGCTGCTTCTTCTGTCTTAGAAGCGTTGCTTGAGCAAGCTGCCAGCGTTAATGTAGATACAAGAAAGGCTGATGCCAACAATTTTTTCAACATGTCAATCTCCTCTGGAAGTGACAAACTTCCTTTTTCTTTATTTCTGGTGTTAACCCACCAACTTTAATAGGGTAACATTTTGAAAAAGATTTGGCAAGAATTTGGTACCGTTTTTTGTAGCCATTTACATTCTAAACAAATGAGCATCTTCCAAGTCCTGCGCTAGCTGTAAAAGGATATCTTCTCGGCCCTTAGCTGCTGTCAATTGGACCCCTATCGGTAGGCCTTCTTTGGTAACATGCGTCGGCAAGCTAATGGATGGTTGGCCTGTAATATTGGCCTGTTGCGTAAAGGGAGTAAGAGCGAGACTGTCCGCAAACATCTCCCAGATCAAGTCCTGCTGAGCAGCCATTGAATATTCCTGTGTCTGCTTGAGGCGAGTTTCTAAATCAACAGACGGCTGAAATTGACCATGAAGAGGAGCCACATCTGCCACCGTGGGAGTCAGGAGAATGTCGTAGGTCTGGTGAAATTCCTGCATGATGGCACTGTAGCGGTCCCAATCCTGTAAAACCTTAGAATAAAGCTTGGCCGGTATGGTTTGACCGCTCTGATAAATGGCCCAGGTCATGGGCTCCATGTCATCTAGAGTCATTGGGCGTCCAAAAGCCGCTTCAATTTCATCAAACATCTGAGCAGTCTCTACGCTATTCATAATATAATAGGACTGCATCACTTCACTCCCGTCCAAGGGCTGTCGCTGTAATTCCTCCACTTGATGACCCATCCCTAGAAGGTGGTCGACCAGCTGAAGAACCGCCGTCTGCGCTTCCAGACTAACCTTGCTACCAATAGGGGATTGACTGGTAAAAGCAATTTTCAAAGGGCAATTAAGAGAGCTGAAAATCGACTCTTCCGACAGGGTTGCCAAGGGAAAAGGCGCCTCAACCTGATAGGTTTGAAAATGATAAAGCAGCCGCTTGGTGTCCCGCACGGACTTGGTCAAGGCAAAGTTGCTAGAAGCCCCCTGCCAACCTCGGAAAGACTTGGGACCGACAGGAATGCGCCCACGACTGGGCTTGAGACCAATCAAACTATTGAAAGACGCGGGAATCCGAATGGAACCACCACCGTCCGATGCTGCCGCAATGCTAACCATTCCAGAAGCCATGGCTGCAGCTGCTCCTCCGCTTGAACCGCCAGCATTGCGCTTGACATCTGATGGGAGATTGACCGGACCATGGACCAGAGCATCCGAGATATTTTTAAAGCCAAACTCCGGAGTATTGGTCCGACCCAGAATAATAAAACCCAGGTCCTTGAGAGCTTGCACATAACTATCCGTATGGCCGACCGAATAACCCTGAAACAATCTAGAACCCGCTGAAGAGGGATGCCCCTTTTCATTTTGCCCTAAATCCTTTAACAGCAAAGGAACCCCAGCAAAAGGTTTACCCAAAAAATCTTGCTCTTCTGCCTCAGCTAGAGCCTGGTCATACTGGGTGTAGACCACCGCATTAAACTGCGGATTTAGCACCTCTATCTTCTCGATAGCCTCTTGGACCAGTTCCTTGGCCGAAACCTGTCCACCATTGACAGCCTGAGCCTGAGCTGTCGCATCCATCCATTCCATATCTATACCTTTCTCTTTTGTAAATAGCAGAGCTGCTAGCTAGCCTGAGGGCAAAACTTGATACGACTATATGCCATACTTCTCCTGAAACTCCTTAATTCCTCGTCCCAGGTCCATAAAGTCAGCCATATTGTCCGACGAGGGATAATAGTTTGAAAGCCTAGCACCATTTCTCTCTAGGACGACCTCAATTCGCTTCTGCATATCCTCGACTGTCAATTCACGACCAACCAGGTCTGAGAGATTGGCCATAGAATCTGGATTGACCTGGGGATAGCGGTCTGGTATCGGTTGGCCACCACTACTCGCCTGGTAAAAATCAGCCACCAGCTGGCCTCGAGCTGCTTGATTGCCATGAACACTGATATAGGCTGAAATAGCAATGGCCTGCTTATAGACCCGCTGGGCCAAACCAGCAAACTTCCGCCCCTGGATAGACAAATCATAGGTGCCTGGGCAGTAGGAAGTCGCTATTTCGCCACTCTCCACTTGAACTGGAAAATCCGCCAAAGACTGGCTAATCAAGTCCACCATGACCTGATAGCTTTTGTGGAGGTTGACCTGATGCCCTTGAGCATTCGGCAAAATCAAGGTCAGATTGAGTACGCCTTGGTCAGCCACCACTGCCAAACCACCCAGACTACGGATAATAGGGCTGTAGCCAGCCTGTTTAATATGAGCCAGACCAGCCGACAAGTCCGGCACCTGACTGTCCATCATGCCCAATATGACCGTCGTATCCATGGGCCAGTAGTGCAGAATACCTTGCTGGGTCTGTTGATTGACCTCGCGCAAAAAGACTTCTGTCCAGACCAAAGGGCCCTGCTTACTCCCTGCCAGACCCGAACGGTCCTGGTATTTTTTCAGCTCAAGACCAGTCAACCACTTGTCCATCCGTAATCCCTTTCATTTCCACTAATGCTCTTATTTTACCATAAGACTGTTGGAGCTATTTGAAAAAAATACTGATATAGAAAAAGAGGTTTGATATAACATCCAACCTCACATTATTTGAACAGTAAAAACACTTTAACACAGTGGTTGATTGGCTTTCACAGTTTGATTTTCATTGAGTATGATACAGAAAAAGGACTGGCAGTGCCAATCCAATCTCTCTTATAAATCTTCAAAAGCATCCTTGACCTTGTCGAAAAAGCCTTTTTTCTGCGGATGAACATTGATATTGCCTGCTGCCGCAAAATCTTTTAAAGCTGCTTTCTGGCGGTCATTGAGCCCTGTTGGTGTCACTACATTGACAGTGACATACTGGTCACCCATGGCACCCCCGCGGATACTTGGCGCACCCTTGCCTTTAAGACGGAAGGTCTTGCCTGTCTGGGTCCCTTCCGGAATAACCATATCCACATCACCATGAACCGTTGGCACATGGACGGTGTCACCTAGTGCAGCTTGAACAAAGTTGAGGTCCAATTTGTAAAGAATGGTCGTACCTTCACGCTCAAATTTATCCGATGCCTCGACTTGAACGACTACATAGAGATCTCCGTAAGAGCCTCCGTTAAATCCAGCTTCACCTTGACCAGCCAGACGGATACGCTGACCAGTTTCGACACCTGCAGGAACCTTGACCGTAACAGTGTGAGCCTGTTTCTCATGACCAGTTCCACGACAGGTCGTACACGGATCCTTAATCTGCTTGCCACGACCGTGACAGACATCACAGGTCATCTGACGGCGCATGGTTCCAAGTGGTGTCTGTGTATCAACATTGATAACACCAGAGCCATGACAGCGTCCACAAGTTACAGGACTGGTCCCAGGTTTGGCACCCGAACCAGTACAGGTACGACAAGTTGCCTCACGGTTGTAGGAAACTTCTTTTTCAGCACCGAAAATAGCCTCTTCAAATTTCAAATTGACACGGTACTGCAAATCATCTCCCTGACGAGGTGCATTAGGATTACGTTGAGCAGTTCCACCGCCGAAGAAACTAGAGAAGATATCCTCGAAACCGCCGAAACCAGCACCGTCAAAGCCACCAAATCCGCCACCGCCGAAGCCACCATTGGCTCCAGCCGCACCAAATTGGTCATAAGAGGCACGTTTTTGAGGATCGCTCAAGGTCTCGTAGGCCTCTTGAACTTCCTTATATTTATCTTCCGCACCAGCATCCTTGTTAATGTCTGGGTGATATTTTTTTGATAGCTTACGATAAGCTTTTTTAATTTCGTCCTGTGAGGCGTCCTTAGAGACGCCGAGACGATCATAGTATTCTGTATTGTTCATATAAGATACCTTATCTTTTATTTTTGATAGTTGCCTTAGGCTGCGGGGACGCTGTGAGCTTTTCCTCGCTTATGGCTAGAGGTTTCTTATTGTCAACTTTGTTGCCAATAAAACCTCTTCCCTAAGTCTCAAAAATCTCTCTAGCTAAGTTTCAAGCCTAAGGTATTGAAACTTCCCGAAATACCACAGCGGCGGTAACTATCGTTTTAGCGACCCCTGGTCGCTCTTGCTGACGCACATTACCCAAAAACAGAGGCTGGGTTGCAACCTCTGTGATTGGAATTTTGACTTAATAATGATTTCTATTCTCGAGAAGATGAGAACTGAGTTCGAGCTAAGAACTTCGGTAAAAAGATAACTTTCCTTGTTCTAGATACTCAATGAAATTCAAGACTAGGCTAGGCAACTGGACGAAGATTGAACTGGAGTTCATCGAGGAGAGTTAACGAAGCCTAGTGAAGAATTTCGAAGAGTACTACTTTTCAGTAAACTCGCCGTCTACAACATCATCGCCTGCATTGTTAGCTGTTTGGGCACCTTCTTGGCCTGCAGCTGCTTGTTGTGCTGCTGCAGCTTGCTCGTAGAGTTTCACTGCAAGGGCTTGAGCTTTTTCGTTGAGGTTTTCAAGTTTAGCCTTCATGTCGTCCAAGTTGTTCGCTTCTTGGGCTGCTTTCAACTCATCAAGAGCTGCTTGGGCTTGGTCGCGTTCTGCGTCAAAGCCTTTGCCTTCAGTTTCTTTCAGCGTTTTCTCAGTCGCAAAGATTGCTTGGTCAACATCGTTACGAAGATCCACTTCTTCCTTACGTTTCTTATCTGCTTCCGCATTTGCTTCTGCATCTTTCATCATGCGGTCGATTTCTTCGTCTGTCAAACCTGAGTTAGACTGGATAACGATAGTTTGTTCTTTTTGTGTACCAAGGTCTTTGGCTTTTACAGAAACGATACCGTTCTTGTCGATGTCAAATGTTACTTCGATTTGTGGAATACCACGAGGTGCTGCTGGAATGTCTGTCAACTGGAAGCGACCAAGAGTCTTGTTGTCTGCTGCCATTGGACGCTCACCTTGAAGCACGTGGATGTCAACAGCTGGCTGGTTGTCTGCCGCAGTTGAGAAGACTTGTGATTTAGAAGTTGGGATAGTTGTGTTGCGGTCGATGAGTTTTGTAAATACGCCACCCATTGTTTCGATACCAAGTGATAATGGTGTTACATCAAGGAGGACAACATCTTTGACATCACCAGTAATGACACCACCTTGGATTGCCGCACCCATAGCAACAACTTCATCAGGGTTTACAGATTTGTTTGGCTCTTTACCTGTTTCAGCTTTTACAGCTTCTACAACGGCTGGGATACGAGTTGAACCACCGACAAGGATAACTTCGTCGATTTCTGACAAGCTGAGACCTGCATCTGAAAGAGCTTGACGAACAGGAACTTTTGTACGTTCTACAAGGTCGTAAGTCAATTCGTCGAATTTCGCACGAGTCAATGTCATTTCCAAGTGAAGCGGACCTGCTGCACCTGCAGTGATGAACGGCAAGCTGATTTGAGTTGATGTTACACCTGACAAATCTTTCTTCGCTTTTTCAGCCGCATCTTTCAAACGTTGAAGGGCCATCTTGTCAGCTGACAAGTCGATACCGTTTTCTTTCTTGAATTCTGCTACCATGTGGTCGATAATCTTTTGGTCAAAGTCGTCACCACCGAGCTTGTTATCACCTGCTGTTGCAAGTACGTCGAAGACACCATCACCGAGCTCAAGGATAGATACGTCGAAAGTACCTCCACCAAGGTCGAATACCAAGATTTTCTCGTCTTTGTCAGTCTTGTCCAAACCGTAAGCAAGGGCTGCTGCGGTTGGTTCGTTGACGATACGTTCTACTTCAAGACCAGCGATTTTACCAGCGTCTTTGGTTGCTTGACGCTGTGCATCGTTGAAGTAAGCAGGAACAGTGATAACTGCTTTGGTTACTTTTTCACCAAGGTACTCTTCAGCATAGCCTTTCAAGTATTGAAGAATCATTGCTGAGATTTCTTGTGGTGTGTATTCTTTACCGTTTGCTGAAACTTTTTCAGAAGTTCCCATTTTTGATTTGATAGAGATGATGGTATCTGGGTTAGTTACCGCTTGGCGTTTTGCCGCATCACCAACGATGATTTCACCATTTTTGAAAGACACAACAGACGGAGTTGTGCGATTTCCTTCTGGGTTTGCGATGATTTTTGATTCAGTTCCTTCAAGAACTGCAACTGCTGAGTTTGTTGTACCTAAGTCAATACCGATAATTTTAGACATATGATTTACCTCTTTTTTTATTTCTTTTAGTGATACTCTCCTTAAGTGGCGACGCCGTCAGAGCCCGCTTTTGCGGTCTCTTTGACTAAAGTTTGAGCCAATTGTCTCAAACTTTGCGTATCTACCGCCACGGCGGAGAGTATCAAATGGGCTCACGATGTTCGCCAGCCTACAAGCCTAAGGCCTGTCTTTGTTTACAATTTCATAGTTTAACGACATTTCGGTCAGGTTGTTCGACGCATGAAGATATAGTCATCTTCAATGTTGTTTGATTCTTGAAAGCCTAATTTCTTCCAGAAATTTCTAGCTTCCAAATGTTCTTTATGAACTGGTAGAGAAATTTGAGCTAGGCTGTGCTCTATGCTCAGATAGTCTATGCAGACTTCAGCTGCTTTTCTGCCAAATCCTTTTCCTTGATGATACTTATCAATTAAGAAATTGATGATTTCACCATTGCTGTCTTTGCAGTAAAGCGAAACGTAGCCTATCAATTCACCTTCATTATAAATAGCTTTCGGATGTGAGAATGGTCGAAGGCTCCAAGCTTCTGCCAATGAAAACTCAACTGAATCGACATAATCTTCGTTAGATAAGCCAGAATCTAGATGTAAGCAATCGTGAAAATTTTCATCGCTGATTTCGCGTAGCTCTATCATTTATTCTGACACCACTACCATAGCCGGTCTCAACAGACGTTCATGCAACTTGTAGCCTTTTTGGAAGACTTGTGCGATGTGTTCTGCTGGGCAGTCGTCTGTGGCTGGAACGGTTTGAATGGCCATGTGAAGATTTGGGTCAAAGACATCTGTTGCGACTTCTTCCACCCCTTCTTCTTTGAGGGCTTGAATCAAGCTTTCCTGTACCATTTCCAAGCCTTTTTTGACATCTTCTGTCAATCCTTCGACTTGAAGGGCACGTTCCAAGTTATCCAAGCTCGGCAAGATTTTCTTGGCCAAGTCTTGCGAACGGTAACGCTGAATGGTCTGGCGTTCCTCGTTGGCACGGCGTTGGATATTTTGCATTTCAGCATGGGCACGGAGGTACTTGTTTTCAAATTCCTCTGCACGCTCATTTGCTAAGTCCAATTCTGATTTTTCAGGAGTTTCGACAACTTCTTCTGTTGTTGCTACTTCCTCAACAATTTCTTCATTTTTGATTTCTTCTGACAAAGCATTCTCCTTCTAATTGACTTCATAGTGATTGCTACTTAAGTATCGGTAGTAATCGGTTAATTTCATAAATAGGACGCGGCTGATGATATTGATCAAACTCATCTGCCTACGATAGTCCATGTCAACAGGACCGAGCAAACTCATCTGGGCCATGCCCCGATAGGGGATTGGAAAGCAATGATGAATGACCGTCACATCTGCAAGAGCAGGTTCTCTATGTTCCGCCACGGAAATACTAGTTTGCTGGTTGGAATCCAAGCCCTGTCGCAACTCTGGGGCCAATAATTGAGGGCTATCCAAGAGTTGGTAGGTGGCGAGGTTGCCATAGGTCAGCGATGCGACCTTTCCACTGATAAAGACTGATTCTTGGAAGAGATTGGAAAAGATGTAATCCATGAGATCCAAGACATTGTCCGTCGTGGCAAAGTAACGCTGCACCACTTGGGGAACCTCCGTCCGTAGCTTGTAGTGAATGGACAAGACTGTCTGTCCTACGAAGCGCTCATCAACTAAGCGTTTGAGCACCTCCAAGTCCCTGGCCAAAAAGTTTTTAGGAATAGCAAACTGAACGGTGACAGGTTTGGACTGGTCCAGAGTCAAGACTGCCAGAGCATCGTGGCTACTGAGCTGCACGATGTCAAAGGAAGTCAGCTGCTGACTGGTCGGCTCCACATCTAAAATGACCGAGGTGTAGCCTGTCAAATCCGCTAGGACCTGACTTGTCCGCTCCAAGATGTCTTCCAGCTTGAAAGCTTCAAAGTCGAAGGCCTTGACCACCTGATAAACATCTTCTTCATTGATGTGTTCCAGATTGAGCGAGTGGTTGACAAAGTATTGAAAACCAGCCCGACTGGGCATCCGACCGCTTGACGTGTGGGCCTTTTCTAGCAAGCCCAACTGCTCTAGCTTAGCCATATCATTACGAATGGTAGCCGAACTTGAAGCAATCATTTCCTGCAAGGCCTTAGAACCAACTGGCTCATGATGGCGCGTAAACAATTCAACAATCAGATTCAAAATATCATTTTGACGTTGGGTAATCATCTCCGCTCCTTTCATGAACACGATTGATTTTTAACTTTAGCACTCTGACATATCGAGTGCTAAACTATATACTCTCATTATACGCCGAAAAAATGTATTGTCAAGAGAAAAAATCAAAAAATTAGCACTCTTTTGCTTAGAGTGCTAAAAATCAGTCTGAGGACCTAGAATGGTGGATTGTCCTCATGATAAAAGTCCTTTTCCACAAAAATTTTCGATTTACTTTTCTTCCTTCATATCAATTAAATTCCAAAAATTTAAAATCATTATCAGCGTAATAGCAATCAAGCTGATAAAACTATTCCGATTTAGAAAAATCACTGCAAAGATTGCAAGAGCATTGATGAGGGTTGCTATACGTTTTTGTTTTGTCATTTTCCAATCTCCTTATACTTCTGACGCAAACGCATCAAGCCGATAGAACAATAGAGTAAAACTGGTAAGTCAGCAACTGCCATACCAATCATAACAACAGGCAACTTCAAGACATAAAATAGCAAGATAAAGAAAACAAACAAGGAACTGGCCAGTAGAAACTGTCTGGTAATAATTCTGTCAATCATCTCGAATTTACTTTGACGGTCACTATAAAGCTCAACTTCTCCCAAACTCTCATTCTTTCTAAAGTATGAAAAATGATTGCAGTCACCGACATATTCCCAGCCATAATCTGCAAACATCTGGAGGTATCCCTCCTTATCCTGACCATTGGGCTTAAAATCCAGTTGATAGATAACTTCTTCAGACTGACATTTCTCAAAGATATAGAAAAAGCCAAATTTATTTTTTTGAAATTTCCATCCCTGACGATGTTGCTCTACCAAATAATGTTCTTCCTTTTCAAAATCAGGCAAGAAGAAAAAATGAATTTCTGTCTTAGTTTCCATAGCCTTCCCCCTTGCTATTTCGATAGAGCCGTTCAATCCGAGCCAATTCTATGTCTAGGATTTCTCGACCTGTTTCTGTTATTTGGTAAAACTTCCGCTTGTCTTCTTCCCTGACAAACCGAATCAAGCCGTCCTTTTCCATTTTCGACAGGGTGCCGTACATGGTTCCAGGGCTAATCACGACCTGACCTGCCGTGACTTCCTTGGTCTTCTGGGTAATATCATAGCCATGCCGTTCTTCCTGTAAATGAAAGAGAATATAGAAGGCTGTCTCTGTCATCGGAACATAGACCCGTTTTAACTTATCGTTCATAAAACTCCTTTCGCACTACGATACATCGGACTTCGATATATAAAGTGTATCGCATCTCGATACACTTGTCAAGAAAAAAATCAGAGAATCCTCCCTGATTTCATTTCTTGATTGTTTTAGAAAATGGTGTTTTATGTGTCGTGATAAAGTTTTCAAGCCAGCTAGCATCATCGCTCTCCGTCGCTACTTCTTCCCTTTCCTCATCCGTGTCCTGTTCTTCATCGTCTGAAAAATCGACTTTTCCAAACAGAACTACCTTGCCCTCCGTTTCAGCACTTGCTGAACTGCTATTAGTTGTTAGAAGCCCAAAAGTTACAAAACCTAGCATTGCAAGAACACCTAAAACAAGTAATTTCTTCATCATTATTTCCTCCAAGATAACTAAAAACCTGTATTCACAGTTCAGCACTTCTAACTAAGGCTAGTTTTTCAGCTACTCACCGCTCATTTTTTTCAAAATACAGTTAGTATTCCCTCAAAAAACTGCCTTGATTAGCGAAAAAACATCTCTTCTCTAAAAGCACTTTTCTTGTGAATACAGTTTCTAAACATTGTTTTGTAAAGTTGTAAAACTTACAAGTATTATCTTACAGGAAATGACGAGCCACTTAAAATTCATTACATATCTGTAACTTTCTCAATTTCCTTATTGATCTGGTGGATTAAATCATAGCAATCTAAAAATTTGGCAATATGCAGGCATTCCTTCATTATTTCTAGGCCACCATCATTTCCATTCATGTAGGACAAGCGTGCTTTTAGGAGCTTAAGCAGCAAGCGATCCCGCATATTCTTTTCCATGATATTGACAGAGTCAAGAATTTTGAGAAAGCGAATCGCAGCAATCTCCTCTCCCCTATCTAACAAACTACTCGAAATATTGATGAGCATCTTATAGACATTATCTCTGTTTTCTTTGATATCCATATAAAACTTTGTTCGATTGAGAACTTCCATTCCCAGAACTTCCAACATCTTGCTAGGAAGACCTCTGCTACAATTTCCGAAAATCCAGAGTTCAAATTTCCCCCAATCATCTATGGACATTAAATAGTCCGATAGAATAGCTTTTTCATCCTCAGAAACATCATAATCAGGATCGCACCATTGCTGCTTGAATATATGAAAGGCCGCGACCATTACCCTATCAAACTGACGTCCATCCCTATCATACTCTGCTTGATGGTACAAAATTCTATCATCCATATACTGAGTATTGTGACTATAAACTGCACGGACAAATCGCTCTGATGAAAACAAATTATCTATCTGAAAGTAGGACTGGTAGAGGGTAGAAAATTCGCCCTCTACCACATTCATCCGTCTCAAACAATTAAAAAATGTATCTACAGAAAGATTACTCTTTCCATTTTCAAAGCGTGATAACTGAGCAGGTGTCACGAAATCCCCTGCCACTTCTTTTAGAGACATATTTTTTGATTCACGAATGAGTTTAAAAATTTTTCCGTAAGTTCCCATTATATTCTCCACGCGTTACATTTATGTAACAAAATTTGCTAACTTTTGAATCTAGTATATCATAGATTTATTATTTTTTTATAGAAAGGCAGGTAGTTATGTCATCTCTCTTATCTACCCAAGAATTATCAAAGCAATATGGGAAACAAAAGGCCGTTCAGCAGGTTTCCTTGACTATTAATAAAGGGGAAATCTGTGGCTTAGTCGGTGAAAATGGTGCTGGGAAAACAACGCTTCTCAGAATGTTATCGGGCCTCATTTCCCAAACTTCAGGTACCATTAATAGTTCAAAAGATTGTCGTATTGGAGCTTTAATTGAATCCCCTGCTCTACAACCCAATTTATCTGCGATCGATAATCTTCGTTACATGGCTCTGCAATTAAATCTCAAGCAAGCGGATGAAAAAATCTTAGAGACATTAGCAATTGTCGGTTTAGAGGATGTGGATCCTAAGAAAAAATCTAAAGATTTTTCACTGGGAATGCGTCAACGTTTAGCTATTGCCTTAGCTATTCTAGATAAGCCTGATTTTTTAATCCTAGACGAACCGATTAATGGTCTTGACCCTGTTGGAATCAAAGAAATGAGAAGCATTATTTTAAATCTTCGCAATCAATATGGGATGACCATCCTTATCTCCAGTCATATCCTATCAGAGCTTGAGATGGTAGTTGATCGCTACATTATTATGCATAAAGGCCTTATTGTCAAAGAATTCTCAAAAAGAGAACTTGAACAAACCTTAGCGGAACAACTCTATCTACAAACGAACAACCATCCTAAGACCTTTACTATCCTTGAAGCGCAGGGCATCGCTTACAAAATAGATAAGGATTATATCAGTCTGTCATCAGATACGAATGTTATGAGCCTCATTCATCTCTTGATAAACCATGAGATTGAGGTCAAAGAAATTTTTAAACAACAAATGTCATTTGAAGATTATTATCTGACATTGCTTCAAGAAGGAGAAGAGCATGATACATTACTTTAAAGCTGATTTATTTAAGATTCAAAAAGAACAGAGATTAACGATTTCATTGGGAATATTGGCTTTACTGTCCTTTTTATCCGCTTTTTTGTTGCATGGCAACGAAGACTTCACTAGCTCTCTTATTCAATTGCTTTCTCAATTTATCACACTATTTTTTATCGTTCCAGCCAACATATTCTTTGGAGAAGATTTTACTTACCGTACCATCAATCATATTATTATCAAGCAACAAACAAGAAAAGGAGTATTTTTCTATAAAGTCTTAGCAACCCTTGTGCTTGATCTCGCTTATATCCTTCTAGCCTATTTATTGAGTAGCAGTGTTGGCTTACTTCTAGGTGATCCTGTTGATGTTGCAGTAATAATACAAAGTTTCATTGCTCAAACACCTTTATTTATCTGTATCTCTCTGTTATCCATCCTGATATTTGTCAAGTCCAATAAGGTCAATCAAGCCTATCTTGCCTTTAGTTTAATTAGCCTTCTTTTTGACAATATCTCCAACCTCATTACTAGTAATCTACTCCATATGAAATTACCAACAGATTATTTTCTATTCCTTTCCCTCCAACAAGGGGAAAATATTTCAAGGCTATCCATGGGTGTTAGCTTCATGGCTGCTATACTATATCTCTATCTGAGTTACTTTATTTTCAGCAGGAAAGAGTTAAAATGATGTAACTTAGATTTCATATATAAAAAACATGTATGTCACACATCAGAAAAAACGTATGACATACATGTTTTCATTTCACATTTATTTCCCTTGGGCAATCAATTCTGCTCCACGTTGGCGGTAGGACATATCCCCAACTGCTTCAATCAAGAGCTTGCCATTTTCATATTTGAGAACGGTGATTGAGCCGTTATCAAGGAAAATATTAGCACCACGCTCTGGCTCCAACAAATGAGCCAATGTTGCAATAGTCATACCGTGACTGACCACAAGGGCATTGCCTCCACCTTGTTTTTCCAAGTCTTGGGCGATAGATTCAAAACCAGTCAAGATACGATTGCTCAAGACCTCCCAAGATTCTGACCAGCCAGCGGTGTCTGCCTCTTGGATACCTGCTGCGATTTCCGCAAAGGACATACCCGTCGCATCAACTGTCCCTTTCAAACGAGGTAGGACACCTTGGAAAAGTTCAGCATCATACATGCCCTCAAAACTGCCGAAACACCATTCACGGATACGCTTGTCTTGGTAATAAGGAATTTTTCCCAAAATTCCCAACTCACGCTGGGCGATGGTCATGGTCTGAACGGTTCGACCCAGGTCACTGGATACGGCTAGTTTAAAATCAAGGCCCGCATCCTTGAGCCCCAAGCCCAATTCACGAATTCCTTCCTCGCCAGCCTTGGTCAGCGGCGTATCACACCAGCCCTGCACGCGCCCGATGGTATTAAACATGGTTTTCCCATGTCGAGAAATATATAATCTTACGTCTGCCATAGCATTCTCCTTGTCATTTCTTACTATATAGTATAACAAAAAACCGACTGCTTGTGGCAATCGGTCTACGTTTTTAGTTCTTAAAGCTATGAATCGGTGCTGGAATCTGTCCACCACGGTTGATAAAGTCCACAGAAGAAGCCTGATTGACCTTCATGACAGGAGCCGTTCCAAGTAGTCCACCAAATTCGATCATGTCCCCTTCTTTTCCAAGCGGAATAATACGGACCGCAGTCGTTTTCTGATTGATAACCCCAATAACCGCTTCATCCGCAATCATAGCCGCAATGGTCTCAGCTGGCGTTGTTTCTGGAATAGCAATCATGTCCAAACCAACAGAACAGATAGCCGTCATAGCTTCCAATTTTTCAAGGTTAAGGGAGCCATTTTGCACCGCCGCAATCATGCCCTCGTCCTCAGACACAGGGATAAAGGCACCTGACAAGCCGCCAACTTGGTTGCAGGCCATTACCCCACCCTTTTTCACTGCATCATTGAGCAGAGCAAGGGCAGCAGTCGTTCCGTGCGTACCAACGGTTTCTAAGCCCATTTCCTCCAAAACTCGTGCTACTGAATCGCCAACGGCCGGAGTCGGAGCAAGGGACAGGTCCACGATACCGAACTTGACACCCAGGCGTTCACTGGCCATATTTCCGACCAACTGACCGATACGGGTAATCTTGAAGGCCGTCTTCTTGACGGTCTCCGCCACCACATCAAAGCTCTCACCACGCACTTTTTCAAGGGCACGCTTGACCACACCAGGACCAGACACGCCGACGTTGATGACCACATCCGCCTCGCCGACACCATGGAAGGCACCCGCCATGAAAGGATTATCCTCAACCGCATTGGCAAAAACTACCAGCTTGGCCGCCCCCATATCAGAAGCCTCCGCCGTCTCCTTGATGATCCGTCCCATGTCCCGCACAGCCGTCATATTGATACCCGTCTTGGTCGAGCCAATGTTGACCGACGAGCAGACTTTGTTTGTTTGGGCCAATGCCTGCGGTATAGAGTTGATAAGGATTTCATCACCTTTTTGATAGCCTTTTTGCACCAAAGCTGAAAATCCACCAATAAAGTCAATACCAATCTCATGGGCAGCCTTATCCAAGGCACGAGCCAAAGGCAGATAATCCGTCGCATCTGTCGCCGCACCAATCAGGGAAATCGGCGTCACAGACACGCGCTTGTTGACAATCGGAATCCCCAACTCAGCCGCAATCTCATCACCAACAGCCACCAAGTTCTTGGCCTTGGTCGTAATTTTTGTATAAATCTTCTCAGCAGCCTTGTCGATATCCGAGTCAATACAGTCCAAGAGGGAAATCCCCATGGTGATGGTCCGAATATCGAAATTCTGCTCCTCAATCATCTCAATGGTTTCTCTAACCTGTCTAATATCCATGAAATCTCTCCTTACAAGTTGTGCATAGCATCAAAAATGGCCGCACTTTGAATATTGATTTTCACGTTCAAATTTTGACCAAAGGCATCCAACTCCGAACGCAACTGAGTGAAATCTTTCTTCTCATCTGATGATACCACCGCCATCATGGTAAAATACTCATCCAAAACGGTCTGTGAAATGTCATCGATATTGAGCCCCAAGGCCGCAAGTTTGCTTGCAACACCTGCCACGATACCTGTCTTATCTTTTCCTACAACAGTAACAATTGCTTTCATGTTTCTACCTCATAAAATTTTCTCCTATTTTACCACAAATAAGAGGAAAACGGAATTGCTAGGACATATTGACCTCGAAATGTTCGCCTCTCCAGTTTATCTGAAAGACAAGGACAATCTCAAAAAACAGTCCTCATGGCTACTTACTTTCCTTTTTCTGAATAGTATGTTACACTGGAATGTACATTTATAACCTGTATGACTCCACAGTCTGGGGAGAGACTGTTGGAAGTTGGAGAGGGAGCGAACAGAGTCCGTATCATTCGTTATGACCGGTTCGGAGCCTATAACGCAAATAAACGGAGTTTGCTACGCTACCTCAATCTCTAACTAAAAAACAGGAACTATCTGTTGGAGTCTTAGAAAGGATATCCAACCTTTATTTTGCCCAAATTCTATGAAATAAAAGAAAGGATGATTATGAAAATTGTCAAACAACTCTGGTGGTTTTTTAAGCTAGAGAAAAAGCGCTACCTCCTTGGCATTATCTCTCTGTGTCTGGTCAGTCTCCTCAACCTGCTGCCGGCCTATATTATGGGAGAAATCATTGACAAAATCGACAGCCGTGCACTGACAGGACAGGGACTCCTCTTGGGCGTTCTGGGGCTTATCCTATCTGGCTTTGGCATGTACGCCCTCCGCTATGTCTGGCGAATGAATATCCTGGCCACCTCTTTTCGTCTAGGAAAAATTATGCGGGCTCGCCTCTTTGAGCATTTTATGAATATGTCGCCCTCATTTTTCCAAAATCACAGGACCGGTGACCTCATGGCCCATGCCACCAATGATATCAATGCCTTGACCCGTCTCGCAGGAGGCGGTGTTATGTCCTTCGTCGATGCGACCGTGACCGCTGTGGTGACCCTGGTAACCATGAGTTTTCTGATTTCTTGGCAAATGACCCTGGTAGCTATCCTGCCCCTGCCCTTCATGGCTATGACGACCAGCTATCTGGGCCGCCGCACTCATGAAAATTTCAAGGCCTCTCAAGCTGCCTTTTCAGAGCTGAACAATAAGGTCCAGGAATCTGTGTCTGGTATCAAAGTCACCAAGTCCTTCGGCTACCAAGAGCAGGAAAGCAAGGCCTTTCAAGAGGTCAACCAGGCAGCCTACCTCCAAAACCTCAAGACCATGCGCTACGATTCCCTCTTCGACCCAGCTGTCCTCTTCTTTGTCGGACTCTCCTATGTTCTCACCTTGATTTTTGGCTCCCAATTCATCGCCCAAGGCCAGGTTACCTTAGGGCAATTGGTCACCTTTATGACTTACCTGGACCTGCTGGTCTGGCCCCTCATGGCTATCGGTTTCCTCTTTAATATTACCCAGCGTGGTGCTGTTTCCTACGACCGCATCCAGAGTTTACTGGATGTTCATTCTGATGTAAAAGAGGCCAGCAAGCCTCTGCCAGCACCAGAAAATGGACAAATCTCCTACAAGGTCGACCGCTTTTCTTACGATAAGGATTCTGAGCAGCCTACTTTAGAAGATATTCACTTCAGCATTGAAAAAGGTCAGACTATCGGCCTGGTTGGTCCAACAGGTTCTGGTAAGACCAGTCTCATCAAGCTCCTCCTACGGGAATATGATGTAGACCAGGGTGCTATTTCCCTAAACGGGCAGGACATCAAAAACTACCGCCTGGCAGACCTGCGTGCCCTTATGGGCTATGTTCCCCAGGACCAATTTCTCTTTGCGGCCAGTGTTGCGGACAATATCAGCTTTGGCGACCCTGATTTGGAATTGCAGCACATCAAAGAGGCGGCCAAAACTGTCCATGTCTATGCAGACATCGAAGACATGCCTGACGGCTTTGCGACTATGGTCGGTGAGAAAGGGATTTCCCTATCTGGTGGGCAGAAACAACGTCTAGCCATGGCCCGTGCCATGATTCTCAACCCTGACATCCTGATTTTGGATGATTCCCTATCAGCAGTTGATGCCAAGACAGAACATGCTATTATCGAAAATATCAAGAGCAGCCGTCTGGACAAGACCACTATCATCACAGCCCACCGGCTCTCAGCTGTAGTCCATGCTGACTTGATTTTGGTTATGGAAGACGGAAAAATCGCCGAGCGGGGTACCCACCAGGAACTCTTGGAAAATCAAGCCTGGTACTACGACACCTACATGATGCAACAACTGGAAATGGAGGAAGAAAATGCAAGCTAAATCAAAAGAAAAAGGCGTTTTCTGGCGCCTCCTATCCTATCTCAAACCCTACTCGCTCCTAACTGCTGCAGCCCTGACCTTTCTCTTGCTGACGACTGTTGTTCGCAGCATCATTCCCCTTCTAGCCTCCCACTTTATTGACAATTATATCGGACATATCTCCCAGTCTGGGACCATGATTCTGGCTGCCTATTTTGGGCTTTATCTGGTGCAGATGCTCTTTCAGTATCTAGGCAATATTTGGTTTGCCAAGGTTTCCTATAGCGTAGTCCGAGATATTCGTCGGGATGCCTTTGGCAAGGTCCAAACTCTAGGCATGGCCTATTTCGACCAAACACCGAGCGGTTCTATCGTGTCTCGCCTGACCAATGACACAGAAAGTATCTCAGAGATGTTCTCAGGAATCCTATCCAGCTTTATTTCAGCCCTCTTTGTCATCGTGGTTACTCTCTATACCATGTTTGCCCTGGACTGGAAATTGACCTCCATGCTGGTACTTTTCCTCCCCGTCATCTTCATCCTGGTTAATCTTTACCGCAAAAAATCCGCTCCTGTCGTCGCTAAGACACGCAGTCTCCTCAGCAACATCAACAGCAAGCTAGCAGAGTCTATCGAGGGCATCCGGATTATTCAGGCTTTTTCTCAGGAAAAACGTCTAACTGAGGAATTTGAGGATATCAACCAGGAACACCTGGCCTATGCTAGCAAGTCTATGGCCCTGGACAGTCTCTTCCTCCGTCCTGCCCTATCGCTGATTAAGATTTTGACCTATGCCCTGCTGATTAGCTACTTCGGCTTGGACTGGTCAGACGCTACTGTATCTGCTGGGATGATTTATGCCTTCATCCAATATGCTAACCGCCTCTTCGACCCGCTTTTGGAGGTCACCCAGCATTTCTCTACCCTGCAAACCTCCATGGTTTCGGCCGGCCGTGTCTTTACCCTTATGGACCAGACCATTGAGGAACCCCTGCAGGTTGACCAGGGAGCCCGTATCAGCCAGGGAGATATCGCTTTTGAGGACGTTTCCTTCTCCTACGACGGCAAACGGAAAATCCTTGACAAGGTTTCTTTTCAGGTCAAGAAAGGCCAGACTATCGCCTTTGTCGGCGCGACCGGTTCTGGAAAATCGTCTATTATCAACGTCTTCATGCGTTTTTACGAATTTGAATCCGGGCGGGTTCTGATTGACGGTCAGGATATCCGAACCTTCCCTGCCCAGGAATTGCGGTCAAATATCGGTCTGGTCTTGCAGGACCCCTTCCTCTATCACGGAACCATTGCCTCCAATATCCAGATGTACCAGGATATCAGTAGAGAGCAGGTCGAGGAGGCAGCCCGCTTTGTGGACGCTGCTCCCTTTATCGGAAAATTACCAGACGGCTATGACCATCTGGTTACCGAAAAAGGTTCCGCCTTCTCAACTGGACAACGTCAATTGCTGGCCTTTGCTCGCACCATGGCCAGCCAGCCAAAAATCCTGATTTTAGATGAGGCCACAGCCAATATTGACTCCGAAACTGAGCAAACTGTCCAGCATTCCCTGGAAAAAATGCGTCAAGGACGGACCACCATTGCCATCGCCCACCGCCTATCCACCATCCAAGATGCCGATTGCATCTATGTCTTGGACAAGGGCAAGATTATCGAGTCGGGCAACCACGAACAACTCTTGGCCATGGAAGGCACCTACCAACGCATGTACCAATTGCAAGCAGGCCAATTGGCAGAGTAAAGATTGTAAGAGGAGCACCTCAGCCAGGTGCTCCTCTTTCTATGACTCTATAATTTCTGTAGTGGGTAAATCCCCTATAGAGATTATGGAGCCTTTTTGAGTGTAGAAAAAAAGTCCCATATGACCTATAATGAAAAGCAACCACACTCACATTAGAAAGACTCATATGGAACAACTTTATCATACCACAAAACTAATTGGAATCAAAGACAAAAACATCAAAATTCTCTTCGTTTTAAAACATCAGACCCATCTGGAAATTCGGGCAAGGCTGGATTATGACAGCCCTAGCTGTCCTCATTGCCAAGGAAAGTGTATCAAGTACGACTTTCAAAAGTCGTCAAAGATTCCGATTTTGGATTGTCAGGGCTTTCCGACCCTCCTCTTGCTTAAGAAACGGCGGTTTCAATGCAAATCTTGCCAAAAAGTGACTGTAGCTGAGACAGCTCTAGTCAAGAAAAACTGTCAGATTTCCCAACCTATTCGGAAGAAAGTGACACAACTCCATACAGAAAACATGACCAATATAGCCATCGCTAAGAGATTACATATCTCCGTATCGGTCGTCCAGAGGAAACTGGCTCAGTTTCAATTTGAGCATGATTTTACGACATTACCAAAAGTCTTGAGCTGGGATGAATTTAGTCGGAACAAGGGAAAACTCGCCTTTATTGCTCAGAATTTTGAGACGAGATCGATTGTGACCATTCTTGACAACAACCGCCAAGTCACCATCAAGAACTATTTCTACAAGTATCCTAGGGAGGTCAGAGAGACTGTCAAGGTCGTGACGGTGGACATGTCGGGTAGCTATATTCCCATCATCAAACAACTATTTCCAAGAGCTAAAATTGTCCTTGATAGATTTCACATTATCCAACACCTGAGCCGTGCTATGATGACGACTAGAATTGATATTATGAAGACTTTCGATACGCGTTCCCTACCTTATCGATCCATGAAAAATCACTGGCGTATTCTCCAAAAAGATAGCCGTAAACTGTCTCTGAATCGCTTCTTTTCCCGCACTTTCGGGCAAACAGTAACACCGAGAGAGGTTATCCAGAAGACATTGAATTTCTCTGTGGAACTGAAATTCTATTACGAACTCTATCAGATCCTTCTCTTCCATTTCCAAGAGAAGAACTCGAAACATTTCTTCGAGCTTCTAGAGGACAATCTGAATCTTGTCAATTCAACCTTTAGGACTGTTTTTAAGACATTTCTAAAATATAAAACTTACATCACGAACGCCATGGAGCTTCCATATTCCAACGCTAAACTGGAAGCGACCAATAAACTCATCAAAGACATTAAGAGGCAAGCGTTTGGCTTTAGGAACTTTACGAACTTTAAAACCAAGATATATATTGCTTTAAACATCAAAAATGAGAGAACGAATTTCGTCCTCTCTAGGTGTTAGCTTTTCATCTACCCACTACAGTTGACAAAGAGCCCTTTCTATTCTATTATATTCCATAAAAATCAATCTAGCCTATCTCCCTCCGAGTCTTTCAGTCACCAAGGCTCTCGACAAGGATAAGATGATTTTCTAAGAGTATTATTTTTCTGCTGACCGTCTTGCATAGGCCGTCCAGTCAATACCACGTGCCTGACACCAATTCTGCACAGCCGGTGCTAGAATCAGGTCGGTCTTTCTCAAGTCTGCCACAGTTTTAGCACCCAGCATGGTCATGATTTCCGCAATCTGTGTCTGGTAGCGGTCGATAGCCTGCATGGCCTCTTCCAGGCGGTCTGCCTTGCCGTCTTTTACAAATTGCAGGAAGTGATTGGACATCCCGACCAGGTCAGCACCAAGGGCTAGGGCTTTGACAATATCTAGCGGATTTTTAATACCACCTGAGGCGATGACCTGAGGACGACGGTCAGCCGGCAGAGACATGACCTCCACCAGAGATACCACCGTCGATTGGCCCCAACCCTCCAGGTAGTCGTAATCATGAAAGGCCCGACGGGCATTCTCAATCTTGGCAAAATCCGTCCCACCAGTCCCCGAAATATCAACTGTCTGGACACCAACCGAGGCCAATTTTGCCACCGTTTCCCGGCTCATACCAAAGCCAACTTCCTTGGCAATGACAGGCACATCCAGCTCTCGCACCAGGATCTCGATATTCTTCAACCACATAGAGAAATCTCGGTCCCCCTCTGGCATAACAATCTCCTGAGGAGCATTGACATGAATCTGAATGGCATTGGCCTCCAGCAAATCTACAGCCCGCTTGGCATTGTCCACATCGTGGTGGGCACCTAAGTTAGCAAAAATGATTCCGTGAGGATTTTCTCGACGCATGACAGAAAAGGTCTCCGCCACAGAAGGATCCTTAATGGCCGCACTAACAGAGCCCGACGCCAGCGGAATCTTCCCAAAGCACCCCAAAATCCCCAGCATCTGATTGATTTTCCCAGTCTTTTCACTTCCGCCAGTCATGGCATTGATGAAAAATGGGTGGGCAAAATCCAAACTAGCCACACTGGTTGCAAGGGACACATCCTCCAGCTTAAGCTCTGGCAAAGAATGGTGCACAAAACGAGTCTGGGCAAAGTCCGACGCCGACTGACTACTATACTGCTGGTTGGCCAGCCCCACATGCTGGTCCTTACGATCCAAGCCAAATTGTCCAAAATAATACATAAAATCTCCTTATTCACGCATGGCGATGTTTAGTTGGAGTGGAAGAATCCCGGCTTGTCGCCAAGCCATCTCAATGATCTCTTTTTGTTCCCTACTGTCTACCAGGCAGATGCCGCAGTCACCTCCACCTGCACCTGAGGATTTGGCCACCGCCCCATAAGTCTGGGCCAGATTAGCCAGTTGACTCAGTATAGGCGTCTCGATGACCAGGCCCATATCAGCTGAAAAATCCTGCAGGAGCCTGCGATTTTCTGCCACAGCCTGCTTGACCGCTGCCACTTGTCCTGTCTGACAGGCCAGGATAAACTGCTCCACACAGGCCTTTGAGTCGGCCAGAAACTGGCTATGGATACGATCCCTCTGCTCCTGGCTTTTCTGACTTTCCAGCTGCTGGACCAAACTGTCTGTCGAGGCCGCCGACCCCGTCCAACCAACCAGGAGTTGCAGGGGAGCGGGTAGCTGGATAGATTCAATCTTCAGGCCCAGCCAATCAGAGACTAACAAGTCCTCCAAGGACTGCTCTGCCATTGCCTGCAAAAGCCAAGCCCGGTCCAAAGAATGGTAGGCTACAAGTCCCCCAAAGCTAGAAGCTGCCAGGTCACCAAAGGAACCTGTCATGCCCAGCTGGGTCTGAGCCAGGGCAGCCAACTTGTAAACCAAGAGGGGCTCAGCTGACTGTTCGTAATAGACCAAAACCGCCTTGACCGTCGCCACCGTAACCGCACCTGAAGAACCCAGTCCGTACTTGGTACCTGATACCTGGTCGTCCAGGTCTGACTGGATGTCTAGGGCATAAGCTCCTTGACAGGCCAAGCCCTTGGTCCGCAGATAAACCTCGGTCACCTGCATGGCCATCGTAATCAGTGGATAGGGATTTTCCCCATGGGTAACAATAGTCGCTCCCTGACGGCTCCAAGGCAGATAGAGGTCTGCCTGCTGGATAGAATGAATACTGGCCTGGTCTGACGTTTGAACGGTCACGGTCAGATACTGGTCCACTGCCGCAATGACAGCTGGCTGACCAGCCTCGACCACCGCATATTCCCCTGCCAGAAAGAGCTTGCCTGGTGCTTGTACTTGTACCTGCATCCTAAGACCTCTCTTCAAATGCCTGCTGGGAGCCTTGCCAGTCCTCTTCTGTCAAAACATAGGCCGCAGGACCTGGTAGGCTAGTAATGATTTTTTCTTTGGGGAGGTACTGAGATAGGGCATCGACCAGCTCTGCCATTTGACTGGCTCTGCAAAGAACCTTGACATTTGGTCCCGCATCCATGGTCATGTAGGCT
The DNA here is from genome assembly GCA_024583055.1 of Streptococcus suis. NCBI lineage: Bacteria > Bacillati > Bacillota > Bacilli > Lactobacillales > Streptococcaceae > Streptococcus > Streptococcus suis. The sequence goes on from CP102145.1 coordinate 1,173,864, forward strand.
GATAGGCCGCTTTCCTCACGGACCTGACGAACAGCCTCCTGGGCCAGCAAACTATCTGCCGACCAATAGGTAAACGGCGGATTGGCAGACAGGGTGGTCGCATGCATCTTCATGCCATTATGCTCGGAAATCTGACCGACCTGTTCAAAATCCCGGTCCACAATAGCCTGCTTAATAGCCTGCAAATCTTCCTGGGCGGTGTCCACCCAGGCCTGGTAAAAGGGGGACGTTGCGACCGTATGGTCCATGCCTTCACGGCTGGCAATCTTTTTCTGACCTGTATTGACCGCAAGAACAATCATGCCAATATCCCAGTCCGCATCATCGATGGGATGGGCCATAGAATCTGCCGAACCTGTCCCCATATCCCACTCGACAAAACCTCCGAAAAGGCTACGGGTGCTGGAGCCTGAACCACGACGGGCAAGGGTTGACAATTCCTCTCGACTCAAATTCAGACCTAGAGCTGTCGCGGTAGCCAAGGTCAGGGCCGCAAAGGCTGAGGCCGAGCTGGCTAATCCTGCCGCAGTCGGAACAAAATTGAGACTTTCCACTCGGGCAAAAGTCCTCTCACCTATATATTCGCAAAATAAATCCAAAAATCGCGAAATTTTTAAAATTTCTTTTGAATCTTGCAAGATTCCATTTAAATAAAACTCATCAGCCGTCAAATCGCTGTCAAAAATCACCTTGGTATCTGTGTAAAAGGCATCCAGGGTCAGTGACAGGCTGGAGTTCATGGGCAAGAAGAGTTGCTTGTCTCGCTTACCCCAGTATTTGATCAGGGCGATATTGGTATGGGCACGGGCAATGCCGATTTTCTGGCTCATCTTATTCTCCTAAGTATTGGATCCAGGTTTGCTTGGCGCCTGCTTGGGCGAGGATGCGGGCCAATTCCTGGGCTTTTTGTTCTGTTTTTACAAGGGCAATCATACAGCCGCCACGTCCACCTCCGGTCAGCTTGGCTCCTAGAGCTCCATGGGTCTGGGCTAGGCTGACCAGTTTATCTAGGCTGGGGTCTGACACGCCTAATTTTTGTAAGAGGACATGGGCTCGACTCATCTTTTGACCTAGAAGCTCTGCCTGATCATGGGCTAAATCCTCTCGAGCAGCCTGGGTTAAAGAACCTAGTTCTTCCACTAGCTGAACGGCCTTTGGCTCATTTTCCAAAAGAGTCGCAACATCAAGGATAGCCTCAAGGGTATTTCCGGTGACGCCGGTGTCAGCCACGACCAAATAGGCCTGGAGGTTGAGGGTCAAAGGTTGGATGGGCTGGTTTTTGACGAAATAAATGGGGGACTTGCCGCTAGTCGTCGCTGCATCTATGCCTGAGGGGTTGCCGTGGGCAATCTTTTCCGAGGACTGGACGATGTCCCAGAGCTCGCTGTCGGTCAGCTCCTTTTGGTAGTAGGCAAAGAGGGCGCGTGCCACCGCTACTGCCACTGCGGCACTGGAGCCCATGCCCCGCTCTGCTGGTATAGTGGAACTAATCTGGATATGAATGGCCGGGTCGGTCGGTGCTCCGATGCGGTAGAGGGAAAAGCGAATGGCGTGCTTAAGACTCTCCCAAATCTTGGGCATCTTGTGGACAAATCCCTGATAAAAATCACAGGTCACGGATAGAGCAGTCCCTTGGGCCGCAACGGTCGCAGTAATCTGGACAGCAGAAAAAGGCATGGCAATGGCCGGCTGACCGTACACCACCGCATGCTCTCCCATTAAAATAATCTTTCCTGCCGAAGCTCCTACTGCTGTCATATCTGTCTCCTTGTCAATCAGCTCTATTATACCACTTTTTTAAATCAATAGAAAATGTGAAAACAGCCGACCATCGCCGACTGTTTTCTAGGAGACTATATAGATAAATTATTTTTTCAATAAAGACATCTGTCTAAAAATTGCAACATATACAGATTGTACACCCTTAATCTTCTATAAATTCAACAATATCATTCGGGGTACACTCTAGAATCCTACATAATTTTTCTAACGTTAATAATGTAATATTTTTATTTTTCTTAAGACCATCTAATGTTTTATTATCAATACCTTCCTTTAGGAGACGGTATTGAGAGATATCTTTTTCACGCATAGTGGCCCACAATGGTGCAAAACTGATAATCGTAACCATCTCCTTTCTGTTACAATTATATGTTTAATGCCCACATTTTAATATTGTGTTTATATCCACAATATGCTATAATATAGAAAATATAAAAATTAGGAGTTCCTTATGAAAAGAACCATCACATTATTAAGCGCAGTTGCCTTAACCGGACTTTTACTCACAGCATGTTCCAGTAATGAAGCAACAAAGACATCTAGTGCTCCTGAAGTGACTGAAACTAGTTCATCTAGTACTGAACAAACAAACTTTAAAATCGGTGATACCTTAGCATTCGATGGCGAAGCGAACATTACCATTACGGGAGTTTCATATACAGATGAGCGGAATGAATTTGCAGAAGTAGATCCTCTGAAAGTTATTGTAGTCTCATATAACGTAGAAAATCTTTCTGATAAAGACTATGTAATTGGTAGTGAAATTTCCCTCTATGTAAACGGTAAAAAGATGGAATCTTATCCAGTTGCAACAACACTTGACACTATTTCTGCTGGTCGAACATTTGAAGGTGCCTCACAGGCATTCGCGATTACCGAAGAGGGAGAATATGAACTAGAAGTCGTTCCGTCACTCAGCTTCACTGCCAAACCTGCTATCGTTCCATTTACTATTGAATAATAACTCTCTAGCCAGCGCCTAAGACGCTGGTTTTTACTTTATTTAACACTCGCTACTTGCTCCTCAAAGCAACCTTAGCATTGTTTACTGTTATTAAGGAAACATCATATCCTTCCATACAATGTCGTATTTACTTAGATTTTATTCCTAATTCGCTGAGCAATTTATTTATTCTTGAACACAACAGGAAAACAGCCGACCATCGCCGACTGTTTTCTAGGAGATTATATGAAAAAGATTTCGCTATTTCTAGCTTGACTATAGTATACCCCTTCAAGCTTAAAGAAAGCTAAAGCCATTTTTTATAACAAATATACAAAAATCCAGCTCGAAAGGCATTGTCCAGGATAGTCGCAATCCAAATGGCATCCAAACCTAGCTTGAAAACCTTGACCAAGATTAGGGCGCCAAGTATCCGCACCAGCCACATGCCCAGACTAGTGGCGAAAAATGGGAGCTTGGCATTGCCCAATCCCTGCCAAAGAGCCGTCAGAATCAGAGTAGCCGCCGTAACCGGCACACCGAACAGGGAATAAAACAAAACAGTCTGACTGGCTTTCCCCACTAGAATGTCTTCGGTATAGAGTCTAGTAAGCTGCGGGCCAAATAAATAGGCTAATCCAGCAACCAAAACCATACAGCCGACGGACAAGAACAAACCTGCTTGCAACAATCGAGCAACCTGTGTCTTATCCTTACGGTATCTAGCCGTCAAGATGACCAGGGCCGTCGCCACTCCCATGGCTGGCATGTAGTTAAACTGGGTCAGGGTTTCCCCGATAGCATTTCCCGCTAGAACAGCCGTCCCCAGACTGACAATGAGGCTGACCACCATGACATCCCCCGCCCGCATCATCAGCCTTTCTCCAGCAGCGGGGAGGGCAAGTCTGACTAAATCCTTATCCATGGACCAGGTCCATTCTGCCAAGGGAACTGGCAACTGCGACCAAAGGAGCAGGCAACCTATGAGACGAGATAGAACTGTTCCGACAGCAATTCCAGCCACGCCAGCATGGAGCACAAAAACGGCGAAAGCGGAGAGCAGGATGTTGAGGAGATTGCTCAAGAGGCTGACATACATGGGGAGGGCAGGCCTACCAAGAGACCTGAGAATGGCGCTGAGGCTGGTCATAAGACCTAGAAAAACGACAGCACCGCCGACTAGGGTAAAATAGAGACCGCCCGTTTCTACGACCGCTGCCTCTGCTCCCAATAGAGCCAGCAAGCTAGGGCCTGCCAAAATAGCGACTAAACCCAAAATGCCGCTGACAAGTAGGGTCAATTTGAGACTTTCCGTCATCCTGGTTCCGACCACTTGCTCACCTTGGTTGCTGGATTGGGCCAGACGTGCAGAAACAGCAGCAGCCAGGGCGATGAAAAGGGCCTGGTAAATAGCCAGAATATTGTTGGCGACGGAAACACCTGACAGGGCAACCATCCCCAGACCTGCCACCAGGTAGGAATCTACCATTCCCATCATCATCTGCAGGACATTTTCTCCCATGGCAGGTAGGGCAATAGAGATTATTTCTTTATAAATTTTTTTCATAAGGCATAGAAAAAGGGAGTGGACAAGAACTCGACAAAGCTAAGAAGAGTTCGTCTGCCCACCCCCGCACAGCTCCAACGGTTTGGGGAACCTTTGGAGGTTGAAAATAGAGCGAACAAAGTTCGCATCATTCATTAGGTCTGATTCGGAGCGTAAAACGCGAACGAAATGAGGTTTGCTACGCAATCCTTATTTCCAACCTTTCATAGTTCCCCAAACTGTGAAAGCCAATCAACCACTGCGCTGAGATGTTGACATGAACTATAAAAATCGAGTCTAGGCTTTTGCCCACTCCTTGAATATTCCAATTATACTCCCAAATAACGCTCGACTTCGACCTGCATATCCGCTGCTGCAACGATTGTTGTGTGGCGGACAGGAGCTATTTCTAAGCCGTCCACCGCCGGTGGCAAGGCAACACCTGAAATTTCATGGAGTTTAGCCAGCGCCTCAAAGTCTGATAGACCTGTTTCCCCTGTCACAGACTGGACTGCCACAACTGGGAACTTGTAAGGACTAGCTGTAGAGGCGATAACTGTCGGTGTCTGGTCGCCTGTTTTCTCCACATACTTCTTATAGACAGCGGAGGCAACAGCCGTGTGTGGGTCCTCGATATAGTCTGACTCTTCATAAACACGCTTGATTTCCGTCGCAGCCTCCTCTTCCGTCGCAAAGGCGGCATCAAAGAGAGATAGGATAGACGCGTCAGCCCCTTGGATGTCATACTGGCCATCTGCCGCCAAACGATCCATAAGCTCAGCTGTTTTTGCTGCATCATTTCCAAAGAGATGGAAAATCAGGCGCTCCAAGTTAGACGACACCAGGATGTCCATGGACGGGCTAGTCGTCACGCGGAAGGTGCGTTTCTTGTCGTAAACGCCGGTCGTGAAGAAATCAGTCAGGACATTGTTGTCGTTGGACGCACAAATCAGTTTGTTAATCGGCAGGCCAATTCGCTGGGCATAGTAGGCAGCCAGGATGTTTCCGAAGTTACCAGTCGGTACAGTAAAGTTGACCTTGTCGCCAGCCGCAATCTCGCCAGTCTTGACCAGCTGAGCGTAGGCGTAGACATAGTAGACAATCTGTGGCACCAGACGGCCGATGTTCATAGAGTTGGCTGATGAAAATTGTAGCTTCTTAGCTGCTAATTTGGCACGGAGGGCCTCATCGTTGAACATATGTTTGACATTTGTCTGGGCATCATCAAAATTACCGTCAATAGCTACAACGTGAGTATTATCACCAGTCTGGGTCGTCATCTGCAGCTCTTGCACCTTGGAAACACCGTCACGTGGATAAAAGACCACAATACGGGTGCCAGGCACATCCGCAAAACCTGCCATGGCCGCCTTCCCAGTATCGCCAGAAGTCGCGGTCAGGATGACAATTTCATTTTCCAGACCATGCTTTTTGGCGGCTGTCGTCATCAGATAAGGCAGGATAGACAGAGCCATATCCTTAAAGGCAATGGTCGAACCACGGAAGAGCTCCAGGTTGTATTGGCCCTTTAGTTTTACCACTGGGGCAATGGCTGGCGTGTCAAACTTGCTGTCGTAGGCATTGGTGATACAGTAATCCAGCTCAGCTGCGGTAAAATCATCCAAGAAAGCCGACAAAATCAGCTTAGCCACTTCTTGGTAGGAAGCGTCCTTGAGCTGGTCAAAATTCAAGTCAACTGCTGGTGCAGAAAGCGGTGTAAAGAGACCACCGTCTGTCGCCAAGCCCTGCAAGATAGCCTGGCTGGCAGAAACACGGTTGTTAGCATCGCGGGTGGATTGGTAAACTAAAGTCATGGGCGAATATCCTCTAAAAATCTATTTCCCCTATTCTACCATAAATTGACAGAAAATTGGAAAGATTTGAGAAAAAACCGAACAGCGGTTCGGTTTTCAGGCTTTATTTGTCCTTCAACAAGGCCAAGCCTCCGAAGAAAGACCAGTTGAGGAGGGACAGATAGGCTAGCCCTCTCAAAAGTCGAAGGCTGCTAAGCGTGTCAAAATCGATACCGTCTTTAACAGCCAGCAGCCAGTCACCAGCAAATAAAAGATAAAGTTCCCCAAGACAAGCTACGGCAATTAAAATAAAACCAAGTTACTTCTTCATATCCTTCCCCTCCTATCCTGCCTTATAAAATGGCTTCCGCAATCAAGCGGTCAAAGCGTCTGATATCAATTCCTTTTTTCAGATTTATCTTGATATGACCTGCCCTAGTCCAGAGTTCAACTTCCGCATTGAAATCTAGGAATTTTCCTGCATTTTCCGTTGACCACATATTGATAGAACTGTAAGGGAGCGAGTACATCTCTACTTTTTTACCCGTTAGCCCCTGTGCATCACGGACAATCAAGCGACGATTGGTAAAAATAGCACTGTCTCGTATGGTTGCATAGGCAGCCTTGGGCTCCTCACCCGGCAATAAAATCTCAAAAACATCAGCTGGCACCGGACATTCACGGACAAAAGTCCAGGCTAAAGGGGTTAATTCTGCCATAGGAGGCCTCCTTGTTTTTATTTTAGTATATCATGATATAAATATTTTCTCAATAACCAAAAACACCAGCCTACCTTGTGTAAACTGGTGTTTGAGAAAGTTTTGGAGGCTGGTCCATTTGTTTATACAACGGTTGTTGAGGAACGATTTTCTAAACGAACCTAGATAGATTACCGAAACCGTTCTAGCCCTAAGTCTTTCTAGGCAGATAGACGAAGACTAAGCCTATTCAGTTTTGAAATCAGTTTTTCCTAAGAGAATCTAGGCGGCGGTTGAATTCAAGTTCACCTAGTCAACAACGAAGATATCCCAAATCATCAAGGAATGATTTTCTAAATGAGGCGAGGCAAAGCGACGCAGGCATAACTGGAGTTAAGCAAGGAGCTTTAACGACGAATCGTGACGAATATCATTACTTGAGACGTCCTGGACGTTCTTTGTAGCCATAGAAGGCATCTTCAATGATTTCCTGCATATGGTCAACCATAGCCAGACGTGGGTTGGCTGGTGTACATTGGTCTTCGTAGGCAAGAAGGGCCAATTCACGAGAGTGTGCTTTGAGTTCTTTCTCGTCAACACCTTGGTCTTTCAAGTTCATCTTGATACCCAAGCGTTCGCCGAGTTCATAGACTGCTTTCGCGTAAGATGCTACACCTTCTTCTGGTGTTGAAGCTGGAAGTCCGAGCATTTTCGCGATGTCTTGGTACTTCTCATCTGCACGGTAGTAGTTGTACTTAGGCCATGTAGCGGTCTTAGCTGGACGAGTACCGTTGTAGCGGATAACGTATGGAAGTAAGATAGCATTTGTACGACCGTGAACAGTGTGGAAACGTCCACCAAGTTTGTGGGCCATTGAGTGAGAAATACCGAGGAAGGCGTTGGCAAAGGCCATACCTGCCATTGTTGATGCGTTATGCATTTTCTCACGAGATTCCCAGTCTGCTTCTTTTACAGATTTTTCAAGGTTTTCAAAGACTAACTTGATGGCTTGAAGAGCCAAACCGTCTGTGTAATCATTGGCAACGGTTGACACGTATGCTTCTGTTGCGTGCGTCAAGACGTCCATACCTGTATCTGCTGCTACAAAGTCAGGCACACTCATAACGAATGCTGGGTCAACAATGGCAATGGTTGGTGTCAATGAGTAGTCAGCAAGTGGGTATTTACGGTTGTTTTTCTTATCAGAAATAACGGCAAATGGCGTAACTTCTGAACCGGTACCAGATGTGGTTGGGATACCAACATATTTTGCTTTTTCACCCAATTCTGGGAATTTGAAGGCACGTTTGCGGATGTCCATGAATTTTTGAACAAGGTCACGGAAGTCCACTTGTGGTTGCTCGTAGAAGAGCCACATGATTTTCGCAGCATCCATTACAGAACCACCACCGATAGCGATAATTGTATCTGGTTTGAAGGCTTTCATTGCTTCTGCACCGCGTTCAACTGTTGTGATATCTGGATCTGGTTCAATATCTGAGAAGACGGTGTACATCACCTTGTTTGAGCGAAGTTGCAATTGTTCAATTACACGTTGAACAAATCCAAGTTTCACAACGACTTCATCGGCTACGATCATGACTTTCTCAACATTTGCCATTACTTGCAAGTATTGAATAGAATCACGTTCAAAGTAAATTTTTGATGGAACTTTAAACCACTGCATGTTATTTCTCCGTCTTCCTACTTTCTTGATGTTGAGCAAGTTAAGGGCACTTACGTTGTCACTCACAGAGTTGCGTCCATAAGAACCACATCCCAAGGTAAGAGATGGAAGGAAGGCATTGTAAACATCACCAATACCACCGAAGGTTGATGGAGAGTTCCAGATAACACGAATAGCTTTTACACGCGTACCGAACTCTTTTGCCAAATCTGCATCCGCTGTGTGGATGGCTGCAGAGTGTCCAAGACCGTGAAATTCAACCATTTGACGTGCTGCTTCAAGACCTTCTTCACTGCCTTCTACTTTCAAGACCGCGATTACTGGTGACAATTTTTCACGTGTCAATGGCTCTTTTTCACCGATTTCAGCTACTTCTGCTGCCAAGATGTTAGTACCTTCTGGAACTTTGAAGCCAGCTTGTTCCGCAATCCAAGCAGCTGGTTTACCAACAATGTCAGCGTTCAATTTACCTTCTGCACAGTTTTTGCTGTTAGCCTTCACGCCAAAGCAGAATTCTTCCAGAAGGGCTTTTTCTTTTTTATTGACAAAGTAAGTGTGGTATGATTTAAATTCTGCCACGAATTCATCATAGATGTCTTTATCCACGATAACCGCTTGTTCAGAAGCACACACCATACCGTTGTCAAATGACTTAGACATGACGATATCATGAGCAGCTTGACGGATGTTTGCAGATTTTTCAACATAAGCAGGAACGTTACCCGCACCTACTCCAAGTGCTGGTTTGCCGCAAGAGTAAGCTGCACGCACCATAGCGTTACCACCTGTCGCAAGAATTGTTGCGATACCGTCGTGCTTCATCAACTCTGAAGTTGCTTCCATCGATGGTTTTGTAATCCATTGGATACAGTTTTCAGGTGCACCTGCTGCTACAGCTGCTTCATAGACAACGCGGGCTGCGTGTGCTGATGATTCTTGTGCAGATGGGTGGAAGGCAAAGACAATTGGGTTACGTGTTTTAAGAGCGATCAAGGATTTGAAGATGGCTGTTGAAGTTGGGTTGGTTGTTGGAGTAACCCCACAGATAACCCCCACTGGCTCTGCAATCAAGGTCAAACCAGTTACTTCGTCGTCTTCAATCACGCCAACAGTTTTCACACCGCGCATGTTGTTCACAACGTGTTCGCAGGCGAAGAGGTTTTTAGTCGCCTTGTCTTCAAATACACCGCGTCCTGTTTCTTCGTGGGCGTGCATTGCCAAGACACCGTGCTGGTCAAGAGCTGCTACAGATGCTTTTGCAACAATGTAGTCAACCTGCTCTTGATTGAGAAGACGAAATTCTTCCAGAGCCACAAGCCCTTTTTGTACAAGCTCATCAACGTGTGCACGAGCTTCTGCCAATTTTTCTTCTGGTGATACTACTTTTTTATCAGCCATGATATTCCTCCAAAAATTCCGTTAATCATTTTGTTAACTTTTTCACAATGTTATTGTACACTAAGTTTTTTGTTTTGTAAAGTCTTTTTGTTAAATTTTTCACAAGTTTTTAAAAAATTTTTGAAATAGTAAAGAAGGACAAATTATTTCTGGCTGGACATTTAATTGAGCAACAAAAAGAGCCAGGCAACTAAGCCAAGCTCTTCATCTAAAATCTTTCTTAATCGTGCTAAAAGCCGTCTTGTTCTTCTTTATTTTTTAACAGTGTGACTTTCCAAGCCTTCTTCTTCCAAGAAGATGCGGAATGGCACCAATTCTTCTGCTTCGTAGCGTTCTTTGAAGGCTGCGATTTCTTCTTCAGAAGCGAGAGCTGGGTCCAACTTCATGGCCTCTACTGGTATTGGACGTTCTTTGGTAATTTTGGCATCAATGACGACCGTTTTACCGTTTTTATTGTCCTCAACCGCCTTGCGCATGACTTCGTCCATTTCTTCAATCCGACGAACAGTGTAACCAACGGCACCTTGGGCTTCACCAATTTTGGCATAATCAACATCAATAAAGTCTGTACCGAAGAGGTGTTTGTTGGTGTCCTCGTATTTATTCTTAATATATCCGTACTCTGTATTAGCAAAGACAATATTGATAACCGGAAGGTCGTACTGAACATTGGTCACGACATCTGGATAGGACATGTTGAAGGCACCGTCAAAGAATTCGGCATTTTCCCAGAGGACGTTTACAAAGACCAAAAGGTGACGGTGACTGACGACAAGCAGAGTCTTACCGTTGGCAATAAAGACAGCAAAAATAAATTGACCATCACCGCCACAAACGGTACAATCAATCTTGGAAGGAAAATAATTCCCTAATGAATAAAGGAGGTAAAGTCTTTTAGTTTACTTTTAGTACTAGGCAGCGAGGTGTATGCATAACTGGGGTTAGGCAAACCGAGCTAACGAAGTAATAAAAGAAAAACTAAATGACGTTAATAAGATGAAAACACAAGCACTAACCCTACTAGACGAACGTGGCGTACCACTCGAGCGCATTGCCGAATTGGTCATGCACCTGCAAAACAAATACATTCCTGACTTGGAATTTGCGGAGTGTTTAGAAAATGTTCAGGCCGTCCTAGAAAAACGCGAGGTACAAAATGCTATCGTGACGGGGATTGAAATAGACAAATTGGCTGAACAGGGCTTGGTATCCCAACCCCTTCAATCCGTCCTCATGAATGACGAAGGACTCTACGGAATTGATGAAATCCTCGGTCTCTCCATCGTCAATCTCTACGGGACTATCGGTTTTACCAACTACGGCTTTCTGGACAAGTCCAAGCCCGGCATCATCTCTGAGCTCAATAGCAAAGACGGCCAGCATTGCCATACTTTTCTAGACGATATCGTTTGCGCAATTGCAGCCGCTGCTGCTAGTCGAATCGCACACAACGACCCCGATAAAAGTGCTATTACCAATCAAAATTAACTGAAAAACCAACTGTTCAACACATGGAGCAGTTGGTTTTCTAATTATTCATTATTCTGATTATAAATCAAGAGACCTAATCCCATGAAGCCTATTAAGAAGAGGCTCAGCATCCAAACTTGATGACTACTATTTCCAACCATAGAAATGGTTTGACGAAGACCTGAAACAGAATAGGTCATTGGAAGATAAGGCTGAATGACTTGGAAGAAGCGTGGGCTAAGTTCGATTGGATAGGTACCGGCGCTTGAACCCAGTTGCAATAACAAGATAATTAAACTTGCAAAGGAACCGAACCGGTTATTCCAGCCCACCAAGGCTGTAACGAGTGCCATAAAGGTCCATGAGGTCAAAAGGATTAATCCCAAGGTTGCCATTGGATGAGCCGGATCAATCCCAATTAACAGAAGAACTCCATATAAAATCAGTGCCGCTAGGCTGGCAATTGCACCATTCAATAAGAGTTTCCCTTTAGCCCAATCCCAACGATTTTTGTAGGAACGATTATCAATGTGTTTGACAAAAATTACATTCGCTGATAAGGCTGCAACCATTAGGGCAACAGACACCATGTAAGGAGCCATGCCGACTCCGTTGGTCTTCACATCATCTTGGTCACTGTGTTCCAAGGTGACTGGTTGAGAAACTGCTTGTGCATTTTTGTCTTCTACAGAGATGACTGATAGTTGTTGACTGGCTGAACTGAGTGAATTTGTTAAGGTCTCACTGCCGACAAGTAGGGTCGAAATCCCACTTGTCAAGGTTTGCCCGCCAGTAGCTAATTGATCCGCACCAGAAATTAATTGCTGACTACCAGAAGCCAGTTGTCCTGAACCGCTGACAAGTTGACTAGAGTTAGCAGCTAAGGTTGCCAATCCTGATGTTAACTGGCTACCTCCAGATTGAATACTACTGTTGTTAGCAACCAACTGAGCTCCACCCTCTGCTAGCTGGGCAACACCTGCTGTATATGCTGTCACCCCTGACATGAGTTGACTAGCTCCACTTGACAGTTGCGTTTGAAGTTGACTCACACCACTCGTCAAGGCTTGAGTTCCTGGTAGAACTTGCTGGTTCAAAGCTGTGTTGACCTGACTCAAGCCACTTGATAGGTTTTCAATGGCTGTTGTAGCACCTGGCAATGCTTGATTGGCAGCCATGTTGATCTGACCGACAGCTGATTGCAATTGACCTAATTGCGTTCCAAGACCAGAAAGACTTTGTAGACTAGATAAGGCTTGACTCAGTTGAGATAATTGACCCAAAATCGTTTGAGCTGCTGTCACTGTTGTAGAAGGAGAGTTTTGGAGGGCTCCAACCAATTCAGCTTGCTGATCAACTGTCAAGTTTTGATAGGTAGCTGTTGCTTGTAAGGCTGCAATGCTGGCTGTTTTATCCGCTTGCGCTGCTGTCAACAATCCTTGAGCTTGAGCACCCATCTCTGTCAAGAGATTAGATAGAGTAGTGGTATCTACTACAACTCCCCCGATACTTGATAGGCTATCATTTAATTGGTTGATGGCCGCTTGCAACTGAGGAAGTCCAGTCAATAAAGCCTGTATCTGACTAGACTGTTCAGCAGACAAACTAGTTGAACCAGCGAGTTGTTCCAAGCCTGCCTGCAATTGATTGGCCCCTGTTACCAATTGTTCAACCTGACTTGCTCCTGATTGTAATTGTCCCACACCAGCGATGAGCTGAGAGGAATTGGCATTTAATTGCTCTGCACCTGAAGCAAGACTAGCTACCCCATTTGTGTAGGTTGTTAAGCCACTGGAAAGTGTTTGACTGCCTGAAGCAGCCTGATTGACTCCATCTGTATAAGACACAACTCCAGTAGCCAATTGGTTTGCTCCTGTCACGAGTGCTTGACCAGAAGTCGTTAAAGTAGTCAGTCCATTTGAAAGTGTTTCACTACCTGATTCCAATTGACTAGCTCCATCTGTCAATTGTTGACTTCCATCTGCTGCCTCAACCATACCAGATTGAATCTCTCCCATGCTGTCAAAAACAGCCGAGGTGTATGTTTCAGTAATCGTCTCTGAAACAGACGCTTTCAATTTTTCCATGGCTGATTCGCCCATCTTAGAAGCGACAAAGCTGTGACCTTTAGAGGTTTGGTAAGAAATTGTTAGTGGTTCAGGCTGATCCGTCAAGAGACTGGAGGCTTTTTCCGATAAATCTTCTGGTAGGGTAATGACCATATAATAGTCCCCTTCTTCCAAGCCTTTTTCCGCATCTGTTTCTGATACAAAGTGGAAATCCAGGCTCTTGCTCTCTTTCATATTATCCACCATATCATCACCAATGGTGAGGGTTTTATCTTGAAAGCTCGCCGACTGGTCTTGATTGACAACTGCCACAGGCAACTGGTCTAGTCGGCCGTAAGGGTCCCACATAGAGGTTAGGAAACTAATGTTATATAAGGCTGGGACACAGGAAACACCGAGAATGGTGATCAAGGTCATTGGTTTTTTGAAAAAATTCTTTACTTTTTCCGACATAAGAACCTCCTTTAGACATCCTGTCCAAAAACTGATAAAATATATTATACAAGTATCATTTTCAAAATCAAGTAATATGAATCGTTTTTTGGACAATGTGTCTAAAAATGTATAAAAGGAGCAAAATGGGAACAGATAATCGGAAAGAACGAACTCGTCAAGCCATTTTAGAAGCAATGGGGACTTGCCTAGAAACTCAGCCCTTCAACGCCATTACAACAACTCACTTGGCGCATGAAGCAGGAATCAGTCGTTCTAGTTTTTATACCCATTATAAGGATAAGTATGAATTGATTGACTCCTACCAACAAGGCTTATTTCACAAGTTAGAGACCATATTTGATCGCTATGATGGAAATCGACAGTCCTCTTTCTTAGAAATTTTTGAATTGCTCTACCGAGAAAGATTACTCTCATCCTTATTGACCCATAATGGTACTCAAGAAATACAGAGTTTTCTAATAAATAAAGTCCGATTACTTATCGCAAATGATTTGTCCGAGCGTTTGGGAAAAGAAGATTTATCACCACTTGAAAACGAGTACCGTAGTATTTACTTTTCGCATGCCTTCTTCGGAATTACACAAGCATGGATAAAAAATGGGAAGCAAGAATCTCCTCAATATATGACCGATTTTTTCTTGAAAATGCTACCGCGAGAATGAAGAAAAGCCACTCATTTGACTGGCTTTTTAGTGTGTTTGTAAAAATTCTTCGATAACCTGCAAGACGCCACTGTCCAAATGGCTGGGAGCGCGGTATTTGGCAACGGCCTTGACCCTATCCGTCGCATTTTCCATAGCGTAGGAATAACCTGCCTGCGCCAGCATTTCAAGGTCATTGTCAGAATCGCCGAAAGCCATAACCTGAGCCATTGTAATACCCAACGGTTGGATGACCTGCTCGATGCCCCAAGCCTTGTGAATACCAACTGGCAGGATGTCAATAGAGCCATAACCGCTGGTCACAGCCGTCAACCTACCCTCAAGTGCCCGATTAAAGGCTGAGGTCAGAACCTCGACCTTACCTTCCTCCACCCAAATGCCAGCCTTGTAGATAGGCTGTTCAGCTGGCAACTGGCTCAAATCCGCTAGGAAGGTCACCTTATCCAAGAAAGCCTGCATTTGCTCTGGAGCAATCGGCAAATCAGAACCTGCGAAGGGCTGATTGGCCCCCTCCTGCATAAAAATGGTCTGATCATTGGCCAGCATCAAGCACACCTCTCCCCAACTACCTCTAAAGTAGTCCAGAATAGCTGCCACCAGGTCCCGGTCCAACATATGCCGCACCCTGGTTTCCCCTTTTTCAACCACACGGGCCCCGTTGTCCGATACAAAAATCAAGCGGTCCTCAAAGCCCTGACACAATTTCAAGAGCCGGTCCATACCATTGCCGCTAGCGATTACAAAGGGGATGTCACGCGCATCTAGCTGGTCCAAGATTGCTGAAAATCGCGCTCGGTCAATCTGACCATTCCCATCTAAGAAGGTTCCATCCATATCTGTTGCGATTAATTTAATCATACACTAATCTTTCCCTTTCAATGGAATTTCAAATCAAAGGCCCACAAGTCCAACTCAAATCAGAATTGAAACAACCGTTAAAGAAGACGCTAATGCCTTGTTTGCAAGACTGGGCTTAGATATGTCCAGTGCAGAGAATATCTTCTTACGCCAATGCGTATTGCGTGGCGGTTTACCATTTTCCGTAGAGCTACCAAAATACAATCAAGAAACCTTGGAGGCAATGGAAGAAGCACGAAAGATTTCACGTAATCCAAATGTACCAAGTTATGCAACTGTCCAAGATTTATTTAAGGCATTGGATGAAGAATAATATATCAAATAAAGTTCACGAACAAATTCAAAAAAGCTACAAGTTAATGAAGAAACGTGGATACGATCTGGGTCTGTTGGAAGAAATTATTACGAAACTAAGCCAAGGTATCCCACTTGAAGACAAACATCAAAATCATATGCTGACAGGAAATTTTTCCGGATATTATGAGTGCCATATTAAACCAGATTGGCTCCTAATCTATTTAATAGAAAATGATATTCTAACCTTGACCTTGATTGATACTGGCACACACTCAGATTTATTTTAGTCGCTCACTAGAGTGGCTGTTTTTATTTTATAACTCATCCTAACTAGTCGACTAGATAAAATCAGCCTGTATAATTTCTGAAATAGCACTGCAAAGCTGGTCAAATGTTTTTGGATAAGCATTCGAACCTTCAATTCTCAACGGCGCATTTCTTTTAAATAGAATGTCTACATACCATTGAGTGCCATCTAGAACGTATGGATTTACGTATTCTTCGTCCCACTCAAGCAGTCTACAATTTTCTAAATCGTGTTTAAATTGAGAGGCTGAAAAACTTAATTCTAGCTCACTCCTTGAATCATGGTCATCTATATGAGTATAAATAACTTCTTCATCTTCAAAATCCATTTCAATAGAATTAGTCGGACCGAAATATTCCCCAATCCAAACCCTCATAGGTTGTATATCTTAATTATCCCTACTCATGTTTAACTCCTTCTTATCTACAGGAATTTCAGACTATACCTATTTATCTTATAACTGTCTGGCATCGTTTTGCTGAACCTTACTTGGTCAACTGCAGATGTTCTTCATTCAGAATTTAGATAGACTCTACTATTCCTTCTCCTCAGTTACCCAATCCAAAGCCATAAATTCATTCATCTCAGCATAGGCTGTATCTACCCGCTCCTGGGTTACTGCATCCAATTGACCATAATGCTTGCCACCTTGGACAAAATCTTCCAAAATCAGGGTTTGATAGGTATAGAGCTCGTAGCCTTCCGGTGAAAAACGTCCCTTAGGTTCCTTGCTGACCCAGGTCGGATGGGCCTGGGCTGTTTTGATGCGGGTCACGCCGTCCTTCTTCTCTATCGTCACGTCCATCAGCACCCCACGCTCGGTCCACTGGGCATTGGCAACACCCGCCATGGTCTCAATCCGCTGGTTAGAAATAAAATTCCCCATAGAGTAGATGATTAACTTCTTCTCACCGTCTTTTTCAACCGTCTCAGAAGGCTCCGCTACATGGGGATGCCCGCCAAACACCAGGTCTGCTCCCCAGTTAATCATGTCATGATAGAGACTAACCTGCTCCTCCGTCGGCTCCAGCTGGTATTCGACACCCGTCTGAGGCATGACGATAGTAATGTCCGCCTCTTTCTCAGCCAGTTCAATCTCAGCCTTCATCTTCTTGCGGCCAAAATCCGACAGATAGGCATTGTATTCTTCCTGGGTCAATGATGCCTCCATCCCATTGAATCCATAGGCATAGGCAAGAATTGCTACCTTGATACCATTGACATCACGAATATAAATGGGAGCTGTCGCCCGATTGCCCTCCGCATAGACACCAACTGCATCTACATTGACATCCTTAAAGGTCTCCACTGTGGAAATGAGGCCCGACAACTGCGAATCCAGAATATGATTATGGGCCAAATCCACCACATCATAGCCTGCATCACGAATATCCTTTGCCACCTGGGCCGGCGCATTAAACAAAGGATAGCCAGCCAAAGGAAAATCAGGAGAAATAGTCCCCTCAAAGTCCGCAATAGCCAAATCAGCCTGCTCAATCCAGGGTTTCACATAGGTAAAATTCTCAGAAAAATCATAGGTTCCATCCGCCTGGAGAGCACTCCAATAGAGGAGATCATGGTAAAGCAAGTCCCCATGAGCCATGATACGGGCGGTCTGCACCTCATCCTGCTTGCCTGAAAACCAAGAACCTATCCCAGATGATTGCTGGCTGGTCCTATCCGCCTTACCAAACAAGGGCAAAACATGGTCATGCACGAGAATAATGGACAGGATGACCGCAGCCAAAAGGCAGACAAACATAAATTGGCGCTTGTTTCGTGCTTTTCTAGCAAGTTTCCGACGTTCCTGTAATGATGTTCTAGACATAGAAGTCGACCTCTCTCTTTCCTATAATCCCTTTCATTATACGCCTTTTTACCTCAAAAATCCAGACAATACCTGTAGACTTTTACAAGAATTTTACACATATTTCTCCTAGATTCCCTGGCTAATCTGTCAATTTATGATAGACTGAAATAAGAATAGATTTGGAGAACACTATGCCGCAACACATACAAAACAAACAATTTTTAAAAGATGTCTTTCTCTGTTCACTAGCCTCCTACGGCGGGCCCGAAGCTCACTACGGTGTCTTTAGCAGGGAATTGATTGACAAAAAGAAGTATGTCAGCCAGGAGGAGATGACGGAACTCATCGGAATTTTTTCGCTCTTTCCTGGACCTTCCAGCACACAAACCATTACTGCCATCGGCTATCGTGTAGGCGGGCCATGGATTGCCTTGGCTAGCTTTCTCATCTGGATTCTTCCTGCCTTAGTCATCATGACCAGCTTAGGAATCGGTCTGGAATGGGTAGCTCAAAACCAGGCTTGGAACAAGCTACTGATTTTCTTACCTGCCGTAGCGGTCTCCTTCATTCTCTACGCAGCCATTCAACTGACCAGGAAGGTAGTCACCTCCAAAAAAGACCTCATCCTATACATCTCTTTCTGTCTTCTGAGTTTTGTTCTTATTCCACTTTCTAGCTGGTCTATTCTCTTGCTTCTACTTGCAGGAGGTCTAGCAGGCTTGGTGCCCGTCTGGGGGCAAGCCGGACAAGAATTGCAAAATATCCCCAAAACCAGCAAGGTCAGATGGCAATTGCCAGCCACCATTATCATCCTAGCAATTCTATTTTCTGCAATGGCAAACTATTTTGGTGGCGATAGTCGCTTGTTTGCATCTATTTATCGCTATGGCTATTCCATCATTGGCGGTGGACAAATCATGATTCCGCTAATGATTCAAGACCTGGTCAAACAAGAAGGATTTCTCAGCCAGGCTGATTTCCTAGTGGGCTATAGCTTGGATCAGGCAGTTCCTGGGCCACTCTTCAGCTTTGCTTCCTTTGTCGCTGCCCGCTCTGTGACAGGAGGAATAGTGGTAAAATTCCTAGCCGGCCTATTGGGTGGAGGACTCATTTTCCTTCCTGGAATCCTGCTAGTCTATTTCGCAACCCCCCTATGGCAAGTCTATCGTCAGTTACATTATGTTTCCTCATTCTTAAAGGGCATCTCCTGGTCGGTCGCTGCCATCATCAGCTGGACAGCTTTGAATCAGTTGCAGGGCCTATCATCAGGAGGGGAGTGCTTCATCTGTATTCTGGCAACCCTACTCCTCCTATCCAAACGCATCCCGTCTCCACTACTAGTCATCGCCGTTATGCTATTAGGATTTTTCATCAGTTAAAAGTGTTGAATAATGACTAATTAGTGATATAATAAGAGATAGATAAAACTCGACTGGAGGTGGATGAGTCCCAAGCAGTCACGAACGGAGGTCTATTATGTTACACATTCGGTATTATCAATCACAAATTGCCCATCCATCAGAAAAGCAGTATGAAAGTCCAGAAGAATTTCTGATGCTACAATCTCGGGAAGTTCCGCAACTACAGGATTTCTTCGTGATTGAAAGTGTCACCCTTGATGGCCAGGAGCTAGTGAATATGCACCAAAAAACCATCGGTGATTTGTTTAATTATTTTAACCGTAAGTAAAAGAGTTTGGAAGCCCCAAACTCTTTTACTGTTTCTTTTTTACGTAAGGTCATCCAAATGGTGCAATTTCCCACGGAAATCTTCAATGGTTTCATAGCCTTTTTCAGCCATAATGTCTCGGAGTTCTTGGGTAATACGGTCAAAGGCTGCTAGCCCTTCTTTTTGCAGGGTTGTCCCGATTTGAACCATGCTGGCACCGCAGAGAATGTGTTCAAAGGCATCGCGTCCTGTCAAGACACCACCCGTTCCTACGATTTGAATTTCTGGCTTAAGGCGTTGGTAAAAGGCATGGACGTTTGCCAAAGCAGTCGGCTTGATGTATTCGCCACCGATACCACCAAATCCATTTTTAGGCTTGATAATCACGCTCTCATCTTCTATATAAAGACCGTTGCCAATCGAATTCACACAGTTGACAAACTTGAGCGGAAATTGATTGAAAATCGCAGCAGCCTGGTCAAAATGCACAATATCAAAATAAGGTGGCAACTTGATGCCCAGCGGTTTGGTGAAATAGGCAAAGACTTCCCGCAAGATGGTTTCTGTCGTTTCAAAATCATAGGCAATCTGCGGTTTCCCCGGAACATTCGGACAAGAAAGATTGAGTTCAACTAACCCTTGAAAGGCACTATCCTGCACTTTTTTGAGAATGGTGTGGGTCTCATCTGGCGACATGCCTACTAATGAAAGAACAAAGGTACGTTCTGGTTCTTCTTCCTGTAACTCCAAAAGATAATCTAAATAATAATCTAGGCCTTGATTGGGCAAGCCCATGGAATTAATAGACCCCAGCGGTACATTTTTGTAGCGCGGCTCTGGATTCCCCTCCCGGTATTCCAGTGTAGCGGTCTTGGTGACAAAGGTTCCTGCTGCTGAGGTTTTCACACCATCCAACTCTTCCTTGGTCATGCACCAGACACCTGCCGCATTCATCAAACAATTGTCAAAAGAAAATCCACCCAATGTCGTCGCTGTTGAAACCATTCTATAACTCCTTTTTGCGTTTTCTAGCTTGATTATACCATAGAAAACATACGGATTTTCCCTATTTACTGCCATTGTTCGGCTTTTATCAGGGAATTTTGAAAATTTTTAAAAAATTTTGCATTTTCTTCTTTACATTTAAAAATCATAGTGCTATAATAATTTTCATAAATTAAATTGTCAGACAATTTAATAAATAAAAAAGAAATCAGGTGGCCCTATGTCAAATGCAAAAGCTTATATTCAAGCTTCTTTTGAAGCAGTCAAAGCCCGCAACCCTCACGAAACAGAATTCCTCCAAGCGGTTGAAGAACTCTTCTCAACACTTGAGCCTGTTTTTGAAGCACATCCAGAATACATCGAAGAAAACATCCTGGCTCGTATCGTTGAGCCAGAACGTGTAATCAGCTTCCGTGTTCCTTGGACTGACAAAGATGGAAATGTCCAAGTTAACCGTGGCTACCGTGTTCAGTTCAACTCAGCTGTAGGTCCTTACAAGGGCGGTCTTCGCTTCCACCCAACTGTAAACCAATCCATCTTGAAGTTCCTCGGTTTCGAGCAAATCTTCAAAAACGTCTTGACTGGACTGCCAATCGGTGGTGGTAAAGGTGGATCTGACTTCGATCCGAAAGGAAAAACAGACGCTGAAATCATGCGTTTCTGCCAAAGCTTCATGACTGAATTGCAAAAACACATCGGACCATCCCTTGACGTTCCAGCTGGTGATATCGGTGTTGGTGGCCGTGAGATCGGCTACATGTACGGTCAGTACAAACGCCTTCGCCAATTTGATGCTGGTGTCTTGACTGGTAAGCCGCTCGGCTTCGGTGGGTCTCTCATCCGTCCAGAAGCAACTGGTTACGGCTTGGTTTACTTCACTGATAACATGTTGGCAGCAAACGGTAAATCCTTCAAAGACCAAACTGTCCTTATCTCAGGTTCTGGTAACGTTGCCCAATATGCTGTTCAAAAAGCGACTGAACTTGGTGCAAAAGTTATTTCTGTTTCAGACTCAAATGGTTACATCATTGACGAAACTGGAATCGACTTCGACCTCTTGGTGGACATCAAAGAAAAACGCCGTGCTCGTTTGACAGAATACGCTGCAGAAAAAGCAACTGCTAAATACTTCGAAGGTTCTGTATGGAACTACGATGGCAAGGCTGATATTGCTCTGCCATGTGCGACTCAAAACGAAATCAACGGTGAGCAAGCTGCTGCCCTTGTGAAAAATGGCGTTTACTGTGTGGCTGAAGGTGCCAACATGCCATCTGACCTTAACGCTATCAAAGTTTATAAAGAAAATGGTGTGCTTTACGGTCTTGCAAAAGCTGCCAACGCAGGTGGTGTAGCCGTATCTGCCCTTGAAATGAGCCAAAACAGCCTTCGTCTTTCATGGACTCGTGAAGAAGTAGACGGCCGTCTTAAAGACATCATGGCAAATATCTTCAACACAGCCAAAGAAACTGCTGAAAAATACGACCTTGGTACAGACTACCTTGCAGGTGCTAACATCGCAGCCTTTGAGCAAATCGCTGATACGATGATTGCCCAAGGTTTGGTATAATCACACACATATTTCATGATAAAAACACACCACAATTGACGTGCCAATTGTGGTGTTCTTTTCTTCTAAGAGACTTCCAGACATGGAAAACCTCCAAAAATCATATTATAGATTATCAACTTATCTTGACGGGTGAAAAGCTTCCGCGAAGATTATCTGCCTATTGACTTGCAAACAAGCCAATAACTGAATTCAATTATCGACTTGTTGTAGCCAACAGGATTA
Organism: Streptococcus suis; assembly: GCA_024583055.1. NCBI lineage: Bacteria > Bacillati > Bacillota > Bacilli > Lactobacillales > Streptococcaceae > Streptococcus > Streptococcus suis. The sequence continues at coordinate 1,196,105 of CP102145.1, forward strand.
CCATATTTCTTCCAACCTCCCAGTCCCCAGACTGTGATAAATTTCCATTAAGAGCCGCATTTCTCTTATCAAGAATGGACAAGCATGGACCAGAGATGCAAAGGATAAGAAAAGCAGGCTAGTTCAACTAACCTGCTTTGTAATCTTTATTCTTATTTACCAAGAGCTGCTGCCATAGTCGCTGCGACTTCTGCTTCAAAGTCGTTTGAAGCTTTCTCGATACCTTCACCCACTTCGAAACGAGCAAATTCTACAACTGAAGCGTTCACTGAGTTCAAGTAAGCTTCAACAGTTTTGCTGTCGTCCATGATGTAAACTTGTGCAAGAAGTGTGTAAGCTTGGTCAACTTGAGTGTTGTCAAGCATGAAGCGGTCCATTTTACCTGGGATGATTTTGTCCCAGATTTTTTCTGGTTTGCCTTCTGCTGCCAATTCTGCTTTGATAGCTTCTTCAGCTGCTGCAATCACTTCGTCAGTCAATTGAGCTTTTGAACCGTATTTCAACAATGGCAATGCTGGTTTGTTAACCATTGCACGGCTTTCGTTGTCTTGTTCGATTTTGTGGTTGATTTGTGCCAACTCATCTTTAACGAATTGCTCATCCAATTCTGTGTAAGAAAGAACAGTTGGTTTCATCGCAGCGATGTGCATTGAGATTTGTTTAGCAAGAGTTTCGTCACCACCGTCGATTACTGAGATAACACCGATACGGCCGCCGTTGTGTTGGTAAGCACCAAATGCTTGAGCATCTGTTTTTTCAACCAAAGCAAAGCGACGGAATGAGATTTTCTCACCGATTGTTGCAGTTGCGTTTACGTATGCTTCTTCAAGGGTTTCACCTGAAGGCATAACCAATTTAAGAGCTGCTTCGTTGTCAGCTGGTTTACCTTCTGCAATTACTTTAGCAGTAGTGTTTACCAATTCAACGAATTGAGCATTTTTCGCAACGAAGTCTGTTTCAGCATTAACTTCAACAACTGCTGCTACGTTACCATCAACGTAAACACCTGTCAAACCTTCAGCTGCTACACGGTCAGCTTTCTTTGCTGCCTTAGCCATACCTTTTTCGCGAAGCAATTCAATCGCTTTTTCGATATCACCTTCAGTTTCAACCAATGCTTTTTTCGCGTCCATAACGCCAGCACCTGATTTTTCACGCAATTCTTTAACGAGAGCTGCTGTAATTTCTGCCATGTCTATTCTCCTTGTTTGTATTTATAAAATAGAGGAGCGGGCTCAGCCCTGCCCCTCTAGGATTGTTTTTGTTGTTTGGAATTGTACACGAGCTAAAACCCTCTAGATTTTAATTCGCCTTCGTTACTTATTTTCCTTCTACAACTTCAACCAATTCTTCGATTGATTCTGTAGATGCTGGCTCAGCTGCCAATTCAGCTTCAACTGCTGCTACGCTGTCTTCACCTTGGTTACCTTCGATGATAGCGTCAGCCATTTTAGCTGTAATCAATTTAACAGCGCGGATAGCGTCATCGTTAGCTGGGATGATAACATCGATATCATCTGGATCAGTGTTTGTGTCAACCATCGCTACAACTGGGATACCCAATTTTTTAGCTTCTTTAACAGCGATTTGCTCTTTGTGTGGGTCAACTACGAACATTACGTCTGGAATGCGTGGCATGTCAGCGATACCGCCCAAGAATTTTTCAAGACGAGCACGTTGTTTGTTCAACAATGCTACTTCTTTCTTAGGAAGCACTTCGAAAGTTCCATCTTCTTCCATGCGGTTGATTTCTTTCAAACGAGCGATACGTTTTTGGATTGTACCCCAGTTTGTAAGAGTTCCACCCAACCAACGGTGGTTGATAAAGTATTGACCAGCGCGGATAGCTTCGTCTTTAACAGCTTCAGCAGCTTGTTTTTTAGTACCTACGAACAAGATAACTGCGTCGTTTGCTGCAGCATCACGGATGAATTCGTAAGCTTGGTCAGCCAATTTTACAGTTTGTTGCAAGTCGATAACGTGGATACCGTTACGCTCTGTGAAGATGTACTTAGCCATCTTAGGATTCCAGCGACGAGTTTGGTGACCGAAGTGTACACCAGCCTCAAGAAGTTGTTTCATTGAAATTACTGCCATGAGTATTTCTCCTTTTTGTTTTTTCTCCTCTCCCGAACTTCGACTTGCAGCCCAACCTTTCGGCAACAAGACCACAATTGGTCCGAGATGAGTATTTGTTGCACAGCAACTCTATTAGTATATCAGAAAAACGGCCTGTTTTCAAGCAAAATAATAGATAATTTCACCAAAATCTGAACGCTAACCTTGACGGCAAATTTCAATTCCGAGTTAGCCACCTATAAGAAATTCTCTCGGTGACTTGTAGCCCAAACATTTTTTGGGATAGTTATTGATCCAATTTTCGATAAAAGCGACTTCTTTCGGGGTCGTTTTTGTGGTTCCTTTCGGCAACCATCGTCGGATAAGCCTATTGTGATTCTCGTTCGTGCCTCTCTCCCAAGAGGAATAAGGGTGAGCGTAGTAGATATATTCCTCCAGAAACACTTCTGACAAGCGACTAAACTCGGTTCCATTATCTGTAGTAATGGATTTGATTTGGAACTCCTTCAAGACGATTTTCAAGGCCTGATTCACAGCCTCAGCCGATTTATTTGGAATCAATCGAATGATTTGGTGGCGACTTCTCCTGTCCGTCAAGACCAAAAGGCATTTGTTTCTCGCTCTCGTCAATAGAACCGTGTCAATTTCATAGTGTCCAAGCTCCAGTCGAAGATTGATCACCTCTGGCCGCTCTTCAATTGACTTTCCAGCAGGCTTAAAGTTTGGACTCGCCTGTTTTTTGGTAGTCCTCCCTTTTCTAGGATAAAGCATATCCTTCTTGGTCAAGCCGAGATGCCCCTTGTGAATCCAGTAGTAGATGGTTGAAATCCCCACATTGATGTCCTTGGTTCTAACCATCATTTCAGGCGAGAATTTTTCCATATTGTAGTGCCGAATTTTATCAGCGAGTTCCTTTGTTAAGCTCAGTTTTCTAACGGACTTTTTCCGATTTTTCTCATACAGATTTTGGGCATAATCAGCGGAATAGAGTTTTTTGAAGCGACCTTTTCGGACTTGTTGTAGGGTCGTCCCTCGTATCACTTCATTGTGAATGGTCTGCGGAGCCTTTCCCAATAAGCGAGCGATTTCCCGATTGGATTTCCCTTCGCCTTTCCACCGTTCAATTTGTCTGCGGTTTTCGATTGTCAAATGTTTTCCTTTTGGTGTATAATGTGTATGCATCTCCGTGTCTTCCTACCTTGTGTTTGTGGTGAACTACAAGTATAACACGGAGGTGTTTTCTTTTACCTACAAGGAACTTTCATTTGTCAACAGGTACCCTTGAACCTGTTTTGTTGGCTCAGCCAAGGCTCTCATTCGCCTTGGTAAACCAGCCTAACAGGTCCAAGCCTGTTAACAAACGAAACCAGAACAGACAGCTGAACCAGTTGAAACAGCTGTTTTTTGGCTAGGTTGGGGTGGCTAACTTCATTATAGAACTTTCGACGCTAACCTTGACTCCTAACCCTATTCAAAATAGATATCTGCAACAACAGAATAAGACCCCGCAGCAACATCCATTCTTTCTAACTGACCATTGGCATTGACACGGTAAAAGGCTGCTACAGAGGAAACACTCCTATCCGCTCTAGTTGCCAGCATATTAGGGCTATTATGGTCTTCTCTTACCTCAATATAGACCAAGCCATCCGAAGATTGCGCATTGGTAACCACTTGGGCTAGAAAATCCGCTTTGGTAAAAGGAGCCCCGTAACGAGAAGCTGCATGTGCCTTGGCCCAATTAGCTGCTTGTTCGACTGTCAAGTTCTTGGTGTCTACTGAAGACTGAGTAGCCGTCGCTGAACTGGTTTCAGTCGCTGCAATCGAACTACCATCGAGAACCAAGTTTTCAAAGAAGGCTTGTAATTCCTGGTTTTTGGTTGGTCGGAAATACAAACGTTTTTCTGGATTGCCCTGATTTTGCTCGGTAATCCAAGCAATACCTTGACCATCCTTGATAGTAAAGAGATAGAGGTGGGCTAATTGGGATTTTGATGCTTCAATATCTGAATAGATTCCGACCACGGCTGTCTGCCCCGCTCCAACTTGACCGTTCTCGCTCCAAACCAATTCCGGAGCCTCCCCTTGAAAATCGGGTGTCATTTGCTGACCAGGACCACTTAGAACCCCTGACGGCAAGCTCACCCCAAAAAAGCTTCCCTCATTTCTTGGATGATAGGATAAATAGTACTGAGGTGGCGAGAAGGATGGTCCCCATTGTTCAATCACGAAATTCCTTAACGCCTCTGTCTTATCAGCATCCCAGGGACCAGCCTGGCTACTTGAACTACTGGTCGTGGAACTTGTAGTTGATGTACTGAAACTCGTGCTTGTCGAGCTAGAACGAGAAGATGAAGTCGACGAAGAGGTTGAGGTCGCCTCCTGTTTCTGATGACCACATGCCACCAATAAGCCAACACTAGCCCCCAAAAGCAATCCCAAAATGAGTCTATTCTTTTTCATTCCGTCTCTCCTAATCGTCTACTCGATAAAAGACACCTTTACTAAAGTCTTCAGTCGTCGTAACACTTTGCGTACTGAACATCCTATCCTTGCTGGTGTCCGTCTGATCGCTATGCCCTTCTAAAAATCCATAGGTATTCTGCACTCCTTTTGGAATCAATAAGGTCGGTACACTAGCAGAGGCCCGACCATTCGGATCGGTAATACTTACAATTAGGATAGCCCCTTCAACTTTATGATATTTTAAATCAATAAAGCCAACAAATTGACCATCATTATAAGAGACATTTCCTTGACTGTCAATCTCCATCCGATCACCACGCGCATTGACCCATTCACCTTCCAAGCTAGCAAAATTTCCAGCTTGGATTTGTTCCAAATTCATGGACTGGACTCCATCGGTTTGGTCGGAACTACTCGTTTCTGTTTCTGTTCTGTCAATCTCAAATTCTTCCCAATCAAATTGATTAGGATTTAGAATGTCTGACTCTGTCTTTCCAAAAACGGAAACCAATTCATCTCTCATATGAAAATCGATCGGAGTGCCTTCTATCAATTGACCCATTTCATCAATCCGATTCAGTGTACCGACAGCCTCGCCTGTTCCTGAATACCATCCGTAACTCACATATTCCCCACCTTGGAAGAGAACCAGGGCACTTCGTGCACCACCGTGTCCAGCCACAAAACCTTCGGCTAACAATGATACCTGGTCAGCAATTATCCCATAAAAACCCGTCACAAACATAGAGCCATCTGGATTTTCTGACCCGAAAAATAATTCATTTTGACCATCGTTATTGAAATCATAAAAGGCATATCTAATGGAGTCCGACGTATTTATTGCACTTTCCACCACCCAAGAATTCATCGGAAACTGAAGTTCATTCAATACCGTTAGCACACCATCTACATTACTTGAATCAGCTGTAGCTGCAAATTCCACGATTTTCTGATAGTCAGCAAAGACCGCCTGATACAACTCTTTATCGTCTATCTTTAGCTCACTTGAACTGGTAGAACTTTCCTGACTTGTCGAAGAAGAGTTCTCTGTTTCAGCCGGAATGTTGGATTGAGCACAAGCCGATAAAGTCATCAAGCATACCAGACCTAGTAAAAAATGTTTTTTCATTCTAACCCCCAAAATAAAATATGCACCGACAAAAGATCGAAATCTTTTGTTAAACTCTCGGACTCTCTACATACGACATACTTCCAAACGCCAATTTCCTTTTTCAATAATATCTAAATATTGATTTTACCACTTGACCCTTTTCGCTTTTTAAGGTACAATATTCTTTGTTATGGCGGTATAGCCAAGTGGTAAGGCACGGCTCTGCAAAAGCTTGATCGTCGGTTCAAATCCGTCTACCGCCTTTATTATAGGATTTTATCCGAATTTATACAAGTCAAAAGCTCGATTTTTCGGGCTTTTTTGATTTTTCATTGGGTTGAATTGGGTTAAGTTTGAAAATAATTTTGGTCAGACTTTGGTCGGTTGGTGGGTAAATGGTAAGCAAATTTTTCTTTGATTTATTAAAATGACTCTATTTACTCGTGCCATTTATCCCCAATCGACTTATACACAAAAAGCCCTCGGATTTCTCCAGAAGGCTCAATTCAACATACAATGATAGCGGTTGGGCGGCGCATCCAACATCTCAGGTACCCTCACAGGTGCGTCAGGATCCTTTCTGACCTCGTCATCATCCCAATACCTGGCTCTCCACTATATAGTATAGGAGCGCCAAATCCGTCAATTCCCTCAGCTGCAAGCCTGTCAATTCGAACCATTTGTCCAATCGGTACAGCAAGGTATTCCTATGAACAAACAAACTTTGCGCCGCCTTGGTCAACACTGCACCATTGTCCCAAAGTGCACGAATTACATCTTCCATCTCATGTTTCGCAATCATATCCGATAAAATGCGCATGATCGCCTTGTCCTTAGCCCCATCCAAAAAGAACAATTGACTAAAGGTTAAAAAGCTAGCAGAAAGATTCTTTTGCATCCAACTACGGAATAAATCCATTTCAGCCCTTATGGCATCTGGCCACCATTCTTGAACCTGACCCGGCCAAATTTGCCCCAGAAGAGCAGTCATCTTTATGCCAAAGTCATATTCCATGACTCCAATTGTATCTCTGAGAATCTCCTGATAGTCAATAAAAGGACGCTGGTCCATGATAAATACAAAATAATCCGATGCTGAGGCATAGTGACTAACCAAATTCGGTAACAAGGTTTCCATGAATTCTAACCAGGCCTGCACAACCTCCTCGCTGGGATTGGACCATAACTTTATTTGAAGGACCTGCAACTGCCCAACCGAAGTCGGCATCGGACCTTGTCCATCAAAAAAATCTTGCCACGGAGCGCGAGGAATATTGTCCTGATTTTCCTGCAGAAGTTCCAACAAATAGCGCTCTCTATCTGTCAGACTGTTTAATTCTAGATTCAAGAAAAATCGTTCTCCCAAGCTCAAACTAGCCATCCCCTCCCTTTTTTGAGGAGAATCAGCAAGTGATGCCGTCGGAAAATATTGCTTTAACTTATTCTTATCCACACTTGCCTCCATGAAATAGTCCCTAGTCACTCTCCACCTGCGCGATACTCCAGGCGATTAATTCTTCCAGCCGCTGAATTTGGTCTGTCATGTGCAGATAGCCCAAGACCGCCTCAAAGCCCGTGGACATCCGGTAGGTCACTACATCTGCATTCTTGGCCTTGGTGTGGCTATTGGCATTGCGGCCTCGCTTGTAGATTTCTTCCTCTTTTTCGGTCAATAGCTGAGCTTCTAAGAGGGCAGAGATCAGACTTGCCTGAGCCTTGGCCGAGACATATTTGTTGGCCTCTCCGTGCAGTTTGTTGGGTTTGGTCAGCCCCTTGAAAATCAAGTGCCGTCTGATATACATGGAATAGACCGCATCACCCTCAAAAGCAAGTGCGATACCGTTAATGAGATTGACATCGACTGACTTAGTCACGAGTCCACCTCACACCATCCTTGGTATCCAAGAGCTTGATTCCCTGGGCTGCCAATTGATCCCGAATACGGTCAGCCGTCGCAAAGTCCCGATTGGCACGCGCTGCTTGACGTTCTTCAATCAGAGCTTCTATGTTCGCATCCAGCACTTCCTCTTCAAAGACAATCCCGAAAACTTCCAACAGCTTGCCAAATTCCGCTTTGACAGTTTCATCGTAGTTGCCAGAGTTGATCCATTTTGCCATGTCAAAAATGGCGGTAATCCCATTGGCTGCGTTGAAATCATCATCCATTGCCGCTTCAAAGGCCGCCAGATGTAATTCAAGAGCTGACTTATCCACAGAGTTTTGCATAGGTTGTGTATAAGTATTTTTCAGATACTTAAGATTGGTTTCCGCATCCGAAATGGCCTTTTCCGTATAATTCAACGGACGGCGGTAATGTTGGGTAGCTAGAAAGAATCGCAAGACCTGACCATCAATTTGTTCCAACATATCATGTGCTGTCAGGAAATTGCCCAAGGACTTGGACATCTTCTCATCGTTGATATTTAGCATGGCATTGTGCATCCAATAATTCGCAAAAGTCTGACCTGTCTTACACTCAGACTGGGCGATTTCATTGGTATGGTGAGGGAATTCCAAGTCCGCTCCACCACCGTGAATATCAATGGTATCTCCCAAAATCTCTGTCGCCATAACCGAACACTCGATATGCCAACCTGGACGACCTGCTCCCCAAGGGCTTTCCCAAGATACTTCACCTGGCTTGGCAGTTTTCCACAGGGCAAAATCAAAAGGATGTTCCTTGAGTTGACCTTCTCCCTCAACCCGACCAGAAGCACCAGCCTCTAAGTCAGATAGGGTTTTGTTGGCCAAACGGGCATAGTTTTCAGCCTTTTCCACACGAAAATAAACATCCCCAGCCGCCTCGTAGGCGTAACCCTTGTCAATCAAGACCTGCACAAAATCAATGATTTCATCCATATAGTCGATAACACGAGGATTTTTGGTAGCAGGCTTGACACCCAGTTTTGCCACATCTTCCTTGAAAGCTGCGATAAACTTATCAGAAAGTTCCTTGGTTGTCATGCCAGCATCGTTAGCAGCCTTGATAATCTTGTCATCCACATCCGTAAAGTTTGAGATGTAAGTCACATCAAAGCCACGATATTCAAAATAGCGGCGGATGGTATCAAAAGCCACAACACTACGGGCATTTCCGATATGGATGTAGTTGTAAACCGTCGGACCGCAAACATACATCTTGACCTTGCCCTCTTCCAAGGGCACAAAGTCACGCAAACTGCGAGTCATGGTATCGTAAATTTTAATCATAGTTTCTCCATTACTTCTGAGTATTCTTTAGGACTTGATACTTTTGATACAATTTTACTAGCCAATAAGCTGTCGCTGCCAACCAAATCATCCCTACCTGCCAGCTTCCTTGGGAGAATTTAAGGATAAACATGATTGTCCCAGCAATGGCGGTCAACACATAAGGCCAGTTTTGTCTTACTAATTTTTTTAACATGATCTACTTTCTAATGTTCTTGCAATGGCCATGGCCACTTCAAAGAAGGTCATACTGTCAACCGTCCGTTCTTCCCGACGGGCATCCCATTCATTCTTGTGGTGGTCCACATAGTCCGCCGTGTAGAAAAACTGATAGACCTTGGCCTGACGATAATTGGCCCAAGCCATGATAGCAGAAGCCTCCATATCGACGACCATAGCACCAGCCGCTAGGCGGCGTTTGACCTTGGCAGCCGTTTCCCGATAGAAAGCGTCCGTGGTCCAGGTCTTGGCCCACACGTATTCGATTCCTGCTTGGTCCAAGGCCTTTTCCATGGTCAATAGCAGAGCAGGGTCATAGCTGATTTCCTCGCTAGCAGGAGCGTAATGGTAGCTAGTTCCCTCATCCCGAAGAGCGGATCTAGGAAGAATAATCTTATCCGCAGCAAGCGACTTATCCAGCACCCCACAAGAACCCAGAACGATAAAATTCTCAAAGCCACAGGCTTTCAGTTCCTCCAAGTGACCAACCGCCATGGGAGCACCGATTACTGCCAACATGACCGCAACCTGCAGTCCATCTCTTTCCAAAATATACCAAGGATGACGACCATTTAGGGTCTGTAAATGACCACCTTCTCTGCTCTCAGGTAGCTGACGGACACGATCTACAATTTCCCCATTGAAGGAGAAAATCATGGTCTCACATACCTCACCGCCACCACGGATAGCCTTATCCGTCGGTTCAATAACTACAGAGGTGTTTTCAAATTCTTCTAGTAGCATATCATTCTCCTTTTGGGTCTAGATAAACTACTTGTGTCTGCTTTGTAAAACCGATAGTTTCATACAGCCGCTTAGCGATGAGGTTATCATCTTCGACGGCGATTTGAAAGGGTTTGTCATTTTTCCTGATAAGGTCATTAATGACAGCTTTGACTAAGTAAGTACCGTAACCTTTTTGTTGCTGGTCTGGTGCGATAGCTAAACCGTAAAGATAGTTATCATCGGTCGAGATATCTACTGTGCAAGAGCCTATAACCGCTCCGCTATGTTCCAAAAGATAAAGCAAGCTGTCTGCATCAGCGATAGCCTCACGTGCGTAACGAAGAGCCACCTCATAGTCGCTATCAAAGACCTTTGTCTGGAAACACGCAATGTCGTCTGCATGGTGAGCCTGTGCCAAACTTACTGTGAGTTCAGCCTGTTGTGAGAACTGATACGGCTCTCGCTCACGTCCCAGCCATGTCTCAGTATCCGTATCTTCTACCAAGTTCCATGCTGTCGCAAGGTCTGGGTGCTTGTCCAGAAAGACACGTTCGGTCTGAAAGGTCACACTAGCGATAGGATAGTTAGCCGTCTTCATCTGGTAACAATCATAGAGCTTGCGTGCCAGCCCCTGTCTGCGGTAGTCTGGGCGCACAATAATCGCAAGTTCCACATCCTCATCATCGGCATACACGGTCAAGAGTCCCACCAACTGTTCGCCTTGATAAGCCAAGAAAAAAGCTGGCATTTCAGGGTCAAAGTTGAGCATATTTGACAGGTAAGGGGCACGATAGGTCCCGTCATGGGATTGTACAGTACTTATCAGAGTTTTTGCTGCGGATAACTGCTGGGGATTTAGGACATTAGTAGCTATTATCATGCTTATTTTTCCTCTCTGTAGCTAACTCACATAGGACTTACCATATGTGGCTTTCCTACAAATGCGACGAATGGTGGCTAGCTTCTCGTAATTCCGCAAGCTTAGTCGTGTAGTGTTCACGACCACCTTCCATGTCATGAATGACCTTCTCATCTTTTTGACCATGAACACGGACGATTTTAGCCGGCATACCGACCACTGTCACATCTGCTGGAACATCGGCTAGGACAACGGCAGCTGCACCCACTTTAGCATTTTCCCCAATCTCAATAGGGCCAATGACTTGGGCGTGGGCAGAAACCAGAGCCCCTTTTCGCACAGTCGGATGGCGTTTGCCACAATCCTTACCCGTACCACCAAGCGTCACCCCGTGGTAAAGCATGACACCTGATTCAATAATGGCGGTCTCTCCGATAACCAAACCAGCTCCGTGGTCAATGAAGACCCCTGAAGCAATCTCAGCACCTGGATGAATTTCAATATTGGTCCAAAAACGCCAAAATTGGCTGTGCATCCTAGCTAGTAATTTAAAGCCTTTTTTCCACATCCAGTGGGACAGACGGTGGGCAGCCAAGGCCTTGACACCTGGGTAGGTCAAAAGAACTTCCAAGGTCGTCCGTGCTGCCGGATCTTTTTCTTTTACAATCTCAATGGTGTCCTTCCACCAACCCATAGTCACTCCTTCTAGCGAGAAGACAAGCCCGCTACCGAACTTGTCTACTCAGCTTATTTCTTTTCAACCTTGTGGAATTTGAATTCGCCAAAGTTGTTGTCTTTTTTCTCTTTGTGGTCTCTTGGACGGCGAGGTTTGTCAGAACGCTCGCGTTTTTCTGGCTCCACATAACCTTCTGGTTTTGGAAGAAGAGCCTTCATAGAAGCGTCAATACGTCCTTTATCATCAATCTTGATAACTTTGACATCAACAATATCACCAATTTCAACCAAATCTTCTGGTTTATTGACACGGGTCCAAGCCATTTCAGAAACGTGAACCAAGGCATCTGTCTTGTCAAAGAGGTTGACAAAGGCACCGAATTTCTCCAAACGAACGACTTTTGCTTGGAAGACTTCGTCCACTTTTGCCTCGCGAACAAGACCTGCGATGATTTCTTTGGTCCGCTCAATCGCATCACGATCTGGTGAGAAGATAGCCACAAGCCCGTCTTCGTCGATATCGATTTTCACGCCAGTTTCTGCAATAATCTTATCAATAGTTTCGCCACCCTTACCGATGACAATCTTGATTTTATCTACATCAATCTTGATCGTGTCAATCTTCGGTGCAGTTGGTGCCAAGTCAGGACGAACTTCTGGGATAGTCGCTTCGATGACATCAAGGATTTCAAAACGTGCCTTCTTAGCCTGTGCCAAGGCTTCTTCCAAGATTTGCGGTGTGATCCCGTCAATCTTGATGTCCATCTGAAGAGCTGTGATCCCGTCACGAGTACCTGCCACCTTGAAGTCCATGTCGCCGAAGTGGTCCTCAAGACCTTGAATATCGGTCAAGACAGTGTAGTTTGTCCCGTCTGAAATCAGACCCATGGCAATCCCTGCAACTGGTGCCTTGATTGGCACACCACCTGCCATGAGGGCAAGGGTACCAGCTGTGATAGAAGCCTGTGAGGAAGAACCGTTTGACTCCAAGACTTCTGCTACCAAGCGGATAGCGTAAGGGAAGTCTTCCAAGCTAGGCAAGACTTGCTCAAGGGCACGCTCGCCAAGGGCTCCGTGACCAATTTCACGACGACCAGGTGCTCCGTAACGACCTGTTGATCCCACTGAGTATTGTGGGAAGTTATAGTGGTGCAAGAAGCGTTTCTTGTACTCATCATCCAAACCGTCGATGATTTGAGTTTCACCCATTGGAGCCAAGGTCAAGACAGAAAGAGCTTGCGTTTGACCACGAGTGAAAAGACCTGAGCCATGAACGTTTGGCAAGAAATCTACTTCTGCATCCAGCGGACGAATCTCATCCACACGGCGTCCATCTGGGCGGACCTTGTCTTCTGTAATCAAACGACGAACTTCTGCGTGCTCCATGAGTTCCAAGATTTCATGAACGTCACGCATGATGCGGTCAAATTCTTCGTGTTCAGCGTATTTTTCTTGGTAGGCTGCGATGACCGTTTCACGCACCGCATTGGTCGCATCTTCACGGGCCAACTTTTCTTCAACCTGCACCGCTTTTTTCAAATCGTCATTGTAAGCTGCAACAATCTCAGCCTGCAATTCCGGATCAACTTGAAGAAGCTCCACATCTGCTTTTTCCTTGCCGACTGCTGCTACAATTTGATTTTGGAAGTCAAGGAGTTCTTGAATGGCCGCATGACCTTTCAAGAGGGCTTCCAACATGATGTCCTCTGACAATTCTTTGGCACCAGACTCAACCATGTTGATGGCGTCCTTGTTACCAGCCACTGTCAAATCAAGGAGGGACTCTTCCATCTGAGCCTTGTCAGGGTTGATGATGAGTTCTCCATTGACATAACCAACCTGCACACCTGCGATTGGGCCGTTGAATGGGATGTCTGAGATTGCCAATGCCAATGAAGAACCAAACATAGCTGCCATTGGAGCAGAAGCATCTGGATCGTAAGAAAGCACTGTGTTGATGACTTGGACTTCGTTGCGGAAACCTTCCGCAAACATTGGACGGATCGGACGGTCAATCAAACGAGCAGTCAAGGTCGCATCGGTTGACGGACGGCCTTCACGCTTCATCCAGCCACCTGGGAATTTCCCAGCAGCGTACATTTTCTCTTCATAGTTGACTTGGAGGGGGAAGAAGTCTCCCGTCGCCATTTTTTTGGACATAACTGCCGCAGTCAAGACTGTGGAGTCACCATAGCGAACAACAACCGCACCGTTGGCTTGTTTGGCAACCTGGCCAGTTTCAACGACCAATTTCTTGCCAGCAAAAACCGTTTCAAATACTTGTTTTGACATGAATGTTCTCCTAATTGTTAATTTACGTGTTTTCTACAAAGTTCAACCCAATAGAATTACTGGATTCAGCTTTGCACAAAACCACGCTTAAATTTTATTTTATCATATTTAATAGAAAATGTGGGGAAATGAGGAAGGAAATTATGACTTTAACCAAGGGAAGCAGCAGGGTACAGCATATCTTGATTAACAAGTAGCAAATGTGTTAAAGCACACTACGATGGATTCCTATTTTTGCTGGACATTCTTACCGCTTTTATATCTTGAGCAGTCGAACACAGCCTAAAAACTCGGAAAAAAGAGAAACAAAAACATACTAAGATTAGTAGTGAAGAAATCTCCGACGGGAGAGAGTACTCACTACTTTTTTCATTCTCAAGATGATAAAGTAGAGGTGTCTTGTTAAGTCGAGGGTTCTTTTGACGCTAGACGTCGCGACAAAAACTGGCAAGACACCTGTTTTAGGAAGAATGTTATCAAAGTATGTGGGACGCCAGACGTCGAGTATTGAAAATGACATCGCTAAAACAAGGAATCATTCAAGACAAAGAGGTAGTATCATGCGAGTAGTATTTGGGATTGACGTGAGTAAGGTAAGTTCAGAAATAGCCATTCTAGTCAATGGCGAGAAGGTACATAACTACACCATGTCCAATGATGCCATTGGCTTTTCACGGCTACTTGGCGATTTGAGAACCGTCCACAAGCCAGAAATCATCTTTGAAGCAACAGGCGTCTATTCTCGTCGTCTTCAATCTTTTCTGGATGAACATGGCTACGCTTATACACGACTCAATCCCTTAGAAGCCAAGAAGCAACTGGATAGCTTGCGTGTGAGAAAAACAGATCAAATTGACGCCGAAAAACTAGCTCAATCTCAGTTTGTACTGAATCGTAAATCGACGTATGTCCAAGAAGAAGTCTACCAAAACTTGCGGGATCTCAGTCGTTTCTATCAGAATCTGACCGAGGACATTGTTCGGGCTAAAAACCGCCTGCACAAGGTCTTACAGGTCACTTTCCCTGAATTGGAAAATATCTTGTCAACACCAACTGGTGAACAATACTGGAACTTAGTTATAGCTTTTCCTTGTAAGGACTTCGTGCTTGAGCTAAGCCAGGATAAACTCTTAGAAAGCATTCGTCAATCCACTTCAAAACGGATTTCGGACAAGCGTGTGGCGTACTTAGCCGAAAAGCTGATAGCACTAGCTAATCAATCTTATTGTGCCGTCAAGAAAACCTCTCCAATGCTGGAAGAGGTCCGTTACTATACAAAAGAATTGCTTAGACTTTCTGAACAGAGACAGGCAGTCTTAGACGAAATGGTGGAACTAGCCCAACCTTTACCAGAGTATGACATTCTGCTTTCTATTCCTGGTATCGCTGAGACTACTGCAACAAGTATTATTGGCGAACTGGGAGATATTCGCCGTTTTCAGTCTGCCAATCAAATCAATGCCTTTATCGGTATTGACCTGAGACACTATGAATCTGGAAACTTCATCGCTAAGGAACACATTACCAAGCGTGGCAATCCCTATGCTAGAAAGATTCTGTTCAAATGCATTCACAATATCGCTTCAGCTAGTCACACCAATCCTTGCCATATAGCAGACTTTTATGAGAAACGAAAAAGGCAATCGCAAATGACTTCAACGAAGCCACACACGATTGCCTCCATACATCGACTCATTCGGACAATGTATTACCTCATTATGCATAACAAACTTTACGATTACGCTTCAACCCAAAATCGATAAAACTGTTTATGCTCTATCATTGTAACACCTTATCAAAAAATTTCAACATAAGGTGTTGGTTTTGTATACACTTTTTTCACTAAACTTTAGTCCAAAAGAAAACAATTTCCTTATTTTGACTATTGAACTCAAAATATTTTTCGTCAAATACCTTGATAGACTTGACAAATGGTAGAAAAAGAACCTGAAAAACAGGCTCTTGCTGAATTGAGTTCGAGCTAAAAGTCTGGCAAAAAAGATAATTCAACTTGTGTGCTAAAGCACACTGCGATGAATTCCTATTTTTGCTGGACTTTCTTAACGCTCTCACATCTTGATTAACGACGGAGTCCGAGTGAGTGAATCAATTCACGGTAACGGTTTACGTCTGTGCGGCGTAGGTATGCCAACAAGTTACGACGGCGACCGATTTTTTTCATCAAACCACGGTAAGTTGCGTGGTCTTTTTTATGTTGTTTGATGTGGTCGTTAAGGTGGTTGATTTCCCAAGTAAGTACTGCTACTTGTACTTCAACTGAACCTGTGTCGCCTTCATGACGAGCATATTGTGCCATGATTTCATTTTTTTTCTCTTTTGAGATTGCCATGATATGTTCTCCTTTGTTTTTGAGCCTAATCCGAGTGACAGGTTGGCGACCTGTAACCAAGAAAAAGCTAGATTTGTCCTTTTGGACCTTAACCATTCTATCAAGGAATGACCTTTTTGTCAACTGATTTGAGAAATAGCTGAGCTGCTCTGCTATTTTCAAAAAAAGCCAGCCGGAGCCGACTTTCACTTTATCTTATTCTGCCTTTTCTGCTTTTGGCAAGATAAGATTGAGGATAATACCTACAATGGCTGAGAGGGCTGTACCTGAAAGGGTGATGGCACCGATGTTGAGTACTGCACCACCGAGGCCCAAGACCAACATAGAACTTGCGATAATCAGGTTGCGGACTTGCCCAAAGTCAACACGGCTTTCAATCAAGACTTTCAATCCGTTTGAGGCGATAACGCCGTAGAGCAAGATAGACATACCACCAAGAACGGCACTTGGAATAGTTGAGATAAGGGCGGTAAATTTGCCCAAGAATGAGAAGGCAATGGCAATCAGGGCTGCGTTGCGGATAACGGACACTGATGCGATGCGGGTCATACCGATAACCCCTGTGTTTTCACCGTAGGTCGTGTTAGCAGGTCCGCCGATAAAGGCAGATACGGCAGTTGCCACACCGTCACCAATCAAGGTCCGGCTGAGACCTGGATCTTTCAAGAACTGGCGGCCACAGATTTGGCTGAGAACCGTGTGGTCTCCGATATGCTCTGCGATTGTCACCACTGCGATTGGCAAGATGGCAATCATTTCTGGACCGAAGTAGAAATTGTAGGATTTGAAGGCACCAGTTTCAAATGGTAGGTAGAAACCTGGTAATTCAAACCAAGCTGCTTCCAAAACGGGTGTAAAGTCAACTAGTCCGAGGAAGATAGCAATCACATAACCACCGATGATGGCAATCAGGAAGGGAACAATCTTGGCGAAGCCTTTCCCTTTGGTATTGACAAAAGCCGCAATCAAGAAGGTAGCAATAGCCGCTACGACATTTCTCCAGTCACCGTCTGCAACAAAGCCTGCCGAAGTCACGGCAGAGTTGGCAAGACCCAGACCGATGACAATAATCATAGGGCCGATAACAATCGGTGGCAAGAGGCTATCAATCCACTTAGTACCGATAACTTTGACAAGTGCTGCAATCAACACATAAATCAAACCGACGAAGAGAATACCTGTCTGTGCAGCTGACACATCACCGCCCATTTCCTTGACAGCAAGCGCCATAGCAGAAATATAGGCAAAGGATGAACCCAAGTAAACCGGCACCTTGAACTGCGTCGCCACTTGGTAAATCAAGGTTCCAACACCTGATGCGAAGAGGGCAACGGACACGGGCATACCGAGAATCAGCGGCACCAAGATTGTCGCACCAAACATAGCGAACACGTGCTGGAAACTCAACAAAATCCCTTGAAGCGGGGCTGGTTTCTCATGGACATCAAACAAAAGATTGGCTTTTGTACTCATAAATCTCCCATTCTGGGTACACAAAAAGACCCAGACTTTCTAAATATACATAGTCATAGGCCCTTAATTGATTTTTCCTGTTGTCTTTCTCACCTCACGGGATGAGTTTAAAAACCTACGCTTTTGGTATTGTAACACAAAGAGGAAGTTTTTGGCAAGGAATTTTCGAGACTTTTTAGTATTATTCGGGAAAATAGCAGAGCAGTAAACTTAGCTATCACCTGCATCTCTTATCCGTTTCTTAATCTTCTGACTAAACTCAATCATCCTCCGCTTTTCTTCTGGCCAGATTTTAGTCACACGGTCCACGGCAATAATAAACACAATGACCACCGCATAGTCTTTGGCACTATCAATCACACCTAGGTTTTCCAAAATAGTCAAGAGCAGGTAAAAGCTAAACAAGATGGTCCGTTTGGGCAGAGCCATCAGGAATTCAACTCCAGCCTTGTAGCCCAAATAAATCTGCCGATTGAGCCCTCTGGCTTTTTCCAAACGACGATTTAGAAAGGAACGGATACGACTATAAAACCAATCGGACGTAAAAAAGAGGGACTGAATGGCGATGGCAATAAGCGACAGATTGTTAGCATGTTTCTCCGTCATACCAGACACTCTGGCAAAAATGTAAGTCCAATCCCCATTATCAATCCACATCCAAATTGAAAGATATACAACAGCACCTGCCACCACAATCAAGGGAAGAGCACGAAGGTATTTAAGCATGAACAACTACTCCACTATCTTTTTTTCTATTATCAACCGAAAAACCAAACAAGTCAAGAGAAAAGAAGGAGACATCCCCTCTTAAAACTTCCCTAGATTGGTCAAGTCTTTTTTCTCTGGCATGACTTCCTTGTTATCCCAGTGTTCCACAATCTTGCCGTCTTTGAGGCGGTAGATGTCAAAGTGGGCGTAGTCCTGACCTGCAATCCAGACTTTCGAGTAAGCCACCACATAGTCACCTTGTCCCATCACCTTGAAGACAAAGTCGTAGTTGACTTGATTGTCGACAAGATAGTCCTTATAGGCTACACCGCCTTGGGTGATTTCTTGGTTGTGCTGAATCAGGTCCGCTGCCACATAGTCGTCAAACTTCTCGATTTCCCCATTTTGAAGGACATCGACCAAGAAACGACGGACGATTTTCTTGTTGTCCTCGGTCTTGTCTAGGTCAGTCAGTTCAAAGTCTGCGTAAATCGGGTCTGTTTGGCCAATGGTTTTTGGATAGGCATCGATGACATCCCAATGCTCGACGATACGGCCGTTTTCATCTGAACGGAAAATGTCCGCCGTCACCCATTCAGCCTCACCGTCATTGAGTTTCTGGTGGACATGGACAAAGACGAAATTTCCGTCTTCAATGGCACGAACAATATTTATTTCCCGCTTGGGATTGCGTTTGAAAAAATCCGCAAAGAAAGCCGCAAAGCCCTCTTTCTCATCAGGAACACCCGTACTGTGCTGAGTGTAAGTGGCTCCCATATAGTTTTCATGAACTTCCTTGATTTCCCCGTCGCGAATGCCACGAAGGTAAAGATTTTTAGCATTTTCTAGTTGATGTGACATAGTATTTTCTCCTATTTTAGTAGATTTTCTTTCTCGAGGTACTCCCTAGCCACTTGCTCTGCCGACTCGCCTTCCACATCGACCGCATAGTTCATCTGAGTCATTTCCTCGGTCGAGATTTTGCCCGCCAAAGCCCCCAAAACTTGCTCCAACTCAGGATAGTTCTCTAAGGTTTCTTTGGTCAATAGCGGAGCGGCCTGATAGGGTGGGAAGAGCTCTTTGTCGTCTTCCAGGATTTTCAGTTTGTAAGTGACCACCTTGCTATCTGTCGAGAAGGCTTCGACAATTTGCACATCTCCATTTTTAATAGCTTCGTAGCGAAGGGCAGGCTCCATGGTTTTGACACTAAGGTTGAGCCCATAAAGATTGGTCAGACCGACATTCCCATCCCCTCGGTCGTTAAACTCTAATGAGAATCCTGCGACAGCTGTCTGCTGCACTTTTGCCAAATCCGAAATCTTTTCAAGACCATGATCTTGAGCGTAGTCTTCCGTCACTGCCACAGCATAGGTATTTTGAAAGTCTGTCGGAGCTAGGTAGACCAAGCCGTCCTGCTCCAAAATCGCTTCCTTGGCGTAAGTGTAAACCTCCTCAGGGTTATTGGACAGATTAGACGGCGGATTGGTCAAGAGGGTGGTCGTAATGGTACCAGTGAACTCAGGATAGATATCAATCGAGCCAGACTTAAGGGCTTCGTAGAGGAAGCTGGTCTTGCCAAAGTTTGGCTCCAGCTCCACCTCGATATCCGTCTGGTCTTCAATCAAGAGCTTGTACATATTGATGAGGATTTCAGGCTCTGCCCCCAATTTCCCAGCGATGACTAGCTTTTTCGATGAAGACTGGTTGAGCGGAACATAGCTGGCTCCGACTGCCAAGAGAGTCACCAGGAGAGCCGCCAGAATAGTGCGAGGCTTCTTGTCCTGCAAGAACTTGATGACCGAGCCAAAGAGGACAGCCAAGACTGCCGACGACACCGCCCCAATCAAAATCAGAGCCGAGTCATTGCGGTCAATTCCCAAGAGGATAAAAGAGCCTAAACCGCCCGCACCGACCAAGGCAGCAAGCGTTGCCGTCCCGATAATCATAATGGACGCCGTCCGAATGCCAGACATGAGAATGGGCATGGCCAGAGCCAGCTGGAACTTACGCAGTTTTTCCAGCTTGGTCATCCCAAAGGCTGTCGCAGCCTCTTCCAGTGAAGGATCGATTTCCGAAAGTCCGGTCAAAGTCCCCTGCAAAATGGGAAAAATGGCGTAGATGACTAAAGCCACTACCGCAGGCAGCGTTCCGATACCCATAAAGGGAATGAAAAGTCCCAGCAGTGCCAAGGAGGGAATAGTCTGAAATACTCCTGTCACCTGCAAGCTCCACTCGGTCAGCTTTTTCTTGTTAGACAAGACCAAGCCCAGTGGCACCGCAATGGCAATAGCAATAATCAAGGCCAGAAGGGAAATCCGCAGGTGCTCAAAGAGGGCTGTCAGCCAGTCTGCCTTGCGTTCCAGAAAGGTTGTTACCAACTGATCCATTAGGCACCTCCCCGATTTTTCATAAATTCAACAACAAAGTCATTAGCAGGCTGGTTACGAAGTTCATCAGGCGTACCCAATTGAACCACTTCTCCTGCCCTCATCAAGCAGATACGGTCTGCCAGCTTAACCGCTTCGTTCATATCATGCGTGACGAAAACCGTTGTCATCTTGAACTCTTCATGCAAGTCCTTGATCAAGTCCTGCAACTGCCCTTTACTAATAGGGTCTAGGGCTGAGAAAGGCTCATCCATCAGCAAGACCTTGGGATTGGCAATGATGGCCCGCAGAATCCCAATCCGCTGTTTTTCTCCCCCAGACAAGTCCTTGGGCAGACGGTCCAAATAGCTGTCCGGCTCCAGACCTACCTTGGTCAAAAGCTCTCTGGATTTTTTTAGAATATCTTGCTTGCTCATCCCCTTCATCTCAGGAATAAGAGCAATATTTTCAGCCACTGTCATATTTGGAAATAAAGCAATCTGTTGCAGGACGTAGCCAGTTTCCAAGCGTAGCTCACGCAGGTCAAAGTCTTTCAGCCGCTTGCCCTGAATCCGAATATCTCCATCTGTCTGCTCAATCAGGCGGTTGATCAGTTTCAGCGTCGTTGTTTTTCCGCTCCCGCTTGGTCCAATCAGGACAAAGAATTCTCCCTCTTGAATGTCAAAGGTCAAATTCTTCAAGATTGGTCCGTTGACCTGATAGGTCAAGGACACATTTTGGTACTCAATCATTGGTTTCTCCTCCTAAGATTTCCGTCAAGACCTGTCCATAGCGACCAAAGAGGTCCAGTAACTGCTCCTGTTCTTCCAAGCTGAACTGGGACAGGGCTGTTTTTTCCGCTTCTTCCAAGGGGTCCAAAATCCGACAGGCATAGACACGGCCAGCCTCGGTCAATTTGACCTTCTTATGCCGTTTGTCTGCTGGATTTTCCTCAAAAAAAACATAGCCCTTATCCAGAAATTTCTTAATGGTGGCATTGACCACCTGCTTACTAGAGTAAGTCTTCTTACTGACCAAATTCTGTGTCACACCTCCGGGATGATAATAGAGCCACATAAGGATCGATAGGCACTTGCCGTTTAGCCCCTGTCGCCGTGCATAACCCTCGTAGAGCCCGACCTGCTGGTCAAAGATACGGGCCAAGTCTTTACTCCGCTGTCTCAATTCTGTCATCGTCGCTCTGCTCCTGTAATTAGTCATTTTTTTTTACTATTTTACCAGAAAAAGTAAGATAGTCAATATTATTGACCATCTTTTCTCCTCACATATACCCGTAAAATTCCCTGCGGACCACTGCCGAATGCACCCAGTTAATCAAGGTGGTGAAATCGAAGACTGGCAGGCCAGTTGCTCGGTGGAGAGCCGCCGCATAGGGAGGCAGGTCACTACATTCCAGCAAAATCGCCCCAATTTCTGGATGATTGGCACGTAATTCCTGCACAACTGCGATTAGATCCGCCTTCAAGCGACCGTTGTCCAGATAAGGCTTGTTGTAGCGGATAGGAGCAAAGCTCTCCAAGCTACCAATTTCCTTGACAATACAGTCTGAAATAGAGGCATTGGCCTT
The DNA here is from genome assembly GCA_024583055.1 of Streptococcus suis. Lineage (NCBI taxonomy): Bacteria > Bacillati > Bacillota > Bacilli > Lactobacillales > Streptococcaceae > Streptococcus > Streptococcus suis. Next base: position 1,218,227 of record CP102145.1, read on the forward strand.
GGCGAAGAAATCTGCATTGGCCCCCTCTCCGTCTGCTACCAGAACCGCAATCTTCTGGTCTGGCTTGAGCCCCATTTTAATCAAGGGAATCTGAAGAACGCTGGACAGATAGACAGGAACCGCTACCGCATCCCGCACCTGCTCCTGAAAATGATTGAAATAGCCACAGGCACCGACAATAGCCCGCACACCCTTTTTCTCCAGCTTCTTAGCAGCCTCAATGACCATGTCCAACAATTTCTCCTCACCATTGAAGAGGTCTTCTATTTCCAAAACAATGTCCTCATAGACGACCGGGAAGGAGAAGGTGGTCGCATTGGCAACATTGCCCGGTAATTTGACATAGTTAAAGTCAATGGTAATAATTCCAATGGAAAATCCTGCCACAGAAGCATCCTGCACCTGATAAAACTGGTCCAGCTGCCCTGCATTCTCAATACTGGCTCTGAAATGTGTCATTTATACCTCCCGCTCTCGAAAGAGTCCTGTTTCCAAGTAAGCCAAGGTCTCTTCCTTACTCAAATGGGCCAAATCCAAGTCTTCCAAGGTCAAGCCTTCTTCAAAAAATTTTCGACCTGTCATGACGGAGCCCAAGACAATCATACTATCAATAACTGGAGTGGCCACCCCGTATTTCTTACCTAATTCATGATAGATATGGCAACCAACAGGCACATCCTCTGTCACATAGCGGTCCTGAATGGTGAAGGGGCCAGTCCCATAAGCCATCGGAAACTGCTGGTCGAAGGGAACAATGCAGTCATCACCCATATACTCTGGACCCAAAATACTGGTCCGCGACAAAAAATTCTCCTTGGGATAACGAAGCAAATCAACACCAATCGCCTCCGCCAGCTGCACCTGTTCTAGATAGAAGGCATATTGCACTTCTGCCACGGATTCACTGTAAGCGTGCGAATAGATCGAGTACTGGAGCGGATCATTTCCACCGAAAATCCGACCAAAATTCTCCATCACGCTAGCTCCCAAAATCGTACCAGGACAATGCAGGACTGGATTGACATTGCTAAAACCAACATCCAAAACGGTCTGTCCGCCCGTCACACCATCCCCTTCCGTAATGGCATCAAAAGCTCCAATCGCCTGCGAACTTTCTAGGAAGAGTTCTTGGTCGGTCATGGGCAGAGCTGCACCCCGAAGCGTAATGGCCCGATATTTTAACTCGATTTTAGGCGTCATGACCCCGCCCTCCCTGACAATCCGAGCTCCGTAAGGGGCACTGGTCCAGCCACCGACAATCACCTGCTTCTGACAACCCAACTCTCTCATCTTCTTACGAAGTTTCAAACTGCCAAAATTATCTGGAATGATATGAACAATCATCCCATCTTCTAAGACAGGCACCAAGGCTTCAAAAAATTGGTCATGGGCAATGGACGGCACCGCCACAATGACAATTTTAGCTCCCGCAACAGCCTCTTCAATGCGGTCTGTCACCAGATCAAAAAAGGCACGGCCGCTACGTTCAAAACCGTAAAGACTATTTTGTCCTCCTGTCAAGGTAATCCCTGTTTTTTCTATATTCTTTAGTGTATCTTTTGCAAATTCCGGCAAGTCAAATAAATGCACACGATTCCCAGCCAATTTAGAATCCGCTCCTACAGCCTTTCCAACCGCACCTGCTCCCAAAATCGCAATCGGTGCTTGTTTCCATTCTTCTACTGACATAAATTCCTCCAATAGTCGTTTCTTCCTAGTATACCAAAACCAAATTCTCTCGGCCAATAGCAAAAAATTATAACTATCTATAAGAATAGACTATCACGAGGATAGCCTATTTCATCTTATTTTTCTTTCAAAACAACATTAAGTAAGAGAGCTGCCAAGGTTCCTGTTGAAATACCAGATGAGAAGACCATTTGAAGAGCTGATGGCAGATGACTCAATAATTCTGGACGAACGGTCACTCCAATCCCAAGCGCAAAGGCAATGGAAATAATCAAGAGCTCACGGTCCCCAATTTTAATCGTTGCAAGAGTCTTAATTCCTTGGGCAGCTACCAAACCAAACATGATAATGCCAACACCACCAAGAACAGGTTGGGGCATGATGGAAATCAAGGCAGATAATTTTGGAAAGACACCAAGTAAAGTAAGAATAATACCCGCAAGAATCATAACATGACGACTAGCAACTTTTGTCAAAGTAATGAGGCCAACGTTTTGTGAGAAGGCTGTATTTGGACCAGCCCCAAAAACACCAGCAATCAAGGAACCAACTCCGTCTGCCAGAACACCATTTGCTGCCCGCTCAGAAGAAATCTTTTGATTTGAGGCTTCTCCAATGGCCATCATAATTCCGACTGTACCAATCAAGGATACGACATAGGCTGGAATGAAGGCTAGAATGGAAGATAGGTCAAATTTTACACCGTAATGGAAAATTTTAGGAAGAGCAAACCAGGCTGCTTCTCCAACAGCCGATAAATCAACTTTTCCAAGAAAAATACACAAGATGTAACCAAAAACCATCCCAAAGAAAACAGAGGCTGTTTTCAGCATTCCTTTACCATAATGATTTAAAGCCAAGGTAAAGACCAAGACGGTAAAGGCAATACTGATATTTTCAACAGAAGCATAGTCTGAAGCGCCAGCTCCACCAGCTGCCCAGTCCATACTAACTGGCATGAGGGTAATACCAATGAGGGAAACAACAGTTCCTGTAATCAATGGCGGAAAGAAACGCATCAAGGGTTTCACAAAACGACTCAAAATGATTTCTACAAATGAACCAGCAATGGTTGCACCCACGATACCAGCAATTCCCAACTGACTACCAACGCTGATCGCTGGATTGGCAAAGGTAAAGTCCGTCCCCATCATACCAGAGACACGTGAACCTACTGGGCCAATACCTTTCGATTGCAAAATGGTGGCAATACCAGCAACAAAGATTGAAGCCGATACCATAATAGACGTATCTTCTACCGATAATCCCAAGGCACTTGCAACGACAAGAGGCACTGCGATGATTCCTGCAAAAGCTGCTAAAATATGCTGAAAAGCAAGCAAAACAGCCATCCCTTTTGGTGGTTGTTGATCAATTCCGTATAGCATTTCGGAAGACTGCTCCGTTCTTGTTTTCTGAGACATGATTTCTCCTTCATCATTCCTAAATAATGGTTTTAGTTTATCAGAAAAAGAAATCCATTTCAATACGTTTTTATAATTTTTAATAATAATATTCGTTTTTTATCCATTTAAAAAGAATACATACAAATATTTGAGTTAAATGTTCGTTTTTTGTTTGTAATTAGGTGAAAAAATGTTATAATACACCAAAGTATAGCGAAAAGGATAGAATAGCCATGAAAACATTAGAAGAACGTATTTTAAAAGATGGTCAGATATTAGGAGAAAACATCTTAAAAGTTGACTCATTCTTGACCCATCAGGTTGATTTTCGCTTGATGAAAGAAATGGGGCAGGTCTTGGCAGATACCTATCGCTCTAAAGAAATTACCAAGGTTGTCACGATCGAAGCCTCAGGTATTGCACCAGCTATCTATGTTGCAGAAAGTTTAGAAGTTCCGATGATTTTTGCTAAAAAGCATAAAAATATTACTATGACCGAAGGCATTTTGACCGCCGAAGTCTATTCATTTACCAAGCAAGTCACCAGCACGGTCTCCATCGCTAGCAAATTCCTCAGTCCAGAGGACAAGGTGCTGATTGTCGATGATTTCTTGGCCAACGGACAGGCAGCCAAGGGCTTGATTGACATTATCCAGCAAGCGGGCGCTACCGTGGTCGGTGTCGGCATTGTCATCGAAAAATCCTTCCAAGACGGGCGTCAACTGCTCATTGATGCCGGCGTTCCTGTCACATCTCTGGCTAGAATTGACCGTTTTGAAAATGGACGGGTCGTCTTTGCACCAGCAGATATTTAAACTAGAAATCGGTTGTTCTGACCGATTTTTTTCTTTTGTTTTGGCAAATGGCAGAGCTTCCTAGACGACTTGCTCTGTTTATTTTTTATCCTTTTTTAATAAAAATATATCATTTTTCATTATTTTTTTATTGAAATTCGATAAATTCTGTGGTATGCTAGAGAAAAATCACAAAGGAGTTTTTATGTCACAACCACATCCGACCTATGAAGACTGGAGTATCAGTCTGACCAAAACTTGTTTAATCCTTCTTTTCTTGGCCTCCATCCTGCTCATGTGCACGGGTACATGGGTAGTTGATTTGGTTATCATCTACCCTTCTCCTTTGCTCCAAGGAGACACGCGCTACCTGACCCTGCTGATTTTCGGTTATCTTTTGGGCTTTTTGGCGCTGATTTTCCTCTTCCATCTCTACCAATTGGTGGCGCACATCGGGAAAAATCAAGTATTTGTCGCAGAAAATGTCCGCAGTTTACAAGTCTTGGGCTGGGAAATGGCGCTTGCTACCCTGATTTCATTCGGTCTGGGGGTCACTTGCTACGTGCCCATGCTCTTAATTACAGTTGCTGGTCTCGCCTTGACCTTGGTCATGCGCGTTGTTCGCAATGCCTTTGGTAAAGCCGTCGAACTGCAAGATGAAGTTGACTATACGATTTAAGGAGGGCTTATGATACAAATCAATTTAGATATTATTATGGCTCAAAAGCGGATTAGCGCCGGTCGTCTGGCAGAATTGATTGAGCTGACGCCTGCCAACCTGTCGATTTTGAAAAATAACAAGGCCAAGGCCATCCGTTTTTCGACCTTAAATGCCCTCTGCCGTGAATTGGGCTGCCAACCGGGGGATATTTTAGAATATGTCCCCGATGAGGAGGATGAACATGAAGGTTAAAAGCATTTCTAACCAGACCATTTCCCCAATCAATCCCGCTCTTTCCCCGACAAAGAACCGGATTGCCCAGCTGACTCCGGCTGAAAGACAGGTCTTTAACACTGGACGCTGGCTCAGCTACCTACTGGCCTATCTCTATATCTATATTTTCTTCGATTACCAGCCTCGACTTCTCCTTCTCTTTAGCTTGGGAATGATAGCGCTGGTGGAGCTCGGACAATTTTTATCCACGGAAAAAAGATTAAACAAGCCTAACTTAGAAAGTATCATCTTTGCCAGCTCCTGCCTGCTGCAAGCCTTAGCCCTATCGATTTGGGACTTTCGCGAATCGATTGAGATGTTACAACTGCTAGCTCTCCACACCAGTTTCGTCTGTTATGTTCTCGCACGAAATGGTTGGCTGGCACAAGGACGAATTGGTGTTCTCTTCTGGTATGATGTGCTACAAGGTTTTATCCTCTTGCCCTTCAAACACTTCTTACTTCGCCTGCATTTTGCGACTTTTAAAGAAGATAAACCAGAACAGACCGGACAATCACTTGCCCGCTTCCGCTTTATCCTTCTCTTAACTGTCAGCTCCATTCTCACCTTTTTCCTTGTTTACTTTGTTTGGCAGCAGCTGTCGCAGGTATCACAAACCTTCTCTCTAGCAACTGGCGACCTCGGGAAAAGGATTGACAATTTTATTCAAGGTTTGCTTTCTGGCTGGGATTTCAATCTCCTTTTCGGACGCTTTATCTTCTCTCTACCTGTCGGTGCTTGGTTATTCGGCTTGGTAGCTGGCAGCTTGCTCTATTATCCGAAAAAATCACTGACCTATTCGCAATTTCAGGACCAACTGAAACCGCTACGTATCTTTCCTACCCTGTCTGTCTATCTCCTACTGGGCAGTTTATTGACCATCTACCTGCTCTTTTTCGTCACCAGTTTGACCGAAATTGGGGATTTGCTGGCACTCAATGGCATTTCTCCTCAGACTGCCTCGACAGTTGCCGTTACAGGTTTTTGGCAATTGGTCCGGGTCTGCTTGGTCAACTTTGCAGTCTTAGCAGGGGCCTATATCTTTGCGGACAAACCACTCTGGGAGCGAAAAAGCACCCGCTTGCTCCTGACCTTGGTCTTTATCAGCGCCAGTCTCTTTGCCCTATTAGCCGCTTGGAAATTGTTTGGCATCTATATCTACCTCTACGGACCAACACCCCTGCGACTCCTATCAGGTTGGTTCGTTACCGTTCTGATTGTTTGGTGCGCTTTGGCTCTCATCCGTTTCCACAAACCTATCCAAGCCATCCGCTACGCCATCTTCTATGCCCTCATCAGTTTTACCCTCTTGACCTATCTCCATCCCATTATTTTGGGATAAAGAAAAATCTGCCAGTGAGCAGATTTTTTTCATTTACTTCAAAGTAGGCATAGAAGCCACAGAGTTTACAGCTCCACTCCGAATCCTTCCAAACTGGTCAACTCCTCCACTGTCAACCTTCTGTAATCTCCCAGAGCCAATTGCGAATCCAAGCGCAAGGGTCCCATGGACAAGCGTTGTAAATCCGTAACCGTCTTACCACGCGCCTGCACCATACGTTTGACCTGGTGAAATTTGCCCTCTCGAATCGTGATGCGGACGGTAGATTGATTTTTTTCCTCATCTAGGGCAAGAATCTCCAGCTTGGCTGGTTGACAGGCAAAATCTTTCAGCTCAATCCCATTTTCAAAAGCAAGCCTATCTGCCTCATCCATGATTCCGTCAATCTGAGCTTGATAGATCTTATCCACGTGTTTCTTGGGCGACAGCATGACATGAGCCAAAGGACCATTATTGGTCAAGAGCAGGAGTCCGTGGGTGTCAATGTCTAGTCGCCCAACTGGAAAAACTTCCTTGTAACGATCCGTGTCATCCAGCAAATCCAAAACCGTCCGATGCTTGTCGTCATCTGTCGCCGAAATGACGCCCTTAGGCTTGTTGAGTAGATAGTAGACATATTTTTCATGCGTCAATCCTTGACCTGCAACTGCTATCTGGTCAGCCTGCTCATCGATCTGAGCCTTGGGCGACGTCTCCACTTGTCCGTTGACCGTGACTTGCTTGCTTTTCAAGATTTTTTTGACCTCGGTCCGACTGCCGACACCGCAGTCCACCAAAAATTTATCTAATCGCATGACATTTCCTATTTCTATTTACGAATTTGTTTATAAATCAAGCCTGCGCTTATCAAAGCACAGCCGATGGCGTAAATCCCAAAGGCACCTGTTGGGGTTGGATTGAGCCTTTCCAGATAAGTCGGCAAGATAGCAGATGTCGCACCGCCGATATTGCAGCCCATAAGGACGATTGTCATGACCGCATTGAGCAAGGCCTTGGGTGCACGGTCTGTTACCTGACTAAAGACAATGGTTAGAATGATGCTGTAGAAAAATCCTGACACCATACCACCGAGCCCCAGCATCCAGAGATTATCCGCAAAGGCAATGCCGACAACCGCGAGCCCAAAGACCACGTAGGAAACAGCTAAAAGCCAGCCCTTCAAACGACCAACTAAGCTACTAAAGACCGTCCCTGCTACAATCCCCATGACCTGCATAAGACTGAGAATGAGACTGGCTTGCTGAGCAGTACCGATGCCCTTGGCTAAAACAATCTGAGGAATACGAATGGTCAGGAAGGTATTGACGTTGATAACAAAGAAGGCTAAGAATGCCAGATAAATGCCCATCATCCACATGGTCTTGTCCAGTTTGACCTTGGGCGCGTCCTCCTCAACCTTTACCTCCATGCGAGCCAGTAATTCTTCCTTGGGCACAAAGAGAAGGAAGAGAGCCAAGATGACCAAGGCAAAAAGGTAGACCAAGAAGGCAGGTTGCCAACCAAACTGGGTCAACCAACCGACAAGGAGGGTAAGCCCTGCGCTTCCCAAAACTTCTGCTGAACCACGCAAGCCCATCATCTGCACCCGCTCCTGACCGGTGAAAAAATTACCGATGATATTAATAGCACGCGCATTGATCAAGCCAATCCCTAAACCAAGCAAGATACGAGCCAGCAAAATCAGAGGATAGGCGGTTAGAAACACCGGTAAAGCTCCACCGACGGCCATAAGCAAAAGCCCTGCAATGATAATGTTTCGTTCAGACAAAAAACGGACAACTAGACCATTTGCCAATAGAGTAACCATAATAGCAAAAGAGGTCACCGTAATTAAGTTTTCCACCTGGGCCGCTGCAATTCCCTGCTGGGCAAAATGCTCAATCATCTGTGGAATAGCTGGCGAGACAGCAAATGTCGAAACCAGCATGGTGGATAGGGCCAGCAAACTGGCTTTTTCTAAAATTCTTTTCATTTTTCTCCCTTTCAACGTTCGTCTTTTACTAGTATAACAGATTTGAAAGCGAATGGATAGAAAAGTCCGACTTTTATTCTCTCCCATTTCATGCTATACTTATCTTAACTATATTCAAAGGAGAGAATCATGTCTGTTATTGAACGATTGACAAAAGCTGCCCATTTGATTGACATGGATGACATCATCCGTGAAGGGCATCCAACCCTACGCCAGGTCGCTGAAGAAGTTGCATTTCCCCTATCTGACCAAGAAATTATTTTGGGCGAAAAAATGATGCAGTTCCTCAAGCATTCCCAGGATCCTGTCATGGCTGAAAAAATGAAACTCCGGGGCGGAGTTGGTCTAGCAGCACCTCAGATTGACGTTTCCAAACGCATCATTGCTGTCTTAGTCCCAAATCCAGAAGATGAAGAAGGCAACCCACCTGCCCAAGCCTACTCCCTCCAAGAGGTCATGTACAACCCTAAAATCGTGGCCCATTCTGTCCAAGAAGCTGCTATGGAAGGGGGCGAGGGCTGCCTATCCGTTGACCGCGAAGTCCAAGGCTACGTTGTCCGCCATGCGCGCGTGACTGTTGACTACATGGACAAAAACGGCGAAAAACACCGTATCAAACTCAAAGGCTTTAATGCCATCGTGGTCCAACACGAAATCGACCACCTCAACGGTGTCATGTTCTACGACCGCATTGACCCAGAACACCCATTTGCCGTTAAAGAAGGCATGTTGGTGATTGAATAAAGATAAGAAACTGACTGAAGAATTTTCAGCCAGTTTTTCTTTATTTATGAACATAGCAATGCGAACTGCCTAAAGATTTCCTGCCCATCCAAAATAAGGTCTTGCAAGAGGAGGTAGTCCAGCAGAGCCAGCAATCCAATTAGCAAGATAAAAACGACCAAACGATTGGAAAATCGAACTTGTAAAAGATGATTGAGACTAACCAATCCAATTTCCAAGACAAGCAAGCCAAACACCATCCACAAGAGATAAGGGCCATTGGGCAGGAACCAAGCCCAGAGTTCTTGTCCCCTCAGGAGTTCAAGAAAAATACCCCTCTCCGAATGGGAAAGCAAGATTATGCCATCTTCCAGATAACCGATTCCTCCGACCAGACTATTGACTAGGAATAGACTAGCTAGAAAGAGCAGCGTAAAACCAAGTGCCTGGCCCAGTCCCAGCAACCATTTGGTAAGCAGAACCTGACGCAAATCCACAGGCTGGGTCTGATAAAGACGCCAGTTTTTTCCAGCAACTTCTACCGCCTTGCCCCGACTGCCAAGCCAAACCGCCAGCAAGAGCACCACCAAATAGGCCGGACCATCAAAGAGAGAGCGCAGACTGCCGATACCTGACAAATCTCTGGAACGGTCCCATGTGGGATCATCTGCTGGAACCAAGGCATCATTAGTATCAAAACGATTTTCCAAGCTAGTCAAAATGACATCCTTGCCCCGCTTAGTTGCAGGCACCCCAGCCTCCATCAGCTGCTGCCAGTAATACTGACTGACCTGATTGCGGGTCTGGTAACGGCGAAGATTGTCCATCGTCTGGCTGGCCCCAATATCACCATTGGCAAAAGCTTTCTCCTCTCTAGCCCATAGATAGACCTGCTCTGACTCCAGCATAGCAAGGTGACTAGCCGGCAGAGCCTTAGGTTTTTCCTGATAAACCTGCCACTGCTTGACATATAGGTCTTTATAGACACGATATTCTTGCAAGAGACCAAGCCTCAGCTCCAACTCCTCCTGATAGCTCACATCCTCTTTGACCAACTGCCTCAGACGGTTGATTTCCGACTGCAAAAGCTCCACATATGCCCCATCTTGCTCATAGGACTGGGCAACCAACTCCATCGAAACCCTCTCCTCCTGGGCAACCTCTTGCTTTTGTAGGCCTGTTACTAGGGAAAATAGCAGAGCTAGGAGCAAGTTGCCTAAGACGAGCCCTTTCCAAGAATTAAGCCGACTAAGGATGAGAACATCAAAAGACCAAACCTTGTCCAAACGCCCTGTGTCTAACTCCTTCTGATGACCAACTAGCAAGACCAGCCTTTTCTTTTCTGTCAGCACATAGTAAGCAAAGAAAAGCCCAATGGTCAGCAGGAGGAAAACATCCACCGCTACAAAGACCTGTGAAAATGCAGCTGTGTCTAAAAAACTAGGAAAGGCCAGTAAGGGAAATACTTGACCTGACCAACCAGCTACTGCACCAGCCTGATAGGAAAGCCCCAGAGCCAATAGTAACCCCGTCACTACAAAAATCAGCCGACTGGCTAACAAGTGGTCCAAAAATCCAAATAGCAGGCGAACAGCAAGAAGCAATACCAGCCAAAAACCAAGCAAGATAAGTCCGTAAAGCCAAGAGCCGATCAACTGACTCTGACCCAAAATCTCAAGAGGAACTTGAAAACTAGATAAAGCCAACTGACCTGTCAGCCCATCATAGACCAGGATAAAAAGTAAACCTATCCCCACAGCCAGCAAAAGCGAAAGCAAGGAAGCAGCCAAACGCCTGATCCCCTGCAAACTCAGACTATCCCATTGCCGCAACTGCCAAACTTGATGCGCAAGTGTCTTTTCCGCCAGCTGATTAGCAAGTAGAAAACCAAGCACCAAAAATACAGGAAGAAAACCAAACAAACTTTCTAAGTAGGCTTGAACAATACGCCCTGTTGACCAAGCCTTGTTTTCAGGACCATCAGGCAATTGATGCTCAAGCAACCAGTCATTCCATCTGGCCAAACGCTCGACTTCCGTTTGTGTCAAGGAATTCCGAGTTTGAAAAAGCTGTCGATTGCGACTGATAAAATAGTCCAGGTCTTGATACATGAGCTTTCGATAGTTGGGGATAGCTTCAAACTTCCCCTCATCTAAGGCCTGACCGACACTTTCTATATCGGATTTCAAGCCCAGCATCCGCGGTGCTTCTTCTGAGCCCTCCTCAATTTTTATCTCTGCCAAGACACTGGCCAATTCACTTAGTTCTTTTTTATAGGTTTCCACATAGGCCGCTTGGTGGACTTGGCTTTGCGAGATGGGAAGGTAGGCCAGACCTAGAAAACCCAGCAAGAGCAGGCAGTAAAGAGGCGACCAGAGAATTTTCTTGATTTCAAAGTTCAGCCTCATGTCCCCTCACCACCTTCCTCCACGTAGAGATCACGGTAGAGGGACTCCATATAGTCGCTGGCTTTTGTAAGGCCCGCCACCTGCTGGATTGGAATACAATCCAAACAATCCAGTAAATCTCTCTCAGGCAAGAAGATTTCCACCATACCCTGCTCTGCCTTTTTCCACACGAGTTGAGGATAATCCCGTAAAAACTCCTGAACCTGCTTGGAGTTTTCCACAGCAAGATGGTAATCATAATCAGCAGTCAACTCCACTTCTGTTGCAATCAACTTGCTGGCCTTGAGGAAATAAACTTGACTGGTCAGCTTCTCAATCTCCGACAAATGGTGGGAAGAAAGTAAAATGGCAACCCCTTCTGCTTGTAGGTTTAGAAGAAATTCCCGCTGTTGAATGATATTGGTCGGGTCCAAGCCGATATGGGGTTCATCCAGCAACAAGAGCTTGGGCTTGGGAAGGACAGCCATGGCAAAGAGCAGCTTCTGCTTCATGCCCATGGAATAGCCAGCCACCCGCTTTTTGACATAGTAGCCCATCCCCAATTCTTCCACTAACGCTTCCACTTCCTTTTTCTCCAGCTTGTGGGTGGCAGCCACATAGGTCAGATGGTCATAACCCGTCAACTGTGGATAAAGGGCTTGGGCATCCAACATGACAGACATATCTTGAAAAATCGCTCGGCCACTATTGGGACGACCATTGATGGTTACCGACCCACGGTCAGCTGTTTCTGTATTGCTGATGATATTCAGGAGGGTGGATTTTCCCACACCATTGGGACCGACTAGGGCAACCAAGTCCCCCGCTTGTAGCTCAAAGGACACATAGGACAAGACCTGATGGCTACCATAGCATTTACAGATATCACGAACTTTTAGCATAGAAACTCCTTTCTTAGGGAAATGGCAGAGCAAGTTAACTGTGATAAAGCTTTGAATAATTTACAATAATAAGGAGATTAACTTTATAGTTTGATAGCACCATTTAAAATGGTTATACTATTACTTTAAAAGACTAGAAATACCTCTCTAGTCCTCTCTGATGGGATTTTTTTCTTGAATACCTCAACTCCTACCAAGAATATCGTTTCCGTTCTTCCTTTTCTCCTTTCTACCTGATAGAAATCTCTGTATATTTTCTATTATTATGATATACTATTTTTACAAATATTGTCTATTTTGTTACATATTTTCACAGTTTTTTGAAAGGAGTAGTTTATGCGGTGGGATTACGGAAGTGTGTATAAGAGCATTCGGAAAAGTAAGCATTTAAGTCAGGAGCAAATATGCGGAGATTTTATCAATCGGACGACCTTGGTTCGCTTCGAGAAAAATCAAACCACTCCTAGCTACGAGCTCATGCGTTTCTTACTCAAACAGGTGGATATGACCTTCGAGGAGTTTGAATACCTCTGTAACTACTATCAGCCCAGCCAACGCCAACAATTACTCTATGATATTGATAATCTCAGAAATCCGACCACTAAGACCATGGAGGATTTGATAAACCGTTGCCAAGACCACTTAAAAAAAGAACCCGATGATGGTCCTATCCTTCGAAAATGTCAACTTTTAGAAACTGTAGTAGCCGTTCGAAACAGTACTTCTGTCAATCAACTTTCCGAAGAAGCTGAAACCCTTTCTAAGCTCCTCTGGTCCCAACTAGAACGATACGACAACTGGTACCATAACGATATTATCTTAGTAGGCACTCTTCTGTCCAAGATTTCTTCACTTGATACCCTTGAAGAAACTGCCAATCTTCTTCTAAAACGATTGGAGAAATACAAAGATTACAAGCGTATCCAGCCGACCATACTATCACACTATCAGTCTCTTTCTTATTTTTTCTTGGAACAAAGACAGTACAACAAGTCTACTTTTTTTGCCACCAAACTCATGGACCTAGCCAAGAAAGAAAAACGCTATGACCAACTAGCCCGTGCCTATGTCTATCTAGGCATAGCCCAAAACAAACAGGGATTGATTGACAAAGGACTTCAAATCTTAGAACTGACAGACGAGAAAAGGCTAGTCGACAACCTCCAATTTCTTATCAAACAGCACCAAACTGACTGAAATCTCGGTCAGTTTTTTCTGGTAGAAAAAACGACCCTTTCGGATCGTTCTATCATAGAACCTGTATTTACAAGTGAAGTGCTTGTATATAAGAGAAAGTTTTTCGCTAATCAAGGCAGTTTTTTGAGGGAATACTGACCGTATTTTGAAAAAAACTAACGATGAGTAGCTGAAAAACTAGCCTTAGATGGAAGTGCTGAACTGTGAATATAGGTTCTTAGTAATATTCCCCTTGTCTATAATCCCAAGAGTTGAAATGGTCAGACAGGTGCATCATGATTTTATCAATGTCCAGACCCTTACGGATGACAACTGGACATGGGCTGATAGAACGGCTATCTGCACCTTGTTCTGGAATGAGTTTACCATCTTTGTCTACCATAGACACCATAACCCCTTGCTCATAGCGGGTTTCAATGGTCTTATCTGGCTGGATAGATGCCACATAGTCATCCGCCTCGATAATCAAGTCTACTTTAGACGCGATACGCTCACCGATACCTTCTACCTTACCACGATTTCCCTTACCTGATGGATTGGCAGAAGAAGCGTAGACCATACGACCTTCTTTTTCCCACATTTCCTTAGCAATCTGCTCGCCAGCTACACCAAACTTGATAACAAAGCAAGAAGTCCCACGCACGTCAGTCATCAACTCTTCACGACCATCGCCATAGGCTTGCAACTTAGCATAAGCCTCTGGTTTCCACGGCAGGATACAGCCCAACAAAATGTCCTCATCCCAATGTTTTTGGTAGAAAGCATCAATCTCAGGAGTCAACTGAGCCAACTCACGAAGCTCCTCCATGCTACCACAAAGGACCACGCCCGGTTTATTCCGCTTGCGCTCTTTGGCATCAAACTTCCGCTCCAAACCAGCCTTGTCGGCAGTCATGATAATATAACCAACCTTAGTCGGACAAACAATCACGCCTCCCTCACCCTTGATAATGTCAAAACCTTCTTGTGAAAGTGCGCCATCCCAGTGAATTTGTTTCGTCATAATAGTTTCCTCTTTTCTTTTGTTCCATAGCAGAGCGATCTGCTAGTTTTCTAATATTTCGTAGGAGTCTTTCAGTTTGCTTTTAGTACTAGGCAACGAGCTGCAGACAGTACTAAAGTACGGCAAAGCGAGTTAACGCAGTAATAAAAGATAAAATGAAAGACTCTATTCTTGCCAGTAGCTTGGACGATTTACCTCATACTCCTCAATCAAATCCTGATATTGTAATGTAATACCAATATCATCTAGACCGTTGAGTAATTTGTGTTTCCAATCTGCATCGATCTCAAAATCAAATTCTCCGACTGGAGAGATAATTTTTTGCTGGTAGAGATCGACAGTCACCTCATCAGTTGATGCCAGCGCAGCCAATTTCTCCCGAACCTCACGGGGCTGAACGATTGGCAAGATGCCATTGTTGAGGTCGTTGTTGTAATGGATATCCCCGAAGGAACCTGCAATGATAACCTTGAAGCCATAGTCAGCTAGTGCCCAAGCGGCGTGCTCCCTAGACGAACCTGCCCCAAAGTTATCCCCTGTAATCAAGATCGTTGCCTGACGATATGGGGCCGTATTGAAGATAAAATCAGGATCCTCAGTGTACTTGTTATCCAGATAACGCCACTCATACATGAGGTACTTGCCAAAACCCTTCTTGTCAATCAGCTTGAGAAACTGCTTGGGCAAAATCTGATCGGTATCAATGTTGTCATTCATGAGTGGAACGGTCGTCCCAGTGTAGATTGTAAACTTTTCCATCAGACCACCTCCAATTCACGAACATCTACAAAGCGTCCTGCAATAGCTGCCGCTGCTGCCATGGCTGGGCTACAAAGGTGGGTTCGCGATCCAACACCCTGTCGATCCTCAAAGTTTCGGTTACTAGTCGATGCACAGTGGACACCTGTCGGCACCTTGTCTGGGTTCATCCCCAGACACATGGAGCAACCAGGATCCCGCCATTCAAAGCCAGCTTCCAAGAAAATCTTATCTAAGCCTAGTGCTTCTGCGGCCGACTTAACCGGTCTCGAACCCGGAACCACAATTGCAGTCACATGATCTGCCACACGTTTGCCTTCGACAATCTTGGCGGCCACTTGTAAGTCAGAAAGACGGGCATTGGTACAGGACCCCAGGAAAACATAGCCAATTTCGATGTCCCTTGGACTTTGTCCAGGCTGTAAGTTCATGTACTTATACGCTCGTTCATCATTCATATCGCGAACTTCAGGAAAAGTCTCATCAAAGGATACCCCCATGGAAGGGTTGGTTCCCCATGTTACCATCGGTGCCAGATTTGAAACATCCATCTCGATGATCTTGTCATAAACTGCATCTGAATCAGATACCAAGGTTTTCCAATCAGCCACCGCTGCCTCAAAGTCTTTGGGGCGTTTTTCCTTGTCCGCTAGATAATCAAAAGTGGTTTGATCTGGGTTCATAATCCCCATCTTGGATCCGAACTCGATGGACATGTTACAAATCGTCATCCGTTCTTCCATGGTCAGAGCATCAATAGCCTCACCCACATACTCGACTACATAACCAACCCCTAGTGCCACACCATACTTAGCAATCAATGCTAAGACATAATCCTTGGAGTATATCCCCTTTTTCGGCTTACCAGTAAACCGTACTAAGAGCTTTTTGGGTTTTACTTGCCACAGGGTTTGAGTCGCAAAGACATGCTCTACTTCTGTTGTCCCAATCCCAAAGGCAATAGCACCGAAAGCTCCATGGGTTGCCGTATGGCTATCTCCACAGACGATGAATTTCCCTGGCTGAGTCAAGCCAGTCTCTGGCCCCACCATATGGACAATGCC
This sequence comes from Streptococcus suis, assembly GCA_024583055.1. Classification (NCBI taxonomy): domain Bacteria; kingdom Bacillati; phylum Bacillota; class Bacilli; order Lactobacillales; family Streptococcaceae; genus Streptococcus; species Streptococcus suis. The sequence continues at coordinate 1,234,399 of CP102145.1, forward strand.
TTGATTGGCAGACCCATGTGGCGCATGTGGAATACCGAATTCCACCACATTGCGGGCTAAGGCATCCATCTGAGCCTTGGAAATGACATCACGAATATCATAAATATTAACCGTTGGAACATTATGGTCAAATGTACCAAAGGTCAATTCTGGCCGACGGACTTGACGTCCAGCCTCTCGCAGACCATCAAAGGCCTGGGGACTAGTCACCTCATGGATATAGTGCTGGTCCACATAAAGGAGCTGGGGTTGACCTTCCTGCCCTGTAATCACATGGCGGTCCCACAATTTATCAAAGATAGACTGGCCACTCATAGGCTGCTCCTTTCAATTTCTTCTATTATATGGGCGGTCATTTGGCTGGTCATAGCAGAGCCTCCAAGGTCCTTGGTCAAGATTCCCTTGTCAAAGGTCTGCTCAACAGCTTGACGAATAATCTTGCCTGCCACCTGCAAATCAAAACTTTCCTCCAACATCATGGCAACAGACAGAATCATACTGACCGGATTGGCAATGCCCTGGCCAGCAATATCAGGTGCCGAACCGTGAATAGGTTCGTAGAGACTGGGACCTGCCACCGCATGACTAGCAGAAGGCAGAACCCCTAACGTTCCCGTTAGTACGCTGGCCTCATCTGATAAAATATCCCCGAAAAGATTTTCCGTCACTAAAACATCAAACCGACTAGGATTGGTAATCAAGAGCATGGCTGCGCTATCCACCAACTGGTGCTCCAAGGTCACATCTGGGTAATCTACCGCAACTTCATCAGCGACCTGGCGCCAAAGTTTTGAGGTGGCAAGAACATTTTGTTTATCAATGGAAGTCACTTTCTTGCTGCGCTTACGAGCTAGTTCAAAGGCTGCTCGAACCACTCGCTCGATTTCTTCTACCTGATAGGTATTGCTATCGCTGGCTTGGTCAGTTTCAAGGATATGCTCCCCAAAATAAATCCCACCTGTCAACTCCCGTACCATGACCAAATCCACACCATCCAAGCGCTCCGCTTTCAGAGGAGAATAGTCTTTCAAACTATCAAAAATCTTAACAGGACGGATATTAGCAAAGAGCTGCAATTCCTTGCGGAGCTGGAGCAGGCCTTGCTCTGGACGAACCGCTGCACCGTCATACTGGGGGGCTCCAATGGCCGCTAGTAAAATCGCATCGGCCGTCCGACAGGCTGCCAAGGTTTGGTCTGGCAAGGGATGACCGGCCTGGTCAATGGCCGCTCCACCAAAGGCATGCTCCTCAACCAAATAGTCAAAGCCGACCTTCTTGGCAACTGTCGCTAAGACCTCTAGACCTGCACCCATGATTTCTGGTCCAATACCATCACCAGACAAGGCTACAATTTTTTTCGTCATACTTCCTCCTAGATGTGTGGTAAGTCTTTCTCTGATAGTTTCCTATCTATCTGTCCGCTATTTTCTTTCTGTACCATGACATTGGCATGAATATAGGCAATGGCCGAAGCCTTCAGTACGTCAAAGTCAATACCAGAGGCATTGAAGATAGTTTCCGTTGCCTTGTTTTCTACAGCAACCAGTACACGAGCTTGGGCATCGATACCGTCAGTAATAGCGTCGATATGATACCGTTCCAAGCTGATTTCCTGCTGGAAGAATTGGTCAATGGCATTAAAGACAGCCTCAACCGAGCCCTTGCCTGACTCTGCAACAACCACTTCTTCCTCATCTTGATTGATGAAAATGACCTGAGCCTGAATACTTCCGTCAGACTGACTATCCAAACGCAAATCTTTAAATTGGAAGCCATCACGATTGCTGATTTCTGTCCCAGCTACCAAGGCACGAATATCTGCATCCGTGATTTTTTCCTTCTTGTCTGCCAGGTTTTTGAAACGAGCAAACAAGCTAGTAACGTCTCCTTCTTCAAAATACAAGTCTAATTCCTTCAGTTTTTCCACAAAGGCATGGCGTCCAGATAGTTTACCCAGTGGCAGAGAATTTTTCTTGACCCCTACCAACTCAGGTGTAATGATTTCATAGGTCAATGGATTTTTCAAGACACCATCTTGGTGGATACCTGACTCGTGTGAGAAGGCATTGCCACCGACCACCGCCTTATTGCGTGGAATGGCAATTCCAGAAAAGCGAGAGACCAATTCCGAAGTATTAAGGGTTTCCTTGAGGACAATGGGACTGGTTACGCCATAAAAATCTTTCCGAATTTCAAGGGCTACAGCCACCTCTTCCAGTGCCGCATTTCCAGCCCGCTCCCCAATACCATTGATAGTACCCTCGACACGACCAGCTCCATTTTTAATAGCTGAAAGGGTGTTGGCAACAGCCATACCTAGGTCATTATGGCAATGGGGACTGAAAATAATCTCACGGTCCGATTTGACATTAGTTGTCAGATAACGGAAAATTTCACCGTAGTGTTGTGGAGTGGTAAAACCAACTGTGTCTGGAATATTGATGTAAGTCGCACCCGCATCTACCGCTGTTTGCACCACTTGAAGCAAGTAATCCAACTCCGTCCGCGTCGCATCTTCTGGCGAGAACTCGACTACCTCAAAACGCTCACGGGCATAGCTGACATGTTCAGTGATTTGCACCAAAATTTCTTCTTTGGTCTTTTGCAGTTTAAATTCACGATGGATGGGACTGGTAGCAATAAAAACATGGATCTGCGGATACTTGGCATCTTTCAGAGCCTCATAACAAGCATCAATGTCTGATTTGACTGACCGAGCCAATCCTGTCACAGCCGTCTTGGTCATCGCCGCCGCAATCTGACGGACCGCTTCAAAAGAATCAGGACTGGCCGCTGGGAAACCCGCTTCGATAGCAGAAATCCCCCATTTTTCCAACTGCTTGGCAATGGTCACTTTTTCCTTGATAGAAAAATTCACACCCGGCGTCTGTTCACCATCCCGTAAAGTCGTATCTAAAAATTCAATCACACGCATAAGAATACCTTTCTAAATAACCCTAACCTTACTATTAGGTTCTTTTTCTTAGTTTTGTAAGTAAACCAAGTAAAAAAGAAAACACCTCGAGGACTCCTACCCGCGAGATGTTGTCAACAGCGCCCGCTTGGTAAGCCAAACAGGACTAATGCATTCTTTCAGCACTAGCCCGACCGTCGCAACAACAAAGCAAAGAATTTTGTAGTGACAGGTTTCATTTGACTTTTCCTCTCTGTATTTTACTTGTTGTCTATGATAACGCACTTTTTTTCACTTGTCAACAGAAAAATGGAAATTTTCTGAAAAATCCGAACAATGCGTCAATTTGCACAAATTCAGGCAATGAAAACCGTGCTCCAATTGAAGCACGGTTCAGGTGTTTAGTTCCGTCTAGAACTAGAAAAAATTGCCACCAATAAAACGGCTCCTAAAACAGATGGTACAACTGCCATTTCGCCGAATTGTGGACCCCAATCACCAAAGAGCAACTGTCCAATCCATGAACCTGCAAGACCAAGGATAATATTTCCTAGACAGCCACGACGGTCATCTGATGAGGTCAATGCCCCGGCAATCAGGCCAATAATGGCTCCAGCGATTATACTTGATAACATAGTACTTCCTTTCTATTGACAAAAAGACTGGTCGCCCAGTCTTATAGCATCATTTTTAGATAGCCCACTCACCGTCACGGAAGATTGGCACACGGGTACCGTCTTCACGGATACCGTCAATGTTCATCTTATTAGAGCCAATCATGAAGTCCACATGGACATCAGAACGGTTAAGGCCTGCTTCTTTAAGCTCTTCTTGGCTCATTTCTGTACCACCTTCGATAGAGAAGGCATAGGCTTGACCAATCGCCAAGTGGTTTGAGGCATTTTCATCAAAGAGGGTGTTGAAGAAAGTCACACCTGATTGAGAAATCGGGCTCTTGTCTGGAACAAGGGCAACTTCACCAAGACCACGCGCTCCAGCGTTGTCAAAGACCAATTTCTTCATAACTTCATCGCCTTTTTCAGCAGTTACATCCACAATTTCACCATCTTTAAAAGTTACTTTGATGCCTTCGATGATGTTACCATTGTAGCTGAGTGGTTTTGTTGATGTGACATAGCCGTCTGCCACACGGTAGTCAGGTGCTGTGAAGACCTCTTCTGTTGGCATGTTGGCGATAAAGTGTTCACCTTGGGCATTGACCGAACCAGCCGCTTCCCACAAGTGATTCTTCGGCATACCGAGAACAAGGTCAGTTCCTGGTGCTGTGTAGTGCAATTTGACAAACTGCTCGTCGTTAAGAACCTTAGCCTTAGCCACCAAGCGTGCCTCGTGCTCTTCCCAAGCTTTGATTGGATCTTCTTCGTAGATACGGCAGGTCTTGAAGATTTGGTCCCAAAGGAGGTCCACTGCCTCCTCGTCAGAGGCTGCATTTGGGAAGACTTTTTTAGCCCATTCCAAACCAGAGGCTGCACCAAGTGTCCAGCTGATTTTGTTGGCTTGCGTTGCTTGACGCATTGGGTTCAAGGCCTGGCTAAGTGCGCGTGCGTTGCGAGACAATTTCTCTGGATCAACACCATCGTAAGCACCTGGATCATCTGACAAGACCACCAAACGGCTGGCCTTACGCTCCAAGAGGTAGTTCATTTCAGTGATGCGTTGTGGATGAACTTGTTCCAAGAGTTCCACATCGACATTAACCAAACGCTCACGGGCAATCACATCGTCCAACCAGTTGACCAAGACTTCAGCCGCACCATGCGCATAAGCCTCTTTAACAATCAAACGAGCCAATTCAGCCTGTTCCACACCGATTGTCAACTGTACCGTATGTCCAGGCTGCACATTGATACCAGTTGAAACCAAGAGTTTAGCATATTTAGCGAGATTTTCTTTAAAATTTGGTAGTACCATATTCTTCTCCTTTGAAATGTTATACTAGATTATTGTACCATATTTTCTCATTTTTCTGACAAAAAAACCAAGTCCCTCCAATCCAAAGATTAGAGGGACTTAGCAACAAATAAATTTGGGAGGCGATAATCAGGAATACTCTATCTTAGCCATTCCGTAGGTAGCTCAAACAGTCTGGGGGACTGTTTGAGGAGTAAACCCAGAAACAAGAAAGTTTACTACCGTCCGACATCATCTCAGGAAAGTCTGAAAAGAGATTTTGTCTACAAACTCTTTTCATTTTCTTCCTGACTATTTTTAAAACAAATCATCAAAGAGGCTGAGTTGGTTATCCTCTGGCATTTTACCGAGGATACCCATCTCGTCCATTTTTTCAACCAGCGTTGTGGACAAGCCACCCCGTTTGCGGAGCTCTGTTTTGGAAAGGAATTCCCCTTCTTCACGGGCTGCAACCAATTGCTTGGCTACGTTTTCACCCAGACCGTCCATGGCTACAAAAGGCGGTATCAAGGTATCCTCTTCAATCAAAAACTCGGTCGCATGGGACTTGTAGAGGTCCAGCTTGCCAAACTTGAAGCCACGCTCCAGCATTTCATTGACCAATTCTAGGGTAGTATAGAGATCTTGCTCGACGTTGGAGGCCTCGTTATTCTTCTTCTTGAGGGTGATTTCTTCCATCTTGGCCTTGACCCGGTCCAAACCACCTGACATCGTCGCCAAATCAAAGGCCTTGGCACGGATAGAGAAATAGGCCGTGTAGTAATAAAGCGGATGATGAACCTTGAAGTAGGCTACCCGCAGGGCCATCATAACGTAGGCCGCCGCATGGGCTTTGGGGAACATGTACTTGATTTTTCCACAGGATTCGATGTACCAGTCCGGCACCTTATTGTCCTTCATGGCTTGGATGTAGCCGTTGCGCTCTTCCTCGGAAATTTTCAGCCAGAGGCCCTTCCGCACCCGCTCCATGATGTTAAAGGCCATTTTCGGTGGCAAACCAGCATGCATGAGATAGACCATAATGTCATCCCGACAGCCGATGACGGTGGATAGGTCGGCAATTCCCGCCTTGATCAAATCCTGGGCATTGCCCAACCATACGTCCGTACCGTGAGATAGTCCAGACAGCTGGAGTAATTCAGAGAAGGTGGTCGGCTTGGTTTCCTCCACCATGCCTCGAACGAAGTTGGTCCCAAACTCGGGAATCCCCAACATACCGGTCGGTGTGCCAATCTGCTCTGGGGTAACTCCCAGAATTTCCGTGCCAGAAAAGAGGGCCATGACACCTGGGTCATCCGCCGGAATAGTCTGTGGATCGATGCCAGACAAGTCCTGCAATTTACGAACCATGGTCGGGTCATCGTGCCCTAGGACATCGAGCTTGAGAACGTTCTCGTCAATATCGTGGAAGTTGAAGTGAGTAGTCTGCCAGTTGGCGGTCACATCATCGGCCGGGTACTGAACAGGCGTAAAGTCATAGACATCCATGTAATCAGGGAACACGATAATCCCCCCTGGATGCTGGCCTGTCGTCCGTTTGACACCAGCCGCTCCTGCCGCTAAGCGCTCCACCTCTACATCCCGGTAGAATTTACCATAGTCCCGCTCGTAGCCACGGACAAAACCGTAGGCTGTCTTGGCCGCAACCGTACCTACCGTTCCTGCCCGAAAGGCATTTTCCGCGCCGAAAATATCTCGCACATCCAAGTGGGCAGAGGGCTGGTCATCACCAGAGAAGTTCAAGTCAATATCGGGTACCTTGTCCCCATCAAAACCAAGGAAGGTCTCGAAGGGAATATCCTGGCCGTCCTTGTTGTACTTGTTGCCACACTGGGGACAAGGCTTGTCCGGCATATCGAAGCCCGAACCATAGGAACCGTCTGTGATAAATTCACTGTGTTGACAATTTGGGCAGACATAGTGAGGAGGCATAGGGTTTACTTCCGTAATCCCAATCATGGTGGCAACGAAACTGGAGCCAACAGACCCCCGTGAACCAACCAGATAGCCTCGTTCATTTGACCGTTGCACCAACATCTGCGATGCTAGGTAAATCACTGCGAAACCATTACCCAGAATGGACGTCAATTCCTTTTCGATCCGGAGGTCGATGATGTCTGGCAGAGGATTGCCATAAATCTCGAAAGCCTTCTGGTAGGTCAACTCCGCCACTGTCTCTTCTGCCTTTTCAATATAGGGCGTGTAGAGGTCAGTCTTGACCACTTCCACATCCTCGAAACGGTCCAGCATGGCATTTGGATTAGTGATGACAATCTCACGCGCCTGCGCCTCGCCTAGGAAGGCAAATTCATCCAGCATTTCACTGGTGGTACGAAAATGCGCCTTGGGTAGGGGAGCCGGCTGGGCATTCTCACCATTGCCGATAGTCCAGTTAATCGGCGAACTTTGGCCCAAGGCCCGCACAATAATTTCACGATAAATTTCTTCCTCGGGGTCAATATAGTGGACATTACCCGTCGCAAGAACAGGCAGATTAGCCCTGCGACCTACCTCAATCAACTGCTTGATGGTCTCCTCAATCTCGCCCATGTTCTTGAATTGCTCCTTGGCAATCATGGGCGCGTAGAGGGCTGGAGGCATGACCTCGATAAAGTCATAGTAGGTAGCCTTCTTAACCGCATCGTCAATGCCCTTGGACAAGAGTTCGTCGAAGACTTCACCCTCTTGGCAGGCCGTTCCCAAAATCAAGCCTTCTCGATGAGCATCCAGCACCGTCCGCGGAATCCGAGGAACACCCTCAAAATACTGGGTATTGGACAGGGAAACCAGCTTGAAGATATTTTTCAGCCCGACCTGATTGATCACATAGACCGTCGCATGCTTGACGCGGGCTTTTTTGTAGGAATCCTCAGCAATCAGGTCACGATTGAGCTGATTGAGATTGGCAATAGCGTGCTTTTCGAGTGCATCTTTCAAGAAAATAAAGAGTAGACGACCAGTCGCCTCGGCATCGTAGTTGGCCATGTGGTGGTGCTCCAAGGCAACCCCAAACCGCTTAGTCAGCGGCCCCAAACCGTGCCGTTTGAAATCTGGATAGAGATTGCGGGCAAATTCCAGCGTATCAATGACCGGCTGCGTAATGGTCGGCAGACCCGCCCGTTCATAGTTGACATCCATAAAGCCGACGTCAAAGCTGGCATTGTGGGCAACCAGAACGCTGTCCTGACAGAATTCCTGAAACTCCCGCAGGACCTGCTCCAAGGGCTTGGACCCCTGCACATGCTGGTCCGTAATTCCCGTCAACTCGGTCGTGAACTGGCTGAGTGGGTGCCCCGGATCAATAAATTCATCAAATTCTGCAATGATATTGCCCTTGTACATCTTAGATGCCGCAATCTGAATCAGAGCATTGTTGACCGCAGAAAGTCCGGTCGTCTCCACGTCAAAGACTACATAAGTCGCATCTAACAAAACCAAATCCGTCTCATTGTAGACAATAGGCACCGAGTCCTCAACGATATTGGCCTCCATCCCGAAAATCGGCTTGATACCCGCTTTTCTGGCAGCGTGGTAACCATGAGGGAAGGACTGGACATTGCCGTGGTCGGTAATAGCAACCGCCTTGTGCCCCCAGGCTGCAGCCCGTGCCACCAAGTCCTCAACGGCAGGAAGGGCATCCATGGTTGACATGTTGGTATGGGCATGAAATTCGACCCGTTTCTCACCTTCTGGCATCAGGTCCTTGCGGATCTCCTTCTTGACTTCTTGGATTTCCTGGACATTCATGGTCAGATCACGGGTGAAATTGTTGGTCTCCACATTTCCCCGCACCCGGAGCCATTGCCCCTTCTTTATCATGCTAAATTTCTGGGCCTCTTCCTCATTTTTAGCCCATTTTTGCAGGGTAAACGAAGAGGTATAGTCGGTCATCTTGAAGTTGATAATGACCCGTCCCGTCTTGGTTGTCTTGTGCTCCGCTTCAAAGACCAGCCCCTCAAAGACCACGCGGTTTTCCTCACTGTCAACCTCAATCATAGGCGTAATCTCCGCCTTATCGATGGCTACCTTGGCAGGCCGGTTGGCCTTCTTATATTCTGGGACAAATGGCTGAGCTGCCTCTGGTGGTGGCGCCATCTGTGCTAGTTGTTCCAGAGCAGCCAGATTTTCCTCATTGGCCTGCTGGTAAATTTGCTCATTCTGATTCTGGAAGTCCGCAGCCTGTTGCTCGGTCATGGTTTGACAAACTTCGATGTCCACCTTGAGATTTGCAAAGCCGAAACGGGCGTATTGCTCGACTAGATTTGGCAGATGATTCTTGCGAAAATGAACCGTGTCAATGGTTTCAGGTCCCTTGATCCAGAGAACACCATCCCGATAGACGACTTCCAGCGGCTGAAAGAGGGCCTTGAAACCAGCACTCTGGCAGAGCTCCTCCGTAAAGGCCTCCGGATAGTAGGCCACCAGCAAGTCACCGTCGTAGGCTTCCAAATCCGTCACAATGGCAAAACGGACCCTATTGCCCATCTTTTCAAACTCAGTAGCTAGCCTTGCCTTGAAAAGCTGATAATCCAGAAGGGGCAAGGGAGCAGGCAGGCGGAAGGTAAATTCCCAGAGCTTGCTGACCTTGTGCAGGACAACCTTCTCAATCTTTCCAGATGAAAAAGCCTCTGATTGCCGAGCATCAAGAGGCATATTGATCTGTTGGAGCAAGAGTTGAAACTTATCTGACATGTTGATTTCCTTTGAATGTTGTTAGGAGTATTTTACCACAATCCAGCCCAATTTTCGAGGGGAAGACTATGGCAAGTCCTGACCGCATTCACCTTTCTACCAGGCAGCCGCATCCGTATCCGCCAGCAGATAATCCAGCCACTTACGGTCTTTCAAGCGACAGAGGGTCACCGAAATCCCAGCCATGTCTAAGCTGGTCATCAATCTTCCCTGCTTGATAAAAGGAAGCTGCAGGCCCTGCAAATCTAGAAATTGGCAGATAGCATTCGTGAAGATTCCCAATTCTAACTCTGAAACGGTACCCAAATTGTTGACCAAAAGGATATAATCTTCACCCTCTCGCCAGTGGAATTTTATCTTTAATTTGTTGACGATTTCATTGGCCAACTGCTCAGCCGATTCAAAAGTGACCGTCCGGTAACCTTCCTCCCCGTGAATCCCCATGCCATAGGAAATCTTGCCCTTTTCCAGCTGAAAGAGGGGTTGGTCATGCCCAGGAAAATGAGCAGACCTGGTCGCAAAGCCAATGGTAGCAATCTCCGTCGCCAATTCTAGGCCAAGGGCCTCCAGTTCAGCCAAACTGGCCCCAGCCTGAGCCGCAGCACCTAAGATTTTATGCAAGAAAATAGTGCCTGCCAGCCCCCGATGCCGCATCTGAAATTGCTTTTTGGGCTCGACAGAAATATCATCGTGGGAAACAATATAGCGGACATCGATTCCTTCCTGACGCGCCTGTTTAATGGCCTGGCCGAAGTCTGCTAAATCAGCCTCGAAATTCTTGACAATGACAAAGACACCCTGGCCTCTATTGATATGGCGGATGGCTCTTAAAATCTGCTCTGGAGTCGGTGGAATAAAGATTTTCCCATAGACAGCGGCAGTCAGCATACCCTGGCCGACAAAACCAATATGAGCCGGTTCATGCCCGGAACCACCACCCGACAAAATAGGCACCCGGTCCTCGGCCTGATGTTTATCCACAATAATGGGATAATTCTCCAGTTGCTCCAAATGAGGATGAGCCAGCAAGAGCCCATCTATATAGGATTGTAGCAAGTCTTCCTCCTGATAAAATAATGGCAATTGACTCATTGTCCTCTCCCTCCTTCAAGTGATTGCAACAAGACGGAAACTAGGTTCCGATAGGAAGTATGTAGCTGGTGATTGGGGTCAACCACCCCCGCCTCAATAAAGCCCACCAAACCCTTGGTATGGTAGGCTAATAGGAAGAGCCTTAACGACCCTACTACTTCTACCTCTTGCTTAACAGACCACTCATCTATGATTTTTTCCAACAAAAGCCTAACATAGTCAGATAAATAGCTCCTGAAGTCATTCTGCTCATTGACTGAAAAAATCCGTGCATAAAAAGACTGGTTGCTGTCGAAATAGTAAAGTAACTCATCCAACAACTTCCATCCACTAATATAATTCAAATTATCCGTAATCTGCTCTTCCAGCTCCGTCTTAAAGATCCAATCTAAGAGCTCATACTTGTCTAGGAAATGATTGTAGAAGGTCTGGCGACGGATAGCAGCCTCCTGCATAACCTCTACCACAGACACCTTCTCAAATCCCTTTTCAATCAACTGCTTTTTAAATGCCTTTGCGATGCGCTTTTTGGTCAGCAATGAAGTGCCCATGCTGCCTCCCTTCTGGTCTCTCCTATCTTATTATACATTATCAGATACACTTATGTACAAAAAGGGACAAAATTGACCAATTGTCCCTTTAATTTGTCTACACAATACAATATAATAATCTTAGTATTATATCACGGAGGTTTTCGCATGAAAAAAATTATCAATCAACCTGAAAATGTTGTTGACGAAATGCTCAATGGCCTGGTCTTTATGCACAATGACCTGGTAGAACGTCTAGAGGGCTTTGAAGTCATTGTCCGCAAGGCAGAAAAGACTGGCAAGGTCGGTATCATCTCAGGAGGTGGTTCTGGTCACGAACCTTCTCATGCAGGCTTTGTAGGCAAGGGCATGTTGTCTGCCGCTGTGTGTGGCGCAGTATTTACCTCACCAACCCCAGACCAAATCTTGGAAGCCATCAAAGCAGCTGATGAAGGGGCTGGAGTCTTCATGGTCATCAAAAACTACTCTGGCGACATCATGAACTTTGAAATGGCCCAAGAATTGGCAGAAATGGAAGGCATCGAGGTCGCAAGTGTAGTTGTCGACGATGATATTGCCGTGGAAAATAGCCTCTATACCCAAGGTCGACGCGGGGTTGCTGGAACCATCCTAGTTCATAAAATTCTCGGACATGCTGCTGAACAAGGCCAGTCTCTCGCTGCCATCAAAGAGTTGGCCGACAAATTAGTTCCACAGATTAAGACAATTGGTCTGGCCCTATCTGGTGCAACCGTTCCTGAAGTAGGAAAACCTGGCTTCGTTTTAGAAGAAGATGAGTTTGAATATGGGGTCGGCATCCACGGCGAACCTGGCTATAAGAAGGAAAAATTGCAACCGTCCGCAACATTGGCAGCCGAATTGGTTGAAAAATTAGCCCAAGGCTTTGAGCTCAAAGAAGGCGAACATTACGGTCTTCTCATCAATGGTCTAGGCGCAACCCCACTCATGGAGCAGTATGTCTTTGCCAACGACGTAGCTAAACTATTGCTGGAAAAAGGCATTGAGGTAGACTACAAGAAAATCGGCGATTACATGACATCAATTGATATGGCTGGCCTATCATTGACCCTTATAAAATTAGAAGAACCAAGCTGGATAGAGGCTTTAAACGCCCCTGTACAAGTAGCCGGCTGGTAGGAGAAAAACTATGGATGTAAGAACAGCATTGGCTTGGATGACACGATTCAACGAAAAAATTCAAGCAAACAAGGATTACCTAAGCGAGCTGGACACCCCTATTGGTGATGGTGACCATGGAGGCAATATGGCCCGTGGGATGGCTGCTGTGATGACTGAACTGGATGGCAAGGAATTTGCCAGTGCGGACCAGATTTTTAAAATTGTAGCCATGCAACTACTCAGTAAGGTAGGTGGTGCCTCTGGTCCCCTCTACGGTTCGGCCTTTATGGGTTTGTCCAAGGCTAGCCAAGCTGGTGCTGAACTGGCTTCTATGTTACAAGAAGGCCTGGATATGATTCAAAAACGCGGCAAGGCGGAGCTGGGCGAAAAAACCATGGTCGACGTCTGGACCCCTGTCATCTCTGCCATTAGGGAAGACAAACTCACTTCTAATCTGATTCAGGAAATTGTCCAAGCTACTGCTGATACACTTGCGACTAAGGGACGTGCTTCCTATGTTGGCGAACGTTCTGTCGGCCACATCGATCCTGGTTCTTACTCATCTGGCCTACTCTTTGAATCCCTCCTGGAGGTGACAGGTTCATGACAAAAACTGGCATTTTACTAGTCTCCCATTCCAAAAATCTTGCCCAGGGGATTATCGATTTAGTCTCGGAAGTAACTCAGGACGTTTCTTTGACCTACTGCGGTGGCTTGGAGGATGGTTCAATCGGCACTAGCTTTGAGACCGTCCAGGCAAAGTTAGAAGAAAATGATGCAGACACCATCTTAGCGTTTTTCGACCTAGGAAGCGCTCGGATGAATATCGAAATGGTTGCTGATTTTTCAGAAAAAGAAGTCCTGATTCAGACTGTTCCCGTCGTTGAAGGCTGCTATACAGCTGCCGCTCTCCTGCAGGCAGGAGCTGATTTAGAAACCATTTTGCACCAATTACAGGAGCTTGAAATCAAAAAATAGATTCATTATTAAAAGAGCCTGGGCAAAATGAACTGACCCCAAAAAATTGGACAAATAATTATTGAAAGGATTTAGTTCTGTATTGGACAGGACTAAGTCCTTTTAATTTTGCTTTGATTCGTTTGTTGTTATAGTAAAAAATATAATCAGTGATAACTTTCTCCAGTTGATCCAGAGACTTGAAACTCTTTTCAAATCCGTAAAACATTTCTGTTTTCAAGACGCCAAAGAAAGACTCCATCATCCCATTATCTGGGCTATTCCCTTTGCGGGACATGGATGGTCGAATGCCTTTTGTTTCCAAAAAGTAATGGTAAGACTGGTGCTGGTATTGCCAACCTTGATCGCTGTGGAGAATAGTCCCACTGTATAAATCTGCTGGAAAAGCCTTCGCAAGCATGGTTTGAACCTGTTTCAAGTCAGGTGACCGAGACAGGGTAAAAGCAATAATCTCACTATTATAGCCGTCAAGAACAGGCGATAAGTAGAGTTTCCCTTCAGGCAAAGCAAACTCCGTCACATCGGTATAACATTTTTCATAAGGCTTAGATCCCTCAAACTGACGTTTAATCAGATTATCAGCCTTCTTACCCACCTCACCTTTGTAAGAAGCATACTTGCGCTTACGACGAATACGAGCCGCTAAGCCCATTACTGTCATCAAGCGCTGCACCTTTTTGTGGTTGATGAAGAAACCTCGATTTCTGAGTTCTAAATAAATCCGACGATAGCCGTAATTACCTTTATGGTCATCATAAATGGCTTGAATTTCAGCCTTAATTGCTTTGTTCTTTTCGGGTTTATCCAGTTGCTTGACTTGATAATAATAAGTTGAGCGAGGCATTTTAGCTGTCGCAAGTAGGAGGTCTAGTCGGAATCCTCCTTGGACCATATCTCTAATTGTTTCTGCTGTTCGCGCACTAGTGCTTCGTCCCTCAAGCGAAGTTCTCTCAACTTTTTTAGGAAGGCCACCTCAGTTCGAAGACGTTCATTTTCCTCTTGAAGGCGCTCTAATTCCGTCATTTCTTCCCAGGTTTTCTTGCGTTTACGTCCCATCTTGCTCGGTCTCCCTCTTGTTTTTTCAAGAATAGTATACCCGTTTTTCTTGTATTGTGCTATCCAATTGGGAAGCATTCCTCGATTTGGCAAGGCATAGTCAAGGGAAACTGAGAGTTGAGAACATCCATGAATCAAAACCTTATCCATTATTTCTTGCTTTAATTCGGGTGAATAATACCTATTTTTACCTTTTTCAACGATTTCCACGCCATATCGATCCATGAGTTTTATCATGTAGGTGAGATTGGCAATAGTGACCTTGTATATCTGGCTAAGGTTGACCCACGACACGCCACTCTTTCTCAGCTCATATATTTCTAGTTTATCTTCATAACTTAATTTCATAAGAAAAACACCCCAATCGTTAGATTTTGTGTCTAACTTTTGGGGTGCAGTTCAAAAAGCCTAGGCTCGCTTTCTTTAGTTTGTGTCACCATCTCAGCGCAGGGGTTGATTGGCTTTCACAATTTGGGGAACTGTGAAAGGTGGGAAATTGGGATTGTGAAACAATCCTCAGCACTTCGTATTTTACGCTCCGAACCAGACCTTTACGTATGATGCGAACTGAGTTCGCTCAATTTCCGACCTTCAACTGTCTCCCAAACAGTTGAAGCTGTGCGGGGAAAACGAACTCTCTTTTCATCTATCGAGTTCTTTCTCGCTCCCGAACTAAAAATCACATAATAAAATAGTTAGAGGCTGGACTTTATGCCCAACCTCTCCTTTATTTGTTACTTATTCAAAATTTTCAAAGTTTCCAAGAGCTGGTCGACATGGACTTCGACAGTGTCGCCAGTGCCCTTGATTTTGACTTCGACCACGCCGTCGGCAGCTTTCTTACCGACCGTCACACGGATTGGCAAGCCAATCAAGTCACTATCAGAGAATTTAACGCCGACACGCTCGTTACGGTCATCTGTCAAGACTTCATAACCAGCAGCTACCAAGCTTGTTTCGATTGACTGGGTCAAGGCCATCGCTTCTTCATCTTTGACATTGACTGGAATCAAATGTACATCAAACGGTGCCAATTCTTTAGGGAAGTTGATGCCCCAAGCGTAACGGTATTCACCTTTTGGCGTCTTATTGACAAAGAGGCGAGCGTGTTGCTCCAGAACTGCTGACAAGAGACGGCTAACACCGATTCCGTAGCAACCCATGATAATCGGCATAGAACGACCATTCTCATCCAAGATGTTGGCATTCATGCTGTCTGAGTAACGTGTACCAAGTTTGAAGATGTGACCAATCTCGATACCACGGGCAAAGTTGAGAACACCGTGTCCGTCTGGAGAAGGCTCGCCTTCCTTGACTTCGCGAATATCCACATACTCAGTCACTTGGAAATCACGCCCTGCATTGGCACCTGTGTAGTGGAAACCATCTTCGTTGGCACCAACAACAGCATTTTTCACGTCCTGCACCTTGCGGTCGGCGATAATCTTGATGTTTTCAGGTAAACCAACTGGGCCAAGAGAACCAAAGCCTGCACCGAAGATGTTTTCAGCATCCGCTGGGCCTGCTACATCAAAGAAATCTGCTCCAAGGTGGTTTTTCAACTTGACATCGTTGACCTGATCATTACCGACAAGAAGGGCAACAACTGGCTCGCCATCTGCCATAAAGAGCATGGTTTTGATGGTTTGCTCTTCAGCGACATTCAAGAAGGCTGCCACTTCATCGATGGTTTTAGCATCTGGTGTAGCAACTTTAACCAAGTCTTCTTCGACGACAACTGCTGTACTTGGTTTGTACTCGCTGGTTGCCATTTCTAGGTTGGCAGCATAACCAGATTCGCTAGAGTAGGCGATGGTGTCTTCACCAGACACAGACCATGCCAAGAGTTCTTCCTTGATTGCTTCAAGAACATCCTCTGGGATCTCTTCAAAAGAAGCAACAGACTTGTCCAAGACAACCCAACGGTCCAGATCAGTACGGTCTGGGGTAATAGCCATAAACTCCTGGCTATCCTTACCACCCATGGCACCACCGTCACCGATGATAGCCTTGAACTCAAGTCCTGCACGAGTGAAAATAGCCTCGTAAGCTGCCTTATAGTCATCGTAGGTCTGGTCTAAACTATCATAGCTAGCGTGGAAGCTGTAACCGTCTTTCATGATAAACTCACGACCACGGAGAAGGCCGTTACGAGGACGTTTTTCATCACGGTATTTTGGCTGGATTTGGTAAATGTTGAGTGGCAACTGCTTGTAAGATTGCACCGCATCACGCGCCAATAGTGTCACCGTTTCTTCGTGGGTTGGACCCAAGATAAAGTCAGAACCCTCACGGTTTTTGAGCTTGTAGAGGTCATCACCGTAGGTTTCGTAACGACCCGACTCACGCCAAATGTCCGCTGACAAGAGGGCTGGTGCCAAAAATTCAATAGCATCAATCTTATCAAACTCCTCACGCATGATATTTTTTGCTTTTTCAATCACACGGTTAGCCAACGGCAAGTAGCTGTAAATACCAGCAGAAATCTGACGGACATAACCTGCCCGCAACATCAAAGCGTGGCTAATCACCGACGCATCCGAAGGCATCTCCCGCAAAGTCGGGATAATCATTTTAGACTGTTTCATATTAAGATACGGAGGTCGTAAAAAAACGACTGAAAATTAGGAAACTGGCGCAATGTGCTTGCACATCAGTCAGTTTATCTATTTTCCGAGTTTTTAGACCGAGTTCAATTACGAACCTCCTTAATTCCTTTCATCATTTGTTGTCAGGAAGACACAGGTTTCAGCCCGTGTTCAATTCCTTTCGTAGTTTTTCAGAAAATCCTGCGTTTAGCACACATTCAATTCCTTTCGTAGTTTACTTGAGTTGGAAGACAAAGAATTAACTTTTCTAAACCCCTCGCTGACGCTCGAGTTCAAATCAAAAAACTCTCTGTTCCTTTCTTTTTCTTAGTTTTCAGAACGTCCTGCGTTTAGCACGCATTCAATTCCTTTCTTATATTCATCATCAGGAAATCCAGAGGCGTAGCTCTCAATCTATTTTCCGAGTTTTTAGACCGAGTTCAATTACGAACCTCCTCTGTTCCTTTCATCATTTGTTGGTCAGGAAGACACAGGCTTCAGCCCGTGTTCAATTCCTTGCTTAGCGAGATTTTAGAAAAATACACGCATAATGTCATTCCAAGTCACGACCAGCATGAGGACAACCATGATTGCAACTCCTGCTAGAGTGATATAGGATTCTGTTTCTGGTTTAAGTGGTTTTCTGCGAATACCTTCTAGAATATTCATAACGATTTTACCGCCATCAAGGGCCGGAATCGGAATGAGATTGAAAATTCCTACGTTTATCGACAACATAGCCATCAGTCCAATAATGGACATCCAACCATCTTGAGCCGCTTGATTGCTGACAGAGTAAATAGCCACAGGACCACCTAGTTGCTTGACATCAAAGCCGGCAATCAGATTTTTCAAGGCTGTGACAATCATGAGAGCTGTCGCTCCGGCCTGCTGGACACCACCAATAATCTTGTCCAAGACACCCGTCTTCAAAATAGGGGAAACACCTAGTCTGTAGGTGCCATCTTCCTGCTTGGCAGTCACAGACACATTCTTCTCAGTCCCGTCCTGCTCCACAAGCAAGTCAAACTTAGGAGCACTGCTAGCATCCTGAACTGCCTGCCCAATCACCTTAGAAATATCGGCGTAAGAATCTGTTACCTGACCATTGACCGAGAGAATCTTATCTCCAGTCTCTAATCCAGCAGCTGCAAGGGCACTACCCTCTACAACTGTCACCTGATTGCTAGACGTGTCGGCCACACCGCCCTGCATGAACATAAGCAGGATGAAGGCCAAAACACCGAGGATAAAGTTGTTCATGGGACCCGCAAAGTTAGTCATGAGCCGACCCCAGATCGTCGCATTTTGATACTGGACATCCAGCGGTGCAATGCGGACTTCCGTCCCATCTTCCTCGACAATGGTCGCGTCGTGGTCCACCTTATAGGTCTTGGTCTCATCCAGGACAAGACCAGTGATTTCCAGCTTATCTTCAAAGTCAAAGCCGGTCACATTCATGGGCAGACTGTTGACATCAAAGCCCTTACCCGATAGGTTGATTCGAGTCACAATGCCGTCTGAATTGAGGGTCAAACTGGCCGGTGTCCCGGTCTTAATCTCCATCTTGTCCTCGCCCCAGCCAGCCATACGAACATAGCCGCCAAGCGGAAGAATACGAATCGTATAGACCGTCCCGTCCTTGCCCGTATGAGCGAAAATTTTCGGACCCATACCAATGGCAAATTCCCGAACCAGGATGCCTGCTTTTTTGGCGAAATAGAAGTGACCAAATTCATGGATAACCACAATCACGCCAAAGATAAAAATAAATGCTAAAATTCCCTTCATGGAACCTCCTTAAAATAAGCCGAAGAAGTGCATGATTGGAAAGACAAAAATGACACTGTCAAAACGATCCAAGATTCCGCCATGCCCTGGAATCAGATTACCAGAATCCTTGACACCAAAACGGCGCTTGATAGCACTCTCAACCAGATCTCCAAACTGGGCCACGACAGAAAATACAGCCGCCAAGACCAGCATCAAGGGAATTGAATAGACGTCACGAATTTCCTTGGAGAAGATGAGATATATGGCTGCCACTACAACTGCCGAAGCAATCCCACCGAGAAAACCTTCAATAGATTTATTAGGTGATACCAGAGGAGCCAGCTTGCGTTTGCCAAACTGACGACCAAGCATATAGGCACCGATATCCGTCGCCCAGACAAGCAGCAGGGCAAAGAATAGCTTGTTGAGACTATCCATACGCGCCAGGGCCAGATTGTGGAAACCAACCCCGATATAAAAACTGCTGGCAATAGGATAGACCACTTCTGAGTAAGTATAGGTGCCTATATGGAAGACGATGGAACCCATCAGAATAAAGACAATGACCGTAAAGGCCACATAGTTCCCATCCGTCGGCAAAAATGGCAGATAGTTCTCAAGCGGAAGGGTCAAGACAAAACTTCCCAGCATGGCCAGGATACCCTCAATGGAATTAGGCGCCAGCTTGTACATCCGCATCAATTCCGCAGTAGCCAGCATGGCCAAGAGCCCCAGCACCAACTGGAAGGTCACCCCACCAATATATATAACAGGGATAAAGAGGGTCAGTGCAACGACCGCCGATATCACCCGTGTTCTTAGTTCCTTTGTCATCATTTCTCCTTACACACCACCAAATCTTCTATGGCGACGATTGTATTCTTTTATGGCTAATAGCAGAGCTTCTCCATCAAAGTCCGGCCAGGCCACGTCAGTGAAGTAGAGCTCACTGTAGGCTATCTGCCAGGGCAAAAAATTACTGAGACGGAGTTCACCACTGGTCCGAATGACCAAATCAGGGTCTCGCAGGGAAACCGGCAAACTACCTGTATACAGATAATCAGCAATCAGCTTGTCATCAATATCCCCTGGATTGAACTTAGCATCCAAAATATCCTGCGAAATCGCCTTAATCGCACGAGACAGCTCATCACGACCGCCATAATTCAAGGCAAAATTGAGGATGAGACCGGTATTTCTCCTGGTCTTTTCTTCTGCCATCCGCAGTGCCTTCAAGGTCGCCTCTGGCAGGCGAGAATGGTCACCAATCATCTGGATTTTCACATTGTTGGCATGAAGCTCCGGCACGTATTTATCGTAAAATTCAACCGGCAAATTCATGATAAATTTGACTTCCTTCTCAGGGCGGGACCAATTTTCCGTTGAGAAGGCATAGACTGTCAGGACCTTGACCCCTAGTTTAGACGCTGTTTTTGTTACCTTTTGCAGGGCATCCATACCGGCCTTATGACCCATAATCCGAGGCTGCATCCGTTTTTTGGCCCAGCGCCCATTCCCATCCATAATGATGGCAATATGTTTGGGCACCTCCACAGGCGTCTCAAACTTCTCTTTTTTCTTAAAATTCCACTTAAACATGACTTTTCCTCAAGCTATAATCAGTCTATTATACCACAGTCTCTAGTTTTTAAGCAAAAAGCACATCATGAGGATAAGATAAAAACCAAGGATTCCCCTGGTTTTTCTGTCCATATTGTTCTAACCGAATATTTTGAGTTTGAGACAGGATTAGAAACTAATGTTGCATAAAGCTACGGTCAATCTCCATTTTAATTTGCTGCAAGGCAAGATTATCACCGCATAGTTCAAGTAAATCGACACCTTTTTCAATCAGAGATTGGTTTGATTGGCAAATGCCTAGTCGAACCCATGCAAATCCTAAAAAATCGTAACGTTTCGTTTTTTGAGCAACATCCAGCATTCTATCAGCAAACTCAGTTGCCTGTTTTATTCGTCCGTTAGCTAGATAAACCGTCGATAGGTTAGCATAAATACCAAACTTTTTATCAATCACCTCTATAAAGCCGTCATACTTATCAAGTGTTAGTAAAATTTTATCTGTCAAATACTCCAACGACTCAAATGATAAAGAAAATAACACTGCTGTCAAAAATTTCAAATCACTCAAATACCAAGTATCATGTTTTTCCAAATAAGTAAGAATTTGATCAACAAATTCTTGGCGCTCCTCCACCTTCTCAGTCAAACCATTTTCTCGAATATGATTAACAAGTCGCAAGCGTAAAAAAATATTTTGGATGGTAATATCATGACTCCTTTTCAAATACCGCTCACAGTCCTCCAGTATATCGCGGATTCCATTAGTTCCAAGCAACGCTGGAATATCTTGCATTTTGTCCAAAATTTTTTGGCGTTCCGATGGATGATAAAGATTACAAATATATACAAACTCTTCGACAGTCATATCTATTTGGTCCAGTAAGTATAGCATGTGTTCAAAGCTAGGAATTGATTTACAATTTTCGAACTTAGATAAGGAGACACGTGAAATCTCATTACCACAAACATCCTCCTGACTCAAACCCTTAGACTTTCTAATATCTCTATAAACTTTGCCAACATCCCATCTCATAGTAATCCTCTCTATACTTTGTAACTAAAGTTTACATTTTATATAAGCTCTTTTTATTTATGTTAAAATTATAACATAAAATACAACAATACCGGAGGTATGTTATGAAAAAGTTTCAATTTCATTACTTTATACTAGCCTTATCAATGGTTATTACTACGCTTTCAGCTAGCGATTTCCCTTGGTTTTGGTGGCTATAGATATTTATACTTTAGAAAGTCTAGGTGATTCCCATGTACTAAAGTTTCAACCACATCTCTAATTTCCCCCAGAAAAGACCGTCATCTTTATCTGAGCAAATTCAAAAGATGACGCTAGCTATTTCAATTTTCTTTGCTTCCAATAAGGAGGAATTCAAACTGAAAAATAAAAAATTATTGACAGCTTTCTCTGTCCTCTGTCTATCCTTGGCTTTACCTGTAGCTACAATAAAAGCTGAAGATAGCACTGACTTATATCGTGATGCTAATACTTCTGTCGGAAATGATGTACAACTAACTCCTGAGCAAGAGTCTATTCTGGAAAATATGCCTAATTTAGAGCAGGAATATTTAGAATATGGTTTAACAGCACCTGTACAGGCCGATGTCAAAGATCGCACCCGTGCCCGCATCGGAACTTGGAGTTGGCGTGATGGACTAATCTGTGTTACCACCCAAGGCTTCGGAACCAAAAGTATTAATACATGGCATGCCGCTATTGTTGCCCCTCAAGATGTTCATGTTGTAGCTGAAGCTCCTAGAAAAGGCGAAAATATTAGACTTAAAAGCGGAGAATGGACTAGCAGTTCCCACACAATCTGGCAAGTAGGTGTGAATGCAACTAGTGTGCAACAGGATTGGAACGCCGGACATTGGGCAGGACAGCAAGTTGGGAAACCTTATAACATCAACTTCTGGAATGCCAGACAAACAGGAAGTTTTTACTGCTCTCAATTAGTTTGGGCAGCTTACTATTATACTGCTGGTGTTGACTTAAATAAAAGCGATAACGATGCTGGAGCAGCTATTGCTATCCATCCTGGTGAGTTTGTAAACAACCCCAAAACAACCATTGTCTATAGGAACCGATAATGGAGGTGGTTTATGAAAAGGTTAAAGAAAATACTTTTATTAATTGTCGGATTGATGATAGCCATAAGTATTTATTTAATTGCAACCAAAATTCTATCCAATCCGACAATAGATATTAACTCTGAGGCAGATTTCTATATCATCAGCAATAACAATATCACTGGATACCGCTTTGAAAACAAGGAATTTATTCCCGTCTCTACAAACTCAATTGAGCTTGTAAAAGGGCAAATAAACCCTACTGTCCATCGTGCAGAATTGGAAAATCGTTATTTGGTTTTTTCAGAAGAAGGTCCTCCGTTAGGGGTTGTCGGACGGATTATTTCCATTGATTTTGAAGATGGGAAAATTCGATATAACAAAACACCTGAGTATGCCTACACCTCCTCGGGTCAATATCAAAATCTTTACTTCACATCTGAAGCCAATACAGGAGAAACCTTCATCGCCTCATTTGATTCGAATCTAAACAAAAAAAACAAATATATTTTTGAAGAACCCCTACTAGGAAATGATTTTAAAGCAGATGGAGACTATATCTACTTTCTGGGCACAAAGGTACATGGACAAGGAACTTTTCCTACAGATCTATATAAATTGTCTATCAATAATGGTGAAATACGTTTGGAAAGCAAGGAGACTCTTTTTGAAAACTCAGATACCACCTATTCTTTTGAAGACACTATTATAAAAAACAACAGTCTATTTGCTGTTGTGAATGGGCGCCGAGATTCTCCCTATGCGTCATGGGTACCCATTGGTAAAATTCTCCACTATGACTTAGACTCTAAGCAAAGTGAATTTATTGATTTACCTGAAATTTCACCAACCAACATCTACGACCTTGGTCAAGATATATTGGCAATAGAACACGAACGAAATGACTCTGGCAAGGTCTGCTTTAGCCTTTTCAATACCCGTGATTATTCTACTCAATTCGTAGACCTTTCTCAATATGGTCTTTCTAGTAATCAAGCTTACATAAAAGATGTAAAAAGAATTAATTCTGACACAATTCTCATACTAGCTGGAAATCAATTAATTGCATACAATACAGACGCAAACGAAGCTGTTACTTCTATGGACTCTATCGAAGAAAACTCGTTTCACATTTGGTCAAAATTTAGATAAAGTTTGTTTGTAAGTATACTTTTCAAAAATATACAATATTTACCGCTGCGGAGAGGTACCGCTACCACAGGAAGCAGTTGAAAAACTAAACAATTAGCAATAACGAATCTTAGTAAATTCCTGCTAATACTCAAAGAAAATCAAAAGTAGCTGAGCCTAGGAAACGAAGTTGACGATAGAACTTAGGTTCATTGATAAGAGTTGAGAGTGGATAAGATGATTCTCCAAGAGTGAAATTTCTCACTTACAGAACGTAACACTCTCATGCAACCCATCATCTATCTCTATACCTACCTATACACAAAAAGAGTTATTGACTCCCAAAATTAGCTGGGCAGTCAATAACTCTCTTTTCTTCACTCTTCAATGACTGATTCTTGAACAGGTGCAGCGACTTCTACAGCTGGTTCTTCTGCCACTACTGTTGTCGTTGCAGCCGGTGTCACACGATTGCGAATGGCACCACGTTCGAAGGTCAAATAAACACCGTCCACATCCAGAACGACCTTCTTGTCGTCGATTTCATCAACGATACCAAACAAGCCACCTATGGTCACGATTTCGTCACCTTTTTTGATTTGACTAAGGGCGTCTTGGCGCTGTCTCTGTTGCTTACGCTGTGAATAAAACATGAAACCAACCATAGCCACCATGATTAGGGGTAAAAATAAACCTTCCATTTGTAAACCTCTTTATTTTATAGAATCTAGTAAAATCTATTATAGCAGAATATCAAAAAAGAACAAGTTCAGATAGAACTTGCCCTTTAATCTTTAATTTGAATATAGATCCAACACGGTTTCGGCAATCCAAAAAAGAGCTAGACCTGAACAAAGCAGCAATACCACCCCTACTATTATCAAGAAGGTTCTCCATCTTTTTGACAGTGGAGCAGAAATTCCATAACCAAGGCTAAAGCCAAATATAGGAAAAACCAAGGGTCCAATAAAGGGAAATAGGAGCAGACTTAGTAAGGAGCCTATCAAATAGTAACGATGTTGCTGTTTATCCTCCATACGTGGCAAACTCCAAGCAACCACGAAAACCAGGTAGCCCACCAATATGCTGAATAAGAACAGGACTCCAGTAACACCCAATATGAGGAACATACTATTTTTCTCCTCCTAACTCTACTGATTTCCCGCTCAATATCCTATTTAGAACTCCAGACACTTTCAAGGATGTTGGTTTGTTCGCGACCTGGTCCTACCGAGAACGTTGAGATACGAACGCCGACCAATTCGCTGATACGACGAACATAGTTGCGAGCTGCTTCTGGCAATTCATCCAAGCTACGAACACCTGTGATGTCTTCTGACCAACCTGGCATTTCTTCGTAGATTGGTTTGCAGCGTTTGAGTTGCTCTAAACTTGCTGGGTAGTGGTCAATCCGCTCACCATCCAAGTCATAAGCCACGCAGATTTTCAAGGTCTCAAGACCTGACAAGACGTCAATCGAGTTGAGGGACAAGTTGGTAATACCTGACACACGGCGGCTATGGCGCATCACCACTGAGTCAAACCAACCGACACGGCGTGGGCGACCTGTTGTCGTACCGTATTCTTTACCGATTTCGCGGATACGGTCTCCGATTTCATCGTGCAATTCAGTTGGGAATGGTCCGTCACCAACACGGCTAGTGTAGGCCTTACATACACCAACAACCTTGTCAATCTTGCTTGGACCGACACCGCTACCGATCGTCACACCACCCGCAACTGGGTTTGAAGAAGTAACGAATGGATAGGTACCTTGGTCAATATCCAACATAACTCCTTGTGCACCTTCAAACAAGACACGTTTGCCTTGGTCCAAAGCATCGTTCAAAATAACAGATGTATCTGTTACATATTTCTTGATTTCCTGACCATAAGCGTAGTATTCTTCAAAGATTTCATCAAAC
The DNA here is from genome assembly GCA_024583055.1 of Streptococcus suis. NCBI lineage: Bacteria > Bacillati > Bacillota > Bacilli > Lactobacillales > Streptococcaceae > Streptococcus > Streptococcus suis. The sequence continues at coordinate 1,259,816 of CP102145.1, forward strand.
TCAATCGGAGTTGACTCATACATTTTCTCAAACAAACGGTTTTTCTCAGCCAAGTTTGTTCTCAAACGCTCCGCAAAAATCTCCTTGTCCAAGAGGTCTGCGATACGGATACCGACACGAGCAGCCTTGTCCATGTAAGCAGGACCGATACCCTTGTTGGTTGTCCCAATCTTGTTCTCACCTTTGGATTCTTCCTGCAACTGGTCCAATTTGATGTGGTAAGGCAAGATAACATGAGCACGGTCTGAAATACGCAAATTATCTGTCGTCACACCTGAATCGTGGAGGTAGTTGATTTCCTTAACCAAGGATTTTGGATTGACAACTACACCATTTCCGATAACCGAAATCTTTTCTGGGAAGAAAATTCCAGACGGAATCAAGTGCAACTTATACTTGGTGCCGTCGATGACGATGGTGTGACCGGCATTGTCACCACCTTGATAACGTGCGATGACTTCCGCATTGGCAGAGAGGAAATCCGTGATTTTGCCTTTTCCTTCATCGCCCCACTGGGTTCCAACAACAACTACTGATGTCATAATTTAAGATACCTAGAACACCGCCAAATCGACTAGAAAGTCTGCCTTTAAACCTTTGACAGCTCCAACTTTTCCTTGGTGTCCAATTCCTTTCAAACACTTCTGGCAGGAATTTCACCTGCAAGTTTCGTTTACAATCTATTCTATCAAAAAACGAACGTTTCATCAAGAAATAGCCCGTATTTCAAAAATAACGAACTTTTATTTTTTGACTGTTTCTAAAATAAGCAAAATACGATTGTTGGTGCTGTTTTTACAAAAATATTATGTCCTTTGATGGAAAATTCCGAAGTCTGAACCTTGCCTTTGGTCGGTTTCTCTGGATTTTCAAGCCAAAACGTAGCGAAAATTTGTATTTCTTCAGCAAACTAGATAAAATTGGAATAAGAAAATAACAGGAATAGACACTATGCTGAAACACTTACCCTCTACCGCACCCATTCTTCAAGCAACTTTTGGCTTAGAAAGAGAATCTCTGCGGATTAACACTGAAAATCGTGTGGCTCAGACGCCCCACCCTGAAAAACTAGGTTCACGATCCTTCCATCCCTATATCCAGACCGACTACAGCGAGCCACAGCTAGAGCTGATTACGCCTGTTACCCAGTCGACCAAAGAAGCGCGTCGCTTTTTGGGCGCCATCACAGACGTTGCCTGTCGATCCATGAACAAGGACGAATACCTTTGGCCCCTGTCCATGCCTCCTCACATCACCGAGGACGAAATTCAAATCGCCCAGCTAGAAAGCGAATTTGAGTACCAGTATCGGGTCGGTTTGGGGCAACGCTACGGCAAGCTCTTGCAGTCCATGTCGGGCATCCATTATAACTTTGAATTGGGCAAAGACCTGATCCAGCAACTATTTGAGACCAGCAGAGAGACGGATAGCGAGAAGGATTTTGTTACCTTCAAAAATGCCCTCTACCTAAAACTGGCCCAGAATTTTCTCTATTATCGCTGGTTCTTGACCTATCTTTACGGGGCAAGCTCAATGGCGGAGAAGGATTTTTTTGCGGATGACATTGGTTGCGTTCGTTCCATTCGTAATTCCCAATACGGCTATGTCAATGCGGATGATATTTGGATCTCTTTTTCATCACTGGAACAATACGTCACAGACATGGAAGAGGCAGTGACCGACGGCCGCTTGTCTGCGGAAAAAGAATTTTACTCTGCTGTCCGTTTGCGCGGGGCCAAGGCCAGTCGCGACTATCTGACCAAGGGCATTTCTTATTTGGAGTTTCGGACCTTTGACCTCAATCCCTTCGACCAACTGGCCATCAGCCAAGGGACCTTGGACACAGTTCATCTCTTCATTCTCGCCCTCTTGTGGCTGGATGATTTAACCGATGTCGACGCACAATTGGCGCAGGCCCATCAGCTTAACAACCGCATTGCCCTCAGCCATCCCTTGACACCTTTACCAGCAGAGGCGGATAGCCAAACCATTGTTCAAGCCATGCAAGCGATTATTGACCATTTTGGATTGGACAGCTATTATCAAGATTTACTGACGACTGTTCAAGCCAGCTTGAGCGACCCGAGCCTGACTTTGGCAGGGAAATTGTTGGAAAAAGTCAAAGACCGGTCCCTTCAAGAATTTGGACGCAAGCAAGGTCTAGCCTTTCAAGATTACGCTTGGTCTGCGCCTTATGCCCTCAAGGGCTATGAAAATATGGAACTCTCCACCCAGATGATTCTCTTTGACGCCATTCAGATGGGACTGCAGGTCGAGATATTGGATGAAGAGGACCAATTTCTCAAGCTTTGGAAGGGTGACCATGTCGAATATATCAAAAACGGCAACATGACTTCCAAGGACAACTACGTCATTCCTCTGGCCATGGCCAACAAGGTCGTAACCAAGAAGATACTGGACCAGGCTGGTTTCCCAGTGCCTGCGGGAGCGGAATTCTCTCACAAGGAAGAGGCCCTGCGGTATTACGGACAGGTAGCCAGCTCTGCTATTGTTGTCAAACCCAAATCTACCAATTTCGGACTAGGCATCTCTATCTTCCAAGAACCGGCAAGCCTTGCGGACTATGAAAAAGCCCTTGACATCGCCTTTTCGGAAGATAGCCATGTGCTAGTGGAGGAGTTCGTGGCGGGAACCGAGTACCGCTTCTTTATCCTTGATGGCAAGTGCGAGGCTGTCCTGCTCCGCGTCGCAGCCAATGTCGTAGGGGATGGACAGTCAACCATCCGAGAATTAGTGGACCAAAAAAATCAAGATCCCCTGCGTGGCCGTGACCACCGTTCACCTCTGGAAATCATTAACTTGGGCGACATCGAACTGCTTATGTTGGAGCAACAGGGCTACACACCCGATACAGTTTTGCCAGAAGGCGTCCAAGCCTTTCTGCGTGGCAATTCCAATATCTCCACCGGTGGTGACTCTATTGATATGACCGACCAGATGGACCAGTCCTACAAACAACTGGCTGCCGCTATGGCAACTGCTATGGGAGCTTGGGCCTGCGGTGTAGATTTGATTATTCCTGACCGCACTAAGCCAGCCAGCAAGGAAGAGCCCAACTGCACCTGTATCGAACTTAACTTTAACCCTGCCATGTACCTGCATACCTATACCTACGCAGGACCTGGTCAGAGCATTACACCGAAGATATTACGGAAGTTGTTTCCTGAACTATAAACTGGCTAGTCATAGTCAGTTTTTTACTTTCGGTCACTCCCTTTCCCCATTTTCCCCACTTGTGCTATAATAATCCTTATGGATAAAATTATTAAGACTCTATCAAAAAGCGGGCATTTCCGTGCCTTTGTGCTAGATAGCACAGAAACCGTGAAAACAGCCCAAGAAAAACACGATACTATGGCGTCGTCCACCGTTGCTCTGGGTCGCACCCTCATTGCCAATCAGATTTTGGCTGCCAATGAAAAAGGCGATACCAAAATCACCCTGAAAATCTTGGCCAGCGGTGCTGTTGGGGCTATCATCTCTGTTGCCAATACCAAAGGGCAGGTCAAGGGCTACATTCAAAACCCAGACTTGGACTACAAACGGACGACGACTGGCGAGGTTATCGTTGGACCACTTGTAGGCAATGGTCAATTCCTGGTCATTACAGACTACGGAACTGGCCACCCCTACAATTCCATGACGCCATTGATTTCTGGTGAAATCGGTGAAGACTTTGCTTATTTCTTAACAGACAGCCAGCAAACACCTTCTGCGGTGGGACTGAATGTCTTGTTGGACGAGGAAGACAAGGTCAAGGTAGCTGGCGGCTTCTTGCTCCAAGTTTTACCAGGTGCGACTGAGGCTGAAATTGTCCGTTTCGAAAAACGCATCCAAGAAATGCCTGCCATTTCAAGCCTGCTGGCTTCTGAAAACCACATAGAAGCTCTGCTATCCGCCATTTATGGCGACGACGACTTCAAACGCCTATCAGAAGAAGAAATCGGCTTTGTCTGCGACTGCTCTAAAGACCGCTTCCTCGATGCTCTAGCCAGCTTGCCAAAAGCGGACCTGCAAGAGATGAAAGAGGAAGACAAGGGCGTGGACATCACCTGCCAATTCTGCCAGACCCATTACCACTTTGACGAAAACGATTTGGAGGAACTCATCAATGGCTAACCTCAATACCCCTTTCATGATTGGTGATGTGGAAATCCCCAATCGCTGCGTGCTGGCCCCAATGGCCGGCGTGACCAACTCGGCCTTCCGCACCATTGCCAAGGAAATGGGCGCAGGCCTAGTCGTTATGGAAATGATTTCTGAAAAAGGCCTTCTCTACAACAACGAGAAGACCCTCCACATGCTCCATATAGACGATAACGAATACCCTATGTCTATCCAGCTCTTCGGTGGCGAGGCTGAGGGCCTCAAACGTGCAGCTGACTTCATTCAGAAAAACACCAAGGCCAATATCGTAGATATTAACATGGGTTGCCCTGTCAACAAGGTCATCAAGAACGAGGCTGGTGCCAAGTGGCTCAAGGACCCTGACAAGATTTACCACATCATCAAGGAAGTGACTTCCGTCCTCGACATTCCCCTGACCGTTAAGATGCGGACCGGTTGGAATAATACCGACCTGGCGGTCGAAAATGCCCTGGCCGCAGAAAGTGGCGGTGTGGCTGCCCTGGCCATGCACGGACGGACCCGCGAGCAGATGTACACAGGAACCGTTGACCTAGAGACCTTGACCAAAGTAGCTGGCAGCCTGACCAAGATTCCTTTCATCGCAAACGGCGACATCCGCAATGTAGAAGATGCCCGCCAGCGTATCGAGGAAGTTGGGGCTGACGCTGTCATGGTCGGCCGGACCGCTATGGGAAATCCCTACATCTTCAACCAGATTAACCACTATCTGGAAACGGGTGAAATCCTACCCGACCTATCCTTTGAGGACAAGCTCAATGTCGCCTTTGACCACCTAACCCGCTTGACAAATCTCAAGGGCGAAAGCATTGCTGTCCGCGAATTTCGTGGTCTAGCGCCCCACTACCTGCGTGGCTCAGCTGGTGCCGCTAAAATCCGTGGTGCCGTATCCCGTGCCGAAACCATCGAAGAAGTCCAAGAACTCTTCGACCAAGCACGCGCTGCCTATCAAGCAAAACAAGTTAAATAAACAAAAGGAGATCAGTTCCAGCTGGTCTCCTTTGTCATCTCCGCAAAAGACGTGTTACTAAATAAAATATAAAGAAATGGTTGGGCATTCCTCAGCCATTTTTTATGGATAGTTCTTGCCAAATACATATAATTATAATATACTAATATTGTGAAATGCTTTACAAAATCCTCCAGGAGGTGGCTATGAAATCAAAAGTTATTCTTATCAGTCTCTGTCTGTCTTCTTTAGCTCTCATTCTTGCCTCTGCCAGCTTTTTTCTGCTTGTCCCTCGGCAGGAGCAGACCTCCCCTGAAGTAAAGGCGACAAGTAGCTCTGTTGTCAAAACAAGTGGAGAACAGACTAAAAACCCTAGCTCTTCAAGCTCCAGTAGCTCTGCCATTACCCAAGAAAATGAACCAAATGAGACCACACCGAGTTCCGAACCAGAGCAGGAAAAGCCGGCATCCAAGCGAATCAAAAAACAGCTAAGTGTCCAACCGCAAATCCAAACTGTCTGGAACTATTGCGCTCCGACGACTGTCAGTATGATGCTATCTAGTCAGGGCGTCCATGTTGGGCAGAAGCAGTTGGCGTTTGAAATGGGAACCTACGAGCCTTTTGGCACCCATAATCGTGACGCCATTCGCATCCTCAATAAACATCTTTTCGGCTATGAATATCCTACAGATGGTCAGGCTGGCTATCGGCTGGCGACGGTGACGGACCCTAATCCAGCTGGACAAGAGATGGCCTTGTTTAAGCAGAGGGTCAGGGAAAATATTGATGTTGGCTACCCTATGTACTATACTTTTGACTCCGCTGTGATGTATCCTGGTAAAAAAGGGGAGCACAACGTCATTGGTATTGGCTATCTGACCACAGAAGACGGGAAGGATATTGAGCAGCTCTACTACCTCGACCCCTCTCCCAATGTCCAGGACCCTAGATACGGTGGGCTGAAAGTCACTACGCCCGAAGAACTATTCCAAGCCCTGATGACCTGTGAAGAGCCAAATTATGGCTGGTAGCAATAGCAAAACCTCCGAATGCTGACTCGGAGGTTATTTTTGTATTTAAGTTTTTAATTTCCTACCCCTTTTTCATAGCCTTGGACCATTGGTACCAGCCGACGACACTATTGAGAGCGTAGACCCAGTACATGGCCTGCATGTGGATGGAATTTCCCCACCAGAGGTAGATAGAAAAGAGGTTGGTCGCAATCCAGAAGAGCCACTGTTCCCTGTAAAGATAAGTCATGAGAAATTGCCCTGTCCAGTTGGTTCCGTCTGTCACAGAATCTCGGAAGGGTCTGGCAGATCCGATAGATTGGTAGAGAAGACCAAAAATCCCCCAGACAAGAGCCGTGAAGCTCAGCCATTTGACCCAGCCAAAGAAAGACAGGCTGCGAGTTTCAAATTCGCTGATTTCAGGCGTCTCATCCTCGGTTTCATTGACACGGGCAGCCAACCAAGTATAAAGGCCGATAGGCTGCATGACCAAGAAGAAAACAGCTGTCATCACTTCCCCATAAAAGGCACTATTATAGGAAAGCACAAAGTAAATCAGACTGTTGATAAAACCAAAAACATAGTTACTAGCCCGGCCTTCTGCTACCATTATGACGCAGACAATCCCCGTCCAGGAGGCAAAGAGCCCCATCCAGTCGTGTTTGTCGCTACCGCTGGTAAACTCTAAAATCAGCGGCACACTGGATAGACCGATGAGATAGAGCCATTGAAAGGCTGTCCGTCCCAAAAACATATCCGCAAAGGCTGCCTTCAAGAGCCCGAAAAATCCTAATTCCTTGGCTGCCTGGCCTAATTTCGCAAAGGTGGCAGGGACATTTCGGATGCCCTCCACCCAGCCAGTCAGTATCTGTTTTATTTTTTCCATATCTCCTATTTTCTCCTAAAATTCCTGATAGATGGCATCAATCAGATCAATGGATTTTTGATAGTTTTCCAGATAGGACCCACCGATAAAGGCCAAATGCGCATCTGGGTGATTTTTTGCCACTAATTTTTTCAATAACTCCGTAAAAGCATGGCGAACTTCCTGGTCGGCCATAGACATGTCCCGAAAACCGTCGTCCACATAGTTACCTGTCGGCAGGACAAAGATAATCAAGTCCCACTTTTCATTCTTGACCGTGTCAGCACAGAGGGAATGGAAGGAGCTGGAGCTTTCGCCGATATAATAGTTATAGTAGGCCTCGGTCACAGTCGCATTGGTATCCGCAATGACCAGCCCACGATTGGTGTCTGAGTCAATCAAGTCAGAGGTCTGGCGATACTGGCCCGTCAGCAAGTAATTGTAATCCTTGCCTGTCAACTCATCGTCACGAACATTGTAGCGCTTTTGGTAATAGCGGGCGTACTCTAGGGAGACAGGACAGGAATAATAGCGTCCCAAATCCTTGACCAGGGTAGTCTTGCCGTTTGAGGCCGAACCAACCACCAAGACATTTTTTGAAAAATGCCGTCTGAAGGGCTTGGCAATCAGGTTCCAGTGCTTGGCTGGATTTTCCCGAATTAGGGTAGCCGAAATACCGAAATTACGCTCGGTGAAAGATGCTCTGAAGCCACGCTCTTCCAGCTCCGCAGAGTATTCTTTTTCAGAAACATAGAAGACCAATTCCTCGTCTTCGCCAGCCTGCACCAGCTGTTGTAAGGCCTCTAGCCAGGGCGCCCAACCTTCTGGATAAGGAGGCATGCCTGTTTCGTCTAGCTTATAAACCGAAATCAAGGACTCGTCATTAAAAGTTTCACGAATATAGCGAAAACGCTTTTGCAGACCCAGGCCAATCTTGTCCCCACGGTCATTTTCATAACCAGATACGATGACCACCGCTCGGTCACAGGCTCGCTTGGCCCGCTGGATTAGGTCAATGTGACCCTTGTGCATAGGCGCAAAGGTCCCAAAAATAACAGCAACAGTTTTTTTCATAAGATACCTATTTACATTTTATATTTTAGGAAAATGACGAATACGTTCTCCCTTTCCTTCTTACACTATGTCAAATTTCAATTGGCCAGCTTTGACGCCCACTTTAAGGGTTTGACCGCCAACCAGGTCACCACGCAAGAGCATTTCTGCCAATGAATCTTCCAGCTTGGTCTGCAAGAGACGGCGGAGCGGACGGGCACCCATTTCTGGATCGTAGCCTTCTGTCGCTAGGAGTTTGAGAGCAGACGGTTGCAACTTGAGGGTCAGACCACGCTCGGCCGTGATAGCTATCAGCGGCTGCACCATGACCTTGACAATATCCTGCATATCCGCTTCAGATAGGCTGTGGAAGACAACCTTTTCATCAATACGGTTGATAAACTCTGGGCGGTAGGCCTTTTTCAATTCCTCGAAAATCCGTTTTTCCACATGCTCCTGGCTCTTGGACAAATCAAGGGCACCAAAACCAACCGTCTTGTCGTCCCTCAGGGCAGTTGCCCCAAGGTTGGAGGTCATGATAATAATCGTATTAGAGAAATCTACCTTACGCCCCTTGTTGTCTGTCAAGACACCGTCGTCCAAGACCTGGAGGAGGACATTGAAAATATCTGGGTGGGCCTTTTCAACCTCGTCAAAGAGAAGGACAGAGTAAGGCTTGTTGCGGACTTTTTCCGTCAACTCGCCACCCTCTTCATAGCCAACATAGCCTGGAGGCGCACCGTTGAGGCGGCTGGCCGCAAATTTCTCCATATACTCGGACATATCAAAGCGGATTAGTGCCGACTCATCATCAAAGAGGACTTCTGCCAGGGCCTTAGCCAGCTCGGTCTTGCCGACACCTGTTGGCCCCAGGAACATAAAGGAACCGATTGGACGGCGACCGGTCCGAATGCCAGACTGATTGCGTCGAATGGCTCTGCTGACGGCTGAGATGGCCTGGTCCTGACCGATGACCCGCTTGTGGAGTTCTGCTTCCAGGTTCAGGTATTTCTTGGCATCTGTCTGGCTGAGTTTCTGCACTGGAATACCCGACAGGCGACTGAGGGTCTCCAAAATATCTGCCTCCGTCACTTCTAAGTCGTAACCTTGGCCGGCTTTAACAGCCTCTTTCTCAGCCAGGAGGAGCTTGCTGACCGTTTTGTATTTGCCAGCCATGAGGGCCTGGTCAAGGACTGTCAAGCCTGTCGCAACTGGCTGACCCTTGACACGGTTCTGCACCCTTGCCGCTGATTCGTCTAGTAAGTCAATTGCTGAATCCGGCAGGCGTTTGCTAGTCAAATATCGCTTGGCATAGGTCACGGCCGTCTCTACAGCACTATCTGTGATTTGGACCCTGTGGTATTTTTCAAAAGTCCCTTTGAGACCTGCCAAAATGGCAATGCTGTCCGCCACTGTTGGCTCTTCGATGATGACCTTGGCAAAACGGCGAACCAGAGCAGCATCCTTTTCGATATGTTTCTGATATTCCGACTGGGTCGTCGCACCAAGCGTCCGCAGAGTGCCACGCGCCAGAGCAGGCTTGAGGATATTGGCCGCATCCATGGTCGAATCAATCCCAGAACCAGAGCCCATAATAGTATGAAGCTCATCGATGAAAAGAATCACCTGACCATCTTCTTCGATGTCGTTTATGATATTGTTCATCCGCTCCTCAAAATCCCCACGGAAACGGGTCCCAGAAACCACACTCATCAAATCCAGCTCCAAGACCCGCATCTTAGCCAGACTAGGCGGAACATCTCCCGACGCTATACGCTGAGCAAGTCCCAGGGCCAGGGCTGTTTTCCCGACACCCGCATCACCGACCAAGACAGGATTATTCTTGGTCTTGCGCGATAAAATCTGCACCATACGCGAAATCTCAGTATCACGACCGATAACAGGCTCCATCTTGCCTTCACGAGCCAAGGCAGTCAAGTCACGGGTGTAATCTTCCAAACCACCTGTCTGGGGCTGAGGCATACCGCCACCCATCATCTGCCCCATGGTCTGTTGAGGAGCCTTGCGCCCCTTCAAGGCCAGACGAATGGCCTTAAGATCTTCCTTGTTGAAGCCTGCACGGGTCTCAAGATTTTTCCGCAAATCTAGCAGGCGAATCTTATCATCCGAGTCTTCATGGTGAAAACCAACCTTGTCCAAAATCTGACTGGCCACTGTTTTCTTGTCCAAAAGCATGGCTAGGAAAAGATGCTCTGTTCCTACTTCCTTAGCCTTGACGGCCTGCGCAATGGTTTTGGCATTGGCTGCCTTCTCATCCAAACGCTTGGACGACGGCAAAATCTTGAAGGACTCTATGTCCTCCTGATAGACTTTTTCGGTCACGACAAAGGTAGCATGCTCATAGTCTGCCACACTAGGTGGATAATCTGCCAGAACCGCTCCAGCCACCGTATCTTGGTTGATAACAAAGGCCAAGAGCACATGCCAGGTCTCCAACAAATCACTACTATAACGTTGGGCAATCAGCTGGGCATCCTCAAAGACCCGTTTCAATCCCTTTGAAATATTCATTCCCCTAATCCTCTTTCCTATCTAAGCGCCGTAAAATCTGACGCATCATGCGGGCCCGGATACCTGCCGCTTCCTTGCCGAGCACCTCATCTGTACCCGTCGCAAGAAACAAATTGCCCTCTCGTTCTGTCATCAATTTCTCATCAAACAAGAGCTGTAAAATATCATTATAAACGGTCGCAGACAACTGGTCGCCCATATTATTTAACAAATCACGAACCAATTCATGCTTGTCCGAAAAGGTAATGCGGCCAATTCGGATATAGCCTCCGCCACCGCGTTTACTTTCCACAATATAACCCCGACTGGCTGTAAACCGTGTCTTAATGACATAGTTTATCTGACTGGGCACGACCTCAAACCGACTAGCCAATTCACTCCGACGGAGTTCCGCCACATTGACCTGCTCCAAGATAGCCTTGATATGCTCTTCGATATAGTCTGATGTATTTTTCATCGCCATGGAATCGCCTCTTTCTTTGACTTTCTTTGACCATTATACCCTAAAAAGAGGATTTTTTAAAGTAAAACTCTTTTCCAAGCAAATGGGAACATATAATATGCCTGAAAAACATTTATTTTTTAGTTTTTCTTCAAAATATCTACCAAGCAAGGAAAACAATAAAGACTGGTCAAACCAGCCTAATAAATATCTTTACGGTGTCCAAACTCAAGGGCCAGAATAACCAGCTTATCCTCTTGAATATCGTAAATCAGTCTGTAATCGCCGATACGATAGCCCCATTCATTAGCTCGGTTATCTGTCAAGCCCTTGCCATGCTGCCTAGGATTTTCTGTACCGTCCAGATGTTTGTCAATCCAGGTAAATAGTAACCTCTGTACCTGCTTATCCATTTTACGAATCTGACGCTGTGCTCTTTTGGAATAGTCAATACGGTACATGTTAAAAACCTAGCTCTTTCTTGAAGTCAGCGTGCGAAATGGTTTCAGGGTCGTCTTGGTACTCCTTATAGGCTTGGTGGTAGATTTTTAAATCAAACTCATCTTCTATAGTCCGCTCCAGCGCCTTCTTAAATAAACTCGAGAGGCTTTGGCCTGTCAACTGCGCGTAACTTTTGAAAAAAGTTTCCTCTTCTTGGTTCAATCGAACTGTCACTGTACTCATGCTTATCCCTCCATTATGTTACATTGTAGCACATTTGCCAAAAAAGGCAAACTATCCCCCCTCTTATATGGTTCTACTTACGCCAATTCTGCGCCCTCTATTTTTTCCCCACCCTGTCCGACGCTCTAGGAGGCCAGTGACGTCAAGAATTAGAAGACGGTTCAGGAGTTACAAACACGGGACAAGAGCAATAACTACAGAAGATAAAGCTCCCAACGTAGCAGACTTTTGTAATTCTTGCTAAATTCTTCTATAATGTAAAAAAAAGAGGTGAACATTATGGATTTCCAAACTTACATCGAAGATTTTACAACTGTTACTGTGCAAGAGGCTGAAAAGCTCTTGGCAGATAAAGAGGGGGACATTCTCTTCATCGGTCGCGCCACCTGCCCCTACTGCAATCGCTTTGTACCGAAACTCCACAAGGTCTCTCAGGAAAATCAGCTGACCATCAACTTCCTGGACTCTAGCCAGATGAGCCCAGCTCTTCAAAACCTTCGTGACCACTACGGTGTCCCAACTGTACCAGGTCTCCTCGTCGCCAAAGCAGACGGTGTCCAAGTTCGTTGCGACTCTAGCATGACGGAAGAAGAGATTTTGAATTTCCTTTCTTAATTCAGCACAAAAGCACTGACCATCACGGCCAGTGCTTTTAAGGAGATTATGAAAAATATTTAGGATTGGTATTAGTATACCCCAAATTTTCCATCTCTCCATCAGTCTTGAGACGGATTATTACTTGCTATCAAAAATATTTCCCAACTCAACGTCCACTCGGTTTTCTTTGACATTGATATCGGTCACGGCTAGCAGAGACTTGTAGTTAGCCACACTGCGGTCGCCTTTTTGATTTTCCGCAAAAACTGCTACACCGACCAAGGTCGAGTCAAACTCTGTCAAGAGGCTAATCATACCGTTGATAGTGCCACCATTTTTCAAAAAGTCATCGACAATGAGCACCCGGCTACCGGCCTTGAGACTGCGCTTAGAGAGGAACATCTTCTCGATCCGGTCGCTAGAACCCGACACATAGTTGACCGAAACGGTCGAACCTTCAGTAATTTTCAAGTCCCGACGAACGATAACAAAGGGAACATTGAGGACGTTGGCAACGGCATTGGCCAAAGGAACCCCCTTGGTCGCCACGGTCATAACAGCATCAATCTTCTCTGCCTTAAAGGCATCCGCGATAATGCGGCCAACATTTTTTAATACATGGGGCGTCGACAGCAAATCCGACGAATAAATATAGCCACCAGGCAGGATACGGCTACTTTCCGCCATCTGATTGCGAAGGCTCTGGGCAATCTCGATCGACTCTTCCTTAGAAATAGACGGCGTAAAGACAACACCCCCACTAGCACCCGTAATGGTCTCGATATGTCCGATAGAGCTCTCTTCAAAAGCTTTTTTGATAATGGCAATGTCCTCTGAAATCGAAGACTTGGCTGATTCGTACTTTTCCGCAAAGGTATTCAAACTGGTTAATTCATAGGGGTGGTTAATCAGGTAATTGGAAATAACCACCATCCGTTCACTTCTTCTTAATTTCATAACAATTTCCTCTTTCACTTTTTTTCATTATACCACACCAACACACAAAAAGCGAACTTTTTCTATCAAGAAAGTCCGCTTTTTTCGTTTTTTATCTGTTTTTACCTAGATACCAGGAGGGAATGACCTCCTTATAGCCCTGATACCAATCAAAAAGCTGTTTAGCCTGCGTTTTCATCAGAGGAATCTGGTCTGGATTCACCTCTTCCGCCCAGACCAAGGCTCCAATGCTATTGACCGTCAGATAAAGGGCCAGCAGCTGCCAAAATTCTTCTGGAATAGCCTCTTCAAAATAGGCATCCAGCATCCCTCGAGCCAAAGCTGGAGAAGTTTCCACTGTAAATATCAGTCGATTGAACTCCTCCCAAGGATCGCCCTTGTCAAAACGATCAAAATCCAGCAGGTAAAGCTGACCATCCTGGCCCACCAACATATTCCCATCATGGAAATCCCCGTGGTGATAAGCAATCGGACGACCCCCTACCAAGTGACGACTGCGCTCGATGAACTCCAACATAGCCTGCCCCTGCTCATAAGCATGGCTAGCAGTCTGGTAAGCCGCAGTCTTTTTGTCAATTTTAGCCTGATAATAGCTCTCCCAATTCAAGCTAGTCTGGTCAATTGGGATTTGATGAAGGACTTTTAATAGCTTCCCCGCTTGGCAACCTAGCTCATAGAGAGTTTCATCCGACAAATTCGGAGCCGCTTGTCTCAAATCCTCCCCCTCAATCCACTCAAAAATCTGGTAGACTGACTGACCATCATAAGTCAATTCGACTGTTTTTTGCACTGGCAAATTCCTCTCAAACAAGATTTTGAGTAGGGCAAATTCAGCCTGCTTATCGGCCAACTTTTCCACAAGCGCAATCCGTAATAAAAATTTCTGACCATGTTCATCCACAGCCAGAAACTTTTGGTCAGCAGACCAGCCCTTGGTGATGGGCTGGCACGCAATCAATTTGGTTTTCATCTTCATTGGTCAATATCCGGTTTGTAGAAGGCGCGATTGTCCATGGCAAAGATACGGCTGGTCATCTCGCCCGGTCCCACCTTTTCCAGAGCCGTCAGCATCATCATCATTTCCGCATCAATGTTGTCAATCATGTGGAGAATTTCTGCCTCCATGATTTGCGGACGAACAGGACTACCATATTCCAGCAAACCATGATGGCTGAGAATGACATGGCGGAGAACGGTTACATCTTCCAGACTATCATCAATGCCCAATTCCATCAGAACCTTGGTAATTTCTTCATCAATCAAGGAAATGTGCCCAATCAGATTTCCCCGAACAGTATAGCCCGTATTGTCTGGACCTGTCAATTCAATGACCTTGGCTAAGTCGTGCAACATAATCCCGGCAAAGAGCAGGCTCTTGTTGAGCTGCGGATAGACATCGCCAATCTTGTCCGCCAGACGAACCATGGTCGCCGTGTGGAAAGACAAACCGGAGTAAAAGGCATGGTGATTGGTCTTGGCCGCTGGATAGGAATAAAATTCCTTTTCGTACTTGCTGTAGAGAGCCCGAACGATGCGCTGCCAAGTCGCATTTTCAATCTGGAAAATCATCTGACTCAGGTAGTCCTTGGTATCCTTGACATCAACAGGCGGTTTTTCCTTGAAATCCGCTGGATCATTTGGCTCGCCAGCTTTCGGCAAACGGATCACCAACTGATTGACCTGAGGCGTATTATTGTAAACCTCGCGGCGTCCTTGGACATGAACGACCACTCCAGCCACAAAATCCTTGATTTTTCCCGGTTGGGCATCCCAAACCTTGCCATCAATCTCGCCCGTATCGTCTTGGAAAGTCAGGGCTAGATAATCCTTGCCAGCTCTGGTCTGACGAACATCGGCTGACTTGATCAGATAAAATCCTTCGAAGAACTCATCTGCTTTCATTTGGTTAATTTTCATCTAAATCCTCTTCTAATGGGGACAGGCCGAGCAGACCCTTGGTCTGGTCGTCTTCGTAGAGTTCAATGGTGCGCAGGGTCCGCTCAATGGCTGACGTCCGTGTCGTCAGGAGCTTGTCAATATTGGAGCTAGCTTGGTTAATCTGGCGCTGGGCCTTGATTAATAGATCGCTGAACTTGCCAAATTCCAGCTTGACATTGCCTAAGACCTTGCTGATGTCGTCGGCCGACCGCTGAATATTAAGGGTCTTAAAGCCGACGGACAGGGAATTGAGCAAGGCAGATAGGGTCGTCGGACCTGCCACTACAATGTTTTCCTGCCGGCGCAGGTCATCAAAGAAAATGGGATTGCGGACCACTTCCGCATAGAGCCCCTCGGTTGGCAAAAAGAGCACACCAAAATTGGTCGTTTCAGGCGGGTTCAGATACTTGCTCTGAATATCCTTGGCAAAGCGCTTGATAGCCGCCAACAGTTGCTTGCGGTGAAAGTCAATTTGGTCCCTGTCGCCGGTTTCATAAGCATCTTCCAAACGGTAATAATCCGCCAGTGGAAACTTGGAGTCAATGGGCAGGTAGACATAATCCTCTGCTGATTGCCCCGGCAACTTGACAGCATATTCGACCCGCTCTCCGGAACCCTTAACCGTCGCAAATTCCCTCTCGTACTGGCTGGGCGTCAAAATATCCTCGATAATCTGTCCCAGCTGGAGCTCACCCATGATGCCTCGCGACTTGGTTCCGGACAAAACCTTATTGAGGCTACCAACATCACGCGCCACTGTCTGCATCTCACCCAATCCACGATTGACAGATTCCAACTGCTTGGACACTGTTTCAAATGAGGCTTGCAGGCGAGTTTGCAGGGTTTTTTCTAATTTTTCTTCCACCGTCTGGCGCATCTCTTCCAAGCGTTTTTCGTTGGACTCCTGAATGGCTTGGAGGCGCTGGTCAGTGGCATCACGATTTTGCAGGAGACTGTGGTGAATATCCTGCCGAATGTCTGTTAATTGTTGATAGAGTTCGCGCCGGAGTTCATTGACTTCGCGACTGAGAACCTGTTGCTGCTTGAGACTGGTTGATTCCAATTGATAGGTCAACTGGTCCGACAATTGGTCAGCAGTGTCCTCGGCCTGGTCTTGCAACATCAGAGACAAGCTCTGCCATTTTCCATAGAGAAAGACCAAACCGACCACCACCAAAAGCAGCAAGATGATTTGTAGTATTTCCATCTAATCCTTATCCTTGCTGTAAATCAGGACCACATAGCCTGTGTCCAGACTGATGTCCATGTCCCTACCTATAAATTCGTTAGAGGCGTAGCATTTTTTGTAAAAATAATTTTCGTCGTCCAAGGGATACTTGGCATGTTTGATGGTCAAGCGACTGCCGTCGGACGGCATGAAGGAAATATAGGTCATACCCGCAATCGGTGAAATCCTGTGCTGTCCAGCAGGCCGAAAACGAATGACATTCTGCTGGTCCACTAGCTCGATATGCTCCATAAATGGCGCCAAATCAGGTTCTGCTGCCAGAAACAAATTGGTCATGGCATGGTCCATTCGACCGCCAAAGGCTGCGTAAATCTGAACCTGTGCCGTTTGATGCCGCTTGAAAATCTCCTTGAGCGCCAATTCCAAGTCCGTATCATCCTTCTCAGCTGGGGCCTTGATAACCAGCTCTGCTCTTTCCTCAATCCGCGATAAATCCGCTGGGCTGACCGAGTCAAAATCGCCAACTGCCATATCAAGAGGAAGGTCATTTTCCAAAAGCCGTAAACAACCCGCATCTACGCCCACATAGAGGTCCACAGGCGCAGGCAAGCTTTCAAACTGTCCACCAGCGACGACTGCGGCCCTAATCACGAAGAGCAGCTCTCAACTTGGCAACATTGGCCTCCAAGTCACCCTTGAAGAGGAAGGAGCCAGCCACAAAGACGTTAGCGCCCGCGTCCTTGGCAGAATGAATGGTCTTATCATCAATACCACCGTCGACCTCGATGTCAAAATCCAATCCCTTAGCCTTGCGCATTTCCACCAAGGCTGCAATCTTTTCAGCCACCTCTGGAATGTAGGCCTGACCGCCGAAGCCCGGATTGACTGTCATCAGGAGCACTTGGTCCACCAAATTGAGCACAGGCTCAATGGTCACCAAAGGCGTACCCGGATTGATAACCACGCCAACCTTCATACCCGCCGCATGGATTTTCTGCAAGGTTCCATGCAGATGTAGGGTCGCCTCAGCGTGAATGGTTAAAATATCCGCACCCGCACGGGCAAAGGTTTCGATATGATTTTCTGGATTGGACACCATCAAATGGCAGTCAAAGACCAGTTTGCTATGGGGACGCATGGCAGCCACCACGTCGGCACCGAAACTGATATTGGGCACAAAATGACCGTCCATGACGTCGATGTGGACATATTCAACACCAACCGCCTCTAGGCGCTCCAGTTCTGATTGAAAATTTGCATAATCTGCCGCCAAGATAGATGGCGCAATCTTGTAATGTGACATAGGAACCAACTTTCTATTTGAATTTCTTACTAACTTTGCTATAGGTTTCGCGCTGATTTTGGATTTCGCTCAAAAATTGTAGGTAATTGTCAAAGCGACTTTGGGAAATGGCAGAGCTTTCTACCGCAGCCTTGACTGCACAGTCCGGCTCGTGAGTATGAGTACAAGTTCTGAACTTGCAAGCCTGACTGGCCTCCGCAATTTCTGGGAAACAATCCGTCAGAGCCTCTGCCTCCTTGACCTCGTAGTCCAAGGATGAAAAGCCCGGTGTATCCGCAATTTTCCCGCCGAATACATTGTAAAAACTGACCGCACGTGTCGTATGGCGACCGCGACCAAGGCTGTCTGAAATCGCCCCCGTTTCTAAGGCCAAATCTGGCGCAAGGCGATTGAGCAAGGTCGACTTGCCCACACCTGTCTGACCCATAAAGACCGTGACCTTGTCGGTCAAGAGCGGCGTCAGCTCCTCCAAGCTGAAAATGAAGGGATAGCCAATTTTTTCATAGATGGCCTTGAAGGCATCCATTTCCGCATGGTCCTCCAGCAAATCCATCTTGGAAATGTAAACAATCGGTTCCATCTCCTTTTGCTCCAAGAGCACCAAAAAACGGTCTAAGAGATTGGCATTAAAATCCGGCTCCTTGGCCGACATAATCACGACCGCTTGGTCAATATTGACAATGGGTGGCCGCACCAAGCTATTCTTGCGCTCATGGATTTTTAAAATATAGCCCTCCGACTGCTCCTCAGCCGAAAAGTCCACAAAATCTCCAACGTAGGGCGTCTGGACTTTCTTGCGAAAATTTCCCCGCGCTCGGGTCTGATAAATCTGTCCATCCGCCTCGACATAGTAAAAACCAGCCAAGGCCTTAATAATTCTTCCTTGCAAACAAGACTCCTTTGGGTATTCTTATAAGTATTATACCAAAATTCCCTAGAAAAAAGGGAATAACAGGTGTTTAACTGCTACTCCCTCATCTAAAAACTGACTCTTTTTATCCATAGTGCGTTTTTCTACTTACGGCTATTTTTCTAGTAATTCTTTGCCAAATCGGTCCAGCGGGATAGCCCCTAGAAGTGCGGTGACTAGAATTCCCAAGACAGCCACAGATAAAATCAATTGCCCACTAGCCAGACCGGCCACCAGGGGAATACCACCGATAGCCGCCTGAACAGTTGCCTTGGGCAGATAGGCAATGACACAGAACAGCTTTTCCCGCTTACTAAAGCCATTGCCACTGACGCTAAGCCAGACAGCCAGGGAGCGGATGACCAGGGTCAGAGCAATTAAGCCCAGCGCTGGCAAACCAGCCACTGCAACGTAGGAAATATCCACGATGGACCCGACCAAGGCAAAGAGGAAAATTTCCCCAATGACCCACAAACGGCTAAAGAAACCAGCAAACCCTGCAACCTCAACCGGCAAGGCCTGACGATTAACCACCATGGTCGCCACCAGAATAGCCAACAAGCCTGAGAATGGAAACCGATTGGCATAGCGAGCCTCAATCGTCGCCAACAAGAAGGACAAACTAAAGAGCAAGAGGTATTGGTAGATAGGAGGAAGGCTGTCAGACTGGCGAATTGTTTTCAAGAACCTGGCAAAGGCTAAGCCTGCCAAGACCCCCACTAGCATACTGGTCAGAATAGTCAGTGGAATATTGACCAGGGATAGGACTTGGAAATCCCCCTTCTGAACCAGGCTAAGGAAGGCCGTAAACAGGACAATCACCACCACATCGTCAAATGAGGCCCCCGCCAGTATCATTTGGGGAATTTTCTTCTGATGGCCAACTTTATTTTCAATCAAGTCCACCATGCGCGGAACAAAAACCGCAGGAGATACTGCTGCCATGACACTGCCCATCAGAGCGGCCTCCCCATAGGACAGGTCAAAGAAAAGAGGCGCAGCCGACCAACTCTGCACAGGCTGGTAGGAAGGACATAAGCACGGCTGACCGACCAATGGTCTTGAAATCCGATAATTTTATGGTCAAACCTGCCTTTATCAAAATAATAATCAGGGCAATCTTACGAATATCTGCTGAATTATCCAATAAACTCCTATCAATCCAATTCCCAACATAGGGTCCCAGCAGCATACCAACAAGCAGGAAACCAATGATTTTAGGCAGACCACCCTTTTGGCATAGCCAAGAAACAGTAACCGCTGCTATACAAATTAAGGCCAAAGACAATAACATAAACCCCCTCATTTCTCCAAGAAAAATTCAAATCTAGATTGGTATAAACTCCTACACCAAACTATTTGATTAGGAGAAACACATTAGCGCAGGGGTTGATTGTTCAAAAGGCTCGAGGAACCTTTGAAGCTGTGGGGGCAAACGAACTCTTTCAACTTTCTGAGTTCTGGCCCACTCCCAGTATAAGCCAAATAGAGAAAGATGTAAAGTTGCATTTGCCTCTAGCCAAATGAAGAAAAACGTAGTATAATAGTATCTATAAGCGGAGGTGGTGGAACGGCAGACACGCATGCTTCAGGCGCATGTGCCCATCGGGTGTGAGGGTTCAAATCCCTTCCTCCGCATATCATGATAAAAACTCAAAACCCAAGTCAGACAACTGGCTTGGGTTTTAGTGTTATTCCGTAACCTTAAAGAAATTCTTTTGTTTGAGCAGGTAGCCCTTGCCTGCCGATAGGTCGTACTGGACCATCTTGAGTTCTTCTGCTACCTTGGCATCGCGCTCGGTCAAACCCACTCGGTCCTTGTGGAGGACTTCCGTCAAGAGGGCATAGTAAGGGCTGACCTTGGCATTGGTGGTCTCTAGCATGAGGGCATTCATATCGCTTGAATTGACCAACTCGTAATGACGGTCCTCCGTCTCAAAATTGCTCCAAATGAAGTAATCCGTCTTGTATTGGAGGCTAGGGTCTGTCACAAAAGCTGACTCAGGATAGAGCCCCGGCAGGTGGTCGCCATAGAAGACAACCGTTACCTTTTGATCCAACTGCTTGAGCTGGTCCAAGAAATCGCGGGTCGACTGGTCCGTAAAGGACAAAAGTCTTGCATAGCTGGTCAAATTGGCATTTTCCTCAGCCGTGAAATTGACCCCTGTACCTGTAATGGCAACTGGCTCCTCTGAGTGCCACTGGACATGGTTTTGCATGGTTATAGCCGAGACAAATCGAGGATTACCTGACCGCACCTGCTCCAGTATCAAATCATAGGTCTTCTTGTCGCTGACAAAATTCCCCTGATAATCCTCAGCCGTCACCGCAATAGGATGGGTCGTAGAGTTCAAGGTGTAAAATTGCTCAATCCCCAGCTGCTTGTAGATGGCATTGCGGTTGTAACTGGTATCAAAATAAGGATGGATGGCCACACGCGCCGTGTCCGCATACAAATCACTGATACTTGGCAACTTCTTCATCCGAGGTGCCACATCCAGATAGACAGACGAAATGGACGAATTGTAATTGTAAAAAGGCAAGCCACTGTAAACCTGAAACTCAATATTAGCCGTACCCCCACCATAATGGTCACTCTTCATGAGACCGCTGGTCGTCTGGCTCATAATCTGCTCAATATTTGGCAGGACATTTTGGCTCAAGGTCACACCCGGAATCCGTCTCGGGTCCGCCAGACTCTCGCTGAGAATGTAAATAACGGTCTGGTCGGTCAGCTGATTGGCACGTTCGGCGTTGATTTCCTCTGCCAGCTTTTCATATTTCTTGACGATAGCCTTAATGGTTTTCTCCGAATATCCCTGCGGTTCTTCCATGCTGGTCTTACTCAACTGTTGCAGCCAGAGGAAGGATAGCGTGCGATAACGAGCCACGAAAGCATAGCCCTTCCAATCCACGTTCCGCCAATTATTGACCTGGGACAAAATCGGTATCCAACTGGCAATCTTGTGGTCTTTTTCCTTGCGGATAGCAAAGCCCATTCCCACAATCAAGAAAACAATTATGGCAACCGTCACCAAGCGCTTCCAGAAGGTCTTTACAATTGGCCCCAGGAAATAGCGCCTGTGAATACGACGATAGAAATAAGCGGCGATGATTAGAAAGACGACTGATACAAGGACAATGCGCAAACTGATGAAGCTGAGAATCATCCCCATATTTCCAATCCACTTGAAATCATTTGGAGTCAGAGGCTCTGACCGGTAGCGGAATTTGAGGAAATTGGCTGTAATCAAGGTCACATTGAGGCTGGCAATAACAGCCGCCGACAGGACCTGACGATTGAGCACTAGGCTGATGATGACGTTGAGCAAAAAGAGACAGCCTATCTGAAAAATGATGGCACCAGGGAAGAGATGGCGGGTAAAATAAGACCCCGTCGCCCCAGCCATGGAGACCTGATAGCCGATATGGGACAGGCTTGCCAGCACCAGACTGATAAAGACCATGCTGTGGACATTGGTCCTGTGGGCCCGAAACTCCTGCCAGGTCTTTACCAGATAGCGTAGGAAGAAATAGATCGCCACAAAGTGTAGCACCGCAAAAATCGGTACCTGTACGAAGAAGTCCGTGTAGATGCCTTTTTCCACCAGCGTTTCATAGTGGCTGTCCTTCCAGTAGGAAATGGCCAGAGGGCTCAAGGACAAGAGACTGGTCAAAAGCAGGTAGCCATCTGCCACCAGATACTTGTCTGACCAGCTCCTCAATTTCCCACGGATTCGCCCATTATTTCGCCAGTAAATAGCCAACAAAAGAGGCAGGAGCAACATAAGCACCAACTCATACTGGAAGAGATTGTTGCGGAAGATGTTCCAGGGCTGGAATTTCTTAGCGTTGAGGCGATAGACCAGATTGACCAGATAGAGGCCACCGATGAAGTAGCCCACATACTTGGCAAAGACCTTGGTTTTGATAAAGTCTTCATACCTATCCAGCAGGACCAAGATATAAAAAGTAAAAATAAGATAGGCAAGCAAGGGCAGGGGGATAAACCAGAGCGGGAAAGATACTCCACTTAGCAATAGAGCCCGACCCATCGCCAGCAAAACGGTCATAATCATAACCAGAATAAATTGCTTGCTTGCCTTTGGATTGATTTGTTTCATAACATTTCTCTCTTAGGAAAGGCTTGATTTTCGGTAAATAAAGATGTAGTACATCGACCAGACTAGCCATCCAGTCAAACTGATAATGATAACTGGCAGTAACCACCATTGTTGTTTGTAGGATAGGACAAGGGTATTCTTCCCCGGTTGGCTGGTAACCGTTGGCACACCGATTTCGGAAAGTTCTACAGCCTCTCTATCTAAAACGGTGTTATTCAAAACAAGCTGACTGTCTTGGTAAACAATAACTGGTACCGCAGTTTCTTCTGCTTCTGACGCCGTCCAAGTCACCACCAGCTGATTACCATCAACTTCTTTGGCAAAATCTTGATTTGGTAAAATCACTTGGTCACGATAGGTAAAATAGGTATTATCCGACTCTTCGTTGGTCAGATGTCCAGTCTTTTCTGATAAATCTGGTACATAGTCCGGCGTGGATTTCTGAGCAATCTGGATAAATTCGCCCAAGTCTTTAGAATGAAATGAAGCCTGTAACTCTTCCGTCGTCCCGTACAAGGTCGTATGAATTCGTTTTTGCAGGAAAGTATCACTGTAATAATGCCCATTGATTTCCTTATAACTTTCATTCCAGAGGAAACCAACCGAAACAAGCAAAGAAATAATCGTCAAACCAGAAAAGATTTTCTGCATTTTTTCTGACAAACCAGAAACCTGGACCCCTACGACTGCCAGTAAAAGAGCATTGGCATAGAGGAAAAAGCGGAATGGAAATTGGATCAACTCAACTAAGTCAATCCCCTTGCCAGCTACTAATTGCCAAGGGAAGAGGTTGGTTGACAAAATCAAAAATACTGCGTAGGTAAAAGCAAGACCAGCCAGAACCAGCGATTGTTTCTTCCAATTTTTCACCAAGAAATAGAGATAGGTCCCAAAGAAAATTGGCAATGGATATGGATAGTATAGAAAGGCTGTTTTGAGCCACGTTACGGTATTGAGTACAAATTTTTTGTTAACAAATGGTGGTACCAAAGCGTTGGTTGCATTGATATAAACCAGTGGCAACCAGATATTGATAGTCAGGAGCAGAAAAATCCCTACCGACAGGGCTACTTGCCCAATAATCTTCATTTTTTGGTCTGATTTCCACCAACCAATAAGGAAGAGAATGCCATAGGCAATGACCAAGAACAAGGTCGATAGCATATGAACCTGCAACATGAGCCCTACCGCTCCTGCCATGAGGAATTTCGGTACTTTTTTGGTCTGCAAGAAACGCACTGCAGGGATTAAACAAAGCGGAAAGAGAGCCACTCCCCAGCTGGTAAATCCTTGGGTTGCCCACCAATACTGAATGGAGTAGGTCGTCACAAAGAACATAGATAAGAGAATGGAATGAGTATATTTGACCTTGACCTCACGCATGAGGAAATAGAGGGAGGTTGCACTCAGAGTTCCCAAGAAAAGATTGGATAAAATCTGATAGCGGAACCAGGTCCCACTTAAAAGAACTAGCGCCCCCTGTAAATAGGCAAAATAAGGTCCATAGAGAGCATTGACAATCCGTCCTGACTGCTGGTAGCCATACAAACTGATGATATAGGAGAAATTCCCCTCCTTCATCTGCATAGCCGCATCATAGAAACGATTGTAGTGGAAAATCAAGTCCGCACCTGTCACCATGCCCTTAGTGAGCAAGTGGGGAACCAATAATAATAAAGAAAAGCCCACAAATAGGCCCAGGGCTACTAAATGGGGATGCTTTTTTAGCATAGTTTTTAACATATCGATACCTTCATAAAAAAAGAGGGAAATCCTCTCTTGTTTTTGTAAATATTCTGCCAATTTGCAGACAATATTTTTCAAAAGTTAGTCACTTTTCAGTATAGCAAGCTTTCCACCCACTGTCAACGAACAAGGCAAACAGAAAAAAATTTTCCATTAAAATAAATATTGATTGCAGATTTCTCCGCAATCAATACTTGCTTATAAACCGACTTCCTGCAGGCTGTAAGACAGACGTGCGAAGTCAGCCATAGAAAGCGCTTCTCCACGGACACTGGCTTCCAGCTCTGCCATGCCAAGTGCCTGCGTCAGCTTATCCTTGACCTCTTCGGACTTGCCAAAATGGTTGGTCAGGTTGTTCCACAGGGTCTTGCGGCGGTGAACAAAGCTGGCCTTGGACACCCGGAAGAAGAAATCTTCGTCTTTGACACTAACCAAGGGTTGGTCACGACGGACCATTTTGAGAATGGCGGAATCCACGTTTGGAGCGGGCACAAAGACAGTGCGAGGCACGATGAAGGCCACCTTGGCAGTCATGTAGTACTGGACCGCAATGGACAGGCTACCATAGGCCTTGGTGTTTGGCTCGGCAGAGATGCGGTCGGCCACCTCCCGCTGCATCATAACCACGAACTCGCTGAAGGGGATCTTGCTCTCAATCAGGTGCATGAGGATGGGGGTGGTGATGTAGTAAGGCAGATTGGCCACGACCTTGATGGGCAGATCTGGATTCTTGAAGTTCTGAATCTGGGTCTGCAGATCGGTCTTTAGGATGTCTTGGTTGACTACGGTTACATTGTCAAAGCGACCCAAGGTATCCGCCAAAATCGGAATCAGGCGGTCGTCAATTTCAAAGGCCATGACCTCAGCAGCACTCTCTGCTAAAAATTCTGTCAAGGCCCCGATTCCAGGACCGATTTCGATGACATTGACATTCTGGTCAATCTCTGCCGTGTCCACAATCTTCTGTAAAATATTGGTATCGGTCAAAAAGTTCTGACCGAAGGATTTCTTAAAGGTAAACCCGTGACGTTCCAGGACGGCACGAGTAACGTTTTTGTCTGCGATTCTCATGTGTGTTCTTTCTAAATAATTCTGTAGGTAGTCATTAATTCTCTAACTTCTTCCACCCCAATATCATCATCTGCTTCTTCAAAAGCAGTAATGGATTGCATAAATGCTTGTTCAGCTAAGTCAGTTATTCTGCTTGTAGCATAGATTTCCCCCAAACCTCGATAGGCACAAGCTTGGGCAATGAGGTCATCTGTCATCAAAGCATTCTCTAAACTTCGTTTCATAAAATGCAGAGCAGATTCTAGCTCTCCTAATTGCAATCGCAAATAGCCTTGCTCATACTCATTAACCGACCATTTCAATTTGTCTTCTGAAAAATCAGTTGCTAGCAACTTAGCCTCTTCCTCAATTAACTCCAAAGCCTTCTCAAAGTTACCTTGACTCCGATAGACCATGGCAAGTTGGTGCAAACCGATATGCTCTTGCTCCACGTCTTTTTCATTGCGAGATAGTTGAATGTAGCGTTGACAAGCTAATAAAGCTTTTTCAAAGTTTTGTTCGTCAAGATAAATGTAGGCAAATAAATTGAGAACAGCATATTCCAAACAAGTCTCAACCCGATAATCTTCCTCAATCAACTGCTTTGCTTCTACTATTTTTCCTTCAAAAAAATACTCCCATGCCTTGTCTATAGTATTACTCATATACATCTCCCATCGTATCTTCACATTATTCTGAGTTCATAATCTTGATTTTACCAACGGTTACTAGATAGTCTCCATTCTATCCTCACTTATAATGGTCCTTTAGCGACAAGATATACAACTGGTCGGATTCTACCATATAAATCAACCGATCCTCCGCATCAATCCGTCTCGACCAGGCACCCTGATAATCATACTTCAAAGGTTCTGGTTTGGCAATGCCTTCAAAAGGATGTCGTTGCGTATCCTTGATAATCTTATTGATTCGCTTCAGTGTTTTCTTATCCTGACCCTGCCAATAAAGATAGTCTTCCCAAGCATCCTCTGTAAAATGGATTCCCATGCTAGTCAGCCTCTATCAGGTTTCGTTCTTGAGTTTGTCCCGCTTTGACTTGAGCCATACCACGTAGAACTTTTTGGGACAGATAAGTGTTCCGAGCAACAGCAAGGGTTTCTTGTAAACTATCCCACTCACTCTTTGAGAGTACAACAATATCTTCCTCTGGATTTTTATTAACCACGACCAAGGGCTCAAACTCGTCATTGACCTTTTTCATATAGTCCTTTAAGTGGTTTCGAAAATGGGAATATACAATAGCTTCCATAAGCAATACCTCTCATCATTTCTAGGCTTACTATAGCATAGAAAAAAAGAGTTGTCAAACTTATTGTACAACTCTTCATCAATTCTTATGCGTGTTTCTCATTTTTTGCCTTTTATTTTAAAAAAGCGGAACAAAATACTTGTTGTTTTCCGAATTAATCTAGTGTAGGGAAGTTCCGAAGGCGGGACGGAAATCTGATGCAGGAGGTGAGGCCATGGCACAACTCCTTAGAAAGGTGACCGTCGATGTCAGTTTATGAGGCAATTGAGCTAATGATAAACTTTGGCATTCTTTTACTGGCTATTTTAACATTTCAACGAAAAAAATAAACAGTAAAACCGCACTTCCAACTTTGACAGGTCTGTAAGTAGCGGTTTTTCTGTTATCTACAAATACGTCCCGTCTTTAAAACGGTCCTATGGGTCATCAGGTGAAAACTTGGTGACCTTTCTGTTTTTATTGTAGGCTTTTTAAGTGAAATTGTCAAGTCAATCGGCAGTTTGCTTCGCTAAACTCACTTATTCTCCACCTTCCACTCACCATCTTCAAACCAGTAGAAATTCTCCGTCAGCTGTGGCTGTTCAAAGATTTCCAACATAGCTTCAAAACCGTCTGCCAGCTGAACATTCTTCAGGTCCGCACGATCAATCCAAAAGACTTCTCCCTCATCAGAAGATTGGAGAACACCTGAAAACTGGTTGGTTTTGTAGCAAAATACCAGATAGCGATACTGGTCAGTAGGATCCGTCCAGTTTTGAATGCCACAGAGTTCGAGATTGGATACAGTTAAACCCGTTTCTTCCTTGATTTCACGAATGACAGAGGCAATAAGCGACTCATTTGGCTCGATATGCCCTCCAGGAAATGTGATTCCCGGCCACTTTGCTGACTTTCGTTCCTGGACCAACACCCGCTGACCCTCGCTAATCATACACATATTGGTTAAGACAACTTGTTCTCGTCTAGACATTCCCTATCTCCCCAAATCATCAAAATAATAGAGATTCAAAAATTCTTCCTCAGTAACTAGACGTTTAAAATTGTAAAACCAGCGATAGACTTCCACGGCTGGTCCATCAAACTCTACCCTGTCGTCCATTTCTTGCACACCAGCAATATGAAACAAACGACTCTGTTTCCAAATCCCATCCGCATTGACATAGCCATCTTCAACTGAACCACGCAAATAGTCTGCTAGTTTGTTCTTATCAACCTGCTCATCCTCCCAAACAAGGACATCAGCCGGCAGCAAATAGGTCACTTCTTCATAAGATGAGTAATTCTCATAAGTAGGCTCAAACTCGTTTTTTACCAAGCACTTAACAGCGTAAACTCTATCCATGATAGCTCACCATACACTCCTCCACTTCCACCAAACTTATCCCAAACAGCTCCAAGCGTTTGAGGAGTTGCTTGCCGTTGCAGTAGCCGATACGGAGCTTCTCTCCCAGATGTTCTCTCCGCTTGCGGCTGTCGCCCCCCATAAGCAAGCCTAGGCGAATCAGGTCTGACTTGCTGATGTCAAAGTTTTTTTCATCATCATAGTAGCCACGAACGCCCGCCAGGGCCTTTTCCAAGTCTTCAAAGCTGGCGTGCTCAATCCCCAGGGATCGTCCTTTTGTTTTGGACTTGGGGGCAGCCTCGTCCCGCTGTAAGAAGGCGTGTTTGACTGTGGGAATGGTCTGCATAATGATCTTCCGAATCCGCTCGCCATTGTAGTCTGGGTCAGTAAAGACAATGACGCCACGCAGGTCATGGAGTTTCTCAATGCGTTCCAAGTCATCGTCTGATATGGCAGAGCCTCTGGTTTCGTAGGTATCTACCTCGTAAAACCTTTTCAAGTTTGCCGTATCATCCTTGCCCTCGACAACGAGGACTTCTTGAATCTTAATTTTCTGAGTCAATTCTGAACAAGCTCCTTGCATTCTCGTAGGTTGCTCTCGCCACCTCTTCGACCGACTGGTTGCGAAGTTGGGCCAGCATATCCACCACATATCTGGTGTAGCCGGTGCGATTTTCCCGACCACGCTTGGGAACAGGCGCCAAGTAGGGTGCGTCCGTTTCGACCAGGATTTTTTCTAGGGGCAATGCTTGCGCCGCCTCCTTAAGTTCGACGGCTTTTTTGAAGGTCACCACTCCCGAGAAGGAGATGTGCATGCCCAGTTCCATGAAGGCCTGAGCCTCCTCCAGCGTGCCAGAGAAGGAATGCATAATGCCTCCGCGCGGACCGACGCCGACTTCCTTGATGATCTGGTAGGTATCTTCCAAAGCATCACGAGTATGAACCACAAAGGGCAAATCCAACTGCTTGGCCAACTCCATCTGTCGCTTGAAGATATGGGCCTGGGTTTCCTTATCTGCCGTCATCCAGTAGTAGTCCAGCCCAATCTCCCCCAGGGCAATGACCTTGGGATGCTTAAGAGCCTTGAGTAGATAACGTTCAACTTCTTCATCATAAGTGCCAGCCTCAGTCGGATGCCAGCCCAATGTCAGATAGATTTCAGGATGCTGATCAGCAAGCTCCATAGCCTTGTCAATGGTTGCTCGGTCAAAACCGACGACGTTGTGGAGGGTGACCCCCATCTCCTTGGCAAAATCTAGTTCTTCTTGGACCCGACCGTCAAACTGCTCGACGTTGAGGTGGGTGTGGGTATCAAATATGTCTATCATCATACTTCTCTTTCTTTTCTACCATTATACCATAAGCCACCTCTGTATTTGGCTGAGAAAAAGCACCGAACCCTGTCCGATGCTTTCTTTTATGGTCATTCTTCAAGCTGGCCGTCCTTAAATCCTGTGAGATCTTTTCTGTCTCTAGTATATTATATTTTTGAATAGAGTATAAACAGATGACGCCTATAACAGTTTTATCTTTCATCAGTATCCAGCAAACATTCCAATTATGAAAGATAGTCAGATAGAATGGCTTGATAAATCGCAATAAAATCCCAGTACTGCTCCACCGGTAAACGTTCATCAATCTTGTGATTGAGCATGGGAATGCCTGGGCCATAAACGGCCACGTCAAACGTTTTCTCCGACAGAGTAAATTGGGCTGCATCGGTTGTTCCCGACACCGCTAGAGGGACTAAGGTGGTTGGCAGATCGTTTTGTCCTGACAGGTCACCTCCTAAAACCTCTTCCATCTGCTTCAACTGGGCAGGAACCTGTAAACTAGGAAACTGCTGCTGTACTTTCAAAATAGACTGAATGAGTGGAGAATTCTTATCACTAACAACTGGTTTTTGATCAGCAGTCACCTCTATACTTAAATCAAATCCTTCTTGCTCATTCAGCTCTTCAATCACTTCCTTGACTGTTCGAATTACGTCTTGGTTATCAAAAGCAGGGATTGTCCTGGCATTAGCTTCAAAACTTGCCCAATCGGGAATAGAATTCACCTGTTGGCCCCCAGTTACCACCGTAATATTATGAAAGGTTTGCCCTAACTCTGGATCAGTATGCTTTGTTGCTTCTTGTGCAATAGCTTCTGATATCTTCAGCATAGCATGATTGAGGTGCTCAATGGCATTGTTCCCGAGTTCTGGCATGGAAGAATGGGCTGCCGTACCCTTGGAAGTGACCTTGTAGTTCAACGATCCTTTATGAGCATAAATAATCCCAATATTACAAGGTTCTCCAATTAGCATACCATCTAAATCATCCACATAGCCCAGCTTCGTTAGCTGCTTGGAACCATATTCTCCAACTTCTTCACCAACAGTCGCCAACAATCGAATGGTCCCTGAATAGTCTTGTGATTCATGGAGGGCAACCATAGCCAGAACAAGAGCTGCAAGACCCGACTTCATATCTGAAGCTCCCCGTCCCCAAAGAATCTTGTTTTCATCAACGAAACCTGAAAAAGGAGAATGGGTCCAATCCTCGGCATTTCCAGCACTGACAACATCCAAATGACCAGTTAGACCCAATTTTTTCCCAGGCCCATTTGAAATTTCCGCTACTAAACTGGCACGTCTTGGCGCAAATTCCACTAACTCGCTCTCGATGCCATGAGCAGATAAAAACTCTTGAATATAGCGAGCCAGTTCTTCTTCATTGTCATTTTCTGTATTAATCTGTATCATGTCCTGTAACAATTGGACTGCTTCTTCTTTTGTTACCATATCGATTCCTCCTTATAATATCCTAGTATATCACTTTTAATTGTTTTTTGATATATTGAATTCACGTGACAAGGAGCTCCTCTTTGCAATCACAGTCCAAATACCTTATAATATAAAGGTAAACTATATTCTTGAAAGGAGACTCGCATGAAAAAAGCTTTATTAGTAGTGAATCCTAGTTCTGGTGGGGAACGTGCCCTGGAGTTTAGAGACTTGGCCCAGGTCAAATTGGAGGAATATTTTAACCAAGTCCTTATAAAAGAAACTCAAAAAGGCGGAGATGCTTGCCAATTCGTCAAGGAGGCTGCACAAGAAGGTTTTGACAGTGTCTTTGTCATGGGCGGAGATGGGACAGTTAACGAGGGCATCAGTGGTCTGGCTAAGGAAGAATATCGACCGAATTTTGGATTTTTCCCACTAGGTACGGTCAACGACTTAGCGCGAGCCTTGGGAATTCCCCTTGATCCAGCGCAAGCTATTAAACAATTTGATCCGAACCGTAAGCGCCCTCTTGATATTGGCCAGGTCAACGATAGCTACTTTATGAATGTCGTGGCAATCGGCGCTATTCCACAAGCTATCAATAATGTTGATCCAGATGAGAAAACCCGCTATGGGAAGATGGCCTATTTCATCAATGGCTTCAAGGAATTGATAAACAACCAACGCTATGAGTTTCAGATTCAATTAGACGGTGAGACTAAGGAAATTGCCTCGACAACCATCCTGATTGGACTGACTAATTCCATTGGTGGGTTTGAAACCCTTCTTCCAGATGCCAAGGTAGATGACGGCCTTTTACACCTGCTCTATCTGAAAGATAGCCACTTCTTAAATACGGTATCTGCCATTCCTCAGCTGATGGGCGGCGTCACAGAAGAAAGTAATAGCCTGGGTTATGAAACCTTCAAGGAAGGGGAAATCAAACTTCTCGATGGGGACCTACAAATCAACATTGATGGAGACGAGGGAGATCGTCTTCCTATTCGTATCTCGGTCCTTCCATCTCACCTATCTGTTTATTATTAAAAAAGAAAAAACCAGCAGACTCGAGTTTCTGCTGGTTTTACATTCGACTTCTTATGCCACTGCAAGCACTTTGCGTCCTTTACGACGACGAGCTGCTAATACACGACGGCCGTTTTTAGTTGACATACGGTTACGGAATCCGTGTTTACGAGCACGACGGATTTTACTTGGTTGAAAAGTACGTTTCACGATGAATACCTCCTCTTAGATTCTTGTATTCGTTTAGCCGGCTAGTTTTGATCAGTTACTAAACATACCAAACTATTTTATAAGAATTCTGACTGTTTGTCAAGGCATTTTGACCTATTTTCAGTAAGGAGTGTGAAAAAAAGAGGCTAAACCTCTTTTAATCGTTGTGTCCTTCAATGTCCACGACCACATAGCGGTTAGGCTCGCTACCTTCAGAATAGCTGGTCAAGCCGTCCATTTTGGAAATAATCCGGTGGATAATCTTGCGCTCACTGCTAGACATCGGATCTGTGTGATAGGCCTCTTGTTCTGCCAGGACCCGCTCCGCCAATTTTTGAGCGTAGCCTTGCAAGACTTCTGCACGATGTTCCACATAGTCATTAACGTTGATACTGATGTAGAAATTGCGCTCATAGCGGTTGTAGAGGAAGTTCTGCGCCAACAATTGCAACGCCTTCAAGACCTTGCCGTGGTAGCCGATTACACGACCAGGCTCATTTGTATCAACCTGAATGTTGATGGTACGGCGATTATGGCTGGTCTCGATCCGTGCCTCAACGTCCATGTCATCCAAGATTTCCTGCACGTAAGCTGATACTTCTGCCACCACCTGCTCAATGTCATGCTGGTACTCGATTTTAATGTCTAAGTCGAAAAACTCTTCCGATTTTGAAACAGGCTCTGTCTCCTCAGTAGCCTCAGGAGTTTCAACAACTACTTCAATTGTCTCTTCTGCAGTGGCCGGTTGCAGGAGTTCTTCTGGCAAAATTTCGATACGACCTGTTTCTTCTAAAATCGTAGTCGCTTCTTTTTCATTTTTCAGAATCTGAGCCTTGATATCATCCTCTAAGACCTCACCAGACTTTTCGTATTCCTTAACAGCGGCAACAACCTTACCAAGGTCAATCGTCGCTTCTGATACACTTTTCACTGGCTCGTTTTGCTCGTTGATTTCATCTGGAACGCCACGAACAGCCTTCTGGTTAGCCTTGACAACCGTTGTTTCATTGATAACATCAATATCGACGACCGCTGGTCTCTTACCAAAACCAAGGAAACCTTTTTTCTCACGAGCAACGACAGTAATATGTGCCTTCTTACGAGGGATATTTAATTCTGCCAAACCATTTTGGATGGCTTCTTCAACATTTGCACCTGTAAATTTCATCTTTTCTCTCCTACTATCCTATTTCTTTTTCTGGGCTTTTTTCTGAGCTTTCCTAATTTTAGCCTGGCGCGCTTTCTCTGCATCAATCTTAGCTTGACGCTCTGCTATGATTTTAAAAGGATTATTGAAAATCAAGGTTTGAACAACTTGGTAAGCGTTGGACACGGTCCAATAAAGGGCAACCCCGCTAGCTGACGTCACGGCAAAGAAGAAAATGAGAAACGGCATGACGTACATCATCACGGTCAGAGCACCATTTTTCTCTGGCGCAGCCTTATTGGTCAACCAGGTACTAAGGAAGGTGAAGACCGCTGCCAGAATCGGCAAGATAAAGTACGGGTCCGGCTGCCCCAAGTTCATCCAGAGAAACTGGCCAACCTTGAGAGCATCCACCTTAGTCAGGGCTTGGAAAAGAGCCAAAAGAATGGGCATCTGGATCAAAAGCGGTATAAAGGATGACCCCATGCTGACGCCGTTTTCTTTGTAAAGACGCTGGGTCGCTTCAGCCAATAATTGGCGGCTTTCCATATCCTTGCCTGGATAGCGTTCCTGCAACTCTCTCAGCTGCGGCTGAATTTCCTGCATCTTGCGAGAGGATTTTGCCTGAATCTGAAAGAGTGGCAACAATAAGGTCCGAATCAAGATAGTGAAAAGGATAATCCCAATACCGATATGACCATTGATAGACAAGAATTGGATGATGCTGGCAAACCACTCAATGAGTGAATCCCAGGCACCCGAAGATTGGTTGCTGGCTTGATTTCCACAGGCTGCTAACACGACAAGGGACAGGGTCAAGAGGCCCGCCCATTTAATTTTCTTTTTCAATCTCAACACCTTCCTGGTAGAGTTTCGCAAGTTTCAAAACATGGAGCAGATTCTTCTTGATTTCTTGGTAGGTCAATTCCTCCACACCCTTACGGGCAATGATGACAAAATCCTCTGCCTGTATATCTTTTTTCAATTCAAGCAGAACATGCCGCAGGCGACGCTTGATTTTATTGCGTGTGACGGCATTTCCTAACTTCTTGCTGACAGATAAACCTACACGAAAATGCTCTTTTTGATTGGCTAAACGGTAGACCACAAAGCGTCGATTGGCAACATTGTGTCCCTTGGAAAAAATATCATTGAAATCTCGTTCGCGCTTGACACGGTAGCTTTTTCTCAAACTGTCACTCCATCTTTCAAAATTACCTCTATTATACCATAAAATTCAAAAAAGCCAATAAACATCACGTTTAGAGGCATTTTTCATTATTTATCTGGGTTTAATTCCGCTGTCGCTTGCTGAATTTGGTGTTGAACTGACTCAAATCCTGTCCCACCCAGTGAGGTTCTGCGTTCCACCGCTGTACGAGATTGCAGGGCCTGGTAGATGTCCTCCTCAATCAAGTCCGTCACTTCTTGGTAACGTTTCAGCGGAATATCCTGCAAGTAGTGACCAGCCTTGGTGCATTCCAAGACTAGCTTGCCGACCACTTCATGGGCCTGGCGGAAAGGCATTCCCTTGCTGGCCAAGTAGTCTGCCAACTCAGTCGCATTGGAGAAGTCTTTCTCGGTTGAAACAGCCATTCTATCCTTGTGAACGGTCATGGATTCCAGCATACCGGCCAGTATGTCAATGGCAACTGTAATGGTCTCCGCCGTGTCAAACATGCCCTCTTTATCTTCCTGGAGGTCTTTGTTGTAGGCCAATGGCAGAGCCTTCATGACGGTCAGTAAACCAACCAAATTGCCCACTACCCGACCCGATTTTCCTCTGATCAACTCTGCCATATCAGGATTTTTCTTCTGCGGCATGATAGAGGAACCTGTTGAGAAGGTGTCCGATAGGGTGACAAATTGGTACTCATGGGAACACCAGTTAATGATTTCCTCGCATAAACGAGAAGCATGCATCATGAGAATAGAGCTATTGAACAAAAATTCCAAGATGAAATCACGGTCAGACACCGCATCCAATGAATTGCTGTAAGGTTTGGCAAAGCCCATCAAATCAGAAGTCAGTTGACGGTCAATGGGAAAAGTAGTTCCTGCAAGGGCCGCTGCGCCCAGCGGTGACATGTCCGCATGCTGGATATTGAAAGTAAAGCGCTCGCTGTCACGGGTGAACATTTGATAGTAGGCCATGAGATGGTGACCAAAAGAAATGGGTTGGGCATGCTGCAAGTGCGTATAGCCCGGCATAATGGTCTCCACATGTTCCTCAGCCAAATGGACCAAGACCTGACGTAGATTGGCCAATTTCTCAATCACCTCATGGAGCTTGTCCTTGAGATAGAGGTGCATGTCTGTCGCGACCTGGTCATTCCGTGAACGAGCCGTGTGGAGCTTGCCAGCCACTGGACCGATTTTTTCCGTCAAGAGCGATTCCATGTTCATGTGGATGTCTTCGTTGGTCACGTCGAATTCCAGCTGACCAGTCTCATACTCAGCCAAGAGCTCTTCCAGACCAGCCTTGATAGTGTCTGCTTCAGCCTGCTCGATGATACCTGTCTGACCCAGCATGGTCACATGGGCAATGGATCCTTGAATATCAAACTTGGCTAGTTTCTGGTCGAAGCGGATAGAGGCACCAAATTCCTCTACCCAGGCCTCCAAGCTGGCCTCAAAACGACCGCCCCATAATTTCTTTTCCATCAAAATCTCCTATTGGTTTTGGTGATGTACTTCCGCATTTACCTTGGTTGGCAAGCCCCAGAGCTTGATAAAGCCGACTGCTGCTGCCTGGTCAAAGGTATCTGCACTTGTGTAGGTTGCAAGATTTTCATCATAAAGTGAGTTTGGTGATTTTCTAGCAACGACTTGAGCTGTACCCTTGAACAATTTAACCTTGGCAGTACCGTTTACCACTGACTGGGTTTGTTTCAAGTAAGCCTTCAAGGCATCTGTCGCTGGATTGAACCACAAACCGTTATAAATCAAGTTTGACAATTCATTGGAAATGATTGGTTTGAAGTGAGCTACTTCACGAACCAGGGTCAAATCTTCAATTTCCTTATGAGCTGTCAAGAGGGTAATGGCACCTGGGCACTCGTAGATTTCACGCGACTTGATACCCACCAAACGGTTCTCAACGTGGTCGATACGACCAACACCATGGGCACCCGCAATCACATTGAGTTTCTGAATCAAATTAGCCAGGCTCAGCTCTTCTCCATTGACGGCAACAGGTACACCAGCCTTAAATTCGATTTCGACATATTCAGGCGTATCTGGTGCCTTTTCTGGAGCAGTCGTGATACCGAATGCATCTTCTGGCGCCTCGTTCCATGGATTTTCCAAGACACCACACTCATTGGCACGACCCCAAAGGTTTTGGTCGATTGAGTAAGGGCTGTCCAAATTAGCTGGAACCGGCACACCATTTTCCTTGGCAAAGATAATCTCTTCCTCACGAGACCAGTGCCATTCACGAACCGGAGCCACAACCTTTAAGTTTGGATCCAGGGCAGCGATTGCCACCTCAAAACGAACCTGGTCATTTCCCTTACCGGTACAACCGTGGGCAATAGTCGTCGCGCCAGTCTGGTGAGCAATTTCAACCAGTTTTTTAGAAATCAAAGGACGGCTGAGAGCGGATACCAATGGGTATTTTTGCTCATAGTAGGCTTGAGCTTGGAGGGCAGGAAGCACGTAGTCATAGGCAAACTCTTCCTTAACATCGATAACATGGGACTCAACCGCACCGATCGACAAGGCCTTGTCATGGATAAATTCCAAATCCTTACCCTCACCCACGTCCATGCAGACAGCGACAACATCATAATCCTTCTTCAACCATGCAATAGCAACCGAAGTATCCAAACCACCTGAATAGGCTAGGATTAATTTTTCTTTCGTCATAATCATTCTCATTTCTATTTAAATTAGCAAATAAAACTTAGTGACTATTATAGTGTATATTTATACTTTTTGCAACATATTTATACACATTTTTTAAAAAAATTGAATAAATCTCGTACATTTACAGAAAAAACAAGAAAAAGCCAGAGATTTTTCTCCGACTTCTAGACTATATTTTATCTCAACTCATATTAAGGTTGATAAATTTTCCGTTCTTTCAAGATTTTCCAAAAATAATATGCCAAACTAAAATCGAGCAATCCATGAAGTGCAGAACCTAGACCAACTAAGCCAAGCATAGTCATCCAATAAGTATCTGAAGTCTGCCCGCCCGAAGTCAGGGCCATAACTACAATATACTCCCCTAAGCCATGAAGTAGATTGAGACCAATCCCTAATAGGAAGAAACGCTTGGTGTCCATAAAACTTGGAAATCGTTTTATTAAAAAAGCTCCCAGAGTAAGAAAAATCAAGTGGGTTAATGCACGAAATACGATGACAATAGGAAATCCTGCTAAAAAGAAGCCTAGACTGGAGCCCAATGCTACCAATATGGCCGTTGCTGGTGAAATAAACATTGCAATAAACAAGGGAATATGACTAGCAAGTGTGTAGGATGCTGGACCAATAACAATTTTAATCGGCATTATCAATGGAATCAAAATAGCAAATGCAGTAAGAATCGCACTAATGGAAAGCTGCTTGACGGAACTTTTAGATGATAGTGTTAATTGGGACATAAGGAACCTCTCTTTCTATAGGTTCGATTATAAACCAAAACATTACAGGTGTCAAGACACCTGTAATGTTTTATTGATTTTCTAGCAAAATTCCTGCAGCCTTTAATACCAAAGAAAGTTCTTGGTAGGCTTGAACCGAGGGAAATGAGACAGTATGAGTATGAACTCCTTCTGTTAAATTACTCAATAGTACTCCTTTATAATGACTCAAATCATCTAAAAAACGGTCCCGATCTTCAAAACTGGTAATATTTAGTTTGCCAGATAATAGACCGTAAATAGGATGTTCAATTTCGACATCAAGGATTTGAGCTCCTCCCTCTAATAGGATAGTCAACTCTTTTTCAACATCTTCTGGTCCATGTTGACAAGCTATTTTACGAATATAAGCACCTTCAAGAGGCGCCAGAGAGGACTGCAGTAGGTAGCCTCTCGGAGTCGCCAAAACCAGATCCCCCTCTGCTCGAAGCAGGGCTATATCTCCCACAATCACCTGACGGCTCACTCCAAATTCTTTTGCTAGGTAATTCGCTGAAAGTGGTTGAGATGTTGCCTGTAAAAATGATAAAATGCGCTTTCGTCTTTCTATTGCTTTCATATCGTCTCCCCTCTACTTTCTTTCATTATACCAAAAACCGAGCCAATTCATTCTTGTCTAATAAAAAAACAGAAACTGCTATCCAGTTCCTGCCAATCTTGACTAATTTAATATCGTTTGAATAGTTGCGAAATCTAGACGTTTCATGGTCAACACTGCATCATTAACAGCCTTGATAGTTTCTGGGCTAGCCGTATCGTATGCTGCCATCAACATACGCGGTACAATCTGCCAAGAAATCCCAAACTGGTCCTTGACCCAACCGCACATTTCCGCCTCTGGCACTGCTGATAGGAGGTCATAATAGAAATTGAGCTCATCCTGACTATCCACATAGACCATGAGCGAGAAGGCTTCGTTGAATGAAGCTTCACCACCGTAGCCGTGGTCCATGACAATCAGTTTCTGTCCACCGACGAGAAGTTCCGCATAGTTCAGTTTGGCAGCCTCAACAGCAGCCTCCCCTTCACCATAGTAGGAAAGTTGACCGACACTAGCCTGAGGGAGCTTGTCCTTGTAGTAGTCCAACATTGGCTGGGCCAAACCAACCTGATCCTGAGAGAAGAGCAGGCAGATGTCAAACTGATAAGGCTTGTCCAAGTCGGGTGCATAAGACAGTTGCCAAGACAGACCAAAGCGGTCTTCCAACCAGACATAGTAAGGGCTGAAGGGATACTCTCCCAAAGGCATGAGAATACGACCACCTTCTGACAAGGCTTGGTACAAACGTGCCACTTCATCCTTGTTGGCTACATTGACCATGAGGGACATGGACTCATTGAGCTTAAAGTATGGACCCGCACTAATAGCCGCCAAGGTCATATCGCCCAGTTGAAACTGAATCAAATCAGAATCACCCGAAGGCGTATCCGTAATGGTGTAGGTCCAGTCAACATTGCCACCGAAGAGGTCCACATAAAAAGCCACCGCTTCTTTTGCCTCTGTATCATACCAGAGATGAGGAATAATAGGTTGCATAAGATTTCTCCTTTTCTTTCGTCTGCCCATTATACCACACACTTGTCCGTACAAGTTCACAGAAAAACTTCCTATGCTATAATAGAAAGATAGAAAAGGAGCAAGCTATGGAAATCTGGAACGCCTACACAGCCGACGGTCACTTGACCGACCACACCCTCACACGAGGAGAAGCCATTCCCGACGGCCTCTACCACCTAGTCGTCGAGTGCATCATCCGCCACCACGACGGCAGCACCCTCTTCATGAAACGCGACAGCACCAAGCCCTCCTACCCTGACTATTATGAAGCGACAGCAGGAGGTTCGGCATTGTTTGGGGAAATAGCAGAGCAGGCTATTTTACGCGAAGTCCGCGAAGAGACAGGCATTGAGCTGACAGCTGACCAACTCCGCCACCATACACACTTTGTCGCCCATGATGACCAGTGTATCTTCCACTGCTACTGGGCTGAAACCGACTGGGACAAAGCTGCTATCCAACTCCAAGCCGAAGAAACCAGCAACTACATCTGGGTCCCACAAGAAAAGTTGAAAGATTTCCTGGAAACAGAGCTCGTCATTCCAAGGCAGAAAGGCTATGTGGAGAGGCTATTTTTAGAAAGCTAAATTCCCCTAACAGACAAATCCCCGCCGTCATGTGACAGCGGGGATACTTTTATTTCAAACCTGCAACTAGGCTAGTTATATCAGCTGGTCGGGTACGGCAACACCCTCCAACTACCTTGGCACCCAGTTTGTGCCATTCAAGTGTATTATCCAGAAGGGAATGGCTATCGTCTGCTTTTTCCTTCCAAGTTTGAGTGGCTCCATCATAGACTTCCCCAGAATTCGGATAAGTCACAAATGGTTTATCCGTTTTCTCTCTTAACTTGCTAAGGAAAGCTGTGAACAGCGAAGGAGCTGTACAGTTAAGACCAACTGCTAAAATCTGCTCACTGCCGTTAACCAGCTCTGCTATTTTCTCAATTGATGTTCCGTCAGAAATCGACTGACCATCCTGCGAGGTGAAACTAATATAGGCTTCAGCCTCTGGAAAATCCTCTGCCAGCAACTCTACCAAGGCTTGTGCTTCAAGAACATTGGGAATGGTTTCCAAAGCCAAGAGCTCAGCCCCATGTTCTAAGAGAAGCTCAATTCGGCGACGGTGGAAGTCTTTTAACTCTGACAGACTAATGTTGCCATAGTCACCCGTGTATTCAGCACCGTTGGCCAAATAGGCAGCGTAGGGACCCACATCACCTGAAATGAGAGGGTAGGTTCGTTGTACTTTTTCAGCTTCAGATAATTCTGTCCAGACCTCATCACGCGCTTCCTTCGCCAAATCAACGGTCAAGCGAATGAGTTCCTCTGCCTCTGCTTGTGACAAGCCAACTTCTGCTAATCCTTCAAAGGTCGCCTGATAGGTGGAGCTTGTCACCAAGTCTGCCCCAGCACGAACGTAGTCCTTATGAATATCCTTGATGTACTGGGGATTTTCCAATAGATACTTGGCAGACCATAGCTTGCCCGATACATCATGACCTCGAAACTCTAATTCTGTTCCCAGAGCACCGTGCAAAATAATGTATTCCTTTTGTTCTAATAGTTCTTTAAAACGACCCATACTCTCCTCCTACCACTTTTTAAAGCGGATATAGTGATAAATATAGCAGCCAATCATGAAAGGAACACCGAAGTATAGACCGGCACGCTGTGAAGGATCCCAGCCGATTCCGATGATGGAAATAACCAGCAGAACAACCGTAATCCATGGCAAGGTCGGTGAGAAGGGCGTCTTGTATTCCAATTCATCTTCGCTGTGATTCTTTAAAAATTCACGACGGAAACCGATTTGTGCAAGCGGAATAGCCAACCATGCAATGACAACCGCAAAACCAGCGATAGAAACCAGGGCCAAGAAGATGGTATCTTCTGCATAAATTGAGGCAATCAAGGCGATCACAACACCAATCATGGACAAGATCATGCCACGCATAGGCACACCGTGCTTGTTAATCTTCACCAATTCCTTACTGATCATGCCTTCATTGGCCAAGGACCAAAGCATACGACTTGAAGCGTAAAGTCCTGAAGTTGAGGCCGATAAGATAGCTGTCAAGATGATAAAGTTCATAATGTCAGCAGCATAAGGAAAACCTATCTTGTCCAAGACAAGTACGAACGGTGCTTCTGTCACACCTGCTTCTGACATAGGAAGTAGGGCTGCCAAAACAACGATTGTTAGGACAAAGAAGATGACCAAGAGACCGATTGTCGATTTAATGGCTTGCGGTACAGCTTTCTTGGGATTATCTGTTTCACCTGCCGCAATTCCGATCATTTCCACACCTGAAAAGGCATAGTTAACAGACAGCATGACCGTGATAAAACCAACCAGACCGTTAGGAAGTAAGCCGTTACTTGTGATATTGTTAAATAGCGGCGCAGCTTTGGTTCCCTCAAATGGCAAAATACCAAAAATAGCCAAAGTCCCAAGCACGATAAAAGCTGCTATGGCATAGACCTTGATAGACGAGAGTGCATCCTCCGCCTTGGCAAACCAGCCAACAGATAGGGTGTTCAAACCAAAGACAATAACTGCAAAAATCGTCGCAAAAACCCAAATTGGCACACTAGGAAACCAGCGTTGCATGAGCTGGGCTGCCCCAACAAACTGCGAGGCCAGAGCAACGACCCAGCAGAGCCAATACATCCAGGCCACCATGAAACCAGTACCTGGACTGATAAACTTGGTCGCATAGGTGTGGAAAGATCCAGTCACCGGCATTGCAACCGACAATTCACCTAAAGAGAACATGACCAAGTAAACCATGACAGCTCCAAATAGATAGGCCGCAATAGCTCCAAATGGCCCAGCCTGTGCAATGGTATAGCCTGAACTTAAGAATAAACCAGTTCCGATTACCCCACCGATAGACAACATCTGCAAATGACGACTGTTCATCTCGCGATTAAAGGTCCCTTGATTTTCAAAATTATGATTTTCCATACACTCTCCTAAATTCTTGTGATTATTCTATCATATCATGGATTTTCAGAAAACTCTTATATCGTTTTCAACGCAACGTTTATAACTGATAACTATAACAAATCCCCGCTATCACAGGACAGCGGGGATTATTTCATTACAAACTCCTTAACATATTCTCAATATGCTGGATAGATTTTTCACGACCGAGCAGGTAAATGGTATTTGGCAACTCTGGTCCGTGCATTTCGCCTGAAACGGCGATACGGATTGGCATGAAGAGGTTTTTGCCCTTGATGCCTGTTTCTTTTTGAACAGCCTTGATTTGCGGGAAGATGTTA
Organism: Streptococcus suis; assembly: GCA_024583055.1. Taxonomy (NCBI): domain Bacteria; kingdom Bacillati; phylum Bacillota; class Bacilli; order Lactobacillales; family Streptococcaceae; genus Streptococcus; species Streptococcus suis. Next base: position 1,302,591 of record CP102145.1, read on the forward strand.
TCTGGTTGGAAATCTTCGTCCGTCATGGCTTCCAATTTTTCCTTAAGAGCATTGAGGACAGTCGGAACAGTCTCACCTGCCATGACTTCTTTTTCTTCATCCGTCAATTCTGGAAAATCAGAGAAGAAAAGGTCTGTCAAACCAACGATTTCATCCGCAGATGACATTTGTGGCTTGTAAAGTTCCACCAATTTTTCTGCCTTGTCTGTCAAGCGACCAGCCTCTTCCAAGAATGGTTTAGCAAGGTTGAAAATGGTCTCCAAATCAGCTTTTTTGATGTATTCATTGCCCATCCAAGCCAACTTTTTCGGATCGAAGGAAGCAGGAGACTTGCTGAGGCGTTTTTCATCAAAGAGTTGGATAATCTCCTCTTTGGAGAAGATTTCTTCCTCACCACCAGGAGTCCAACCCAAAAGTGTGATAAAGTTGAAAACAGCTTCTGGCAGGTAGCCTTTTTTGCGGTAATCTTCGATAAAGGCAAGGGTATTGGTGTCACGTTTGGACAATTTTTTACCGGTTGCAGAGTTGATAATCAAGGTCATGTGGGCAAACTCTGGTGCTTCCCAACCAAGTGCTTCATAGACCATGAGTTGCTTAGGTGTGTTGGCGATATGGTCATCTCCGCGGATAACGTGCGAGATTTCCATCAGATGATCATCCACCACCACGGCAAAGTTGTAGGTTGGGTAACCGTCACGTTTCTGGATAACCCAGTCACCACCGATGTTGCCACCTTCAAACTCAATCTCGCCCTTAACCATGTCATTCCACTTGTAGATGCCTGCTTCGTTGACAGCCAAGCGGACTGTTGGAACGATGCCAGCTGCTTCACGCTCTGCGATGTAAGCTGCTTTTTCATCCTCAGACATGCCTAGAAACTCATTGATATAACGTGGTGTTTCCCCAGCTGCTTCTTGGCGCTCACGCTCTGCTGCCAGCTCTTCTTCGGTCACATAAGATTTATAGGCCTTACCTTCAGCCAAGAGTTGATCAATATATTGTTGATAAAGTTCCAAACGCTCTGACTGACGGTAGTTCTCATGTGTCTCTGGGCTTTCATCCCAATCAATCCCCAACCAACGTAGGTTTTCCAACTGAGAACGCTCACCATCCTCCACATGACGTTTGCGGTCAGTATCTTCGATACGGATGATAAAGTCACCACCGTGATGACGGGCAAAAAGATAGTTAAATAAAGCTGTACGGGCATTACCGATGTGTAGTAGCCCTGTTGGACTTGGTGCATAACGCACACGAATTGGTTTAGTCATGTTTCTCTCCTGTAAAATTTCAATCAAGAACATTATAGCATAGTTGCCCCGCAGATAACAGAAAAATCAGCCTAAGCAGACTGATTTTGAGGTGTTTTTTGCTTGCGGGCCAGCCAGTAGAGGACGTATAGGACTAAGATTCCAGTAGCTGATAGGAAAAGACCGCTAATCTGATCGACGGCCAATACCAAGACCAGACCTGAAACAAGTAGGCGAACAAAAGCCTGACCCAGCATAAAGTAGGTCGATACTGCACCGCCGATAGTTGCCAGTTGCTCCTCTGGCATGGAGTTGACAAACTTGGCATTAAACTTGGGACCACTAGCCCCAAAGCTAATTCCCATTGTAGTAAGGAAGAAGAAAATAATTGGCAGTTGATGTAGCAACATTCCGACAAAAACGCCAAGAAGAGAGAAAGTGGCTGCCACTTCCAGCGTCACCATGCTGGTCTTTTTGAAGAGGCTAAAGACCAAGGTCGAACCCAAGATATTGCCAACAAAGAAAATCAAAATGGTCAGGGCAAGAGTCGTTTCAACATTAAGGAAGACGAGGCCTGGGTCTTCGCTAATCAAGAGGACCAGAATAGGATAGAGAATCGCTCCACAGGCATTGATAAGGGGGCTGGTAATCAGGACCAGACGGAACTCGGGAATCTTGCGAAGCTCCACGATGGCTTGCTTGAAGGAAGCTAGAATGCCCGGTCCTTTGGTTTTTTGCTCAGTCTGGCTCGGCTGCTCTGCTATTTTCAAAGGCTGCTCCGTCAGGAGTTTGCGAAAGGCTGGTGTCAGCAGCTGCATAATGAGGAGGGCGGCTAAAAAGGTGCCGGCGTTGAGAAAGGCCAGGTTTTGGTAGGAGAGGAGGCCGACCAAGAGGGCAGAGAGGGCCTGAAAGGCGATGTTGAGGAGGCTGGTCACGGTCTGGCGAAAGGCCGAGTACTGCTCCCGCTCTTCCTTGGGCGCTACGCGTAATCCCAGAGGTGTATAGAGGCCGTTTTCATAGAAGCCGGCGAAGTCTGCAAAGACATTGAAAGTTGCAGCCACCACGACAATCCAGAGGGCTGGCTCAAAGCCCATGCAGAATCCGAGGATGAGGTAGAGAAGGACACGGAAGAGAAGGGTCAGCTTGATAGTGCCGATTTTGTTGACTGTCTTATCTGCCAAATAGCCTGTAAAGAGTCCCATAAAGCTAGGGAAGATTTCCGAGAAGGTCACAATCGCCAGAGCCAGACGGCTGTTGGGCACCAGCAAAACATAGTTCATCAAGGCCAGATAATAGACCACATCGCCAAAATTGGACAGCATATCCGCAGTCAGTACCCATAGGTAAGTAGTATTTTTCAAAATCTTTTTCATGATAATCCCTTTCTTTTGAATAATTTCCAGAATATTCAGATTTTTTATCCTACAGAGGAGCCTGGATAGACTGCTCTCTGTTCACTCTAGGTGTAATAGATATTCAAAGTGGAGAAGGCCATATCTCCTGTGATATGTAGCATCTTTTCTCCCATACCAGTTGCATAGTTATTGACAGCAGACATGGAACTATCTAGCTCCACGACCGCCTGCCAGTTAGCAGACAGATAAAGATTAACTGATGAGAAAGCTGCATCTATATGAAATTCAGCCTTATCTCCCAGAATAACCGCCTGATCAAAATAAACCATACTGGAGCCAAAGGCCACTTCCACACTATCGTAGGTAAAATTTTCCTCATGAATGTAGCGAGTAGAGGAGCCAAAAGCTATTTCCCGTCCCTTATCGCCAATCACTCCTGTACCAACTCCATGAGCCGGTCTGCGCTTCTTGGGTTTAAAAATCAGTTTCAAGCCAAGGCAGAGCAGGACAAGTGACAGAACCATGTTCCAGGTCCCAAATTCCACCCAATCATAAACTGAGTTCACCGCTATAAAAGCTAGACCAAAACAAAAGATACTGGCAAGCCAATCCAGCTTCACCAAGCGGTGAAAACCAGTCACAAAGGTTAAAACAAACCAGACCGTTGTCCAAAATGGCAGAGCCAAATGCAAACCCAGTGAATCCCTAACTAGGACCAAGACTGCTAGGACCAGCAGGGCAATCCCTAAACCATATTTTTTCATCTCTCTACCTCACTTCTCGTAACTTTTCTTTTAATAAATGATAATAATGCCGCGACACGTGTACTTCCTTGTGGGTCTGATAGAAGGAAATCCGACTAGTTCCTGAAAAGGATTTGTCCAGCGAATAAACGGCCTTGCTATTTGCAATGGTTGACTTGGAAACCCGACAAAAATAAGCAGGGAGACAATCTTCCAGTTCATAGAGCTTCATCTTGACTTCATAGGCGTCATCTCTAGTATGCCCCATCAGCTTGGTGCCATCGGTTTCAAAAAAGAGTAGGTCTTCTAGTTTCAAGAAATACTCACTAGTGCCCTTGTAAAAAACCAGGCTAGGACGGCTCAGGCGACTCAATGCTTGCTGGATTTGTTCCAACTCTGGTCCCAACTGATTGCTTCTGATAATCACTTCGACTTGTTCTAAGCTGTCATCTAATTCAATCCGAACTTTCATACGACCTCCCTTTCATTTGATATACCTATTATATCAGGCTATGGTGTTAAGGCAAGGGCTTTTCAGTAAGTGGTAAAAAATGACTGGTAAGTGGTGATGAAAGACAAGCAAAAAACCAGCCGCAGCTGGTTGAGTCTTAAAAAATCGCATCGAGCAAGGAAGTGCTACCACCACCGCCATCGCCACCTGTGACAATATGGCTGCCGATGACTTGGGCAAAGGTTTCAATATTCAAGCTTTGTACATAGATTTCACCGTAGCCCGAGAAGGTATTAACAATTCCCTCGCCTGTCCCGATAGACTGGAGAAAACCATTTTCCATGTGAATATCATAGTTGAGGTCACGACTCCAGGCTACCACGTGAGCATTATCGATGGTGATGCTTCCACCTGTTAGCTCAATTTTCTTGATGGAACCAAAGGCATTTGCCAAAAGTGTACCCTCGCCTTCTGTAGTCATGACAAAGAGTCCGCCTTGGCCACCAAAGAAGGCACGGCCCACACTTTGGCGTTCCATCTTATATTGAGCAGAACCATCCAAAGCCAGAAAGGCTCCATCATTAAGGCGGTACTGCTTGGAACCTAACTCAAGGGCAATAACTTGACCAGGTGTGGACGGCGCCAGGGCGATTTTCCCGTCATAGCTATTAGATACAGCCTGGGTGATAAACATAGACTCACCCGACACCATGGAGCGACCGATAGCTCCCAGCAACTTACCGAATCCTGAACCACCGCGGGCATTGAGCTTAGTATTTAAGGTCACACTGGGTGTATGGTAAACCATGCTCCCCTGTTGAATATAAGCCGACTCTCCAGCCTCTAAGGCAATTTCCACCAAAGGAAATTGCATATTGCTATCAATTGTGTATTTCATACGATTATCAGACATGAGAGGACTCCTTTGTTTCTTTGTATTATTTTTATAAAACAATTCTACATCAACTCCGAATGACTGTCAAGTATTTTTACAAAAAAAGCCGGAAATAATCCGACTTCACAACTCTGCTCTTAGAACCTATATTCACAAGTAAGGTGCATGTAGATAAGAGATAGTTTTTTGCTAATCAAGGCCGTTTGAGCTGGAATACTGACTGTATTTCGAGAAAAACGAACGCTTAGTAGCAGAAAACTAGCTTTAGCTAAAGATGGCGAGCTGTGAATACAGGTTCTTAGCTGACCTCTGTCATCCGACCCGTATCCACATCATAGACCGCACCTGAAATGACCACATCCTCAGGAATGAGCGGTGATTTCCGCAGTAGTTCCATATCCTCGCGAACACTCTCTTCCACATCTGTAAATGGCAAGAAATCCTGCCCAGCAACGTCCACACCCAGCTCCCTGTGGATATGCTCCGCAAAAGCCTCATTGGTAAAGGTCTGCGCACCGCAGTCCGTGTGGTGAAGAACCACAATCTCCCGCGTTCCCATTTGTTGCTGGGAAATGACTAAAGACCGAATCATGTCCTCAGTGACACGTCCGCCAGCATTCCGCAAGATATGGGCATCCCCTAGAGCCAGCCCCAAGGCCTGGGCAACGTGCAGGCGCGAATCCATACAGGTCACAATGGCCACCTTGGTCTTAGGACGCAAGGGCAAATGCTGGGTTCCATGCAAGTCAACATAGGCCTTATTGGCCTTCATAAAATTTTGAAAATAGGACATAAAGCAACCTCCTCTAGAATAGTTTCCGAAATTTTCAGAAAATTATCTGTTTCTAGCTTACCACAATCACTCCTTTATGTCGCAAAAAAGAGAGCGACAACTTGTCACTCCCGAACATTTCCTAAAATAGGATCCCTCTATTTGCCAAATAATCTAGCAAAAAAACCTTTCGGTTTTACCTCTTCCGCCTGGGCCTTAACCTCGTCTAATTCTAACTTGAGAACTTCCTTGTCCGCCATAGCCTTGGCTGTTAACTGCTGCTGTTGGTCCAGCTGCTTATCCTTCTCCGCAATCTGGATATCCTTGACCCGCAACTGCTCATCTTTCTCAGCCAATTGTTGATCCTTAACCTTGAGTTGGGCATACAAGCGCTCGATTTCTTCATTTTTTCCATCGATGACAATCTCAATCATTTCACGGTGAAGAACTTCGTCGCTGACTGGCTCATCTTCAAAAATCGTGGTCTTGTAAATCTCTTCCAGCTTGACCAGACCCTGACGATTGACCACCGTCACGCCCTTATCATTCTTCTCAACAAACTCATCTGGAAGTGATTTTACCCGGTTATTCATAGCCTGACGGCTGACACCTAAAATCTCAGCCAATTCGCTGACTGTTTTTTCAATTCCCATATTATCCTCAAATACTTGATTTTTCTACTGACTGTATCATTAAAATATTACCATAAGCACCCTAAACTGTCAAATTTAGACCAATAAATAAGTAGAGGGGAGTAACCTGCCAACCAGCTCTGCTATTTTATGATACAATAAAGGCATGAATACAGTAGATACCATTATTATCGGAGCGGGACCTGCTGGCATGATGGCCGCTATTTCTTCCAGCTTTTACGGCAAGAAGACCCTGCTCCTGGAAAAAAACAAGCGTTTGGGCAAGAAACTATCTGGCACAGGCGGCGGACGTTGCAATGTGACCAACAACGGTACACTAGAAGACCTGCTAGCTGGCATTCCTGGCAATGGCCGCTTTCTTTACAGCGTCTTCTCCCAGTTTGACAACCATGACATCATGAATTTCTTTCAGGAAAATGGGGTCAAGCTCAAGGTGGAGGACCACGGCCGTGTCTTTCCGACTACCGACCGTTCCCAGACCATTATCAAGTGCCTGGAGATGAAAATGTTGGAAAATGGTGTGGACATCCGCACAGGTACGGAGGTGGTGTCCGTTCGCAAGATGGACGACCTCTTCCATGTCAAGACCAGCGAGGAAACCTTTACGGCACCCCAGCTCATTGTCACCACCGGCGGCAAGACCTACCCTTCCACTGGCTCGACTGGCTTTGGTCACGACATTGCCCGCCACTTTAAGCTGGAAGTCACAGAGATTGAAGCCGCAGAAAGCCCTGTCCTAACCGACTTCCCCCACAAGAAGCTCCAAGGCATTTCCCTGGACGACGTCACCCTGACCTACGGCAAGCACGTCATCACCCACGACCTGCTCTTTACCCACTTTGGCCTGTCGGGTCCCGCTGCCCTTCGTCTGTCTAGTTTTGTCAAAGGCGGCGAAACCGCATTTCTCAATGCTCTGCCGACCCATTCTGAACAAGACTTGTTTGAACATTTAGAAAACAACAGAGAAAAATCTGTCAAGAATGCCCTGTCTGAACTCATGCCAGACCGCCTAGCCGACTTTTTCGCTGAAAACTACGACTGCAAGGTCAAACAAGTTTCCCAGAAAGACCTGACCAATCTAGTCACCCTTCTCAAAGCCATGCCGATTAAGATTACGGGCAAGATGTCATTGGCCAAGTCCTTTGTGACCAAGGGTGGCGTTGACCTCAAGGAAATCAATCCAAAAACCTTGGAAAGCAAGAAAATCCCGGGTCTCCACTTTGCAGGTGAGGTCTTGGACATCAACGCCCATACAGGCGGCTTTAATATCACCTACTGTCTTGCAACTGGCTGGGTGGCGGGGAGTTTGCATTATTAGGAGGGAACCATGCCTATCAATTCATTCGGCCAAGAAATTGGTATGCCCTTGCCACATTACACCAGTGGTGAGCGACCAAGTCTGGAGACGATACAAGGACACACAGTCCGCTTAGAAAAACTGAGCCTGCACCATGCAGATGATCTCTATCAGTTTTATGGACCAAATGCCAAGAAAGCTGACTGGACCTACTTGGCCCTTGAACCCTTTGCAGACCGTGACTCTTTTCAAGCCTATTTCCAGACGATATTGGATTCTATTGACCCTTATTATCTAGCTATTGTGGACCAGGAAAGCCAACAAGCCATTGGTAGCTTGGCACTAATGAATATTGTTCCAAATCACCGTAGCATCGAGGTTGGCTGGCTTATCTTTTCTCCACAACTGCAACGGACCCGACAGGCGACAGAAGCCCACTATCTTCTCATGAACTATGTGTTTGAAGAACTGGGCTATCGACGTTATGAATGGAAATGCGACTCACTCAACCAAGCCAGTCAAGCTGCTGCCAAACGCCTGGGATTTACCTACGAAGGCACCTTCCGTCAAGCCCTAGTCTATAAGAAACGCAACCGAGATACCGCCTGGTTTTCTCTATTAGACAAGGAGTGGCCTGACCGCAAGCGTGCCCTTGAAAACTGGCTAAAGGATAGTAACTTCAATGGCCAGGGGCAGCAAAAACAACCCCTATCCTCTTTCTAAATTCAAGTAAAAATCTGCTTGAATTTTTTTGTTTTTTATTGTATGATAAATCCATAACAATATAACAAAAAGGAGATTGGCTATGCAACTGAAATTATCTTCTATTTCCAAGAAATTCGACCATAAAATCATTTTGGAAGACGCTTCTTTTACCTTTGAAAAAGGGAAGATTTATGGCTTGCTGGGGCGGAACGGAGCTGGTAAGACAACCCTGTTTAACTGCATTGCCCGCAATCTGACCTTGGATAGTGGCTCAATTCAGTTTGTGAAGGACGAGGAACCATTTGACTACGATAATACGGACATCGGATTTACCCAAACCTATCCGCAACTACCTGCCTTTATGACGGCTTACGAGTTTGTCCGTTTCTATATGGATATCCACAAGGATAAGCTCAAATCTCCTCGCAGTCCAGAAGAATGGCTGAACTTAGTCGGTATCGGAGAAGAAGACCAACATCGCCTGCTCAAGGATTTTTCCCACGGTATGCAGAACAAGGTCCAGTTGCTCCTGTCCTTGATTGTTCAGCCACCTGTCCTTCTCTTGGATGAACCGCTGACGTCCTTTGACCCTGTTGCTGCCCACGAGTTCAAGCAGCTGATTCGAGAGGCTAAGAAGGATTCCGTGATTATCTTTTCCACCCATATTCTACAACTGGCTCAGGATCTCTGCGACGAGATTGTTTTGCTACATCACCAAGAACTACAGGCTGTTCCGAGTGACAAGCTCCACGATCCTGATTTTGAACAGGAAGTGGTTGCCCTCTTGACAGCAGACTAGGAGGAGCTTATGAAAACCATTCTACGTTATTTTTGGTATCAGGAAAAGTACAACCTCTATCGGACCGTCAACGGATTTTTCTACTATTTGCGAAAACTGCCACTTGTGGGCAAGAGCATTCCAGAGAGTATTTTCAAGTCTTACAGTTTTAAGTCTGGTCTCTTTTTGATCCTGCACATCCTCTCCATCCCCAGTCGTTTTCTTGTCAAGGGAATTTGGTTAACCATCTATTCTTGCATTGCTGCCTTCTGGATTAAACTCCTATCCAACAATCAGCTGGACTTTTGGCAAATCCCGTCAGATACTTGGCTCCTTGGCTTTTCTCTATGGCTGGTCTTTGTTGGCTATGCCTATCGGTTTGGCAAGGGATTTGAGCCTTTTATCGCCAAGTCCGAACGGGAATTCATGCAAAATTTTGGACTTTCCCAGTCTAGTTTTCTCCAGAGCCAACTCTTTGTAGAGCCTATTATCTCCAGTCTGGCCTACCTGCCTGCCTTGCTAATTTTTTCTAGCCTATCAGAAAATTGGCTCTATCTGCCTCTAGGATTACTGACCATTCCAGCAGGAAGCTTTGCTGGACAGGCTCTCAACCGCTGGTTTTTTAATCGACGGATTCTATCCCGCCGTCATTCTTGGCAATCTTGGATTATCTTGGGTACTGGTCTAGCAGCTATTGCCAGTCTTATCCTTTTCCGCAATCATCTGTCGCCCATCTTTTTACTGCCTGTGCTTGTCTGTCAGGTCTTGCTGATTTGGTTTGGCTATCGTTATTTGAAACAACAGACCAACCATCTGGATTATCTCTACTATTGCATGGACCAGTCCTTGCAGATGGATAAGAAACTTTTTGAGCTGACCAAGGGGAACGAATACACCCATCAAGGTCTGCAGATGCAGGAGAAACTCAAACTCAAAAAAGGCAAGGACCTTAGTCACCTGTCTGGCATGAACTACCTAAACGCTCTGCTATTTGACCGCTACCGAACCATCCTAGAGAAAAAATCCCTCTTTCGGGTCGGCATTCTGGTCTTGATTTTTGCGACCTTGGAGCTCATTCGGTTCTTGGACCCGACCTTTACGGTTCCTGCCGAGAAAGGATTTCTACCCCTCCTGCCGGTGACCTTTATAGTCATGTATGCCGGCTCAATGGGGAAAACCATTGCCCAAATGGTCTTTGTCAACTGCGACCTTTCCATGCTCCATTACCCCTTTTATCGGGAACCGCAGACCATTATTGCTGGTTTCAACTACCGATTCAAGCAGTCTATCTTCTACAACGCTCGCTTTGCTGTCACCCTCTTTTTAGGGCTTGTCCTCTTTACACGGGCGACATACACTCCTGGCAGCTATCTGCTAACTGCCCTGCTATTGACCAGCCTGACCGCCCTCTTTTCCTTTCATGACCTCTTTATCTATTATATGTTGCAGCCCTTTACCAAAGACATGGAAGTGACCAACCCTGTCTATAAATTTCTCAGTGGAGCCCTCTACTGGGTGGCCTATCTCAATAGCCGTGTAGATATTGGTTCTCACTACTATGTCATCGGCGTGTCATGCCTTCTCCTGCTCTACGTCGGCTTCGGCTATTTCTTTCTCTTGAAAAAAGCTCCGCATACCTTTAGATTGAAGGCATAATACCTTCTGCAAACAACTCTCGTGACCACTCAGACTTTTTAGACAATTTTATCTGAATACACAAAAAGGCGAACACAATCGCCTTTTTTAATATGTCTATTTACAAAATCTTGTTCTCCCCTGTTTCCCGGTGGAGCTGATAAAAACTAATCTTCTACCTGCAACTGGAATCGGGTGTGACCGACCACATAGTCTTCGATTGGCCCGTCTTGATTGCAGACCAGACCATGGAGGACTCCGCCATAGACAGCACCGCCATCCATGCCAATTTTTCCATCACCACTGTCCCAAATCTGACTGATCCGCGTCTTAGTTCCAAACAAATTATAGACTGGTGTATGGCCGAAAATAATCCACTTGCCAGTTTCATTAGCTGTCTCGTGGAACTTGGATCGCAACCAAACCATGTCATGCTCACTGGTTTCCCGCCAATCATCCAAGGTCAGGTCAACCCCCGCGTGAACAAAGATATAGAGCTCCGTTTCTAGATAGTAGGGACAAGATTTGAGAAAATCAATCAATTCCCCATATTGCTCTGAAACCTGATGGGCATCCACCATACCATCCACCGACGCATCCAAGGAACGCCCCAGCAATGAATTGATGGTCGTATCACCACCATTTCTCTGATAATGGTCATAGCGGTCCTGAGGGTCCCGCAACCAGGCCAGGAACATCCGCTCATGATTACCTGTCAGGCAAATGGCTCCCTGATTCTGCACCAAATCCATGACCAATTCCAAACAAGCCTTGGAATCCTCACCCCTGTCAATCAAATCCCCTAAAAAAATCAATTGCTGACGCTCAGGATTCCACTTCTGCAACAAATCAACCAAGAGTTGATACTTGCCATGAACATCCCCGACTACAAAATACTCTGGTTTCATAGACCTGTCTCCTTGTAAAACCATTGTACCATAATTTTAGGCATAAGAAAAACCGACCAAGCGGCCGGCAATGAGAAAGAGACTAGAGTTATGCCTCTTGATTGTTATTGTAGGTTAATCAAACCAGTCTCTGTACCCCAAAATCCAGTTTGTACTTTGAGTTGGATACTTGGATCATTTGCTGTCTCTTCTGTAATATCAAAGATGACATTGCCAGTAATGGTACTCTCTGGATTTACCTCAGAGAGGAAGAAATTTGCATCTTGATTAGCAAATAGACCCGCTGACGAATCTGTCTCGTACTCCACTTCACCTTTTAACAAAGTAAAGAAGTCATCTGTTACTGTAATGGCTTTAGTCCCATTATTTTTTACGGTAACATTGAGCAACAAGAAAACTCCATTTGCATTTTTACCAAATTCACCACCAACATTAGTGACAATTTCTTTTGAATTTACAATATAGGTTACATCACCAACTGGTACTTCTTGCCCAATGCCATAGGTCACCTCTGCTGGCTTCTCCTCTGCTTTTTCTGAGCTACTTGCTGGAGTCTCCGTATTTGCCTGGCTTGTTTCCTGTGTTGAAGGTTGGCTTGAGGTTGTTGTTCCCTCTTTACCGCCGCCAAGTGCATTGCCTAAAGCTCCAAGTACAATTAAACCTGCCAACACGATAAACCAAATCCGTTTGTAAAATGGTTTCTTCTGTACATAGACATTGCCATGCTCATCCCTAATTTTCTTTGCCATAATAGCCTCCTAAAGAATGTTATATGTCCATTATATATATATATATATCGGTTGTCAATAGATAAATGCAAGAAAATTTAGAGAAAAATTACTTTTTTAGACAATAGACACCTAGACACACAGACAGGATTTGAGGCATAAGAAAAACCGACCAAGCGGCCGGTTCATATTCATTACAAACGTGCATTCAATTCTGCACCGAGTTCTTCAAATCCTGGCTTGCCAAGAAGAGCGAACATGTTTTTCTTGTAGGCTTCTACACCTGGTTGGTCAAATGGGTTGATGGCATTGAGGTAACCAGAGATAGCAATTGCCAACTCGAAGAAGTAGAAGGTGTAACCAAGTGTGAACTCATCTTGTTGTGGAAGAGTGACAAACATGTTTGGTACGCCACCGTCTGTGTGGGCAAGAAGTACTCCGTCCGTTGCTTTTTTGTTTACAAAGTCAACGTCTTTTCCTTGCAAGTAGCCAAGACCGTCAAGATCTTCTGCCATGTCAGGAATCAAGATATTTTTTCTTGGTTTGTCAACACGAACTACTGTTTCAAAGATATTGCGGTTTCCTTCTTGGATAAATTGTCCGAGCGAGTGCAAGTCTGTTGAGAAGTTAGCAGATGTTGGGTTGATACCTTTTTGGTCCTTGCCTTCTGACTCACCAGCCAATTGTTTCCACCATTCGCTGAAGTATTGGAGTGATGGCTCGTAATTTGCCAAGATTTCTGTTACATAGCCTTTTCTATAAAGGATGTTACGGACAGCTGCATATTGGTAAGCTTCATTCTCAGCAATCTTATCTGAAGTATAAGTCTTACGAGCAGCGTTTGCACCTTCCATAAGGGCATCAATGTCTGCACCAGCTGCCGCGATTGGCAAAAGACCAACTGCAGTCAAGACTGAGAAACGGCCACCGACATCATCTGGAACAACAAAGGTTTCCCAACCATTTGCGTCCGCTTCAACCTTAACAGCACCTTTTGCCTTGTCAGTTGTCGCATAGATACGCTTGTTAGCTTCTTCTTGACCGTATTTCTTGACAAGCAATTCTTTGAAGACGCGGAAAGCAATGGCTGGCTCAGTTGTTGTACCTGATTTTGAAATCACGTTAACTGAGAAATCCTTATCAGCAACATAATCCACCAAGTCAGCAAGGTAGCTTGATGAGATAGAGTTTCCAGCGTAAAGGATTTGTGGAGCTTTGCGCTCTTCACGTGTTTGCAAGTTAACAAAAGAGTTGCTCAAGAAATCAATAGCAGCCTTGGCACCGAGATAAGAACCACCGATACCGATAACCACCAAAACTTCACTTTCATTTTGGATCTTTGCTGCTGCTTCCTTGATACGTGCAAATTCTTCTTTGTCGTAGTTTTCTGGCAAATCCAACCAGCCGATAAAGTCGTTACCAGGACCTGTTCCTTGACGGAGCATTTGGTCAGCTAGAGTAACTTGTGGTTGCATATAGTCTACTTCTTGAGCACCAACAAATTGTCCCAAAACTTTTGAGTAATCAAATGTAATATGTGTCATGTCATTCCTCCATTTATGTACCATAATATGATAACGCTTTAGCGTCATTTTTTCAAGCAATTTGTGAATTTTCATTCATTTTCATGAAATGGTTTGCGCTAGGCCTGTTTTTTGATTGGATTTTCGGTGGTTTTTAGCGAATATCTTGTCTGACAATGTCTCACCCTCTCCCAAGACAGTGATACATTTTGGCAGGCATATGGATAGTAGATAAAAAGGGAGCAACACTAGATACCAAATAAACATAACCTCAAAAATAAAGCGGGAATTGTTTCCTCTTTGAATATAGCGCTTCCTGTATTCTTCCTTCAAAGAAAAGTGAGGAATGTAAATATGGAAGGGGACAAAGCCTCGAACCAGCATGGCCGCCAGCATCCTGACCAGAAAATTCATAGCTACGAGAACCGTCTTGCCCTCACACTCCAGGGCATAGGCCCTGTCAATATAAGTCTGACGGTAGCCCTTGTACTTAATAGGCCGCGGCACAGACTTCCTCTCTTCTTTGGTCAAATGGCTGACGCTCGAATTGTCATACTTGATGTCAGACATCTCTAAGTCCACGATGGCTGACGACTGTTTCGCAAGGGTCGATTTTCCCGTACCAGGAAAGGCAAAAATAAACATAGAATCTCCTCCTTTTCCCAGTAGAATAGCAGAGTAGACTAAAAAATACCTTAATGTAAATACATTATAGGCATTTTAGAGTATTTTTCAAGACCTATTTGAAAAAATCGATCTGGGGTCTGAGAGCTTGTTTTCTAACCTTCCTTATGCACTGTTTTGGTCTCATTGAGCCAAGCATAGGCAATCCCGATAAAGAGACCTCCACCTATCCAGTTGCCAAAGAAAACTACGGTCCACTGGCGAAGAATATTGACCAAATCAAAACCTTTGATGTTGTCAACAGGGCTAAATCCAGCCAGCGAAAAAGAAGCAAAGTTGGCAATCAAGTGCTCATTGATGAGGAAAACAAACATGAAAATGGCAGATAGGGCCACAAAGAACTTGGCAGATTCCTCCTTCAGGAGCATATATCCCATAATAGCCATATTGACAAACATATTGGCAGTAATGCCCTCGATGAAGTTCATCCAATCTGTCTTGGCCAACTTGAGCTGGACCGCATTGATTACAAAACTCTTATCTGTCAGTTGCTGGAAGGAAAAAGATTGATTGAATAGATAGGCCAAGACAATAGCACCAATCAAGTTAAAGAAGGTACAATAAAGCAATATCGTGCAGACCTTCTTCCAGGAAATCTGCTTGTAGTAGCCTCCTACTGTTAGATACATCATATTGGATGTCGCTAATTCGCCATTGAAAATCAAGACAAAAATCAAGCCGATAGCAAAGATAAAGGTAAAGACAAAGCGAGCCAGGGCCGGAAATTGGCTAGAAATGACATCCGCACCGATAATTCCCACAGCCGTTGACATGGTCAGATAGGCCCCAGCAAACATAGAACGCAGGGCATACCGACCCAAACTCTCATCAAAGAGAGCCTCTTTTTTGGCACAAGCCGCACCGATTTTCTCCTTAAAAACTGTCATAATCTCCTCTTTCTAATAAAATAATAAAGGAAAAGTGCCCTGATGGCACCTTTCATTACAAATCTAATAGGCTTCTGATGCACCAGAGCTTGCATCCACACCGGAAGCAGCTGGAGCTGGAGCAGCACCTGCATCCGATGCACCGGATGTCGCATCGACATGGGCAGCTGCATGACCGTGACCAGCAGCTGACATAGCCTTACCGCCAACCAACTGTTGACCAGTTTCATTGAGGTACCAATCCAACCATGGCTTGAAGTTGAAGATAATCTCGTTGATACCTGCAAAGGAGCCATCCGGATAGTACATAGCCTGATAGTTGTGGGTATTGATAACTTCTGGCGGTGTACCTGGAACAATGGTCCGAACATATTCTTGGTTACCGTTACGGAGCGTTCCAACAACCCACTCCACGTTCTTCATGCGAGCTGGTGGCAGGGTGCCGTGTAGGGTTGCCAAACGACCGCCGACATGCTCTGGCAGACGTTTTCCAAGTATGGTTTCAGGATCTTGGTGAGCGGCATTATAGTAGAGGAACTGGTTGTTATCGTCTGTGAAAGTCAATTCAAAAGGCATGGCCTTGAGGAATTGATTGAGCTGATTAACCGTCAGTAGACCGTTGTCCAATTTGACATAGGTGTCTCCTTCAACAGCTCCAACCTGGGCAGCAGCCTTCTCCAACCAGTTTGGATCATCTGGGTCAATGCCCTGAACAGTCGTTGCAATTGGCTTACCGCAGTAAAGATCTTCTGGTTCAATTGGTTTTGGTTTTTTCAACTGAGACACTACTCCTACATATTTGATAAAGTTATCGAGACAGCTTTCTAGGAATTTCACTGTCCCCTCATTGATGATATTTCCTTTCTCATCAAATGCCTCTTTTGCCTTGCCAAGTAGGAATTCATTTCCTGGAAGGGTATAGGCATTGACACCTGGAGCATCTAAAATCTTACGGAGATGGACCTGGGCACGGGATGTTCCTTGGTCATAGTAAGAAGCACCGACAATCATGATAGGCTTATCTGTCAGTGGGTGGAGCTTGAAGGACAACCATTCCAAGGTGCTCTTGAGGGCTGGTGTAATCGTATGGTTGTGCTCTGGTGTTGCAATGATGACACCGTCTGCACGAGTAATCTTATTGTACAAATACTGGATAGCAAAGCAGTCCGATTGGTCTTCATCTTGATTGAACATCGGAACATCCTTGATTTCCATGACTTCTAGTTCAAACTTCAACTTAAATTGACGGCGGATATATTCCAAGAGCATACGGTTGTATGATTGGTCCGCATTTGATCCTACAATACCAACAAATTTCATCTTTTCGTCCTCTTCCTATAAACTTTCCCAGTCGAAATTCTCTGCCTCTTTGTGCAAAAGTTCCTTGGCATGAGACAATTTTCCAGTCATTTTCACAAATAAGCGGTAGTCGTCAAACATAGCCTCCAATTTTTGGATTGTTTCAATATCCACTAAATGACCTTTCTTATCAAAGGCAGTCAGGGAATTTGACAAGAGAAACTCATCAGGCAAAACGCTGGCTTTGAGCTCAGGAGCATTCAAAATCTGACGTAACTGCAACTGGGCACGGGAAGAACCCAAGGTACCATAAGATGCACCTGTAATCATAATCGGCTTGTTCAACAAGGGATAGATGCCATAAGACAACCAAGCCAAGGTATTCATCAAAACTGCTGGAATAGAGTGGTCATATTCGGGTGTTCCAATGATAACCCCTTCTGCCCCTTCAATTTTCTTAGCCAATTCCAAGACAGCTTCTGGTAATTGACGGGTGGCAGGCTTGTTAAACATTGGCAAATCCTTAATTTCTACCAATTCTATTTCAGCCTTCTCGCTAAAATGTGTAGCCATGAGCTGCAATAATTTCCTGTTGGTGGATGCGGCATTTTCCTGCCCATCCTCCCTACCACTCCCCTGCTACTCTTGGCTGGCTTTTGCTTTGCCAATAGTTCAAAGAAGTTTGAAACCTGGCTCAGGACAACCAGGCTTTATCAATTTTATGTCGCTGACTATGCGGAAACCAAGTCTATCAGCAAGAGTCGGAAAAAACGAATTATCCTGCAAATTTACATCCTCATGGGGATTTCTATCTATTTGGCCCCACTCCTATCAGTCAAAATCCTCTTAGTTGCTTTGACTATTTTCATTACCTACTATCTCTTCTTTATTATTCCAAATAAACAATAAAAGCAAGTTCCAAAACGGAGCTTGCTTTACTGTTTATATGTTAATTTTCAGCTGCTTTTTTCAAGGCAAGGAGTAGACTGATAATACCAACTGAAACCAGGATATGGCTGATACCTGCCAAGCCTGCAATACTAGCATTGACGGCTTTTGACAAATCCATTTCTAGAACCTGAGTCATCCCGCGGACAGCCAGCATGATAGCAGAAAGAGGCAAGCCGATGTAGTAGGTCACTAGGAAGACACGAAAAGACTTGATTTTTTCCAGTTCATGGCGCTGGGCAAAGAGCGCCACAATCATAAAGAGGAACATGCCCAATGTAAACAGGTGGGTGTGAACCAAATTAAGAGATGTCTGACCAGTAAAACCGGTTAATTTGATGATCTCACGGTAAGCAAGGCCGCTAAGAAGGCCTGCAATAGCATAGATTAAGGCGATGTTGATGTATTTTTTCATCCTCTACCTCCCCTACTCTGCTCCAAGTTCTGGCAAGAGGCTGGCAAAATCATTTTTGATGGTGTCCAGGCTAGTCTTGACTTCCTGGCGGGTCTGATTATTCTTGACAGTAATCTGGCTGCTTTCCAGCTCGCTTCCACCAAGGGTGATGATGTATTTGGCACCAAAGACATCCGCAGACTTAAATTGAGCCTTGAGCTTGCGGTCTAGGTAATCACGCTCGGCAGACAGGCCTTGCTTGCGGAGGGCTTGAACCAGCTCCAAAGCTCCGCCATTGGCCTCCTGACCCAAAACAGCGATATAAACATCCAGAGACTGGTCAATCGGCAGCTCAATTTCCTGCTTGTCAAGGACCAAAATCAGACGCTCAATCCCCATACCAAAGCCAATACCTGGTGTCTCAGGTCCATCGAAATAACTGACCAAGCCGTCATAGCGACCACCAGCACAGATAGTCAAATCATTGCCCCCCACCTCGGTGATGAACTCGAAAATGGTATGGTTGTAATAGTCCAAACCGCGAACCATATTCGTGTCAATGACATAGGTGATACCCAGGCTGTCCAACATAGACTGGACCCCTTCAAAGTAGGCCGCGCTCTCTTCATCCAAGTAATCCAAGATGGACGGAGCATTTTCAACTGCCGCCTTGTCCTCTTTTTCCTTGGAATCCAGCACGCGCAAAGGATTTTCCTCCAAACGGCGCTGGCTATCCTTGGACAACTGGTCCTTGAGCGGTGTCAGATAATCAATCAAGGCCTGGCGATAGGCCGCACGACTCTCTGGATTTCCCAGGCTGTTAAGGTGAAGGGTGATGTTTTGAATCCCTAGTTCCTCAAAGAAATGATAGGCCATGGCCATGATTTCCACATCCGTCGCAGGATTGTTGGAACCAAAACACTCCACACCAATCTGGTGGAACTGGCGCAGACGACCAGCCTGAGGACGCTCATAACGGAACATTGGGCCCATGTAGTAAAACTTGCTTGGCTTTTGCACTTCTGGAGCAAACAACTTGTTTTCCACATACGAACGAACCACCGGGGCGGTCCCTTCCGGACGAAGGGTAATATGGCGGTCGCCCTTATCATAGAAGTCATACATTTCCTTGGTCACGATGTCCGTCGTGTCGCCAACAGAACGGCTGATAACCTCGTAATGCTCAAAAATCGGCGTGCGAATCTCTGCGTAATTGTATCGCTTAAAAATACTGCGGGCAAAGCCTTCCACATACTGCCACTTGACCGTATCCTGTGGCAATAGATCCTGGGTTCCCTTAGGTTTTTGAAGTTTCATCTCGTCTCTCGTTTCTACAGTTTGTTTCCTATTTTACCATATTCCCAGGCTTTTTGGAAATGGCAGAGCGAGCAAAAAACCATGTCTGCTTGACACGGTTTCCACTGCTATTTCTTATCAACGATGACAAAGTTGAGGTCATCCAGAGATAAATCAACTTCTAACTTTTCATCGGAATTTAAATTGAGTAGACTTTCAAGAGAATTTTCCGCAAAGCCGACCACCTTTTCCTGACGTTCAGCGTCATTCAGGACATACTCACTGGTCTTGTAAATTGCCTCCTGGGACTTGTCCGACAGAAATTCTTGCGCCTTTTGTCCGGCAGTAAAGACATCGACAGCCTTGTCAATCAAACCATTGCTATTATTGGAAATCTTGATTTCCCCATGTTGCTGGGAGTCCACCTCAACAGTCAGAGAATTTTGGAAGGTCAAGGTATTGTCCTCAATGCGAATATCATCCTTGGTCAAGCCTTCCAAATCTAGCTTAAACTCGGTCTGAACAGGAATCTCGACCGACATTTCTCGTCCAACAAAGAGCTTGGTGATAGGCTCTGTCCAGTCTGGCCACTCCTTCATTTTTTTGTTTTCAAAGGTATGATTGGCAGTCGTTTCCACATCTGCACCTGCCACGATCAGCTTGGTCTCCTGCTCAAACCGCTTGATGACAAATTCATACTGGACCGTATGAGTGCCTCGGAACCAGGCAAAGATGCTATTTCTAAACCAGATGACACCAATTACTAAGACCAATAAAACAACCAAGAGGCTCGCCAACTTTTTAGCAAAAAATTTTCCAACTGTCTTCATACAGTTCTCCTTAAAAGTAGTTAATATGGATTTCTCCTCGCAACAATTATATATATGTCACATCAAGTATTTTCTGATGTTATTGTAAAAAATTTTGCCAACCTGTGCAAGTCCTTTTCCCCGTAAAGAAAAAGCGGTTTGCACCACTTTTAGGATCTGTGCTTACTAGTGAGGTACATTTAGATATGAGATAGTTTTTTGCAAGTCAAGGCCGTTTGAGCTGGAATACTGACTGTATTTCGAGAAAAACAACGCTGAGTGGCAGAAAACTAGCCTTAGCTAAAAGTGCCGAACAGTGAATACTGGTTCTTAATCTTCCTTATAGAGAACAAAGGTCACCACAAAGGAAATCAGAACGGAAATGACCAGGCCGGCTACCGCTGTATAAAAATACTTGAGCGTGTCCTCACCGATATAGGCAGCAATGGTCAGAAGCCCTGGAGAACCACCAGAAAAGTTGCGAGCCCCCATAATCCCCATAAAGAAACCACCAATACCACCGGCAACCATGGTCCCAATCAAGGCAGGACAGTGACGCAGGGTCACACCATACAGGGCAGGCTCTGTGATACCAAAAATCGCGGTAATACCAGCCGATGAAGCCAAGGCACGCTTATTGACATCCTTCGTTTTCAGTGCAATAGCTAAAGCTGCCCCACCCTGGGCCACATTGGACGGAAACATGCCAGGCTGAGCGATGGTATAATAGCCAATGGTCATGCGGTTGTTGATGCCAATCGATACTAGACCGTAGTGGGTACCAGTCATCACCAAGAAAGGCGACACTGTTCCTACAATAGTTGGCACAACCCAAGGACCAAATTCTTCCAACCAGAGGAAGAAGGTACCCAGCCAATTGCCCACAATAGCACCAAGCGGCCCCAGCACAATCAGAGTAACCAGGGCAGTCACCAGAGTTGTCAAGAGTGGAACAGAGAAGAATTTGATAGCCTTGGGCGAAATCTTATCCGCAACTCTTTCCACATAGCTCATGAACCATACTGCTAAAATTACCGGAATAACGGTCGAAGAGTAGCTTGATAGGGTAATCGGAATGGAGAAGAAATTCAGACCCGTCCCAGCCTCCTTGCCCGCTGTCACCAAGGCCACAAAGTTAGGGTGGAGCAAAATCGCCCCGATTAACATCCCCAGCTGCTGATTGGTCTTAAACTGTCGGGCAGCCGAGCCGCCAAGAAAGATAGGCAGGAAGAAGAAACCAGCATCCCCAATAAAGTTGAGAATTTGATAGTTGGTATCATCAGCAGCCACCACACCAAACACCGTCAGCAAGGATAGCACAGCCTTGATCATCCCGGCTGCCGTAATGACCGGCAAAATCGGGGTAAAGATACCTGAGATAGTAGCCAGAACAGTCGCAAAAATTCCATGCTTGCTCGAAGCTTCTTGGTCTGCGACTACTTGTTCTTCCAAATCCTCTGCCAAAGGACGATAGACCTGGGCCACGTCATTTCCGATAACAACTTGGAATTGACCACCCTTGTCAATCACACCCAAAACACCCTCTAACTGTTCCAGGCCAGCTTGGTCTGCCTTAGACTTATCCACCAAGGTAAAACGCAGGCGTGTCGCACAATGGGTCAGACTGGACACATTGGCCTTGCCTCCTACACCTTCTAAAATCGCTCTTCCTAAATCCCTATGACTCCTCCTATCTCCTTTTTCTCTCCTAATTTCCCCAGACCTTGTCCGTAATCGTCTTAATCAATTGTAATTTTTTCCACTCGTCTTCCTCAGTCAGAATATTTCCTTCTTCCGTAGAAGCAAAGCCGCACTGGGTTGAGATGCCAATGTTCTTGAGTGGAATCAATTTCGCTGCTTCTTCAATACGGGCAACCACCGCGTCAATATCCTCTAACTGAGGATTTTTAGATGTAATCACACCCAGCACCAATTCGACATTCTCACGGCCATTCCAGATGTCCACAATCGGTGAAAAACCTCCTGAACGCTCATCGTCATATTCTAAGAAGAAGATATCATAGTTGAGTTGGCCCAGATACTTGGCAACCGTCTGGTAGCTTCCTTCAAAAAGGTAGGTTGACTTGAAGTTGCCTCGACAGATATGGGTCGCCACCGTCAAATCCTCTGGCAGGCCCTCCAAGGCCTTATTGATCACGTAGACATCATCTTCAGCAATCTGCTCAAATTCCGCCCGTTTTTCCTGTTGGTCATGATAGGTCTCCAATTGCTGAATCAAATAAGCCCAGGTTGTGTCGTCCAATTGAACATAGCGGGCACCCAGATCATAAAAATGCTGAATGGTATCATGATAGGCTTTTGCCAAACCGTCTAGGAAATCACTCCAATTTTCGTAGTAATCCGCATAGAGATCGCTGCGATGGTCACGCTTGATAACCAGTGACGGGCTTGGAATAGTCACCTTTGGCGTAACTCCCTCAGGCACGATAGACTGAAGGTATTGGAAATCACGGTAAAACGGGTGGTCTGGATTTTCAACTACCTTGCCATTGAGGCGGACATTGGTCGTGCGAGTCTTAGCCCCGTGAAACTTGTAAGAATCCTCCTGCAAGTAAGCTTCGAACCCTGTCAATTCCCAGAGGAAGTCCAGGTGCCACCAAGAACGGCCGAACTCACCGTCAGAAACTACCTTGAGCCCATTGTCAACCTGGTGATGGACCAATTCAGCGACCAATTTGTCCTGAATAGCGAGCAGGTCTTCGTGGCTGATTTTGCCTTGGGCAAATTGCTCACGGGCATCCTTCAAAGCTTGTGGACGAAGATAAGAACCGACATGATCGAAATGGTAATGTGTTTTTGACATAATGAAAACTCCTTGAAAAATTTTGATAGTTTCATTTTATTCCCAAAAGCTATAATTGTAAAATATATATTTTCTATACATTTCGATAGTTTTTTGATATATCTGACCATTCACCTTGCTTGATGGCAAAAAATAGAAAAAAATCTGTCAAGTAACTTTACTTTACAAAAAAGTTTTGATATACTGTTAAAGTTGGCGAAAGTCATACGCACTATTTTAGATTATAAGGGGCTAAGCCCTGATATTTAATGGAGGAAGAAAGAAATGGCAGTACCTGCACGTCGCACTTCAAAAGCGAAGAAAAACAAACGTCGTACTCACTATAAAGTAGCAGCTCCAACTGTGAAATTTGATGAAACCACTGGAGATTACTCACGTTCTCACCGTGTATCTTTGAAAGGATACTACAAAGGACGTAAAATCGCTAAAGCTGCTTCAGCTGAATAATAGAAGGGAGATACCATGCGCGTAAATATTACACTTGAACACAAAGAATCTGGTGAGCGTTTGTACCTTACTTCAAAAAACAAACGTAACACTCCAGACCGTCTTCAATTGAAAAAATACTCACCAAAATTGCGTAAGCACGTGATTTTTACTGAAGTTAAGTAAGAGGTTCACTACACGTCATTAGACGTCAAAACATTGATTTAAAGCGATTTTTGAATTTTTGAAGTTCACTACATTGCAGTATAAATCAATAAGAACTCTACCTTCTTAGATGAATATATCATTTGATATTGAAGTTAAGCCCTGCTATCATTTCGATGGCAGGGCTTTTTAATATTTGGTACACTAACTTCTTATCTATATTTTGGTGGATTTTAAGTTGACATCTACAAAGTTTAATGTTAAAATTCATTCAAAAATATATTTGAATGAGGTGTTTAATGATTCAAAATGTTGTTACTTCAATAATCCTGTATTCTGGGACAGCCGTAGACTTACTTATTATCCTAATGTTATTTTTTGCCAAAAGAAAAAGCAGAAAAGACATCATTAACATCTATTTAGGACAATTTCTAGGCTCTGTTAGTCTAATATTGCTAAGTTTGCTTTTTGCATTTGTCTTAGATTATATTCCTAGTAAAGAGATTTTAGGTTTGCTCGGTTTGATTCCAATTTTCCTAGGCCTCAAAGTTTTGCTTTTAGGAGATTCTGATGGAGAAGCTATTGCCAAAGAAGGTTTGAGCAAAGATAATAAAAACCTGATTTTTCTAGTCGCTATGATTACTTTTGCAAGTTGTGGTGCTGACAATATTGGTGTCTTTGTCCCATATTTTACTACCTTAAATTTAGCGAATTTGATAGTGACTTTACTTACTTTTCTAGTCATGATTTATCTCTTGGTTTTTTCTGCCCAAAAATTGGCACAAGTCCCTTCTGTTGGAGAAACTTTGGAAAAATATAGCAGATGGTTTATTGCCGTTGTTTATTTAGGATTGGGGATATATATCCTGATTGAAAACAACAGTTTTGACATGCTATGGACTGTGTTAGGCTAGGAGAAAATATTTTGAAAAAAGATAGTATCTGCCAAGTGAATGTTATAAATCAACAAAATGTTACAACCGCAACGAACTACCTTGAAAAGGAAAAAGTCCAAAAATCACTTCGCATTTTATCAAAGTTTACCGATAATAAACAGATAAATATCATCTTTTATCTCCTTGCTGTTGAAGAACTCTGTGTCTGCGATATAGCCTGTTTACTAAATCTCAGTATGGCATCTGCCTCCCACCATCTTCGTAAACTAGCCAATCAAAACATCTTGGACACTAGAAGAGAGGGGAAAATTATATATTATTTTATAAAAGATGAGGAAATTAGAGATTTTTTTAATCAACTAGGATAACAATGGATACTTACGCTGAATTAGCACCTCAACGAATGTTAGAAGCTGTGGGTATTTATCTTGATCAGATTGCTGAACTAACGCAATAACTACTCTACCATTCACTCTACCTTTTGCTAAGGAATATTACAAAAACGTTGATATATAAACGTTTCTAACAGCTAAAATAGACAATACTTAATCTTTACTGATGTGAAATAGGGATTCACTACACGTCAATAGACGGTAGAAACCTTGATTTTAAGCGATTTTTGATCGGATAAGTAATAAAACCCACTGGCTAATTAAAAGTCAGTGGGTTTTTGAGTGATTAGAAAGAAGTGAAGTTACGGATTAACAAGATCTACAATGATAATTTCTGGGCGATTAAAGAATCTTGGTACTCGTGTAGATTCTTTAGCCAGACCCCTGCTTACAATAAAATACGAATTTTCAACTTCATATAAACCACCTGCATATTTCGGAAGAAAACCTTGATTAGGCGCAAATACACCATTAACCAAATAAGGCACCCTCCATTGTCCTCCATGCGCATGACCAGATAACACTAAATCAAATCCATACTTTTGATAAGTATCAATTAGTTCTGGTCGGTGTGCTAGTAAAACTTGGAAGTCAGTGCTTATTTGCCTCCTTTTTATGTCTTCAAGTTGGTCTAGCAAATTCTCACTAGTATCATACTTTTGAAAATATTCAGGATCATCAATGCCTGAAATAGTGATGGACTGCCCCCTTACATCAACTCTACTACTATTTCCAGATAATACAACCACATTCTGTTGTCTCAGATGTTCCAGCATCTGATCATATCGATTACTCCATATTTCATGATTACCTGACACATAGTAAGTATGATTAAATTTTACTAGCCCGCTTAACAATTCTAGAGTTTTTCTGTCAGAAAGTTCATCATCAAAAATATCTCCACCTAATAAAATGATATCTGGCTTTTCTTTCTCTAATGTTTCCAAGATTTGTATCTGATTTTTACCGTAATTTGATGAGTGTAAATCAGTAACTAGAGCAAGTCTGATTGGCTGAGATATTTTGGGACTAACAAGCCTGTAATGAGTTACTTGAAGCCGACTGTCAAAACCTAAAGCAAGAAAAATTAGGATACAAATAAAAACAAAGCATCGTGGCTTAATATTTTTTAGTTTTTTCATTATTCGAACTATTTTAGCAAATTTCTGTAACGAACAAACATTTTCAAAAGGTTACTCAATAATAATATCAAAATATTTTGTATCAACCTCTTTTGGAGCGACATAACTAATATTTCGTTTGGCATTGAATATGTCAGATTCTTCCAATGAAGTAGAGAGTCCGCTCCATGGTTCTAATGCGATAAAGGGACTCTGATTTGTAGTTGACCAAATCACTAAATATGGAAAATCATCAAATGCAATCGAAAGTTTCTTCTGATGATTTTTTGATTTCAAGGTTACCTTTCGTGATGCTAATTGATCCAATGTTATAGCGTCATGCTCAAACAGTTTATAGGACAAGTCCAAGGTCTTTTGATTTTCCAAGAATGGCCGGCGGTCTCGCAGATCAAGTAAGCCAGTTTCTGGAAAACTTCTAGGTACTGTACAAGATTCTACTTTTTCAAATTCTAAATAATAATCTTCATAACTCTCACCATCCAACAAAGGACAATTAAAACCTGGATGACCCCCAATAAAGTATGGTAGCTTTCTATGTCCTTCAAGATTTTTAACCCGATATTCAGTTCGGATTGTATTGCCAAGTAGTGAGTAGTTAATGGAAAGTTCAAATTCAAAAGGGTAATTTTTTACGGTTTCTTCGTTTGATGAAATAGAAAATTCTAAAGAGTTTTCAGTACTATTTACATTTTTGAACATCATTTTTCGTACAAGTCCATGCCTTGGAATTGTGCCTGTAAATGTCGGTCTTTCTGCAGGTTCATAGATAGCCCAATCATTTCGTAAACTTCCACAAATTGGAAATAGAACTGGTGCTTGACCGCTCCAATAGGTCGGATCCCCTTGCCAAAGATACTCGATACCATCCTTGTCTTTAATGGAAATAATTTGCCCACCTAATTCAGAAAATTGTACTGTTAAGTTCTCATTTTTTAATTCGAGCATAAAAACTGCCTCCCTTATATGAAAACAAGGATGCTAACTTGAGCTAGGCATCCTTGTATTATTTTTATTCAATAATCTGTGTTTCTGCTACTTTTTTATACCAATAAGCACTTTTCTTTGGATAGCGTTCTTGGGTTTCAAAGTCAACATAGAACAGTCCATATCGTTTCTCATATCCATTTGACCAAGAAAATACATCCATCAAGGACCAGATGAAATACCCTTTAACATTGGCACCATCTGAGATAGCATCTGCAATCACTTCTAAATGCTTTTTCACGTAATCAATTCGACCATCGTCATAGACTGTACCATCTACAAATTCATCTTTATAACCGAGACCATTTTCAGTGATGTAGATTTTCTTATAGTTTGGATAGTCATTTTTCACACGCATGATTTGATCATAAAGACCTTGCGGATAGATAATCCAATCCCAGTCCGTTTTTGGAATATCAACTGGGGACTCTCTACGACCAACTCCTTTGATTTGATACTTAGAACTTCCCTTTTCACCTTTACCATTATGGATGATTTCCGTTTCTCCATCATGAGCTCTCATCCAATCACTCATATAGTAATTGATGCCCAAGAAGTCGTTCAAATCTTTTGCAGCATCTAAGGCAGCGAAGTCTTCATCACGAAGGTCTAATTCCCCACCATTTACTTTCAGAATATGGCGAACACCTTCAAGAGTCTTTTCAGAATAGTAACCCAAGTATGTTGCATCGAGGATAAATTTATTATGAATAATATCTTCTAGTTCCGCTGCACGAATATCGTCAGGATTGGTTGGATCATAAGGATATTTCGTTGGCAATGCGTGTACAACACCAATTTCTCCACTATAACCAGCATCCTTGTAGAGCTTAACTGCCTTGGCATGTGAAACCATCATATTATGATGGGATTGGAATACTTTAGACAAGTCATACTGAATCCCTGGCGGGAACTTCCCAACTAGATATTGCCCATCACCAATTGGACCGATTTCATTAAAGGTTGTCCAGTAATTAACTTCGGGGAATTCTTTGAAGCAAAACGCTGCGTAATTGACGAAGTGCTCAATATTTTCTCGATTTAGAAAGTCACCATTAGAATGTAGCGTTTCTGGTGTATCAAAATGGTGAAGCGTTACAAATGGTTCTACATGACGTTTATGGCATTCCGCAAATAATTTATGGTAATACTCTACTCCCTTTGGATTCACTTCTCCAAAGCCTGTTGGGAAGATACGAGACCACGCAATCGAAATGCGAATGCCATTTACACCAAATTGTTCACTTAGTTCTAAATCAACTGGATAACGATTATAAAAATCAGAAGCCGGTTCCGCAGTGTACCAGTAATTATCTTCTAGATACTTGTCCCATGCAACACGACCTTTTCCATCTGTCTGTGTAGCACCCTCTGCTTGATATGCAGCAGTTGCTCCACCAAATATAAAATCTTTCGGTAATGTTTTAACCATATGCCTACCTTCTTCTATCAAAAATAAATAAAGGGGTAGGAGTTGGAGATGATAACTCCCTCCCCTTTGGATTCAGAACCTGCATTCACAAGTGAAGCGCTTGTATATAAGAGATAGTTTTTCGCTAATCAAGGCAGTTTTTTGAGGGAATACTGACTGTATTTTGAAAAAAACTAACGATGAGTAGCTGAAAAACTAGCCTTAGATGGGAGTGCTGAACTGTGAATACAGGTTCTAGAACTGTTGTTTGACAAAGTCAAGAGCACCTTGACCATCACGAGTGAGTTTAATGTATTGAGCCCCTTCAGTTTTGGCAAGTTTAATGCCCAATGCATCAGTTTCTTGTTTTATATCATCGTAGTTCGATGCTACTTGAGGTGCAAGGATGACTAATTGATATTCTGGTAAAATCTCACGGTGAGCACCATAGCTTCCTGCTGTTGCTGTGACTGGAACACCATATTCTTTTGCAGCTTTAGTTAACGCGTTGGCAAGCAATCCACTTGTACCACCTCCTGCACAAAGTACCAGAACGTTGGTTTGTTCAGAAATTTCGGTATCGACTGCTGCTTTTTCAAGAATAGCATCTGCTTTGGCAGTATTGAAGTTAGCTGCCACTTTCTCTTTCAAGCTATTTTCAACTTTCCCTGATTGTTCTTCAGCAAGAATTTGCTCATCGTAAACTTTCAAGAATGGATAATAGATAAGTACATCGACAAATACCAACAAGATAGCTAGTGCAAAGGCAAGTGGAGCAAAGTTTGTTCCCATGACAATCCCCAACGGACCTGGAGTTGTCCATGGTAAGTTGACGCTGAAACTGTTCATTTTTAGCGTATCAACAAAGAATTTGAAAATCCATACGTTAGCAATTGGAGCTAAAATAAATGGAACAAAGAATACAGGGTTGAGTACGAGTGGTGCACCAAACAAGATTGGTTCGTTTACACCAAAGAAGGTTGGAACAACTGAAGCACGTCCAATTGCTTTGTTTCGTTTAGACTTAGTCAACCACATAAACATGAATGGCACAACCAAGGTAGCACCTGTACCACCCATTGTCACGATAAACATTTGAGTACCTGAAGTCAGGATTTTATCCGCGTGTTGACCCGCCTGTAAAAGTTGGAAGTTGGTTTCAATATTGGCATAGGTAATGGCTGCAATTGCTGGTTCAACAATTGATGGACCATGAATCCCGACAAACCAGAACAAGGCATAGGCACCAAAGATAATGGTAATACCAACATAACCATCTGCTGCTGTAAATAGAGGCTCAAATAATTTCAGAATTGCCTCAGCGACGTTTGTTCCAAGGATTTGACGTGTCACAAGATCAATTCCATACAAAACAAAGATAGACAATGCATATGGAATCACATCTTTAAATGCCTGGGATACGTTCGGTGGAACTTCGTCTGGCATACGAATGGTGACATTGTTTTTCACACAGACCTTATAGATATTAACCGTAATGAAGGCTGCCAGAAAGGCTGTCAAAAGTCCCTTAGTTCCCATGTAGCCATTGGCAAATCCACCTTCAATACCATCAGAAGCCAGTAATAAGAAACCTGAAATTGAAGCAATCATGGTTGAAATGAAGTTGATTTGATTGGTTTTTGGCAATTGACGGTTAAATGCATCTGTCAAAGATTTTGCGGTCGTTCCTGCAACTAAGACAGCTACAATACCCATTGTATAACCGTAAGGTTTCATGATAGCTGCAACTGCTTCATCTGACCAAGTAAAACCAAAGATATTAGGCACGAAAGCTACCAATAGAAAGATACTTGAGAACAAGATAACTGGCATGGCAGCGATAAAACCATCACGGATAGCCCTTAAATAAGGGTTTCTCGAAATCTTTTCAAAGAAAGGCTTCCCTTTCTCAATGAATTCAATCAATTTATTCATTATTTATCACCTCGTTTGTAAAGTTCAATCATATGACTCATCATATCTTTCAATAATAATGTTGTCATGAGATGGTCTTGACCATGCATGAGCGTCACACTAAAGGCTAAATCCTCACCAGCCGCTTCTTTTTGCAACAAGCTAGTCTGAGCATGGTGGGCTTCAACAATACAAGCATTGGCAGCTTCAACTAGTTCTTCTGCTTTTGCATAGTCGCCTTTTTGAGCAGCAGACAGTGCCTCCATCAAACGAGAACGAGCATCACCAGCGAATGCAACAATCTCAAAACCTAATAAAGTAATTTCTTCTCTGTTCATAATATGAACCTCCTTTTAAAATTGAATTGATTTACAATAACCGTTGAATATGTAATACAATATAGAACCTTTCACTATCATTTACTGGCTCATCAACCAATGATGTAATCATCTCAAAAATCTGACTTCCAACCTGATGGGCTCTTGGATTCTGGAGCTTGATGTACTGTTCCAAACTAGCAATTGATTCATTTGACTGATGGGATCTATCTAAGTAATTCAGAAAATAGGACAAATGAATCATAAAGCGATCATAAAAATTACTATTTTCTTTTGTGCGTTTAATCCCATTCTCTATCAAAATTTGTTCAACCTCAGCAATAATTTTCTTACTGATGTCATGTTCTTCACTAGTGGGATGAATTGTTTCACCCTTTGCATTGATTAAGTGAAGTGCAATTTTACCAATCTCATCATTTGGAAAATCATTTAGCAATTTTTCTCGAAACATAGCTAAGGCTTCACGCGCCATTTTATATTCCAATGGATATTCGGCTGAAATATTGGGTAGCCTACTTTCTTGATAACTATTCTTTAAAACCGCCTGATATGCACAATAGATATGATCTGTCAATGTCACATATAGATATTCTTGTACAGGGTAATGATAAGTTTCTACCAGATGATTAATAACCGTGTAGGTTGCCGAAATAAAATCTAAGGGAATATCTTTTAATAAGGTTAGAAAATTTTCTTTGGCCTCATCATTTTTTAGCGAAAAGATATTTTCTATCTTGTCCTTAACAATTAAATCCCCTTTTTTCTTTTGAAAGGTTATACCTAATCCCATCACGACTGCCTGTTCCCCATGTTCATTTTTCACCAGGGCAGCGTTATTATTTAGTGACTGTATAATCCTAAACATATATCCCTCCTATATTTTTAAGCAAAAAAAGACTACAAACAAACCGAGAATATCCTACTCTCAAATCCATTTGTAGTCTTGCCTAATCGAATTAGTTACAATCCACTCTATTCTTACTGATGAGATTATTATAGCATATTCTCAGAAAATGTAAACCCTTTCTTTTAAGAAAATGGTTATTTTTTTCAATTATTTTTCTAGCCAAGAAGTTGCTGTTTGAGACAAGACTGCATCAAGTCCCTCGATATTTTCACGACCAACAGTTCGTAACCATTCACGCGCAGCTTCTTCACCATGTTCAATATAGACTGGCACAACACCCGCCCACGTCGCACGACCGCAGAGAACACCGTTAAATTTAGCACCTGCTTCATGTGCAAACACTAGTGTATCTTGGAAAAGCTTAGCAGAAACACCTGCACTTAGATAAATGTATGGCAAATGAGTTGATGCTTCTTGTTGACGGAAATATTCAGCTGCTTCTTCTTTTGTATAGACGACTTCCCCTGTTCCAAAGCCTTCTACAAAATTCATGTTCACAGGTACTTCTACCTTGAGAACATCCACTCCAAAGCGTTCATTCGAAAATACTTTCATAGCCTCATTTACTTTTCGAGGTTTGACTTTTGCAAATTCCACACTGGCATTGTCTTCAATCGTTTCATCGTAGCTCAAAATTTCCAAGAAGAATGGTAAACCTTCAGCCTGACATTCTGAACCTAAGCGTTCAATATAGGCATGTTTTTGAAGGTTGACATATTGGTCTCCATCAACATCATAATAGAGTAAGAACTTGATAGCATCTGCCCCTTCTTCTTTTAGTCGTTTTACAGACCACTCTACTAGGCAATCTGGTAAGCGACTAGTAGAGCTGGTATCATAGCCAGTTTTTTCATAAGCTAGGAGCAAACCACACTGTTCGTCACGGGCGCGTGATGCTGGCAAACCAAATTCAGGATCTAACAGAATTGAGGAAGAAAATTGTGTTAATTCCTCTGAAACTAGTTTCTTTAGTTCTTCCATCTGCTCCACAGTAGGTTCTTCTGTCTGATGTTTTGCCATCATTTTTTTCAGGGCTCCACGTTGGTCAAAAGCTAAGGCTGAAATAATACCTGCTTCATTGCTTACTTTTTCCATGTATTTTCTTTTATCTGCTGTTACTACCATATTATACCTCTTCGACTTCGATTTGAGAATACAACGATTCTGCATTTTCTAAATTGACGTAACCCGTCTGTTCTTCCTGGGCATTTAGCATGCCTAAAACATTAGCCTTTTTTAGTAATTCTGTATCAGGTAAGGCATGTACCAAACTAGCTGCAATACCTGCAACTGTTGAATCTCCTGATCCTACTGGATTGACGACTTTGATTTTTGGAATTCTGACACGATAGAACTTGTCATTGTGCTTGGCAAAAGCCCCCTGTGCCCCTAATGAGACGACTATCCACTCAATTCCTTGAAAAAGTTGACCAGACAAAACTGATTTCAACTCTTGAATATCATCAGTAACTTCTTTACCAATCAGTTGTGATAACTCTTCTGTATTCGGCTTAATAACTGTCGGCTTCTGCTGGCTTTCTAAAACGTTTTTCAGCGCCTCACCAGAACAATCCAAAACAACAGCTATGCCAAATTTTTTACAAAGTTCTACAATCTCAACATAATAATTGCTAGCAAGTCCTTTAGGCAAACTTCCTGAAATGACAACTACATCTACATTATTCAGAATGATTTCAAGATGTTCTATAAAATTCAAGGCTTCATGTTCTTGAATAGTTGGTCCTTGTTCTAAAATCTCCGTCTGTTTGCCATCATGAAGAACCGCAATACAGTTACGTGTTTCGCTCCCAATTTCCACAAAGGAATTTTTAATATCCTTTCGAGTGAGTTGTTTCTTTACATAACTTCCAATCTCACCGCCAATAAAGCCTGTTGCTACAACATCTTCACCGATTTGTTTCAAAACTCGTGTGACATTGAGCCCCTTGCCTCCAGCTGTTTTTTGAACTTTTTCTACTCGATTGACCGTATCCAAATGAAAAGTATCCAATTGATAGGCAATATCAACTGACGGATTTAAAGTGATTGTCAAAATCATGTGAGCCTCCTAGTCGTGGTATTCTCCACGATCCCACTTTTCAAGAAATTCAGTAAAGAACTCTGGATTAGCCTGCTCTTGATTGAGCGTTTCAACTGCAGCAATCTTTTCGATTAAACGTTTGTTTGCTTCAGTTGGTTTGTATTCTGCTTTAATGAAGGCTTCAATGATGTCGCACATGAGCAACTCACCTGTAATCTTTCCTCCAAAACCAATGACGTTGGCGTTTAACTCTTCTTTTGCATAGAGTGCAGAGGTCATATCACGAACCAGGGCTGATCGAACGCCAGGTACCTTGTTTACAGCATTGTTGATTCCAACACCTGTTCCACAAATACAAATTCCCAAATCTGCTTGTCCGCTTGCAACAGCTTCACCAACTTTTTTACCAAAGATTGGGTAATGAGTGCGAACATTGTCATAAGTCCCAAAGTCCAATACTTCATATCCTTGATTTTTCAAATAATCTACCACAGCGATTTTTTCATAGGTTACAATGTGGTCACAACCGATTGCAATTTTCATCTCTTATTCTCCTTTGTTTACAACAATTAGCACATTTTATTTAGCATATCGACACGGATTTGGTGACGACCGCCATCATACTCACCTTCAACAAATCCTTTAACGATATTTTTGGCAATTCCTTCTCCTACAATCTCACTACCGATTGTAATAATACGCGAATTGTTGTGTCCTCTTGTCATATAGGCAGAACGTTCGTCTGAAACTTCTGCAGCGATCATGCCTTTGACTTTAGTTGCGGTCATAAATGGACCAACACCATAAGCATCAATCACAATACCAAGATTTCCTTCCTCTTGATTGACTGCTGCGACTACTGCCAAAGTTGTATCAACAAAATCACTTCCATCACTGACATCTTTAAAGTCATATGATTTTTCTTGTAAATAATCTTTAATAACGTCTTTTAGTTTTGAGCCCGCTGGATCAGCACCGATAATGATTGTCATAACCTATCTCCTAACAAAAATAGAAAGTTGTAGCCATATGTGGCAGAAAATCTTTGTTTTGCAAAACTTAGAAAAAGCGTTTTCGCTTTTTATGTTTAAATTATACAACCAAACAAACATAAAGTCAACATATTTTGTTTTATTTTTGTTTATCTTTTTCGTATGCAAACAAAAAAACCAACATTTCACTGTTGGTTTTGATAACTTTATGATTTTGTAGTGATAATTTCGATGCGCTTACTTAATAATTGGTAATTTTCATCCTTTGCAGTCATATCAGTCACTAGAGCAGTTATATCATTCAAATCACAAAAGGAAGTAAAATCATCTTTTCCAATTTTCGAGGCATCCAGCAGTAGATATTTTTCTAAAGAATGTTTAATGGCAATATTTTGCGTATAGGCTTCCGCTAGGGTGGAGGTCATGACATCAGTTCCCTTAAGTCCGTTACCTGAAAAGAAAATTTTGCTGAATCGCATTTTTTCTAAACTTGTATTGGTAATTTCTCCTACAAAAGATTCTGTCACTTGACGATATTCTCCCCCCAAGAGAAAGACTTGAAACTCCTCGGTCTTCTTTTGAGATAGGATGGTAAAAACAGGCATACAGTTTGTGATGACCGTTAGGCGAGGATTTTTAATGGCTTCAGCCAGAAAGGCCACTGTTGTTCCTGGGCCTAAGAACACCGTGTCTCCATCTTCTATCAGTTGTGCAGCCCTTTCCGCTATCTCTTGCTTGGCTTCCTTATTCTGAATGTGTTTCTCAGAATGGGAATATTCCCGATATTGAAAAGCCTTATTACTTCTAGCACCGCCGTGAATTTTTGTTAAGACACCTTGCTCTTCCAATTCAATAAAATCACGTCGAACAGTCATATCAGTAACATTTAGCAATTCAACAATCTCAGAAATTCGAACTGTGCCTTTTTTGTTTACCAATCGTGTAATTTCTTCTAGTCGTTCTCGTTTATTCATGTTTAATCCTTTGTTGTTTTTTTACATTATATCAAAAATAAGAAAGAATATGTTGGAATTTTGAACATTTGTTCTAGGTGAATTGAAGCTTCTTATCAAAATCTCCGTTCAGAATTTTTTTACATCATTAAGATAGAGCCCAGCCATTCTTTGATAAAGGTTACTATTGATTAACAATTGATACATAGGGATTACCCGTTTTAGAAGCACCAACTATCTTTACTTTTAAAGCTTCGTATAAAGTAATCCTATGTTCTAGAATATAAGATACTGCATATAACTATACATCGTTTCCATTACTTTTACTCATCTCCCTCAACCGTTCCTGTCCAAACTTCATCATCTCCTCCTCTACCTTGCTCCATTTCCCAAAGAGACACTCTTGTAACACTTCTGCTGCAGAATCTTTATCAGTTTTAGAATCATAAATACAAGTCCTATCTCTCTGATAAATTTGAATCTGATCAAAGAATTTCTCACTTTCTAACTCCCTCAAGTTATCAACCAAGTTCTCTACAATCCCATCATGGTGTTCTTTTGGTGTTGCTCTAGCCTGATTGGGATCTATGGCATAAAGCTCTTCGTAACGAATCAAGGTACTGAGATAAGAAAGCTCAGGTTTGGTGCCAATCACTGCTAAGGAAACTTGGTAACCTTTAGAAGATAATAATTGAGCAGTCTGACGAGGAACTTGAGTAGTTCGCAAGGTTCCCTCAATCAGCAAATGATAACCCTGCGTGCTGAGTTCGTCAACCAGATGCTCTACCATTTTTCCTGCAAATTCCTTGGTATAGTCCACGCTGTCCTTGCCATACTTATCTTGCAGGGCTAAGTAATCAGGATGTTGGGAACGATAGCTATCCCCATCGATGATAATGATATTACCTTGAAATTCTTTTTGTTTAATTCGATGAATAGTCGTCTTACCTGCTCCGCTCTGACCTCCAAGAAAAATGGCTCTCGGTTGATTTGGAATCGTCTTTCCACGAGTTAGGGCCCTAATAGTTCGCTGTAAAGCCTTCTGAAACTCAGCTTCACTAAATTCTTCCAACCTCATTAAGCCACCACCCGATGATGCACCATGTCTAACATCCGCTCGATACCGTCTAAATAGCCATTGTAACGCTCAATCTCATCGAAAGTATCGACAAGGTAAATCTTTGTATTGATCAATTCAGCCAAATCATCACTCATCAAAATCCAAGGGTTGGATTCATCATCAAAGGCGATGTCTTGACTATCCTGGTATCTATAAAGCTGTGATAAAATGGCAGCTCCACGTTCTTTTATCACTTCTACTTTTAAAGTCAGTTGGTAATCTTCAACAGGTGTTAGCATCTTATCCTCTCCTACAATATCGACATAAGAGACGTTAAATTTTTGACAAATACGATCGATGAGTTCTGTTGAAACTTTACTAGTTCCATTCTCATAACGACTTAAGCTATTGCGTGAAATACCAACCATTTTCGCAAATTCTGGTTGTGTTAAATCATGTGTCTGGCGTAGTGATTTTATATTTTCTCCGATCATAGCCTTTCCCCCTATTCTTAGTTTTATTGTAACACAAAACGCACCAAATTTGGTGCGTTTTTAATCGATTTTTTTCACAAAATAGCTCTCGTGCTCTTTTTAAACCTACTTAGGCCTAAAACTCCTCCATCTCCACAAAGGAGGCAAGAATAATCTCTTCCACATGGTCCACTGAAAGAGTCACAAAAACATTTCCATCCAAGCGACCATGCAACACAGCCTGCTCGCTCATTTCTCTCACCAAATCTTGGACTGGGATACCTACTTCAGGCAAGGTCATCGGAATTTCCATCTCATTTTTGAAGAAATGGTAGGTTTTCTCAATAGCCTGTCTAGCCAATTCTTCATCTGAACCTTCTGTCAGTCCCCAAACATTGCGGGCATAAGTTGCAAATTTCGCATGTGTCGTCGGATCAGTATCAACACAGAATTTCATCCAGCGCGGTGTCAAGACAGCCAAACCAATACCGTGCGTAATATCATAATAGGCCGACAATTCATGCTCGATAGCATGGCAAGTCCAGCCGCCCGCACGTCCACTAGCAACCAAGCCATTCAAAGCCAGGGTCGAGGTCCAAAGCAAGTTGGCACGCGCCTCATAATTTTCTGGTTCTGCAAGAGCCACCGGACCATGTTTGATGGCCGTCTTCAACAAGCCCTCTGCAATGCTATCCTGAACATCCACTCCAACTGTGCGATTAAAATATTGCTCAAAAAGATGGCTCATCATATCCGCCGTACCAGCTGCCGTCTGCCATTTTGAAACCGTGTAAGTCAAGGTCGGATCTAAGAAAGAGGCCCGCGGAATGAGCTCCCAGCCACCTGTACCCAATTTTTCATTGGTCTCCATATTGGAAATCACAGCCCCACGGTTCATTTCTGTACCAGTTGCCGCCAGCGTCAGAATATCTACAATCGGAACTGCCTGGCCAATCAGGCGAGGATTTTTGACCAAATCCCAGGCATCACCATCGTAATAAGCTGCCGCAGCCATAACCTTACTGGCATCAACGACTGAACCGCCACCGACAGCCAAAAGCATGTCTAGGCTATTTTCGCGAATCAACCTTCCACCTTCACGGACTGAATCTATCCGCGGATTGGGCTCGATACCTGCCAGCTCCACCCACTCAAAATCATTGTCTTTCAGCAAGGCCGTAACCTTATCATAGAGACCAGAGCGTTTGATGGAGCCACCACCGTAGACCAAAAGTACCTTCTTGCCGAATTGTTCCAAGACCTCTGGCAATTCAGCTAAGCGGTCACGTCCGAAACGGATGTCTGTCGGAATCTGTAAACGAAAATTATTCATCATGTCTCCTTTCAACGACGAGAAATGTATAAATTAGTGAAAACGCTACACTCTTAGTATATCATTCTTGGCTCCAAAAATCAGCTGCTGTAGATAGGAAAGCAAAAAGAGGCCAAGACCTCTTTCCTATCCCTTATCTAAGCATCCGCTGGTGGGTAGATATAGCTAACCGTACCTGCCCCGGTAGTCGTCGGGTTAAACCATCCACGGTAGTTTCCAATGGACATATTGCCATTAAAATTCGATTCCATCACCTGAATGGTCCCGTCTGCTGCTACGTCTGTCACATAAGCCACATGTCCATAGCCACCATCTGTCCATACGATAACGGCACCTACCTGAGGAGTTGTCCCAACCGTATAGCCCTGAGCCGCAGCACTTGCTGCCCAATCACCTCCATTGCCCCAATAGTTACCTACCCATGGCGCTAGCTCCTTTACACCCCAGGTACATTGGCCGACTGGATAGGTGTTGGCAGTATAAGTGGTCGTTACAGCGGAACTATAGGTCGTAGAGGCTGTAGAGACCGTCTCCGAAATGACAGCGCTACTGCTATCAGCCACTCCAAATGATTGGTAGATTGGAGCTGGATGTTCTCCCAGATAGCGCGGACCATAGGAATCAAAGGTATCTGCACTAGCCGAGGATTGTCCCAGCATGGCCATACCTGCAACTAAGCTTGCAGCGATTCCCAATTTCAACTTCTTGTTTGCAAAAAATGTATTCATTTCAATACTTCCTTTCTTCTAGAACCTATATACCCAAGCGAAGCACATTTATATAAAAAATAAAGCTGCCGAGCTATAAAGGTGGGTTCAGATATTACCCTATCTATCCTAAGGCAGAAAGCTTGAAGAAGCCTTAAATAAATATGACAACTGTTACAGCTGACTCACAAGCAGATGACAAACATGTTATAATGGAAAAAATGATTGGAGGAAAGTCTATGAAACATATAATCTTGATTCACGGAACCTGGTGCGATGGGGCTGTCTGGGGAGAATTTGCCACAAAATTAGAAAAAATGGGAATCATTGTTCACACGCCTAGCCTGCGCTACCACGACTTACCCTATGAGCAGGTGATGGAAAAGGTTGGTGCCGTCAGCCTGACCGACTACGCTGATGATTTGGTTGCCCTGGTCGAAAGTCTGGAAGAGCCTCCTCTACTACTAGGGCATTCTCTGGGCTGTCTCTTGGCACAAATGGTCGCCGAGCGCACAGAAATCGCCGGCATGATTCTCATGGGACCTGCCCCTACCGCCGACATCTTTGCCCTCTATCCAACCATGATTCGTTGTTTCATCCGCCACTTCCTGCGCTGGGGCTTCTGGAAAAAGCCCATGCCACCATACAAGGATGAGTTTTTCACCTATTGCCTCAACGTCCAGGACCCTAGCCTCAAGGAGGATATCTTCAAGACCCTGGTTCCTGAATCCGGCAAGATTTACACTCAGATGGCCTTTCCTTTCTTTGACAAAAGCAGAGCAGGCTATGTGGATTTCAGCAAGATTTCGGGTCCAGTCCTGGTCATCACGGGCAGCGAAGACAAGATGACCGTATCCGCCATCGCCAGAAAAACAGCTCAGAACTACGCCGAATCAGTGCTCGTGTCCCTAACAGGAGCCGACCACATGTACGAATCCGGCAAATTCCAAGACAAAACCCTCTCTGTTATCCGCGCCTGGTTGACCGAGAAGAATTTCATCTGATTCCCCACACCAATTGCGCTTAGGTTTCTCAAAAATATAGTAGATTATTTGACGGTTTTAAAGTATAATAAGCTAGTACGTAAAATCAGAAAGTTCCGCAAGCATGAAGCAATCTATCAAATCAAACATCCGAAAACGAAAAATACAAAGACCCCTATGGAAAAAATTAGCCATTGGACTCCTGGTCCCCCTATTGGCCCTGGGACTTTGGTACTCTGTCAGTCTGGCCAATTACTATCTCCAAGCACATCTGACAGAAAGATTTCCCCAGCATGTGCAAGAAATTTACTTCATTCTCTTCGCCCTGCTCTATAGTGGCCTTGTTCTGGTCCTGTCTTTCTCGCTCTGGCTCTGGTGGAAAGTCATTTTTGACGAAAAATTCACCTGGTGGAAACCAGCTTCCTTACTGGTCGTCTGGCTACCCGTCTTTCCAGTCTTCTACCTTGTTAAACAAGAGGCCAGACAGATTATCCCAAAGTCTCCACAGGTCATTTCCCACCGGGCCCTCAACGGTCCTAGCGCAGTTGAAAATAGTCTCGAGGCCTTCCAAATTTCCAGCAAAAGCAAGTTTGACTACATTGAAATTGACATCTGGGAAACAGCAGATTTGGAATATGTGGTCTTTCACGACCCTAATCTATCCGGCTGGACAGGGCTCCACTATCGGCCACACGACCTGCCCTTAAGCACTCTAACCAACATTAGCTTGACCGATCAAGAGGGGCACACAGCCCATATCGCCAGCTTTGATCAGATTCTGACAGAGGCCGAAAAGTCTGGTCAAAAGCTCCTGATTGATTTCAAAACTTCTGAGCTAGACAGTCCACAGATTGTAGAAAACTTTCTAGGAAAATACCAACAGCGGTTAGAGCAAGGCCAGCATCAACTACAAACAGCTGACCAAGAATTTATGAAGAGAGTCCTCAGCCACTCACCTAAATTTGAAACAGTCTTGATTATGAATTCCATCCTTGAGGAGCAATTTCCAGGTCTGACTGGATTCAGCGTCCCTTTGAGCGACCTGTCTCCCGAATTACATGATTACATCAAAGCCTCCAAGAAATTTCTCTATGTATGGACAGTCAATGATGAAGCTGGCGTGACCCAGGCAGATGATTTAGCGGTTGATGGCATCATTTCAGACTTTCCTGGCAAGACCCAAGACCAACTAAACCACACCTTGGTGTATTCTAAGTACAAGGATTATTATCACAAGCAATTGGAGAACCTTCTCATCTTTCCAAGCTTAAAATAAAGACAGCATAGTAGCAATCAGGTGGACACCATCTGGTTGTTTTTTTTGAACAGGTTACACAAAAAGAGAAGACCAAACGGTCTTCCCTTAAAGCTTATTATTCAGTTACAGCTTCAAGCTCTGCTTCTGCTGCAAGTTCTTCGGCTACTGTATCTTCAATGATTTCAACTTCATTGACTGCTTGTGGTTCAAGATTACGGTAGCGGGCCATACCTGTACCTGCTGGGATAATCTTACCGATAATAACGTTCTCTTTAAGACCGAGAAGGTTATCACGTTTACCACGGATGGCAGCATCTGTCAGGACACGAGTTGTTTCCTGGAAGGATGCGGCAGACAAGAATGAGTTGGTTTCAAGAGAGGCTTTGGTAATACCCATAAGAACTGGACGAGCTGTTGCCGGAATGCCACCTGCAATAACCACGTCAGCATTGGCATCTGTAAAGTCTGTGATGTCCATAAGGGTACCCATGAGAAGATCTGTATCACCTGGATCCATGACACGAACTTTACGAAGCATTTGACGAACCATTACCTCAATGTGCTTGTCGCCGATTTCTACACCCTGGCTACGGTAAACTTTTTGAACCTCAGAAAGAAGATAAGTTTCAACCGCCAAGACATCACGGACTTCAAGCAAGCGTTTCGGTTGGATAGAACCTTCGGTAAGGGCTGCTCCACGCGCAACT
Source organism: Streptococcus suis (assembly GCA_024583055.1). NCBI lineage: Bacteria > Bacillati > Bacillota > Bacilli > Lactobacillales > Streptococcaceae > Streptococcus > Streptococcus suis. Next base: position 1,344,507 of record CP102145.1, read on the forward strand.
TGGTCACCAACTTCAACTTTCATACGGGCTGTAAATGGAACCACATATTCGCCTTCGCCAGTTTTACCCTTAACAAAGACTTTCTTGGTACGCGTTGCCGCATCTTCTTCAATCGCTGTAACTTCACCTTTGACCTCAGTGATAACCGCTTCCCCTTTCGGATTGCGGGCTTCAAAGATCTCTTGAACACGAGGAAGACCTTGCGTGATATCGCTGTTTGAGGCTACACCACCCGTGTGGAAGGTACGCATTGTAAGCTGTGTACCAGGCTCACCGATAGATTGGGCTGCAATCGTACCAACTGCTTCACCCACTTCAACCGCATCACCTGTCGCCAAGTTGATACCGTAACAATGACGGCAGACTCCATGACGAGTATTACATGTAAATACGCTACGGATGGTTACTTGTTCAACACCAGCATTGACAATATCACGAGCAATATCTTCGGTAATCAATTGGTTTGGACCGATGATGACTGCACCAGTTTCAGGATGTTTAACCGTTTTCTTAGTGTAACGACCTTGCAAACGCTCTTCAAGTGGCTCGATCATTTCCTTGCCATCTGTGATCGAACGGATGTCAAGACCACGGTCTGTTCCACAGTCGTCTTCACGGATAATAACATCTTGGGCAACGTCAACCAAACGACGAGTCAAGTAACCTGAGTCGGCTGTCTTCAAGGCCGTATCCGTCATACCCTTACGGGCACCGTGAGTAGAGAAGAACATTTCCAATACAGAAAGACCTTCACGGAAGTTAGACAAGATTGGCAATTCCATGATACGTCCGTTCGGAGCTGACATCAGACCACGCATACCGGCCAACTGGGAGAAGTTGGAAATGTTACCACGGGCACCAGAGTCCATCATCATAACGATTGGGTTCTTAGGATCTTGTTTTTCAACCAGACGTTTTTCCAATTTTTCCTTAGCTGAACGCCATTCATCTGTAACTGCTGCATAACGCTCATCGTCAGTAATCATACCACGACGGAATTGTTTCTTGATTTGTTCGACACGTTCGTGAGATTCTTCAATGATTTCAGCCTTGTTGTCGATAACTGGGATATCGGCAATACCCACTGTCAAACCAGCGAGTGTTGAGTGATAGTAACCTAAGTCTTTCAAACGGTCAAGTAGGGCTGATGTTTCAGTTGTACGGAAACGCTTGAAGATTTCAGCGATGATGTTCCCAAGATTTTTCTTCTTGAATGGTGGATTGATTGGCAATTCTGCAATAGCAGCCTTGATATCTGATCCTGGTTCCAAGAAGTATTTATCAGGAGTTCCTTCTGTCAAGTTAGCGTTGTTTGGCTCTTGCAAGTATGGAAGACCTTCTGGCATAATCGCGTTAAACAAGATTTTTCCGACAGTTGTCATCATAATCTTGTGCTTTTGGTTGTCTTTCCATGGCTTGTCCAAGCTATCTGTTGCAATACCAACACGGGTATGCAAGTGAACATAGCCATTGCGGTAAGCCATAACCGCTTCATCCGCATCCTTGAAGACCATACCCTCGCCTTCGCGACCAGCATCTTCCATGGTCAAGTAGTAGTTACCCAAGACCATATCCTGAGACGGTGTTACGACTGGTTTACCATCTTTAGGGTTAAGGATGTGCTCAGCAGCCAGCATAAGGATACGCGCTTCTGCCTGCGCTTCTTCTGACAATGGAACGTGAATGGCCATCTGGTCACCGTCAAAGTCGGCGTTGTAGGCTTCACAGACAAGCGGGTGCAAGCGAAGAGCCTTACCGTCAATGAGGACTGGCTCAAAAGCCTGAATCCCCAAACGGTGAAGGGTAGGTGCGCGGTTCAAAAGAACTGGGTGTTCTTTGATCACTTCTTCCAAGATATCCCAAATACGGTCATCACCACGCTCAATCAAACGTTTTGCAGCTTTTACGTTACCAGCAATATCACGGGCAACGATTTCACGCATGACAAACGGTTTGAAGAGCTCGATCGCCATTTCGCGTGGCACACCACATTGGTACATTTTAAGCGTTGGACCAACGGCGATAACGGAACGTCCTGAGAAGTCAACACGCTTACCAAGCAAGTTTTGACGGAAACGTCCTTGCTTACCTTTAAGCATGTGGCTGAGTGATTTAAGTGGACGGCTACCTGGTCCAGTGATTGGACGACCACGGCGACCGTTGTCAATCAAAGCATCCACAGCTTCTTGGAGCATACGTTTTTCGTTTTGTACGATGATTCCTGGGGCATTAAGTTCCAAGAGACGAGCCAAACGGTTGTTACGGTTGATTACACGGCGATAGAGTTCGTTCAAGTCAGATGCGGCAAAACGGCCACCATCCAACTGAACCATTGGACGCAAATCTGGCGGAATAACTGGAAGGATATTGAGAATCATCCATTCTGGCTTGTTACCAGATTTGTAGAAGGCATCCAATACATCCAAGCGACGAACTGCTTTAATGCGTTTTTGACCAGAAGCTGTTTTCAATTCTTCTTTCAAAGCTGCGATTTCTTTTGGAAGATCGACTTGCTTCAAGAGGTCTTGAATCGCTTCTGCCCCCATTTTGGCAACGAATGAACCATAGCCGAATTCACGCAAACGCTCGCGGTATTCGCGCTCTGTCATGATAGACTTGTGCTCAAGCGGTGTATCTTTCGGATCAATCACCACATAAGCTGCGAAGTAAATAACTTCTTCAAGCGCACGTGGGCTCATATCCAAGGTCAAGCCCATACGGCTTGGAATACCTTTGAAATACCAGATGTGTGAGATTGGAGCTTTCAACTCAATATGGCCCATACGCTCACGGCGGACTTTTGCACGAGTTACTTCCACACCACAGCGGTCACAAGTGATCCCTTTATAACGGATACGCTTGTATTTACCACATGAACACTCCCAGTCTTTTGTTGGACCAAAGATCACTTCATCAAAAAGTCCATCACGTTCTGGTTTTAGTGTACGATAGTTGATTGTTTCAGGTTTTTTAACCTCACCGTAAGACCATGAACGAACCTTACTTGGTGAAGCTAACGTGATTTGCATACTTTTAAATCGATTTACGTCAACCACTAATAATCCCTTTCTTTTCTTGTGAGAGGTGGATGAGTCACACCTCGGATTCTTGAATAACCGACAAAGTTGCTAGACTGACTAGCACCAGACAGACTAGGCGATCCCAGTTGATACAAAATCAAGCAAGGACCTCCCCCTAGCATCCTATCTGATTATTCTTTGTCTTCTGCTTCTTCTGCTGCAAAGGCTGCCGCTGCGTCAGCTGCTGCTTTTGCACGTGCTTTTTCAAGATCATCTACGTGGATGATATCATCATCTTCACCTTCATCAAGGTCACGCAATTCTACTTCGTTATCATCTTCATCAAGGACACGCATATCCAAACCAAGTGATTGCAATTCTTTGACAAGAACGCGGAATGATTCTGGAACGCCTGGTTTTGGAATTGGTTTGCCTTTTGTGATGGCTTCATAGGCTTTCAGACGGCCTGTCACATCATCTGACTTGTAGGTCAAGATTTCTTGTAGGACGTTTGAAGCACCGTAGGCTTCAAGGGCCCAAACCTCCATCTCACCGAAACGCTGACCACCAAACTGAGCCTTACCTCCGAGTGGCTGTTGGGTAACGAGTGAGTATGGTCCGACTGAGCGGGCATGAAGTTTATCATCAACCATGTGGTGAAGCTTGATCATGTACATGACACCGACAGACACACGGTTATCAAATGGCTCACCGGTACGTCCATCGTAAAGAATGGTCTTGGCATCTGAATCCATACCCGCTTCTTTAACGGTTGACCAAAGATCTTCTGAGCTTGCACCATCGAAAACTGGTGTTGCAATATGGATACCCAAGTTACGAGCCGCCATACCCAAGTGGAGTTCCATAACCTGACCGATGTTCATACGAGATGGCACCCCGAGTGGGTTCAACATGATATCAACTGGCGTTCCGTCTGGAAGATACGGCATATCCTCAACAGGAACAATACGTGAAACGACACCCTTGTTACCGTGACGACCGGCCATCTTATCTCCGACCTTGATCTTACGTTTTTGAGCGATGTAGACACGAACCAGCATGTTAACACCTGATTGCAATTCATCACCGTTGGCACGAGTAAAGATTTTCACATCACGAACGACACCATCGGCACCGTGAGGTACACGAAGAGAGGTATCACGTACTTCACGTGACTTGTCACCGAAGATAGCGTGCAAAAGACGCTCTTCAGCAGAAAGATCTTTTTCACCTTTTGGTGTAACTTTACCAACAAGGATATCGCCTTCTTTAACTTCCGCACCGATATGGATAATACCCATTTCGTCCAAGTTGCGAAGAGCATCTTCACCAACGTTTGGAATTTCGCGTGTGATTTCTTCAGGGCCTAACTTGGTATCGCGGGTTTCTGATTCGTATTCTTCCAAGTGAACAGATGTATAGACATCTTCTTTCACCAGACGCTCAGACATGATAACCGCATCCTCGAAGTTATAACCTTCCCAGGTCATGTAGGCAACGATTGGGTTTTGACCGAGGGCCATTTCCCCACGTTCCATAGAAGGACCATCTGCGATAAAGTCGCCTTTTTCAACGACATCGCCTACTTTTACAAGGGTACGTTGGTTATAGGCTGTACCAGAGTTTGAACGGCGGAATTTTTGAATGCTATAAACATCCAAGGAACCATCTTCACGGCGTACTTCTACCTTGTCCGCATCTGCATAAGTTACCTTACCATCATGTTGAGCAATAACTGCCGCACCTGAGTCATGAGCAGCCTGATACTCCATACCAGTACCAACGTAAGGTGCTTTTGGATCAATCAATGGAACAGCCTGACGTTGCATGTTGGCACCCATGAGGGCACGGTTGGAGTCATCGTTTTCCAAGAAAGGAATACATGCTGTCGCAACAGCAACTACCTGTTTCGGTGAAACGTCCATGAAGTCCGCTGAATCTGCTGGGAACTCTTGGTTATTACCTTGGTGACGTCCCATAACGATTTTATCAACGAAACGGTTGTTTTCATCAAGTGGTGATGTTGATTGGGCTACGATGTAGGCATCTTCTTCATCTGCTGTCAACCAAACGATTTCGTTCGTTACTGTACCAGTTGCACGGTCGATCTTGCGGTATGGTGTTTGGATGAAACCATACTTGTTGAGGTGACCATAAGAAGACAAGTTGTTGATCAAACCGATGTTTGGTCCCTCAGGCGTTTCAATCGGACACATACGACCATAGTGAGTGTAGTGAACATCTCGAACCTCATAACCAGCGCGGTCACGGGTCAAACCACCAGGTCCCAAGGCTGACAAACGGCGTTTGTGAGACAACTCGGAAAGTGGGTTGTGTTGGTCCATGAACTGTGACAACTGAGATGAACCAAAGAATTCTTTGATTGCAGCTGTAACAGGGCGGATATTGATGATTTGTTGTGGCGTCAATACTTCATTGTCTTGAACAGACATACGCTCACGCAAGTTACGTTCCATACGGGTCAAACCGATACGGACCTGGTTGGCAAGCAATTCACCAACGGCACGAATACGACGGTTACCCAAATGGTCAATATCATCTACACGACCAAGACCTTCAGCCAAGTTGAGGAAGTAGCTCATCTCTGCCAAGATATCCGCAGGTGTTACTGTACGTACGTTTTCTGCTGGATTGGCATTACCAATCACTGTTACAACACGGTCTGGATCTTTTGGTGCCACAATCTTGAATTTCTGCAAAAGAACTGGCTCAAGAAGAACAGCGTTGTCATTTGGAATGTATTCAACAAGGTTGAGTTCGTCGAATTGAGCTTCTACTTTTTCAAGCACATCACGGCTCAAGACTGTACCTGCTTCCAAGACGATTTCGCCTGTCTCACCGTTAATCACATGCTCAGCAAGTGTTTGGTTGAGCAAACGAGTACGGAGGTTGAGTTTTTTATTAATCTTGTAACGACCAACAGGTGCCAAGTCGTAACGACGTGGGTCAAAGAAACGAGCTGTCAAAAGGCTACGAGAACTTTCAGCTGTCTTTGGTTCACCTGGACGAAGACGCTCATAGATTTCCTTGAGGGCTTCATCTGTACGAGAATCCGCTGGATTTTTATGAATATCTTTCTCAATAGTGTTGCGAACCAATTCGCTATCACCAAAGATGTCAAAGATTTCATCATCACCTGAGAAACCAAGTGCACGTACAAGCGTTGTAAATGGAATTTTACGCGTACGGTCGATACGAGTATAAGCAATGTCTTTTGAATCTGTTTCCAATTCCAACCATGCTCCACGGTTAGGAATAACCGTTGAACCATAACCAACCTTACCGTTCTTATCAACTTTATCGTTGAAATAAACACCTGGTGAACGAACCAACTGAGAAACGATGATACGCTCTGCACCGTTGATGATGAAGGTACCCATTTCAGTCATGATTGGAAACTCACCGAAGAAAACTTCCTGAGTCTTAATCTCGCCAGTTTCCTTATTCACAAGACGGAAGGTTACATAAATTGGAGCTGAGTAGTTGGCATCGTGTGCACGCGCCTCTTCCAAAGTATATTTTGGTTGCTTCAACTCATAACCCACAAATTCCAATTCCATGGTATCTGTGAAGTTTGAAACTGGAAGTACATCTTCAAAGACCTCTTTCAAACCATAATCTAAAAAGTCTTGGAAAGAGTCCGTTTGGATTTCAATCAAATTTGGTAAATCAAGAACTTCCTTGATTCTTGAAAAACTACGACGGGTACGGTGCTTACCGTACTGAACTTCATGTCCTGCCAAAAGTTTTCTCCTTTGTAATAAGATACGAGACCGTCAAGCTACTCGCTATCCGGTCGAGTTTTATCTATCGCCAGCCCTAGCGAGCTAGCTTTTGTCCTTTTTCTGAATATTTAGAATCTTTAAGAATACATTACAATTCCTAAAAATCCATCAAATAGACACAAAAAGAGCAGCTAAATCTTCCTTTGAAAAGTGTGATTTAACTGCTGCAAGTCTTGTTTGGACAAGATTTCAAACAAGACAGACGACAAATTATTTATAAAATTATAACACAAGACCGCTTGAAAATCAAGGATTATCTTCTTCACCAGAGTCCGAACTTGGTTCGGAATCTCCGTCATTATTATTTGCTGAGGATGCTGAGCTCGAACTACTAGAAGAACCTGTCCTGCTGTTACTGCTTGAGGAGGTCGTCCTACGCTGCTGGTTGCCAAACAAACTATTCCAAGCTGTCTGATAGTCAGCCTCTGTTCCACCTAACATAAATCGATAGTTGGTCACCGGCGCCCCATTTTTGGCCCAATAACTAGTCGTAGTAGCACCTGATACGTTAATCGTACGGCCATTGACCTGCACACTACCTGGCCGTTGCCCAGTAGAGGTGACTACATTAGATGCAATCACACTATCATCCAGTGTAAATCGTCCAGAGAATAATTCCGGTGCCACTTGATAGATGGCATTGGACAAATAAGCAACATAGTGAGAATTGCTATTATAGCTTGCAAAAACATCCAAACTTGTATTATCATCATAGCCTGCCCAGGAGCCCAAGGTAACCTGAGGGGTCGAAAGCATGAGCCAAGCATCTCCAGCGTAATTACTCGTACCAGTCTTGCCAGCTATATCTGTATTGGCCAATACTTGAGGGTTGATAGCCCTGATACGGTTTGCATAGGTTGTGGTCAAGCCAGAGGAAATAACCCCCTTGAGCAGGTTCATCATGATACTCGAAGTTGCCTTAGAGTAAACCTGAACAGGTGCCGCCTGGTGCTGGTAAACAACTGTCCCATCAGCCTTCTTGATATTCTCAACCAGATAATGCTTGTTGTAGACGCCGCCGTTTGCCAAGGTTTGATAGGCGTTGGTATTGGTAGCTACAGAAACATCAATCCCTCCTCCGAGAGGCAGACTTTCAATGTCATACATCGGAATGTGGTAATCCATCTTCTCCATATAGGACTTGACATCCACACCAGACTGTTGCAGCAGCTTATAGGTCCAGAAGACAGGTATATTGACCGAGCGATTGAGAGCAGTCTGCAAATCAATCATACCTGAACCTCGGTTATTGACGTTCATGATTTGCTCGCCACTGGAGAAACGAGCTGGGTAATCTGAGAAGATACTAGCCGATCCGATTAGGCCCTGGTCCATAGCAATTCCATATGCCAAAATAGGCTTAATGGTTGATGCAGGAGAACGAACAGTATCGAAAGCATGATTGTTCTTGTTCTTTGAAAAATCACGGCCACCAACAAAGCCAAGCACTGCACCTGTCTTGTTATCTAGCAAGACCGAACCGGTCTCTACAACTCCGTTTCCTTCATCCAGCAAGTAGCCATTGTCACGCGCTACAGCATTCATGGCATTGTGAATGGCAGGATTGACCGTAGAAGTGACGGTATAGCCCCCTTGGCTAATTTCTTGGGCGGCAAGCTCTCTGTATTCCTGAACGGTCTCATCATTTTTCAGCTTGGCATCTGAAACATTATCCTGCTCCACCAGATAATCATACATGACGTCAATGGCTTCATCCAGAACAGCATAGTATAGAAAATCCTTGGTATCCTCTGTTACCGGACTAGGAGGAAGGAAGTCCTGGCGAATATCATAATCCTTATAGGTCTCGTACTCTTCCTTGGTCAGAAATTCTGCTCGGTACATATTATAGAGTACATCTTGGTGTCGAGCCAGGCCGTAAGACATATACTCATCCGACTTGAGACTACCGTCTGCCGCATAGGGCGAGTAGACAATGGGACTCTGTGGCAAACCAGCAATAAAGGCCGCCTGAGGAACCGTTAATTCCTTGGTTGATTTTCCGAAAATTCCCCGCGCCGCTTCCTCTACACCGGCAATATTCTTGCCCTGATTATTTCGACCAAAAGGCGAGACATTGAGATAAGTAGTCAAAATATCTTCCTTGGACATGTCCCGCTCCAGAGCCAAGGCGGTGATAATTTCATTGGCCTTACGTGTAAAAGTCGGAGCGTCGCCAACAATCTGCTGCTTAATCAACTGCTGAGTAATAGTCGAACCACCGCTGGAAGAACCAAAACCAACCGAGCCCAGAGCCGCACGCAATACCGCCTTAGGCACAACACCATTGTGGCTCTCAAAGGTGACATCCTCCGTAGCAATCACGGCCTGCTTTATATAGTCAGAAATATCTGCATTTTCAATAGGGCTCCGCAACAAGTCTGAATTGATATCTGCTACAGGAGAACCATCCGAAAAGACAATATGAGAATTTCTACTGATATTGGCGATATTGGACAGCAGCTCTTCCTTACTAGGCGCCTCTACTTGGTCAAATAGGCTAAATACATAGCCAACTCCAACCCCGGCACCCAGACTGCCCAAGACTAGGAAAATGACCGCCAAATAATCCACCAATAATTTGATGCTTCTTAACAAGATGCCCAATCCATTGGTCAGGCTAAAAGAAGCCATCATTGTTTTGAATTTAGAATGTTTCGTCGTCATAGTAACTCCTTATTCCTTTTATTATACCAAACTTTGCCCACTTTCTACAATTTCATGGTATAATAGGGGGAAATTTTAAAAGGAGAAAGCCTCATATGAATATTTTTGAAGAACTAAAAGCTCGTGGCTTGGTCTTTCAAACGACAGACGAAGAAGCCTTGGTAAAAGCATTAACAGAAGGACAGGTTTCTTATTACACAGGCTACGACCCAACAGCAGATAGTTTACACTTGGGGCACTTGGTTGCGATTTTAACAAGCCGTCGTTTGCAGTTGGCAGGTCACAAGCCTTACGCCCTCGTTGGCGGTGCAACTGGTCTGATTGGCGACCCTTCCTTCAAGGATGCGGAGCGGAGCTTGCAAACAAAGGACACCGTGGACGGTTGGGTGACAAAAATCCAAGGTCAACTCTCTCGCTTCTTGGATTTTGAAAATGGGGATAACAAGGCCGAAATGGTCAACAACTACGACTGGTTCTCAGACATTAGCTTTATCGACTTCCTTCGTGATGTTGGTAAATACTACACGGTCAACTACATGATGAGCAAAGACTCCGTGAAAAAACGGATTGAAACAGGGATTTCCTACACCGAGTTTGCCTACCAAATCATGCAGGGCTATGACTTCTACGAGCTCAATGACAAGCACAATGTGACCCTACAAATCGGTGGTTCTGACCAGTGGGGCAATATGACAGCGGGTACCGAGTTGCTTCGCCGCAAGGCTGACAAGTCTGGTCACGTTATGACTGTACCACTTATCACCGACTCAACAGGTAAGAAATTTGGTAAGTCTGAAGGCAACGCTGTTTGGTTGGATGCCGACAAGACTTCTCCGTATGAAATGTACCAATTCTGGCTCAATGTCATGGACGACGATGCTGTCCGTTTCTTGAAAATCTTTACTTTCTTGTCATTAGATGAGATCGCTGAAATCGAGAAACAATTTGACGCTGCCCGTCATGAACGCCTAGCTCAGAAGATTTTGGCTAAGGAAGTCGTGACATTGGTCCACGGTGAAGAGGCTTATAACCAAGCCCTTAACATTACTGAACAATTGTTCGCTGGCAATATCAAAAACCTGTCCGCAAAAGAACTCAAGCAGGGCCTCAGCAACGTTCCAAACTACGCTGTACAGGCTGAAGACAACCTTAACATCGTTGAACTTCTAGTTACCTCTGGTATTGTCACTTCAAAACGCCAAGCTCGTGAGGATGTCCAAAATGGTGCCATTTATGTCAACGGCGAGCGTGTGCAGAACTTGGAGTATAGCCTTTCTGACAGCGATAAAATTGACGGCGAGTTGACCGTTATCCGCCGCGGGAAGAAAAAATATTCTGTGTTGACGTATTAACATCTCCCAAGGAAATCCTATGTGATTTCCTTTTCTGCTAACCTAGGAGAAAAGACATGACCTGCATTTTTTGCCACCAGCTCAAAGAAGAAGATATTCTCTACCAGACGGAATATTTCAAGGTCGTCTGGGATATTGACCCAATTCAAACTGGCCATCTGCTGATTATCAGCAAAGATCACTATGACACGCTCCGTCAAGTCCCTCCTACTGTTCGCTATGAACTGTCGGACTTGGAAGTCTTTTTGACTGAAAAACTCTGTCAAACATTGGCGATTGACGGCGTGACCATAGCTTGCAACGACCACTTGTTTGACGCTGGTACCCATTTCCATGTCCACCTCATTCCACGCTTTCAAGAAGATGGCTTCTGGGATCAGATTTCCCTTGCACAAGTGCAACTGGACCTGCATAGATTTCTCAAAGCATTATAAAAAGCAGCCCGACGGCTGCTTTTTCGCTTATATCAACTCTTCCACTTCATAGATGGTATCATCCAACACCTCTTGGTAGGCCTCCAAATCGTAGGCCACTGAAGTTTCCACTTCCGCCAACTGCTGATCCAGCTGGATTTTCACTTCTACCACTCCGCCCAAATCTAAGAGATGATTGGTCACGTGTTTGACACAATTTTGACAAGATAAATTTTTCAATTTCAAAGTTTGCTTCATATTCAATCTCCTTTTGCATGATGACCACAGGTACATTGTCCCGCCAAGCACTGACAAGCGATTTGCTCAGGTGCAGTCTTTTGTAGCTGAGAAATTTTGCTAGCTAGATTTTCTAGGCTTTTTTGGGAAAATATCCCTGTGTCTAGCAGTTTTTCAACCAGTCTCCCCTGTTTTGTGGAACAGATGGTAGCTAGTAAGAGCTCCACCTGCCCCTGCAAATGTTCTTCTTCACTGATTCGCGGATAATAGTGGTACTTGCTGGTTTCCTTATCCATTCTCAGATAGTTTTTCTTCCGCAGCCGCCCCAAGAGTGTCTTAATGGTCGTCGCCTGCCAATCAAAGCCTTCCTGCAAGGCCTGAATAATTTCCTGGGAAGTCGCACCAGGATAGGCCCACAGAACCCGCATGACCTGCCACTCCGCAGCAGAAATTGTCTGCTCCACACATTCACCTCCAATCACATTTCTACAATCAGTTTACATTTGTAGTCAAAAAATGTCAAGAAGAAAGACCGAGCAAGATACTCAGTCGATGTTCCTATGTTAGTGAGCCAGCATTTCCTGACCGATTTCCAAACCAGTCAAACCAACTGGATAGTAGGTCGGCCAGTTTTCCAATTCTTCCAAGAGTTTTTCTTGGCTCTCTCCACCAAAATAGATATGGAAGTGTCCTGTCTTAACAGGTGCGATATTGTGGTCACTGAATTGCACATACTTGTAATCACCAGCATTTGGAGCCGTTGCTTCAAATAAGAAACGAACACCACGGTTACCTTTTTTGTAAGTCAAAATTTCATAACCCACGTACTTATAGGTATACTTGTAAGACTTGTCTCCCACTACAAACTCCATGGTATTATCTGTAATGTTGATTTGATCAACGTCTGTCTTGTAACCTGTGTCGTAGTATGCCTTATACTCTTCAGCTGTCATATCACCTTTAATTTTCGCCTTGTAATCCCAAACTTGATCAAGCGTCCCATCGAGCAAATATGGGTAAACAGACTGCCACTCCCCGGCATAATCTGACAAAGTGCGATCTTTAACAGCAGCATCTTCAAAGTAGCCATTGTAAACCGTCTGAGCCGTCTCAGCACCCTCTTCTGGCAAGATTTCCACTCCTGCTTGACTGGTTGTTTTTTCCAAAGCTGCTAGGTTGGCTTCCATGATGGAAATGTAATCCTCACCACTATCCATAGCTTCTGTCGTTACACTCTCAAGCGTATCCAAAACGTCCAGTTCCACGCCAGTTTCTTTTGCCAAGGTCTCAGCTACTGCTGAAGAAGCATTTTCTTCAAAATAGATATACTTGATACCGTAGGTCTTGATGTATTCAGCCAATTCTGCCAAGCGAGTTGCCGTAGGCTCTTGGTCTGCAGAGACACCGGTGATGGATACTTGGTGCAAACCATAATCCAAAGCCAAATAAGCAAAGGCAGTATGCTGGGTGACAAAATATTTTTGCTTAGCAGCTGACAAGGTTTCTGTGTATTGAGAATGCAGAGCTTCTAGCTTTTCAATATAGGCTGCTGCATTTTCTTCAAAAACAGCTTTTTTCTCAGGATACTGGGCAATCAAACCATCCCGAATGGTTTCTACCAAGGTAATGGAACGTTCCGGCGACAACCAAACGTGTGGGTCATATGCATGGTTATGTTCTTCCCCTTCAGCATGGTCATGTTCTTCTTCCTCGCTACCAGGCAAGAGCAACATTCCCTCCGTCGCCTTTATGAAACTAACCTCATCTGTATCAATAGTATTCAGTACATCTGGAACCCAGGTTTCCATGTTTTCATTTTCATAGACAAAGGTATCCGCTTCTTGAATAACGGCAATGTCCTTGGCAGACGGCTCAAAGTCATGAACTTCTGTACCCGCTTCAATCAAAAGGTCAACGGTTCCTTCCTCACCCACAACCTGTTTGGTAAACTCATAGACAGGATAAAAGGTGGTCACGATGTTCAACTCATCATTTTGAGAAGCTGTGCTATTACCACAGGCAGACAAGGCGAAGAACGATAATCCCAAACCTAAAAGAGCTAATTTTTTCATAATTCCTCCTATTTTTTAAACTTGGCTACTAGATTCACCAATAAGAAAATACTAATAAAAATCAAGGTAATGCTGGCACTTGCAGGTGTTTCAGCATAGTAAGATGTCAACAAACCAGTGACCATTCCAAAGAAACCAATCGACATTCCGATTACAATCACCGACTTAAAATTTTTCCCTAGACGAAGCGCAATGGCTGCAGGCAAGACCATGATGGTCGATACCAAGAGGGCACCAGCCGCAGGAATCATCAGGGCAATGGCGACACCTGTCACCACATTAAAGGCAATAGACATGGCACGTATTGGTAAACCGTCCACAAAAGCTGTATCCTCATCAAAGGTCAAGATATACATAGGACGTAGGAAGAGAAGGGTCAACAAGATAACCGCAACTGCAATGCCAAACAAAGCCCAGACCTGTTCCTGGCTAATAGTGACAATCGATCCAAATAGATATTGATCTAAACTCAAACTCGACTTGCCGCCAGACTTATTCATGACAATAAGGGAAATAGCCAGACCTGTTGACATCAAGATTGCCGTACCGATTTCCATAAAGTTCTTGTAAATCGTCCGCAAGTACTCAAGAAAGACTGCTGCCACAACCACAACAAGTAATGTTGACACAGTCGGAGAAATCCCCAAAACCAAACCAAACGCCACACCTGCTAAGGAAACGTGACTAAGGGTATCTGACATCAAACTCTGTCTTCTGAGAATGAGAAAAACACCCAGGATTGGTGAAAACAAACTCATGGCAATAATTGCCAAAAAAGCCCGCTGCATGAAATCATACTGGAAAATAGACAGATCAAACATGGCCTACCTCCGATTCTAATTCCGCATCATGAACATTGAAACAGCGCCAAGGAGAAGCCTGATCACGAACCAAATGAATATTGCGATCTGCATACCGACTCAACTCATCAGGATCATGAGTAATCATCAAAACAGCCTTTCCATGCTTCTTAGCAGAATGGTGCATTAACTTATAAAAAGCATCCTTGGTACCACTGTCCATGCCAGTCGTCGGCTCATCCAGAATGAAAATATCCGGATCAGATGCAAACATACGTGCAATGACAGCCCGTTGCTTCTGTCCACCACTTAGTGACCCCAATTTCTTATCTCGATGCTCCCACATACCAACCGAATCCAAACTCTTCTTCACATGTTCCTCATCGTGAGCCGTCAACCGTCTAAACCACCCCTGTCTTGGATATCGACCAGAACGAACAAATTCTAAAACAGTACTTGGAAAACCAGCATTAAAGCTAGCAATCTGCTGCGGCAGATAAGCCATACGTAACTTTTTCCCCTTGGTGCTTTTTTCAGAAATAGTCACCTGACCAATTTTTGGTTTCAAAATCCCCAGGGTCGCCTTGATCAAGGTAGACTTGGCAGCCCCATTTTCACCCGTCAAGGTCACAAACTCTCCACTATCCAAGTGATAATGGATGTGCTCTAGGACCGGCTCCTTGTCATAATAGAAGGACAAATCCTCCACTGTGATGTATCTCATTATTTTTTAATCTTCTCCACTAAATCCTGCATAAATTGACCAATCAATTCTTGCTCATCAGCCGTGTAACCCTTTAGTAAGTCCTCGTAAGCCTCTAATGTGTGGGCATGATGGTGGGCATGCTCCGCCGCAATGGGACGAGCCAGGTCCGTTAAACTAAAGCGAACAACACGGCCATCCTTACTATCCCGCACTGCCTCCAAGAGACCTTGCGCAACCAAAGACTTGGTGGCCTTGGTCACTGCAGCCTGACTGATATTGAGCTGCTTAGCAATCTCAGTATTGGTATAAGCATTCTTTTCAATCAACATGAGGATATGCTCCTGGGTATTGGTCAACTTGACCGAGCTCTGGCAATTACCAACTAGAATCTCCAGTTGATTTTCCGAACTCAGGACAATCTCATGCAAACATTTTTCAATTTCTAACGCAATCGGATTCATTTTATTTCCTTAACCTTTTAATTAACTTGTTAAGTATATCATATAAAAAAAGAAAAAACAAGAAAATGAGTCATATTTTCAGAAAAAGGCAAACCTCTGACTAAGAGCAGCTTGGACATAGGGCGACCAAGGTCCGTACCAACCTATGCCGTAAGGTATTTTTCTATTCAAATAGCAAAACAGGCACAACTGGCAACCTCGCACAGACATACCGAGATATTTACAAGATTCACTTTCTCAGCTTTAAGAGAAATACCAGAGGGGCAAAGAGAAAGAGGGACAGGAAGGCGATTTTTCCTGCCAAGGCATTTTTAGGTATCTTTTCATACAAATCATCCATGATAAACGAAAAGGCCAGCCAACAGAGAAATAAGTAGATGGCACCTAGAAAATTAGGCCAAGCAGGCAGACCATCCCAAAGCAAACTTAGGCCAACCCCAAACAACATCCCCCCGACGACAAAGGCCCAAAAATCAAATTTCAAAGATTTCATAACAGCTCCTTTTGTTTATAGTATAACACAAAACAGCCCCTCGGCGAAGGGCTGTTCCTAGTTAATCTATCTTACAACTCATTAACCAATTTCACGACGTTTTCAACGGTGAAGCCGTAGTTGTCGATAACGGTTTGAGCTGGAGCGGATGCACCAAACGTATCGATACCAAGCACCTTACCGTCAAGGCCGACATACTTGTACCAGCCCTGAGTAGCACCCATTTCGATAGCCAAACGACGGCGAATAGCGTTTGGAAGGATTTCTTCCTTGTAAGCTGCGTCTTGAGCATCGAAGAGCTCTGTCGAAGGTACTGACACGACACGGACTTTTGTACCAGCTGCCGCCAATTCCTTGGCTGCCTTGACTGCCAAGTTAACTTCAGAACCTGATGCAATCAAAATAGTGTCAAAGCCTTCTGTATCGTAGACAACATAGGCACCTTTGGCAACCTTATCAAAGTCTGTTCCTTCTTCCACTGTCAAGTTTTGACGAGTGAGGACAAGGGCTGATGGTGTAGACTTGCTTGTCAATGACAAGTACCAAGCAGCTTGTGTTTCACGCGCATCTGCTGGACGGAAAACGTTGAGGTTTGGCATTGCACGAAGACCAGCCAAATGCTCGATTGGTTCGTGGGTTGGTCCATCTTCACCAACTGCGACTGAGTCGTGGGTAAAGACGTAGGTCACTGGCAATCCTTGCAGAGCTGACAAGCGTACCGCCGCCTTGACGTAGTCTGAGAATACAAAGAATGTACCACCAAAGACACGAAGTCCACCATGAGCTGCCATACCGTTCAAGATCGTACCCATCGCAAATTCACGCACACCAAATTGGATGTTGCGATTGAGCGGATTTGCAGCATCTTGCAAGCCTTCGCCCTTGATAACGGTCATGTTTGAGTGAGCCAAGTCGGCTGAACCACCAAAGAAGTTTGGCAAAACAGCTGCTGCTGCGTTGATAGCGTCTTGTGATGAGTTACGAGTGGCTTGTGAAAATCCATTTTCATAAACTGGGAAGTCTTCTGGCTTGAGCTCTGCCAATTCACGGCCTTCCAAGATAGCTGTCACTTCATCTGCCAATTCTGGATAAGCAGCCTTGTAGTCTTCAACCAATTTAACCCAAGCGTCGTAAGCTGCTGCACCACGATCAGCCACATTTTCTTTGAAGTCAGCGTAGACTTCTTCTGGAATCTCAAATGGAGCATAGTTCCAATCCAAGGCCTTGCGAGTTGCTTCTGCTTCATCTGGTCCAAGTGGAGCACCATGAGCCGCATTGCTACCAGCCTTGTTTGGTGAACCATAACCAATCACTGTCTTGATTTCAATCAAAGATGGCTTGCCTGCTGTTTTTGCTTTTTCAATGGCCGCAAAGATCGCATCTACATCGGTACCATCGGTCACAAGGTCTGTATGCCAACCGTAGGCATCGTAGCGAGCACGGACATTTTCCGTAAAGGCATCCTTGGTCTCTCCGTCCAAGTTAATATCGTTTGAATCGTAAAGAACGATGAGTTTTTCAAGCTTCTGAAGACCTGCGTATGACGCTGCCTCAGCTGAAACACCTTCCATGAGGTCGCCGTCTCCACAGATAACATAGGTATAGTGGTCAAAAATTGGGAAACCGTCGCGGTTGTACTTAGCCGCCAAGTAACGCTCTGCCTGCGCAAAACCTGTTGCAGTTGAAATACCTTGTCCAAGCGGACCAGTTGTCGCATCGACACCTGTTGTATGACCAAATTCTGGGTGACCAGGTGTTTTTGACCCCCATTGACGGAAACTCTTGATTTCATCTATTGTGACATCTTCAAATCCTGACAAATGAAGGAGGCCATAAAGAAGCATGGAGCCATGGCCAGCTGATAAGATGAAACGGTCACGGTTAATCCAGTTTGGTTGCGCTGGATTGACACGAAGTTCCTTAGTAAAGAGGCTGTAAGCCATTGGGGCTGCACCCATAACGATGCCAGGGTGACCTGATTTCGATTTCTCAATGGCATCAATACCAAGGAAACGAATCGCATTGACTGAAAGATTTGACATGTTTTTCTCCTTTTATAAAGTCATGTTTTCATTATACCATAAAGCGTTTTCTATGTCTGTCACAATATTCTTGTTTCTATATAACATAACGAAATTTTTTGAGAGGAGGGGAATCAATAAATGTATGAAAGAAATTACAATTTTTGAGATCTAAAATCCAAGTAAATTCTTCATTAAAAAACGCATAAAATCAGTATGTCACTTGAACCGTTGATTCTATGCGTTTTATAATGTGGTCTATCTCAATAATTTTGCTACATTTTTAGTTTTTACCAAAAACTGTAAAAACTATTGTTACGACCGAAGAATACTATTCTTCTAATTTTTTGTTTCTTCCTTGTGCAGCAACTGTCAAACCAAGTCCAGCAAGTCCGAGGCCTAGAAGTGCCAAATCACTTTGTCGGTCACCTGTAGCTGGTAGGCTTTCTTTGTTTGATGCACTTGTGGTTTGTTCAGACGCTTGAGCTGTTGGAGTAGAAAGACTTGGTTTTTCTACCACATCCTTAGCCTCCATACTACCCTCAACAACAATCCGCTCCTCACCATCTACTACTGTTTCAGATAACAAGTTAGTAGCAATCACCTTGCCGTCAACCAAGACATCTTGATAAACCAAGACTCTCTTACCTGCCTTACCTTCTTGAAGCACATAAGATTGACCTTTTGCGAGAGTTGCATCATAGCGAACTTCCTCTGCAATCGGAAGGACAGATTCTTCTGTACGTTCTTTCGTAGTAAAGTCTAGGGTTGGTTTTTCTTCAGCAGTAGGTGCTGTATCTGGAACTTCTGTAATGATATAAGGCAAACGAATCACTGTTGCTGTCAAAGGTGCAAGAACAACTGCGCTATCAGTCAATTCAACACCCACTAAATCAGACAATGCTTCTACACCTGCACGTTCACCGTCAACCAGTACTTGACCCTGCAGTAAGTCTTTGTAACTATCTGAAAGAACAAAACTACGCTCCTTGCTGTCTGCGTTAACAAAGACAGCATAGCGGTCCCCATTGCTTGCAATGGTTTGATAGGCAATAACCACATCATTTTTGGCAATGCCATTTTGACCTGGAATTGAAATCAAGCTAACCTTCTGTTCAACTTCTTCTTTTGTTCCCAAACGGAAGGCATCTGTAGATTTGCGCAAGGCAATCAATCCTTTTGTAAAGGCCTGAGTACGGGTATTCTCTGGATAGAGCGCCTCATCTGTCGCTTTGGTCCAGTCAAACTTGTTGACTGCATCAGATGAATCGTAAGAGTCATGAATGTAGTATGGATAGTCAAATGGCGTTCCATCTGCATTGGTCAACAAATGCGCCTTGTTTGGTACCTTGTCCTCTGTAACTGGGTTCTTGTAATCAGGATGGCGGAACTGTTTGGTCCGTCCATACTCCTGACCAGAATGGATAAACGGTGTCCCTTGAGCAGTCAAGACTAGCAAGTTACCCAAACGTTGACGTTGGTGAATTTCAGTATAGTTTTCAGCAACTGACGGATCCTTCTTGATGGACTGAGCAATGATATCAAATAGGGTCAAGTTATCATGCGCAGCAATATATTGGATCACATCACCTGGATCGTCTGCCAAGAAGTTGCCTGGTTGTGCCTTGATGTTATTGAAGACAGATTCTACACTCTTAGCACCGCCTGTGATAAAGGCTGGCTGACCTTCGTTTGGATAACCAGATTTAAGTGTATTGCGAATTTCATCTGAGAATACCGCAACCGTATCTGTTGAACTCATCCAGTCTTGGTCCGCTGGCTGAACAGGCTGATTGGCGTCGCCTGTAAAGGTTCTCCAACCTTCACCAAGCATAATGATGTTTGGATTGAGTTTTTGTGCCTCGGTAAAGGCCAGCTCAATCGCTTCGGCATCATGGTCACCCATCATATCAAAGCGGAAACCATCTACCTTAAACTCGTCCACAAGATACTTGATAGAATCAACGAGGACACGGCGACTCATGTAGTGAGTAGTTCCGAGACGACCACCACCAAAGCTTGATTTAGCCGTACCATCTGCCTCCATGAAGTGGTAATAGTTTGGCTCTAAATCTTCAAACAAGAAAGTCTTAGAAGTATGGTTATACACCACATCCAAAATCACACCCATGCCTTGTTTGTGAATTTCATTGACCAGGTTTTTGAACTCTTCGATGCGTTTCATTGGATCCGTCGGATCTGTAGAATACATACCTGTAAAGGCAAAGTAGCTCTGTGGATCATAACCCCAGTTGTAGTTACTGTTGCTTGACGCGTACTCACTCATCCGCTCTGCATTTTTCAATTCATTGACAAAATAGTAACTCATAACTGGGAGCAGTTGAATATGGGTCACACCCAGTTCTTTTAGGTAGCTGAGAAGTTCTGCAAAGGCCGCAAAAGTACCAAACTGAGCAGTCAATTCATCAGAAATAGCAGGATCGGATGTAAAGTCACGGACATGAGCCTCATAGATAATGGCATCTTCACGCTGATTGAAGTTAGGAATTGTGGCATAGTTCAAATCACTTGGACCAACTTCTGCTGGATCCACAATCGCAGCTTTTGCAATCCGATAAGATGGATCTGTATCTGCTAAATCACTATTCCACTCCGCTAAAGACTTAGCATATGGATCTAAAACAAGAACAGATTGATCCCCACGAGTGATTTCATAATGGTAATAGTAACCACGATAATCTGTGATACCAAGACCTGATTGACCATTCAATTCAAGATCCCATTGTCCTTTATCGCCCTTGGTCATAGCTAATGTACCGACCACCTTAGACTGGTCATCCTTATCATAAAGAACAACTGCTACACTGTCTGCACTTGGAGACCAGAGAGTCATATCAACGACACTACCAGCCTGACTCACACGCGCACCAAGTTCTCCATCATAAGCATAGAGCTCATCCTTCAATTGCCAGCTCATAGTTGTTGTGAAGCTATCATTGCCATATTTGAGGGTATAGCCCGCATTTTCTTGGTTGAAATCCCCAAGGACTCGTACCTTGTTGCTAGTAGCATCCAAGACAAGATCCGTCACATTCACTGTCTGGCCATTTTTATCTGTTACAGACAATTTTTCTAAAATACTTTCCTTATCAGCACCTTCAAGCGTTGTAAATGCTGCTTCTAGAGCTGTTAGGCTAACATGGGAAACGCCTGTTACACGGACATTATTGACAAAATAAGGGTTGGTGTAAATAGTCGCATCATCATCTTTGAGGAAGATTTGTGTCTGATTTTTCAAATCTTTAAAGCTATAATCTTTCTGTTGAATCTTCACATCATCTCCTGACTTGCTTTCATCCAATAGTAAGAAGCCAATGGAACTTGGTAAATCTGTCAATTTGACATCGATATAGGCACCATACTTGCCTTGGTTTTCAAAATCAATACCATTTGGCCAGTCACCCAAGGTAACGTCAGTCACATCACCCCAGATCCAGAGACCTTTTTGGTCATAATCGCCATCTGTACGGAAATAATTAATCCGAATATAACCTTCTTTAAGTGGTTGATAGAGGCTGAGTTGATAATTCTCATCAAACCAAGCTTCATTCATCTTGGTGCTAATTCGCTCAATAACTTTATCGCCGGTTATATTTTCCCCAGATGTATTATTAATCAGAAGACTGATTTTGCTGGCTGTTTCATCTTTCATCTTGATATCAAGATAATATCCATAATCATCCTGCTTAGCAGTACTGAAATTGGTTGCACCTGTTGGCCAAGCACCAAGATCTGACGATGGTTTTTCGACATCATCCCATGTCCATAAACCTAGGCTAGATACATTATCAGATGGTAGAGTTTTAAAGTGAACACGGAAGTAGCCTGCTTCAATTGGCTCTTCAGTCGCTCCTTGCACACTTGCATTGACGATGTCTCCTGCTTGAGTCTGAAGGAGCATGGTGCCACCTTGACCGATTGTTGGAAGTTCGACTTGAACAACCCATTTACCGTCTTTCTCGATAGCTTGATACGTTTTTCCTGTGTAGGCATCTGTGACAACCACATCCTTACCAGATACTTCAAGCGCCATTTCCTTGCTCTCGGTATTGGTTGAGAAGACAAGATAGGCAGCTTGATCTTGGTAACTGCGTTTGCTGATAAGCCAACCTTGGCTATCATTTCCAGCAAGTGTGCTTGTATCACCACGTGAGAGCAATGTTGAATTGGCATTGCGGAAAGCCAGCAATTTCTGATAGTGGTCTGTGATGTCGCTAGTCTCTACCTTGCTCCAATCGAAATCGTACCGGTTACCATAAACTGGCCAGTTGTTTTGTCCAGATTGCCCCACTTCTTCACCGTAGTAGATGACTGGCTGACCTTTAGCAGTAATCAAAAGACTAGCAGCCAATTTCAGTTTGTCCAGATTTCCTTCTTTTTCTGCGCCACCGAGACTATAGAGGAAACCATCTTCGTCATGACTACCCAAGAACTGACCCAGAGAAGCTGCACTAGTCAGAACCTTGCTACGTTCTTCCAGCTCTTTTCCAGCTGCTTTTAGTTGACCATTGACCAGATATTTAGCAATATCCTTGAAGCCAAAGTCCAACAAACTATCCATAGTACCGATTCCCAAGTCACCCTTGGTATCCTTATAATTTGCTCCCCAAGTTTCCCCAATCAAGTGGAAGTCAGGGTCTCTATCCACCAATTCATTTTTGAAATGCTGCCATGTGGTATCATCAACGTGTTTGACTGTATCGACACGGAAAGCATAGATAGAGTTGCCCTTGGCAGTTGTTGAGCGTTCCAACCAAGATGCCTGCCAAGCAACCAACTGATTGCGAACAGCTGCTTCTTCTGTCTTGAAGTCTGGTAATCCAGATAATGAGCCTAATTGGTCATCTCCCTGCTTATCTTCTTCCTTAGTTCGTACCATACCTGCAAAGGTTTCTTCTGTACCATAGCCAGCATGGTTAAGAACCACATCGACAACAATGCTTATTCCTTTTTCTGCCGCAGCATCAATCAATTCGTGGAAATCGGCTAAACTTCCCAAATGCGGATTTAGTTTCTCAAAATTGGATGCCCAATAACCATGGTAAGCATAGTACTCTCCATCTGTTGCGCTACCAACATTCTGTGGAATATTTTCCACAATCGGAGTCAACCAGATAGAATCCACACCCAATTCTTTCAAGTAATCCAGCTTGGCTGTCACTCCTTTGAAGTCACCGCCCTGGTAAAGACCGCGTGGGTTGGAGGCTGTTCCTTCCACTAGCTTATCATTGCTGGTGTCTCCATTATAGAAACGGTCTGTCATCATAAAGTAGATAACTTGCTCGTCCCAGTCTTTTTCACCATCTGCCTTGATACGCTCTGTAATGGTCACATCTAATTTTGTTTCGTAGTAACCGTTGTCCTTGTCATAGACCTTTACAGGAAGACTATATGTCCCTGGCGCTGTGCTAGACGTCGCTTTAATGGTCACACGATTGAGCTCAGTAGAGATTGGAACAAGACCTCCACCGATGGCACTTGTATCGACTTCCATTTTGACAATCTCAGCATTTTCAGGGTTAGTGACAGTTACAGATACCAAGCCACTTTCATTGTAGTTGAATGGTGCTTTGCTACTAGCCTCAAGTGTCACATTTTTTGTACCCGGCGTAGCTTTGCTGGTATCGAGTTCTACTTTCTCTTCGATAAAATATGGATTGGTATAGACTTTATCGTCACCGTTTCGAAGGAAAATTTGGCTATGCCGTTTACGGTCAGCAAAGGCTAAATCAATTGTTTTATTACCTGCCAAATCTGGATTATTCTGATTGATTAGCAGAAATCCAAGCTTGGAATCTAAACCATTCGATAGAGGAATGTCAACATGGGCACCGTATTTGCCAAGTTTAAAGTCAAGGGCGCCCGTTGGCCAGCCATCACTCGCTTCAGTCGTATCCCCCCAAGTCCAAACGCCCCAACCTTCATAATTGTTGTCTTCACGTGTGTAATTGATACGGAGGACATTTTCATCTTTGAGCGGCTCATAGCTAGACACGCTATAATCGCTCGCAACCCAAGCTTCATTCTGCTCTGGGACCAGTAGCTCCACTTTTTGGTCCGATTCTGTTATTTTTTCCCCATTCTTGAGAACCAGGTAGCCAATCGTTCCTGGTGTCTCAGATTTTTTAATATCAACGTAATGGCCGTAGTCATCTACCTGACTGCTTGAAAAGTTCGCTGTATCCGTTGGCCATTGATTACCATCGGACGGCTCTGCCACTCCACCCCAAGTCCAAAGTCCTTGACTTTCTGGTGCTGTTTCATCTACATTTTCAAAGTGCAGACGAATGCTGCCTTCTTCGATAGGGGTTTCTGCCGGGGTGGATAATGTAGCTGTTTCTGCTGCAGCTCTTTCTGCCACAGCTGTTTCAGTAGTTGCCAGCGGTTCTGCTGATGCATTATCTACTGTTTCAACAACCTCCGTTACTGCTGGAGTCTCAACTGTTTCTGATACTCCAGTTGAATTTGATGTAGACTCAGTCACCGTTTCTTCTGAACTTGGTGCTGTATCCAAGGCTGTAGGCGTAGTCTCTGCAACTGGGGCTGGCTCAACTGTTTCGACAGGCTGCTCAGAAACATCGGTTATAATAGCTTCCACAGGAGTAGCCACTTCCTCAGCATGAACTGTTTGACCAGGTCCAGACATTAAAAAGGCTGTCGCTATACCGACGGACGCAACTCCTATCGTAAACTTACGAATTCCGAAAATAACTTTTTTTTCAAACATTGGTGATTTTTTTACTAAACGCAAACGTTTTCTATTCATGCCGTACTCCTTTGGTATGTATAATATGATAATAGTATATAAAAAATATTTTCTTTTGCAAACGTTTTCTTAATTGTTATCGGTAACAGCTTTCTTAATCAAAAAAGGGATTGTACTCTTTATTTACCCAGTCATCGTACCCATCAACACTGGATTTAACAACCCCTCTATTAGTTATGTAGCATCATTCATTTTATGCTCTAGTACTTTCTCTCACTACCAAGCTAGCTTGGCAAAATCGCTTTTGTTCCTTTAATTCACAGCCCTCCACCAGAGTCATTAACTGATTAACAGTAATTCTCCCCATTTTTCGGAACGGTTGCCGCATAGTGGTTAATTGAGGACGAGAAACGCGGTCAATAAAGATTCCATCAAATCCAATAATCCCATAATCTTCTGGGACTCTCTTTGATGAAAACAATAACCCCCGCTCAATACCAAGCGCTATGCGATCAGAAGCACATATAAAGCAAGTATTGGGTGATAACAAGTCCAATTGTCTTACAAAGTCTTCTGATACCCTAGACCTGTTTTCTAGACGATAAATTTTAGGGGGATGTCCCAATTCCTCCATTGCCTCTACATACCCAGCTTCCCTAGATTGTGCAAAGGCATCTGGCAAATCTATCCCAACAAATACGACCTGTTCATAGCTTTTCTCAAAGGCAAAACGACTTGCTTGGTAGGTTGCTTCCTTATTGTGTGTATCTACAAACGGAAGTCCCACCATATTTTCGCCAAATAAGACTACGGGTTTCAACAAACTCCGCAACCAGCCATAATCTTCTATACGCGCGCCCGTGACAATGTAGCCGTCACATTGTTCTGTCACTTGATTCCGATCCGTCACAATTTGCATTGTATAGTTTTTTTCGCTCAGTCCGAGTGAAATTCCTGCTATCAACTCCGCATAATAAGGCTCGACAGTCTCCATTTCCTCTAAGATAATGACCTGGACTGTCAGAGTTCGTTGTTGTGCAAGGGCTTTTGCCACAACATTCGGTTGATAATCTAACTCTTTCATTGCTAACAAGACCATCTGTTTTAACTCTTCCGTAACGAGTTCTGGATGATTCAGAACCCTGGAAACTGTCATCTTTGAAACATTGGCCCTTTTCGCCACATCTGCCAACGTCGTCATATATCTCCTCTCTTATTTTCTAGCCAAAATATGCAAACGTTTTCTTGATGCTATTATATATTATTTACTACTAAAAAGTAAAGCCCTTTCATCACATTATTTTACAAGAATTTTCTGAATGATCCGCGAATCTGTTTTTTTAATTATAAAAAGGCCTATTTATTAGACCTTTAACTGTATTTCAAAAGACGGTGTTGACATAACCCTTGAGAAGATACGTTGAACTTAATCCTAGTCAAGTCTTCTTGTTTTAGATAGAACTCTTTGGCGTGCTTAAATCTCAAAAAACTTGTCAAAAGGATGGCGGGAGAGCCTTTTTATTTTGTCCAGATGAGGTGGTTTAAGCACCAAAACAGCCATTTTTCTCTAAAAACAGTAAAAAAGACAAACACCAAAACGATGTTTGTCTGTAATCTGAAGAGGCCGAAGCCTCTTTTCATTTTCACTAAGGATTATTTAGCGATTTTTGCGAAGTACTCAAGAGTACGAACAAGTTGTGAAGTGTAAGACATTTCGTTGTCGTACCATGAAACAACTTTCACCAATTGTTTGCCGTCAACGTCAAGAACTTTAGTTTGAGTTGCGTCGAACAATGAACCGTATGAGATACCTACGATATCTGAAGATACGATTTGGTCTTCAGTGTAACCGTAAGACTCGTTAGCAGCAGCTTTCATTGCAGCGTTGATTTCGTCAACAGTTACGTTTTTCTCAAGAACAGCAACCAATTCAGTTACAGAACCTGTTGGAGTAGGTACGCGTTGTGCAGCACCGTCCAATTTACCGTTCAATTCTGGGATTACCAAGCCGATAGCTTTAGCAGCACCAGTTGAGTTAGGAACGATGTTTGCAGCACCAGCGCGCGCACGACGAAGGTCACCACCACGGTGTGGACCGTCAAGGATCATTTGGTCACCAGTGTAAGCGTGGATAGTTGTCATCAAACCTTCAACAACACCGAAGTTGTCTTGAAGAGCTTTAGCCATTGGAGCCAAACAGTTTGTAGTACATGAAGCACCAGAGATAACTGTTTCAGTACCATCAAGGATATCGTGGTTAGTGTTGAAAACGATTGTTTTAACGTCGTTACCGCCAGGTGCAGTGATAACAACTTTCTTAGCACCATTTTCATGGATGTGTTGCTCAGCAGCAGACTTAGATGCAAAGAAACCAGTTGCTTCAAGAACGATTTCTACACCGTCAGTAGCCCAGTCAATGTTAGCTGGTTCGCGTTCTGCAGAAACTTTAACGAATTTACCGTTAACTTCGAAACCACCATCTTTAACTTCAACAGTACCGTCGAAACGACCTTGAGTTGTGTCGTATTTCAACAAGTGTGCAAGCATTGCTGGATCTGTAAGGTCGTTGATACGAGTAACTTCAACACCTTCAACATTTTGGATACGACGGAATGCAAGACGACCGATACGACCGAAACCGTTAATACCAACTTTAACTACCATTTATGATTTCCTCCTTATGAAAATCGAGTTGTATTTTTAAAAGGCAAGCCTTTTAATCCTTTTTGTGAAAAATATAACTTGTAGATTTGCAAGTTAGTTTTCAACGTCCTTATTATATAACTTATTTTATAAAAATGCAAGAGATTCATGAGCATTAAGAAATTAAACCAACAGACCTATCTTCAAACCAATTATTCCACTGCTTTCAAACGTCACTATCACCAATCGCCGTCTAAGTGGAGGCAAGAAAATCGCTAAGCAAAGGAAGAGACCCAGCCCTTCCTTTTTTCTATATAGATACCAATCTTAGCAGCGCTGTCGTCAGAACACCAACCAGGACCGCAAGCAAGATGTTTTTCGTCTTGAGAACCACCCAAAAAGTTGGAAGTAAAGCTAGGCTTTCTACCGGCAAGAAGCTCGGCAACCGTCCAACCTCCTCGTCCATGATACTAGATAAGGTCAAGGCAAAGATAATGGTCAGTGGCAAAAAGCTGAGAAACTTGACCAGTCTATCAGGCAAACCTTTTTTTTGAGTCAAGACAAACGGGAGAACCCGCGGAAACCAAGTCACCGCAGCCGCAACTAGAATAATCAAAAATATAGTTTTATTGACCATCAACCATCACCCCCACTGTACATCCAACAAGCGTCGCCAACAAGACCGCCAAATAAGACGAGACTAGGCTTGCCAAGCCAACATAAACCAACAAAACCGAAAGCAAAATCAAACCAATCTTCTTCATAGGAAGTTGCCGAGCCATAGCCTCCAATTGGCCAGAAAAAATCCCAACAAACATGGCAATCAAAGCAAAATCCAAGCCCAAAGCCTCAGGATTAGCAATCAAACCACCCAGCACATTTCCCAAAACTGTAAAGACAAACCAAGAGGCATAGCTGGCTAGATTATTGCCATACATCCAGCTGGGCGCAATCTGCTTTTCCTCAACATGCTTTCGCAAAAGCACCGCATAAGATTCATCCGTCAAGAGGGAACCTATCAAAACATTAGAACCCAGGCTATTGCCTTGAAAAATCGTTGTCGTGTGCAAACTCATCAAAAAAAGGCGGATATTAACAAAAAATACCGTCACCGCAATGGACAAAAGCGGTGCCCCAGCTAAAATCATAGCACACATGACAAACTGGGCACTCCCCGCGTAAACCAAGAGACTCATCAGCCCCATCTCAACGGCCGTAATCCCTGAATTGACCGAGACCACCCCGCAAGCAAAACCGATGCTAGCATAACCCAAAACCGTCGGCAGAGCTGCTTCCATGCCCGACCGAAAATTCATATCCTTCATATCTTCTCCTATTGATAACGAGAGGCTGGGCAAACGTCCAACCTCTCACAAAACTCTTACAAATTATCAAACGCCAAACTCGGCTTGGCATTGAGCTCCCAACCCGCAAAGTTACCCTTGTTGTACTCGGACACAGCCGCAAGAGCAATCATCCCGGCATTGTCACCACAAAGACGAAGAGGTGGGATAATCACATCCACATCGGTGATTTCAGCCGCCAGACGCTCACGCAAGCCTTGATTGGCTGCTACACCGCCCGCCACAACCAAGGTCTTGACAGGGTATTGCTCCAAGGCCTTCTTGGTTTTAGCCATGAGAATGTCCATAACACAAGCTTGGAAAGAGGCTGACAGGTCCGCATTGGACAAGGTCTCCCCTTTTTGCTGGGCATTATGGTAGAGGTTGATAAAGGCCGACTTGAGACCTGAAAATGAAAACTCCAGATTATCTTCCTTGATCATAGCCCGCGGGAAATTGTAAATGTCCTCACCTTGATGAGCCAATTCATCAATGACCCGACCAGCCGGATAAGGCAAGCCCATAACGCGACCGACCTTGTCATAAGCCTCACCGACCGCATCATCGCGCGTCTCACCGACAATTTTGTAATCGCCCGCCTCAGACACATAGACCAACTCCGTGTGCCCGCCGCTGACCAAGAGCGCCAGCAAGGGAAATTCCAATTCCTTAACCGCACGCGCCGCCATCAAATGCCCCGCCATATGATTAACAGGAATTAAAGGCAAACCATGTGCCCAGGCAAAAGCCTTGGCCGCCGAAATCCCGACCAAGAGTGCCCCGACCAAGCCTGGACCGTAGGTTACCGCCACCGCTGACAAGTCCTCAGCCATTACCTGAGCCGCAAGCAAAGCCTCCTCGATACAGGCCGTAATCACTTCCACATGGTGGCGGCTAGCCACCTCGGGCACCACACCCCCAAAACGCTGGTGGCTGGCAACCTGACTGGCAATCACATTGGACAACAGCTCAGCTTCGCCTCGTAAAACCGCCACTGACGTCTCATCACAGGACGTCTCAATCGCCAAAATCAATCTATCTTTCATCACGTTCTCTCTTCATTAGCACCGCGTCCTCAATCGGATTGTGGTAATAGTTCTTTCGTTTTCCTATTTTAGTAAAATGCTGGCGTCTATAAAGAGCTTGGGCTGGGGCATTGGATTCCCTCACTTCGAGAAAAATGTCCCCTTCCCAGTCCTTCACAGCAGCCATTAGCTGGCTTGCAATCCCCCGTCCCTGAGAATGAGTCTTAACAGCAATCTGCAAAATTTCCATCTCATCCAGAACCGTCTGCACCGCTAAAAATCCGACCACATCCTGCCCATCATAGGCCAGATAATAGGTCGTATCCGCCCCAGCCATATCCGAAGCCACTTGACTTTCCGTCCAAGGCGACAGCTCATACACATCCGTCAAAACGGCATATACAGCCGGAACTAAGTCCGCCTGCCCCTCGTATTTCCTGATTTCAATCATACACGTTTGATATAGTTTTCATTACCAGCAGCATGGTCCTTGAGCCAATTTTCCTCAGCCTCGACACGTTTGAGGTAGGCTGGCTCAAAACTGGTCACTTCCACCGCAGGCAAGTCCTGACCAATCACCGCCAGCTGATAGGCGGACGGCAGGCTGGTTTGAATAGCCGCCTCTGGAAAAGCTTGATTTATCTGCTCGACAAAGTTTGTTACTTCCCCGACAAAAGTCAGGTTTTCCTGACCAGACAGGCTAACCAATAATTCCTCAAATACCCAGTATTGGTCAGCTTGAGTAGCTCTGCCATTTTCATAAACCCCAGCATAGACCGAATTGCGGCGCGCATCAATGATTGGAACCACCCGACCAGAGAGGCCAGCTGGCACCAGCGACTGCAGGCTAGAAACCCCGACCAAATCAATCTGCAGAGTGTAAGCCAGAGTCTTGGCTGTCGCCACCGCTACCCGCAAGCCCGTGTAAGAACCAGGCCCCTGAGCCACGACAATTCGCTCCAAATCCTTGGGTGTCCAACCGACCTGAGCCACTAAAAAATCCACTGTCGGCATGAGGCTGATACTGTGATTTTTCTTGATGGCCAAGAGCGTCTCCGCCAGCAGGCGGCCATCTTCCACCAGCGCCACCGAAAGAGCCTGATTGGAACTATCTAATGCTAAAATTTTCATGATTTTCTTCCTTTGAACTACTATCCCTCTATTGTAAGCTATTTGAGAGAGAAATTCAAATTGAAAAGGCTAGGGCTAGGTTGTCTCACCCAACCTCCTTCAGCTCTGTCAGGTCAATGACCTGGTCATAAACAATGCCTTTTGGTCTTGACGGACAGGCGAAGTCGCCACCAAATCATTCGATTGATTCCAAATAAATCGGCTGAGGCTGTGAATCAGGCCTTGAAAATCGTCTTGAAGGAGTTCCAAATCAAATCCATTACTACAGATAATGGAACCGAGTTTAGTCGCTTGTCAGAAGTGTGTCCGGAGGAACATGTCTACTACTCTCACCCTTATTCCTCTTGGGAGAGAGGCACGAACGAGAATCACAATAGGCTTATCCGACGGTGGTTGTCGAAAGGAACCACAAAAACGACCCCGAAAGAAGTCGCTTTTATCGAAAATTGGATCAATAACTATCCCAAAAAATGTTTGGGCTACAAGTCACCGAGAGAATTTCTTATAGGTGGCTAACTCGGAATTGAAATTTGCCCAACAAATTGAAAACCATATCATTTTCAATTCTCCGTCAATTCAATTTACCAAGGCTTTATTTTATGGTATAATGAAGAGTAA
Organism: Streptococcus suis; assembly: GCA_024583055.1. Lineage (NCBI taxonomy): Bacteria > Bacillati > Bacillota > Bacilli > Lactobacillales > Streptococcaceae > Streptococcus > Streptococcus suis. Next base: position 1,376,042 of record CP102145.1, read on the forward strand.
TATACCGGCTGTGAAACCTAATAACTCAAAAAAATTGAATAGACCCAACAAATAGCACCCCTATTTGTATCTTTTTCATAGACACAGTCAAAAGGAGAAAGGAAACTACACTACACATGATTTTTAAAGTATTTTACCAAGAAACCAAAGTCAGCCCACGCCGTGAGCAGACCCAAGTTCTCTATGTTCAAGTAGATGCTGCTGACGAATTGCAAGGTCGTATCAAGGTCAAGGAATTGGTTGAAAACAAGTTCCCAGCCTACAACGTCGAATTTGTCGACCTCCTATCTGACAAGCACCTCGAATACGAGAAAGAGCACGCAGATTTCAAACTTACGGAGTTCTAATCTATGTCATCAGTCAATCTAAAACCTCATGAAGTTGGCGTCTTCGCCATCGGTGGTTTGGGAGAAATCGGGAAGAACACCTACGGTATCGAGTACCAGGACGACATCCTCATCGTTGATGCCGGTATCAAGTTCCCCGAAGATGACCTATTGGGTATCGACTACGTTATCCCAGACTACTCCTATATTGTTGAAAATATCGACCGCGTCAAAGGCTTGGTCATTACCCACGGGCACGAGGACCACATCGGGGGGATTCCTTTCCTACTCAAACAAGCCAATGTCCCTATCTACGCAGGTCCCCTAGCCCTAGCCCTTATTCGTGGCAAATTAGAAGAGCACGGTCTCCTTCGTGATGCCAAACTGTTTGAAATTAACCACAATACAGAATTGACTTTTAAACACCTCAAGGTCAGCTTCTTCCGCACCACCCACTCCATTCCAGAACCCCTGGGTGTTGTGGTCGATACACCGCAAGGAAAAATCGTCTGTACCGGTGACTTCAAGTTTGACTTTACTCCAGTTGGGGAGCCAGCTGATTTGCACCGTATGGCAGCCCTGGGAGAAGAAGGCGTTCTCTGCCTCCTCTCTGACTCGACTAACGCTGAAGTTCCGACCTTTACCAACTCTGAAAAAGTGGTCGGTCAGTCCATCATGAAGCTGATTGAAGGTATCCACGGGCGCATTATCTTCGCATCCTTTGCCTCCAACATCTTCCGCCTCCAGCAGGCTGCAGATGCCGCTGTCAAGACCGGTCGTAAGATTGCTGTCTTTGGCCGCTCCATGGAAAAAGCCATTGTCAACGGTATTGAGCTGGGCTACATCAAGGTGCCGAAAGATACCTTTATCGAGCCAAATGAAATCAAGGAATACCCTGCCAACGAGATAATGATTCTCTGTACAGGTAGTCAAGGAGAGCCAATGGCGGCCCTCTCGCGGATTGCCCACGGTACCCACCGTCAGGTCCAACTCCAGCCAGGCGATACGGTTATCTTCTCATCTTCGCCGATTCCGGGAAATACCACAGGTGTCAACAAGCTCATCAATATCTTGATTGAGGCTGGTGTCGATGTCATCCACGGTAAGATTAACAACATCCATACCTCCGGACACGGTGGCCAGCAGGAACAAAAACTCATGCTCCGCTTGATTAAGCCAAAATTCTTCATGCCTGTGCATGGTGAATACCGCATGCAAAAAATCCATGCCAGTCTAGCTGTTGATACTGGAGTTCCTAAGGATAACATCTTCATCATGGAAAACGGAGATGTCCTGGCTCTGACCAAGGACAGAGCCCGCATGGCCGGTCAATTCAACGCCCAAGATATCTACGTTGACGGAAACCGTATCGGTGAAATCGGAGCCGCTGTCCTCAAAGATCGTCGTGATTTATCTGAAGACGGTGTGGTCCTTGCAGTCGCAACCGTAGACTTCAAGACCAAGATGATTTTGGCTGGACCAGATGTCCTCAGCCGAGGTTTCATCTACATGCGTGAATCAGGCGACCTGATTCGTGAGAGCCAGCGCGTTCTCTTCAACGCCATCCGTATCGCCATGCGCAACAAGGATGCCAATATCCAAACGGTCAACGGCGCTATTGTCAACGCCCTGCGACCATTCCTTTATGAAAAAACAGAACGGGAGCCAATCATCATTCCAATGATTCTGACCCCCGATCACTAAACAAACTAAATCGAAGCAGGATTCCTCTTCGATTTTTTTATTTGAAAAAATTGGGAGCGGGAAAGAACTCGACCATTCATAGAAGAGTTCGTCAACAAGTCCTTATTTCCAGTTGTTGAGCTGAACCAGTCTATCCCCAGACTGGTTCGGAGCGTCAAACGCGAAGGAAATGAGGCTTTCTACGCAACCCTTATTTCCAACTTCAAAAGGTTCCCCGAAACGTATGAACAATCAACCCCTACGTCAATATGTTTTTACTAATTAATGAGGTTGAGGTTGGATTTTATGCCCAACCTCAACCTTTTCCTATTCTCCTTATGAAGTGATATTTTGTGACACCTTTGAGGGGAACGTCCTCTAAACTCGCGTATAGTTCATAGCCATTTTTCAAGTAGAAATCCTTAGCTTGGTAGGATTTGGTGGATAGGGTAATACTGGTCACTTCCAGTTCTCTGGCCTGCTCCTCCAATTCTGACAACAATTGACTACCCAGCCCCAAACCTTGCGCTTCTTTAGCCACTACCAAAGCTTTGACATGAATAGTTTCCAATGTCTTCACCGCCTGCAGGACACCGACCAACTGACCGTCCTGTTCTTTGGTCAATACAAGCTCAGTCGGCGACAGTTTCTCTAAAGACTCCGGACCAAATTCCTCTACAAATTGCTGGTCAAACACCTGATTTACAAACTCATCAATCATTTTCCACCTCCATCGATAGAAAAAGAAACCCGAAGGCTTCTTTCCTCTTAATATAAATCCAAGTAGTTATCAATTTCCCACTTAGAAACGTAGGTTGCGTAGCTTGCCCACTCGATTTTCTTAGCTTCAATGAAATTGGTGTAGATGTGCTCACCTAGGGCTGCACGCACCACTTCGTCCTTGCGGAGAGCCTTGAGGGCATTGTGCAGAGTTGAAGGAAGATCAGTGATGCCTGCTTCACGACGCTCTTCATCAGACATGGCATAAATATTTGACTCTACAGGAGCTGGGGCTTCAATCTTATTTTTGATTCCTTCTAAACCAACTTCCAACAGAACGGCCATAGCCAAGTAAGGGTTAGCAGTTGGGTCTACAGAACGCAATTCCAAGCGAGTTCCCATTCCACGAGATGCAGGTACGCGCACCAATGGCGAGCGGTTCTTACCAGCCCAAGCAATGTAAACTGGCGCCTCGAAACCTGGAACCAAACGCTTGTAAGAGTTAACCGTTGGGTTGGTAATAGCAGTATAGTTATAGGCATGCTTGATCAAACCACCAAGGAAATAGTAGGCTGTTTCAGACAATTGCATACCATTCGGATCTTCTGGATCATAGAAAGCATTGTTTCCATCTTTATCAAACAAGGACATGTTACAGTGCATACCAGAGCCTGCGATACCAAACTTAGGTTTGGCCATAAAGGTCGCATACATCCCGTGCTTACGGGCAATGGTCTTAACAACCAACTTAAAGATTTGGATATTGTCACAAGCTTTTAAGACATCCTCATATTTGAAGTCGATTTCGTGCTGACCTACTGCCACTTCGTGGTGACTCGCTTCCACTTCAAAGCCCATTTCTGTCAGAACGTTTACGATTTCACGACGTGTATTATCAGCAAGGTCTGTTGGAGCAAGGTCAAAATAACCACCCTTATCATTCACTTCAAGTGTTGGGTTTCCGTGTTCATCCATCTTAAAGAGGAAGAACTCTGGTTCTGGACCAAGGTTGAATGATGAGAAACCTGCTTCTTCCATATGGCGAAGAGATTTCTTCAAATTTCCACGTGGGTCACCCGCAAAAGGCTTGCCATCAGTTGTATAAATATCACAGATCAAACCAGCTACACGACCATTTTCATCTCCCCAAGGGAAAATAGTCCAGGTATTCAAGTCAGGGTAGAGATACATATCTGATTCATTGATACGAACAAAACCTTCGATAGAAGATCCATCAAACATAACCTTGTTTGACAAAACCTTATCCACCTGCTCATCTGTTGCAGGAATTTCCACGTTCTTCATGATCCCCATAATATCTGTAAACATGAGACGTAGGAAGGTAACGTTTTTCTCTTTAATATCGCGTTTAATATCCGCTACTGTAATTGACATTGCTTTCTCCTCTATATTTGTGCTCTTTAAGATGACCGAAAAATGGAACTCGGACTTGAAAATCGTCCTTGTCGACTGAATTCATCATGCAAGATACGGCGAACATCCTCGTCCGTCAAGGTCTTGGTTTCCTGTTTGACTTTTTCTTTTACCTGACGATCAGCATATTCCTTCTTAATCGCAGCAATATTCAAACCCTCATCCAAGAAATCCTTGATTTCCAAGAGCAAGTCCATATCATTTAGAGAATACAAGCGACGGTTTCCTTCATTACGCTCAGGCTTAATCAAGCCCTGGTCCTCATAATAGCGAATCTGTCGGGCCGTCAGGTCAGTCAACTTCATCACACTACCAATCGGAAAAATGGCTAAGGAACGACGGAACTCTTTTTCTCTCATAATGAACTCCTTTCTGCACACTATTATAGGGGAAATTTTTCTGGGCGTCAATATGTGATGTCACATTTTGTGACATGTTTTATCTCAAAAAGCGCTTTTTCAGCTTTTCCAGGTCATAATTAACCAGAATTGCTACAAAAACTCCTACAAATGTCTCAAAAACCCTTGTCAAAGCATAGACAATAGTCGAATCCCCTGCAGGTACCGACAAAGCAATGATTAGCAGAGTAGCAACACCACTGACAACCCCGGCAGTATTATTGAAAGCCACATTGGTCATAATGGTCAACATGGTAAAAATCGGTATGGCAATCAAGGTTACCCAAAAACTCTGTGAAAAGAAATCACTGAGGATGAAAAAGAGCAAGGCATAAAAACCACCGATAGAATTGCTGAGGACACGAGAAGAGCCAAAATGCACACTCTTGCCAAAATCCTCCCGCAGACTAAAGACCGCAGACAGAGCTGCTATCTGGAACCCATCCCATTTTAAGAGGTGAAACAGTAATATAACAAAGAAAACTGCCAGTCCCGACTTAAGGGTCCGCATCCCTAACTTAAACTTCTTGGGGTCAAATCGATATCTCTTAAACATACTACTATTCTAACATGATTTAGCAAAAATGTTTATCAAATGCCTGCAAAGATTGTGACAAATGGATGATATTGGCTGAACTAAATACTTTTCAAAGACTAGATAAACTAGCAAAAAACGACGGTCACCCGTCGTTTGATTGATTAGCTTATTTCTCAGTCAATGCCGCAAGTCCTGGCAATACTTTACCTTCAAGCAATTCCATTGATGCACCACCACCAGTAGAGATCCATGAGAACTTGTCTGCACGGCCAAGGTTGATAGCTGCTGCTGCTGAGTCACCACCACCGATGATTGATTTCACGCCTGGTTGTTTCACGATAGCATCCATTACACCGATTGTACCAGCTTGGAAGTCTGGGTTTTCAAATACACCCATAGGTCCGTTCCAAACAACTGTTTTGGCACCTGTCAAGGCTTCGTCAAACTTAGCGATTGACTTAGGACCGATGTCAAGACCAAGGAAACCTTCTGAAACAGCTTCGCCTTCAGTGTCGCGAACTTCAGTGTAACCTGCAAATGCGTTTGCTTCTTTTGAGTCAACTGGCAAGATCAATTTACCATTTGATTTTTCAAGCAATTCTTTTGCGACATCCAATTTGTCTTCTTCTACAAGTGAGTTACCGATTTCGATACCTTGAGCTTTGTAGAATGTGTAAGTCATACCACCACCGATAAGAACTTTATCAGCTTTTTCAAGAAGGTTTTCGATAACACCGATCTTATCAGATACTTTTGAACCACCAAGGATTGCCACGAATGGACGTTCTGGAGTTTCAACAGCTTCTTGGATGTAAGCAATTTCGTTTTCCAAAAGGAAACCAGCTACTGCTTTTTCTACGTTTGCTGAGATACCAACGTTTGATGCGTGTGCACGGTGTGCAGTACCAAATGCATCGTTAACGAAGATGCCATCACCAAGTGAAGCCCAGTATTTACCAAGTTCTGGATCGTTTTTAGACTCTTTCTTACCATCAACATCTTCGAAACGAGTGTTTTCAACAAGGAGAACTTGTCCATCTTCCAAAGCATTGATAGCTGCTTCCAATTCAGCGCCACGAGTAGCACCAGCGATGAAAGCAACGTCTTGACCCAATTTAGCTGCCAAGTCAGCTGCTACAGGAGCCAATGATTTACCTTCTTTGTCAGCTTCTTCTTTCACACGACCAAGGTGAGAGAAAAGAATTGCACGTCCACCTTGCTCAAGAATATACTTGATTGTTGGAAGAGCTGCTGTAATACGGTTATCGTTAGTGATAACGCCATCTTTCAAAGGAACGTTAAAGTCCACACGGACAAGGACTTTTTTGCCCTTCAATTCAACGTCTTTAACAGTCAATTTAGCCATTTGTTAGACTCCTTAAAAAATTTTTACCTTTCAATTGTACCATATTTTTAACATTTTTCCCATTCAAAGAAAAATTTTTCACAAGATAATGATCAATCTAAGACCAAGTACGAACAATCAGCTGCAGCAACCAAAAGAAACTGGCACAAAGTCCAGTTTCCATTAGCATTTTTTGGTAACATTTTCCAGATAGCCTAGAGAATCCAGAGCAACAGAGCTATACTTCACTCTGCTCTAGTCAACTTTACCTTGACTCTCCCATTTCTAAATCAATCTGGCTTGTCCTGATGATTTCTGTAAAGCAATGGGTAAATTGAGCCGTGATTCCCCAAACTGTTTCTGGCAGGTCATCATAAAAGGGGATAGACCGTTTGTGGTGCTTGAAAGGATAGTCCCGACCACCACGAATTCGCTCGAAGGGAAAATCTTGCTCCGGATCCAGACGAAGATAGAGGGGATAGTAGATTGGGTCCTGCTCAAGGAGTGTTGCCAGAGGCACGGTGAACAAGCAGGCCACCTCTTCATTGGGTACAATCTCTTTCCAGTCTACGTTTAAGCGACCGACAAAACAGCGGATAGTTGATTTGCCAAAGACCAGATAGTCAATTTCCCCTAAGATTTCTATAGATTCCTCTGCAAGATTCAGTTCTTCTACTACCTCACGGACCACCGCCGTCTCAGCCGATTCCCCCTCTTCGATACCTCCTCCAGGAAAAGAGACCTCCCCAGGTTGGGAAATAGACTCCGATCGGACTTCATACAAAACCTGCCACTGATTATCTGACCAGACTAGAGGCAGAAAAACCGCAAAAGACCTTTTCTCACCTAGAGGCTGAGGCTTGTAGTTATCGAGAATTTCCTGAATCTGACGAGGCATAGAACTAACTCCTTACTAACTAGTGATAAAATCATTTTAATCTATTTCCAGCCAAATAGCAAGTGAAATAGCAAAGAAAAACTGAGACGGTGTGTTCTCAGTTTTAGCAGACTTACTTCCCTTTCAGCATGCCCATAATACCTCTGGTCACCACGCGCCCGACTTCCCGGCCGACTTGGCTCATGAGATTTTTGGTAAAGCGGTCCATCATCGAATCGGAACGTTTGGCAGCTGATTTGCTGGCCTTGGCCTCTGCTTTTGCTCTTTCCTTGGCAGCCTTTTCTTCCAATTTTGCTGTTTCTTTGGCGGCTTTTTCTGCTGCTTTTTTCGCCTCCGCCTGCTCTGCTTGCTTGATCAACTGCGCCTCTTTTTCTTGGGTCAGCGCTAGAATTTGCTCATGGGCAGATTCTCGGTCAACCGCGTCCGCATATTTGTCCATCAGAGAAGAATTATTGATGGCAGACAAGACCAGAGTCGCATCAGCTGTTCCCAACTGACTCTTCGGCGGATAAATCATCACCCGGTCTGCAAAGCTTGGTGTTCCATCTGCCTGCAAGGTCGAGACAACTGCCTCTCCGACCTGCAATTCTTGAATGACCTTGGCTAAGTCCTCAGCTCCTTCTTGACGGAAGGTATCCGCCACTGTCGCCACCGTTTTCAGTTCCTTAGGTGTGAAAGCGCGGAGCCCATGCTGGATACGGTTGCCTAGCTGGCTAGCGATGCTATCAGGAATATCGGTCGGATTTTGCGTAACGAAAAAGACACCAACACCTTTTGAACGAATCAGGCGAACAATCAACTCAATCTTCTCCAGCAAGACCTTCGGTGCATCCTTGAAGAGCACATGGGCCTCGTCAAAGAAGAAGACCATCTTGGGCTTATCTAGGTCGCCTACTTCCGGTAAAATTTCGTAGAGTTCCGACAAAAGACTGAGCAGAACGGTCGAATAAAGCGTCGGCTGATTGAAAAGTTCTGTCGCCTGCAAGACATTGATAACCCCTTGTCCATCAGCAGTTGTCCGCATCAAATCCGCAATCTCCAAGCTGGGCTCACCGAAGAACAGTTTCCCGCTCTGCTGTTCCAAGACCACCAAACTCCGCAAGATGGCACCGACCGAACGAGCTGGAATATTGCCGTAATATTGACTAAGCTCTTGAGCATTTTCAGCCACAAAATTGAGCATGGCCCGCAAGTCCATAAGGTCCAGCAACAGCAGACCACGTTCATCCGCCACACTAAAGACTATATTGAGGATGGATTCCTGCGTATCATTGAGCCCCAGCAAACGGGTCAAAAGCACCGGCCCCAACTCAGAAATGGTCATCCGTACTGGAATCCCATTTTCACCGAAAACATCCCACAGCTCAACGGGATAACTCCTCGGCGAATAATCTGCATACTGAGTCTGCTTCAAACGACTTGGGTCAATTTCCTTGGTATTGGCCTGGACCAAACTATTGAGGTCACCCTTGATGTCCGATAGAAAGACAGGAATGCCCGCCTCACTCAGTTTCTCCGCCAAAACCTTGAGCGTCACCGTCTTACCTGTCCCCGTCGCCCCGGCAATCACACCGTGCCGATTGAGGCGCTTGAGCTGGATTTCCGCCCGTGCACGCCCGTACCCAAATGCAATAACTTCTGACATAATCTGCCCTCTTTTCCGATTGTTCTGTCTATATTCTAGCATAGTTTTTAGGAAAATAGCAGAGCAGACAGCTTGCAAGTTCACCGCAACACGAAAAAAAGAAAAGCCTGACGAGCAGACTTTTTCATATTACAAATACAAATATTTAAACAGGGCAACTGCAGCGATTGACGCAAGGATTGGAGCAACAACGCCGACCCAAGCATACCACCATTTTGAATCAGCCTTGGCTTGACCAAGAATTGATTTTGGCAAGAAGTGGTGAACGATACGCGGACCAAGGTCACGCGCTGGGTTGAGACCAGGACCAGTTGGACCACCGACCGCTGCAACAAGTGCCATAACAAGGAAACCGATACCGACATGGGCTACTGCAATGGAACCGGCAGTATATGGCGCAACCATTGTTTCAGCAGCAGTCTTATCATAGCCTTGCTCAATCAACTTACCAACCAACTCTGCACCAAAGAAGTTCTTTGTCAAAGCAAGCGCACCGAAGAACAAGACGAATGACCCAACAAACTCATTCAAGAAACCATTGATGGTTGCTGCTTTACGGCTTTCCGCTTTGCCATTGTCCAAAGCATTGATAGTAGAGAAAGAACCCAAGACATGGTTTGAATTCTCTGTTTTCAAGAAATATGGTTTGTAAACGGTGACAACGACCAACTGACCAAACATGGCACCCAAGAGTTGAGCGATGATGTATTGAGCTACGTGTGCCCAAGGGAATAGACCTGAAACAGCCAAACCAAGTGTGAAGGCTGGGTTGATATGGTTACCAGAAACATTACCAAACATGAGGGCTGGCATCATTACAGCCAAACCGTAGCCGATAGCGATCAAGATCCAACCTGAGTTGTTTCCTTTAGTACCTTTAAGGTCAACGTTGGCAACTGTACCATTACCGATGATAATGAGCAAGGCAGTCGCAAGAAATTCAGTGATATATTTCACTGTCCATGTGATATCCATGAGTGTATCCTTCCAATTTATGAATAGTATTGATATTCTCTATTTTATCAAGTATAATATACAAAGTAAAGCATCAACTGGAAAGTGAAGCGTTTACTTTCTGAAAAACAGATGATTACTTACACTATTTTTCAAATGCCAAAGGAGATTTATATGGCTTCCCAAAATGACACGCTCATTTACAATATTGACAAAAGTATCAAGAAAAAAGCAGACTTGATTGAAAACAACTTCTTCGCCTATGCAATTCGCTCAGCTATGGCCAGTGTTTACCTAGCAATTGGTTTGGCTATCTCAGTTTATACAGCTGATAAGCTCAATCATATTGTAGATGGCCTCGGTAAATTCAGCTACGGACTCATGTTCGGCTGGTGCTTGGTCATGATTCTTTATATGAACGCTGAACTAGGCACTTCTAATATGATGTACATGACCTCTGCTATCCACCGTAAAGTGATCCCTACCAAAACAGCCCTCAAGATTCTAGCTACTTGTATCTTTTTCAACTTTGTTGGGGCAGTCATTGTAGCCTATATGCTCTCCTTCACAACTCCTTACCAGGTTGGACATTTGGAACATGATAGTTACCTGATTGAAGCTGTTGTCGCAAAACTGGAAAAAACACCTCTGACACAGTTTGTCGAGGGCATCTTTGCCAACATCGTAGTAAACATCGCTGTCTTTATCTCTATGCGCATGAAAGACGATGCGGGCCGTGTTATTTCCCTCATCTTTATCATCTTTATCTTTGCCTTCCTAGGCTTTGAGCACGTTATTGCCAACTTCTCTACCTTCTCCTTGGCCCTTTTCTCAAATGGTGGTCCAGTCGAGGGCATGACTATCCTCAGTGTCCTAAGGAATTTCCTCTTCTCAGGACTTGGAAACTACGTCGGCGGTGGTCTCCTTATCGGTCTCCTTTACAGCTGGCTCAGCGATAAATCAAAACTCTATGTCGACTAATCTAGAGAATGCGGTTTGGAAATCCAGCCGTATTTTTTGTACTCACCAATAGCCCGATAGGCCGAATATGATGCGAATAATCTAATTGCCCCTATTTCTAAAAATCAGACAGATAAAACCCTCTGAAAGCTTGATTTCAAAGGGTTTTTAGACTGTACGCAAAAAGAGCACAGACTCGACATCGCTTAGGGCTGCTGGATTCCTCCCCTGACCCGCTTCACGCACGAACCTTGCTCCATTTATTATTATATCACAAATTCACTAAAATTCAATATTTTTCTCAACTTCAAGCTTCCTGAAAATGAGAAATAAGTTCATACTCAGAGATAGATATTCTTCATCAACATCCTATCATCAACTAACCCCACTCTCAGTGTCACTTAACTAATAGACCTAAAATTCATTATCCAGGCCATCTGATAGCTTTGATTCCCCCTCATCACTTAAACTGGTCACCGTATTGGGCAAACAGATGAGTCTAACGTAACCGCCCAATAATGGAGTATCTTTTCAGCTTCCCTATTATCCAGTATACTGTTAGAGAAAACAGAACTGGAGGATTTTTTACGTCACACCCCATCGTCGCTTTGAGAAGAAAGGCAGAAACGATATTCTAATGAAAATTCGTCTCGGAAAAGTGGAACTCACATTCTTTCAAGCAATCCACCAAGAGACACTAGAAACACTCTTGGATAAGGTACTGCACTATGACTATCCAGCTCAGTGATTTAGGACAAGTGCAACCGCCCACTATACTTCGTTATTGGGCAGTTGCGTCTAACACTACAGACTTATTGAATCACAAGAATTCTCCGACATTCATAGTTAACAAGAGCTAAAAAACGCCTGCTTACGAAATTATTCTAGCTTAGAGTAATTTCGTAAACAAGCGTCAAATCAATATGATGAGTGTTACCGCTGGGGCAGGCCCAGCGGTAGACCAGAGCTAGACTAAGAAGATTTCTCTTCCATCATCATAACACTCAACAAAATTGATGATCTTATACAAGTTCGATAATTGCCATTGGGGCAGCATCACCACGACGTGGTTCAGTTTTAAGGATACGAGTGTATCCACCATTGCGCTCAGCATAACGAGGTGCGATTTCTGAGAACAATTTTTGAAGAGCTGTAGTAGCTGTGTACTTATCAGTTGCTTCATCGTAGTTTTCAGATGCAATTTCGTTACGAACAAATGCAGCAGCTTGACGACGTGCGTGCAAGTCACCACGTTTACCAAGTGTGATCATTTTTTCAACTGTTTTACGGATTTCTTTAGCACGAGCTTCAGTTGTAACGATTGATTCGTTGATCAAAAGGTCAGTTGTCAAATCGCGCAACATTGCTTTACGTTGTGAGCTAGTGCGTCCTAGTTTACGGTATGCCATGATTTCCTCCTATATTTATTTATCATTTTTCAATCCAAGACCGAGTTCAGCAAGTTTAATCTTCACTTCCTCAAGACTCTTACGGCCCAGATTGCGCACTTTCATCATTTCTGGCTCAGTTTTCTCTGTCAAGTCAAACACAGTATTGATGCCTGCACGTTTAAGACAGTTGTATGAGCGAACAGAAAGATCCAATTCTTCGATCGTACGATCAAGCATACGGTCATCAGATGCTGTTTCAGATTCTTTCATCACTTCAGCTGATTTTGCAACTTCAGTCAAATCTGTAAAGAGACCCAAGTGCTCCATCAAGATACGAGCAGAAAGCCCAAGTGCATCTTCAGGAATAATTGTACCGTTTGTACTGATTTCAAGTGTCAATTTGTCAAATCCATCGTTGCTACCAACACGAGCTGGCTCAACTTGATAATTGACTTTTGTAACTGGCGTATAGATTGAATCTACCGCAAGTGTACCTACTGGTGCATCATCTTTCTTATTGCCTTCAGCTGGTACATAACCGCGACCTGCATTTACAGTTAAAATCGCTTTAAATGTTGCACCTTCAGCAATTGTGAAGAGATAATGATCAGGATTTACAATTTCAATATCACTATCTGTAAGAATATCACCTGCTGTTACCGCAGCTGGACCTACTACATCAAGTTCAATTTTCTTTTCGTCTTCGACATAAGATTTTACAGCAATGCCTTTGATGTTAAGAATGATTTGCATAACATCTTCACGGACACCTGGAACTGTGTCGAATTCGTGGAGTACACCATCAATCTTAATTGATGTTACTGCAGCACCCGGAAGTGAAGCAAGAAGTACACGACGAAGAGAGTTACCAAGAGTTGTTCCGTAACCACGTTCAAGCGGTTCGACTACAAATCTGCCGTAATCTTTATTTTCATCAATTTTTGTTATTGTTGGTTTTTCAAACTCAATCATTTCTTACTCCCTCTTAAACGAAAAGCTGTGTATGGTTGGTATGATTATACACGGCGACGTTTTGGAGGACGAGCACCATTGTGTGGTACAGGAGTCACATCACGAATTGCTGTTACTTCAAGACCAGCGGCAGCAAGAGCGCGGATAGCAGACTCACGACCTGAACCTGGGCCTTTAACGGTAACTTCAACTGTTTTAAGACCGTGTTCTTGTGCAGATTTAGCAGCTGCTTCTGAAGCCATTTGGGCTGCGAATGGTGTAGATTTACGTGAACCTTTAAAACCAAGAGCACCAGCTGATGACCAAGCAATAGCGTTACCATGCACATCAGTAATCATAACAATAGTGTTATTAAATGTAGCGTGAATATGTGCAATACCAGATTCGATATTCTTTTTCACACGACGTTTACGTGTTGGTTTAGCCAATTTTTCTACCTCCTATATTATTTTTTCTTACCTGCAATCGCAACGGCTTTACCTTTACGAGTACGAGCATTGTTTTTAGTGTTTTGTCCACGGACAGGAAGTCCACGACGGTGACGGATTCCACGGTATGAACCGATTTCCATCAAACGTTTAATGTTCAAGTTAACTTCACGACGGAGGTCACCTTCAACTTTGATTGCATCAACTTCACGACGAATAGCATCTTCTTGATCTGATGTCAAATCTTTCACGCGTACATCTTCTGAAATGCCTGCAGCTGCAAGAATTTTTTTAGATGTTGCAAGACCGATACCGTATACGTATGTCAATGAAATAACTACACGTTTGTCATTTGGAATGTCAACTCCAGCAATACGAGCCATGTTTTCTCCTTTCTATATTTTAACCTTGACGTTGCTTGTGTTTAGGGTTTGCTGGGCAAATCACCATAACACGACCATTACGACGAATAACTTTGCAGTATTCGCAAATTGGTTTGACCGATGGTCTTACTTTCATGTTTTATCCCTCCAAGTATTTCGGCTATTTAAAGCGGTATGTGATACGTCCACGAGTCAAGTCATACGGACTAAGCTCAACAGTTACGCGGTCTCCGACCAAAATACGAATGTAGTTCTTACGGATTTTACCAGAAACAGTTGCAAGGACTTGGTGTCCATTTTCCAACTCAACAGTAAACATAGCATTTGGCATTGTATCAACTACTTTGCCTTCAATTTCAATCACATCTTCTTTTGCCATGCAAAAGTATCCCCTCTCTAAATATCGATTTGATGCCCTCTGAACACAGAGGTAACAATTATAAGTCAGACTAGGCTATTTTATCACTTTCACAAGAAAAATGCAAGCCAAATCCATTAGATTATTTTAAATTTGACAAGACTGTGTCAATTGCTTGGAAAACAAGTTCGATGTCTTGGTCTCCCTCAATATCATGGACCAAACCTTTGGCACGATAGTGGTCAATAATTGGTTGACCTTGGGCAATATTGACCTCCAAACGGCGTTGAACAGATTCAGGCTTATCATCTTCACGCTGATAGAAATCTTCTTCTTTATAATCTCCAACAGGTGGGTTAAAGATTTTATGGAAGGTTTCACCGGTTTCTTTATGGATGATTCGACCGCTAAGACGCTCAACCAATTTAGATGGATCGATTTCAATGTTGATAACACCCTGAAGTTCAATTCCTAGATCTGCTAGGTTGGCATCCAAGGCATGCGCTTGTTCAATCGTACGTGGGTAACCATCTAGCAAGAAACCTTTTTCCTTGATGTCGTCTTGCACCAAACGCTCTTTGACGATACCATTGGTTACTTCGTCCGGAACCAAGTCGCCTTTGTCGATATACGATTTAGCAAGTAGCCCCATTTCCGTTTGATTAGCCATAGCAGCACGGAACATATCACCTGTAGAAATGTGAGCAACATTAAATTTTTCAACAATCTTAGCCGCTTGAGTCCCTTTACCAGCACCTGGCAAACCCATAATTAAAAGATTCATGACAAACTCCTTATTTTGTTTTCACATAAATTTGCCACAATTGACAAACTTATCTAAAAACAAAATAGAAGGTTGACTAGGTCAACCTATATTCTATTCTGTTACGTTCATAAAGCCTACATATTTTCTCTTGAGAAGGTATCCCTCCAATTGCTTGATACCCTCGATACTTGTCATAATCAAGATAATCAAACTAGTACCCAGGAAGGCAATATTGGAAGAAAGACCAAAAATATTTTGAGCAAGAATTGGTAACAAGGCTACAAAACTCAAGAACAAGGCACCAACTGTCGCCAGACGTTTCAACAGGACAGAGAAATACTTCTCCGTTCCATTACCTGGACGAACACCGTGGATATATGCCGCACTTTTTTGAAGACTCTCTGCCGTTTTCTCAGGATTTACCTGTACAAATGTATAGAAAAAGGTAAAAATGATAATCAATCCAGCATATACCAGCATCCCTTTAACAGTGGAATAATCAAAATACTCTTGAATACCTAGTAACCAACCCGCACTTCTGTTTTGACTAGCAAAAAATTGAATCAAAGAACTTGGGAGTGCAGTGATAGACCCGGCAAAGATAACGGGGATAACGCCTGCAGGATTCAATTTTAAGGGAAGATATGAGCTAGATGGCGCACCTTGAGCACGTTTTGTATATTGAATCGGAATCTTGTATTCAGCTTGTTGAATGTAGGTTGTAAAATAGACTACAAACAAGATGAGTACAATCAAAAGTCCAACATAAATGATGGATTCTGTAATCCGACTAGCCTCAATATTGACAAAACGGTCGATATAAATTTCTCTAAAAGTATCTGGCAAGGATGAAATGATTCCCGCAAAGATAATCATTGATGTTCCGTTACCATAGCCCTTATCAGAAATTTGTTCTCCCAACCAAGTCACAATGACAGAACCAGTTGCCAAGATAGAACCCAGCAAAAGATAGGTCTGCCAAGTCATTGGCATATTGGTCAGTCGTGCTCCTGATAGGGCATTAAAGCTGGCGATAATCCCCATGGATTGGACAAAGGCCAAAACCAAGGAAATATAGCGAGTCGCCTGGTTTAATTTCCGACGACCAACCTCGCCCTGCTTGCCCCATTCTACAAACTTCGGCAAAATGTCCATCTGAAGCAGTTGAACAATAATCGAAGCCGTGATATAAGGGCTGACACCCAGTGCAAAAACAGAGAAATTTTTCAAAGCGTTACCCGAAACCAAACTCATCATGTTTAGGAAGGGAACGTTTGACAATGCTTCTAAGCTTTTGGCATTGACACCAGGAACGGTGATATGTGTACCAATCCTGAACACCAAAAGGATAAAAATTGTAAATAAGATTTTCTTACGAACAGCTTTTACTTTTAGAGCATCTGTTAAAAGTTTAAAAAACATAGGCGGTCACCTCTTAGATGACTTCTACTGAGCCACCTTTAGAAGTGATTGCTTCTTCAGCTGATTTAGAGAATTTAGCAGCTTTCACTGTCAATTTCTTCGTCAATTCGCCGTTACCAAGGATTTTAACACCTGATTTTTCAGCTTTAACGATACCAGCTTCGATAAGTACAACTGGTGTTACTTCAGCACCATCTTCAAAAGCGTTCAATTGATCAAGGTTAACGATTGCGTATTCTTTAGCGTTGATGTTTGTAAATCCACGTTTTGGAAGACGACGGAACAATGGAGTTTGTCCACCCTCAAAACCAGGACGAACACCGCCACCACTACGAGCTTTTTGACCTTTTTGACCACGGCCAGAAGTTTTACCGTTACCTGATGATGTACCACGACCTACACGGTTGCGGACTTTACGTGAACCTGTTGCAGGTTGCAATTCATGAAGTTTCATTATATATTTCTCCTCTTTTATATGCTAGCGCCTGTGGGGAGTTAGAGTAAGCCGCCCACAAACTCGCTTCTATCAAAATTGACTAGAAGTCGCAAAGATTTCTCCATGCGACCTAGTCTGTTTATTGTTAACTTTAGTATAAGTTACTTAACTTCTTCAACAGTTACCAAGTGAGAGATAGCGTTCACCATTCCAAGAATAGCTGGGTTATCTTCCTTAACAACTGAGCTGTTCAATTTACCAAGTCCAAGTGCAACAACTGTTTTACGTTGCTCTGGTTTGCGACCGATTGGAGACTTAGTCAAAGTAATTTTAATTTGAGCCATGAGTATCTCCTTTCTTATGCTAAATCAGAAACTGATATGCCACGAAGTGCAGCCACTTCTTCAGCACGTTTCAATTGTTTCAAACCTTCAACAGTTGCACGAACGATGTTGATTGGTGTGTTTGAACCGAGTGACTTAGATGTCACATCAGCGATACCAGCCAATTCGATTACGGCACGAGTTGCACCACCGGCAGCAACCCCAGAACCTTCTGAAGCTGGTTTCAACATAACACGAGCTCCACCGAATTCTGAACGAACTTCGTGAGGAATAGTTGTACCAACCATTGGTACTTCAATCATGTTTTTCTTAGCAGATTCAACTGCTTTACGGATAGCTTCTGGTACTTCTTGAGCTTTACCAGTACCGAAACCTACGCGACCGTTACGGTCACCAACAACCACAAGAGCTGCAAAACGAAGACGACGTCCACCTTTAACAACTTTTGTAACACGGTTGATGGCTACTACGCGTTCTTCAATTTCAACTGCGTTATCTTTGAATGCCATTTCTTAGTGTCCTCCCTATTAGAATTTCAATCCGTTTTCACGAGCTGATTCAGCCAAAGCTTTCACACGTCCGTGATAGAGATATCCACCGCGGTCAAAGACCACTTCAGAAATACCTTTAGCTACCGCGCGTTCAGCAACGAGTTTACCTACAACAACAGCTTGTTCTGTCTTAGTACCTTTTGAAACTTCTTTATCAAGAGTAGAAGCGCTTGCGAGCGTTACACCCGCTACGTCATCAATCACTTGAGCGTAGATGCCTGTATTAGAACGGAAAATGTTCAAACGTGGGCGAGCAGCAGTTCCAGAGATTTTACCGCGAACGCGACGGTGGCGTTTTTGGCGGATTTTGTTTTTATCTGGTTTTGAAATCACAATATTCACCTCTTAATGTATGATTCTGTTTCTTGCGAAACAATTTGAGAAATAGTCAGCCAGGTGGCTAAGCCACCTCAGCAAGCTATTATTTACCTGTTTTACCTTCTTTACGGCGAACAAATTCACCAACGTAGCGAATACCTTTACCTTTGTATGGCTCAGGAGCGCGAAGGCTACGGATGTAAGCTGCTGTTTGACCAACAACTTCTTTGTTGATACCAGACACGACGATTTGTGTTGGTGTTGGAACTTCAAATGTAATACCTTCTGGTGCAACCACTTCATCTGGATGTGATTTACCAACAGCAAGGGTCAATTTGTTACCAGCCAATTGAGCACGGTAACCGACACCACGCATTTCAAGTTCTTTTTTGAAGCCTTCAGAAACACCAACAACCATGTTGTTGAGGTTAGCACGGCTAGTACCGTGAATAGTCTTCATTTCTTTTGAATCGTTTGGACGGTGAAGAGTAACTTCTGTACCTTCCACACGGATTTCAATAGCAGTTGGGAATTCACGAGTCAATTCCCCTTTAGGTCCTTTTACAGTTACCACACCGTTGTCTTGAGTAAGCTCAACACCAGCAGGCAATGTAATTACTTTATTACCAATACGTGACATATTTTTTAATTCTCCTGTTAAATTATCAGGCCGTCAAGCGACCAGTTTTCACGGGGGCTCATTTAAACACGGACAATAGCCCGTGTTCGATTGAGCAGGTTTTATGATACCTTCAAATCAGATTATTAGATTTGAAGCCGAGCTGTGACCTGTGTGAAAAAGATAAATCAAACTTGAATGCAAGCATTCTTCGTTTGATTTCCTATTTTCACTTGGGTCACTACGCTCTCAGTATCATCCAATTACCAAACGTATGCGATAACCTCACCACCAACGTTCTTTTGACGAGCTTGTTTGTCAGTCAAAAGACCTTCTGATGTAGAGATAATTGCGATTCCAAGTCCGTTAAGAACTTTAGGAATATCTTCACGTTTTGAGTAAACACGAAGACCTGGTTTTGAAACGCGTTTCAAGTTTGTGATAACACGCTCGCCGTTCACACCGTATTTCAAGAATACGCGAATGATGCCTTGTTTGTCATCTTCGATGAATTCAACGTTTTTTACAAAACCTTCGTTTTTAAGGATTGTAGCAATACCTTTTTTGATGTTTGATGCAGGCACTTCAAGCACTTCGTGTTTCGCTTGGTTGGCATTACGAATGCGTGTTAAAAAGTCTGCAATTGGGTCAGTCATAACCATTTGTTGTTTCTCCTCTTACTAGCAGTTTGATTAGATCACTTGCTAGTTAATGATGTCCTTACGGACAAGTGATATGTGTATATAGAATAAGTTGCTAGTCCTAAGCAAGTCTAGGAAACACTTTGCAGGCAGTACTAACGTACAGCAAGAAGCGCTATCGACGAATTGCAACGCAATAGCAAATTATTCTTACCAAGAAGCTTTTGTTACGCCAGGAATTTGTCCAAGGTAAGCCAAGTCGCGGAAGCATACACGGCACAATTTGAATTTGCGGTAAACTGAGTGTGGACGTCCACATTTTTCACAGCGTGTGTAAGCTTGTGTAGAGAACTTAGCTGGGCGTTTGTTCTTAGCGATCATTGATTTTTTAGCCATTTATTCTCTCCCTCTTATTTTGCAAACGGCATACCAAGGCCAGTAAGCAATGCACGTGATTCTTCGTCAGTGTTAGCAGTTGTAACGATAACGATATCCATACCGCGAGTTTTATCAACATCGTCGAAGTTGATTTCTGGGAAGATCAATTGCTCTTTCACACCAAGTGTGTAGTTACCACGTCCGTCGAATGACTTAGTTGGTACACCGTGGAAGTCACGTACACGTGGAAGTGAAACTGTAACCAATTTGTCCAAGAACTCATACATACGTTCGCCACGAAGAGTTACTTTCGCACCGATCGCAACACCCTCACGAAGACGGAAGCCGGCGATTGATTTCTTAGCTTTAGTGATAAGTGGTTTTTGACCTGAGATCAAAGCCAATTCTTGAGCAGCTTTCTCAAGGTTTTTAGCGTTAGAAACAGCGTCACCAACACCCATGTTCAAAACGATCTTATCAACTTTTGGCACAGCCATAACTGAAGAATAGTTAAATTGTTCAGTCAAAGCAGGAACTACTTCATTAAGATATTTTTCTTTTAAACGATTTGCCATTATACTTCTCCTTTCCTTCGTGATTAATCAAGCACTTCGCCTGATTTTTTATTGTAGCGAACTTTTTTGCCGTCTACAAACTTGTAACCAACGCGTCCTGCAACACCATTTTTGTCAAGAACTTGAACGTTTGACACATGGATTGGAGCTTCTTTTTCAACGATAGCACCTTGAGGGTTTTCGCTGTTTGGTTTTTGGTGTTTCTTAACGATGTTAACACCTTCAACAATAACTTTGTTTACTTTTGGAAGTGCTGTTACGACAAGAGCTTCAACGCCTTTGTCTTTACCAGCGATTACGCGAACTTTATCGCCTTTTTTTACAAACATTTGATTTCTCCTATAATTTCTTACGCCCTAATGGGCACCCTGGTTAGTAATTTAACCAGGGGACTTAGTTTGTTTTCTAGTTTACTAAATCCGTCACAGACTTCGTTAGTTTGTTTTGATGTACCCAAGTACTATCTGCAACAAACTGCCTAGTCTGTAACAAATTTTCTAAAACTATTTGATTAAAGTACTTCTGGTGCCAATGAAACGATTTTCATGAAACCGCCATCACGCAATTCACGTGCCACTGGGCCAAAGATACGAGTTCCGCGAGGGTTTTTGTCTTCACGGATGATAACTGCAGCATTCTCATCGAATTTGATGTATGAACCATCAGCACGACGAGCACCTGTCTTAGTACGAACGATAACGGCTTTAACAACGTCACCTTTTTTAACCGCACCACCAGGAGTAGCTTGTTTTACTGAAGCAACGATGATGTCGCCGATGTTCGCGAATTTACGTCCTGAACCACCAAGAACTTTGATTGTCAAGATTTCACGTGCGCCACTGTTGTCAGCAACTTTCAAACGAGTTTCTGTTTGAATCATGTCAATTTTCTCCTTTCAGGTTGATTAAATGATAACTGCCTCTTCCACAACTTCTACAAGACGGAAACGTTTTGTAGCTGAAAGTGGGCGAGTTTCCATGATACGAACGATATCGCCTTCTTTAGCAACATTGTTTTCATCATGAGCTTTGTACTTTTTAGAGTAGTTAATACGTTTACCATAGACTGGGTGGTTACGTTTTGTTTCAACTACAACTGTGATTGTTTTGTCCATTTTGTCAGATACTACGCGTCCAACAAGAACTTTACGATTATTGCGTTCCATTGAAATTCTCCTTTCCCAATCTATTATTTAGTTTCAGATTGCACAGTTTTGATACGTGCAATTTGTTTCTTCACTTCGTTCAAACGAGCAGTTTGCTCAAGTTGACCAGCAGCAGCTTGGAAACGAAGTTCGAAGAGTTCTTTCTTCAATTCGTTTTCTTTCTTAGCAAGTTCTTCTTGAGAAAGGCCACGAAGTTCTTTTACAAAATCTTTAATTTCTTGAAGTTTCATGTCTTCTCCTTATTCTGCTTCACGTTTTACGAATTTAACTTTAACTGGCAATTTGTGACCAGCAAGGCGGAATGCTTCACGTGCGATTTCTTCAGAAACGCCAGCTACTTCAAACATAACCTTACCGCGTTTAACTGGAGCTACCCAACCTTCAGGAGCACCTTTACCAGAACCCATACGTACACCGATAGCTTTAGCAGTGTATGATTTGTGTGGGAAGATCTTAATCCAAACTTTACCACCACGTTTCATGTAACGCGTCATAGCGATACGGGCAGCTTCGATTTGGCGGTTTGTAATCCATGAGCTAGTAGTTGCTTGAAGACCGTATTGACCAAAGTCTACTTGTTTTCCACCTTTAGCTTCACCGCGCATTTTTCCACGGAATTCACGACGGTGTTTTACACGTTTAGGTACTAACATTTGTTATTTACCTCCTTTAGTGTTTTTACGAGCTGGAAGAACTTCACCACGGTAGATCCATACTTTGATACCAAGTTTACCGTAAGTTGTCAAAGCTTCTTCCCAAGCGTAGTCGATATCCGCACGAAGTGTATGAAGAGGAACAGTTCCTTCTGAGTAGCCTTCTGCACGAGCAATATCAGCTCCATTCAAACGACCAGAAACTTGTGTTTTGATACCTTTTGCACCAGCGCGCATTGCACGTTGGATAGCTTGTTTTTGAGCACGGCGGAATGCCACACGTTGCTCCAATTGACGAGCGATTGACTCACCAACAAGGTGTGCATCCAAATCAGGTTGTTTGATTTCGATGATGTTGATGTGTACTTGTTTACCAGTCAATTTGTTCAATTGAGCACGAAGTGCATCAACGTTGCTACCAGCTTTACCGATAACCATACCTGGTTTAGCAGTGTGGATAGAAACGATAACTTTGTTTACAGCACGTTCGATTTCGATTGTTGATGTTGACGCATCAGCCAATTCTTTTTTGATAAAGTTGCGGATTGCAAGATCTTCATGAAGGTAATCCGCGTATTCTTTTTCAGCATACCATTTAGCATCCCAATCACGGATGATGCCAACACGCATACCAATTGGATGTACTTTTTGACCCACGTTTTTACCTCCTTATTTCTCTGCCACAACTACAGTGATGTGAGCTGTGCGTTTGTTGATTGGTGAAGCAGAACCTTTCGCACGTGGACGGAAACGTTTCAACGTTGGCCCTTCGTTTGCGAATGCTTCGCTGACTACCAAGTTAGCTTTTTCCAAACCAAAGTTGTTTTCAGCGTTAGCGATTGCTGAGTTCAAAACTCCCTCGATAATGCCTGCAGCTTTGTTTGGTGTGAATTTCAAGATTGCGATTGCGTCTGCTACGCTTTTGCCACGGATGTTATCCAAGACAAGACGTGATTTACGAGGTGAAACACGTACTGTGCGAGCAGTTGCTTTAGCTGAAGTAATTTCTGCCATTGTGTTTTCCTCCTAAATTATTTACGACGAGTTTTCTTGTCGTCAGCAGCATGACCTTTGTAAGTACGAGTTGGTGCAAATTCACCAAGTTTGTGACCTACCATGTCTTCTTGAATGTATACAGGTACATGTTTACGTCCATCGTAAACTGCGATTGTATAACCGATGAAACTTGGGAAGATCGTTGAACGACGTGACCAAGTTTTAATTACTTTTTTCTTTTCGTCATTTGCTTGAGCTTCAACTTTTTTCATCAAATGCTCATCGACGAAAGGTCCTTTTTTAAGACTACGTCCCATTTTAGTGTTTTCTCCTTTAAAATATGTACCACAGCGGCTTGGGAGCCGGACAGAACCCCAGTTACCGTGTTCGTTGTCCTGCCCCCGCACAGTTGATTAGGAGTTTCGATGTAGCTAAGCTACTAGAAACTGCAATCAACCACTGCGTCAAACTGGCATTTCAATCAAACTGAGGTGCTGGAATAGTCAGCCCATAACAAACCCTACCGAGTTGGCGGATGATATAGAATGCTATGCAACTAAGAATATATTATTTTTGGTTGCGACGACGAACGATAAGTTTGTCAGATTTAGCTTTCTTGTTACGAGTTTTCAAACCAAGAGCTGGTTTACCCCATGGTGTAGATGGTGCTTTACGACCAACTGGTGCTTTACCTTCACCACCACCGTGTGGGTGATCGTTAGGGTTCATCACAGAACCGCGAACTGTTGGACGGATACCTTTCCAACGGCTACGACCTGCTTTACCAAGGTTAACAAGGCCATGTTGTTCGTTACCTACAGTACCAACAGTAGCACGGCAAGTACCAAGGATCATACGAACTTCACCTGATTGAAGGCGAACAAGAACGTATTTACCTTCTTGACCAAGAACCTGTGCAGATGCACCGGCAGCACGAACCAACTCACCACCGCGACCTGGTTTCAACTCGATGTTGTGAACAACAGTACCGACTGGGATGTTTGCAAGTGGAAGTGCGTTACCAACTTTGATATCTGCTTCTGGGCCTGAAACGATGCGTTGACCAACTTCAAGTCCTTTAGGAGCAATGATATAAGCTTTAACACCGTCTGTGTAGTGTACAAGAGCGATGTTTGCTGAACGGTTTGGATCGTATTCGATCGTTTTAACGATTGCTTCAACGCCATCTTTGTTACGTTTGAAGTCTACCAAACGGTAGAAACGTTTGTGACCGCCACCTTGGTGACGAACAGTGATGCGACCGTTGTTGTTACGACCAGCTTTGCTCTTCAAAGCAACAAGCAAGCTTTTTTCTGGAGTGCTTGTTGTGATTTCAGCGAAGTCCAAAGAAGTCATGTTACGACGGCCATTTGTCGTTGGTTTATAAACTTTAATACCCACGTTAATTCCTCCTTTGATTATTCAGCGTCAGCTGTAGCGAACAATTCGATCGCTTTTGAATCAGCAGCCAATGTGATGATTGCTTTTTTCACTTTATTTGTGCGACCTACATAACGACCTACGCGTTTTGTTTTAGGTTTCACGTTGATTGTGTTAACATTTGCAACTTTAACTCCCTCGAATGCAGCTTCAACAGCTTGCTTGATCAAGAGTTTGTGTGCACGAGTGTCAACTTCAAATACATACTTGCCTGCTTCGAGTTGGCCCATTGAGCTTTCTGTGATGACAGGTTTTTTGATAACATCATACAAATTCATTATGCAAGAACCTCCTCAATTTTAGAGATAGCTGCTTGAGTTACAAGAAGTTTGTCTGCATTTGCGATGTCAAGTACGCTTGCAGTTGTTGCAGTTGCAACTTTAACTCCTGGGATGTTACGAGCAGAAAGAGCTGCGAATTCGTTGCCTTCTTCAAGAATAACAAGGACTTTAGAATCAATGCTCAATGCTGCAAGTACTTTTGCAAATTCAGCAGTTTTTGGAGCTGTGAATTCAAGTGAGTTAACAGCTACAAATTTGTTTTCAGCAACTTTTTCTGAGTAAACAGATTTAAGTGCCAAGCGACGAACTTTTTGTGGAAGTTTGTACGCGTATGAACGTGGAGTTGGTCCGAAGACTACGCCACCACCACGCCATTGTGGTGAACGGATAGAACCTTGACGAGCACGTCCAGTTCCTTTTTGACGCCATGGTTTGCGTCCGCCACCTGAGACTGCTGAACGGTTTTTAACTGCGTGAGTACCTTGACGAAGGCTAGCACGTTGGCTGATGATCACATCAAATACAACTGCTTGGTTTGGCTCGATACCAAAGATCGCATCGTTAAGAACTACTTCACCAGCTTGTTTACCAGTTTGGTCAAATAATGTTACGTTTGCCATTTCGACTGATTTCCCCTTTCCTTATTATTTACCAGCTTTAACTGCTGACTTGATAGTGATAAGAGATTTCTTAGCACCTGGTACGTTACCTTTGATAAGGATAACGTTCTTTTCTGGAACAACTTGTACAACTTCAAGGTTTTGAATTGTTACACGGTTGCCGCCCATGCGACCTGCAAGGTTTTTACCTTTGAATACACGGTTAGGTGCAACAGGACCCATAGAACCTGGACGACGGTGGTAACGAGAACCGTGAGCCATAGGACCACGTGATTGACCATGGCGTTTGATAACACCTTGGAAACCTTTACCTTTAGATGTACCAGTTACATCAACAACATCACCAGCTGCGAAAGTTTCAACTGTAATTTCTTGTCCAACTTCCAAGCCTTCAATGTTTTTGAATTCACGAATGAAGCGCTTAGGAGCTGTGTTAGCTTTAGCTACATGGCCTTTGGCAGGTTTGTTGCTCAATACTTCACGTTTGTCATCAAAACCAACTTGAACTGCTGCATAACCATCAGTTTCAACTGTTTTCACTTGAAGAACAACGTTTGGAGTTGCTTCGATGACAGTAACAGGGATAAATTCACCAGATTCAGTGAAGATTTGAGTCATTCCCACTTTTTTCCCTAAGATTCCTTTTGTCATGAGAAAAATATTCCTTTTCTTATTTTTATAGTTAAAAAGTTTTTAACGAGCGTTTTTCATGCTCTAGATTGAAATCAGATTACAATTTGATTTCTACGTTTACACCACTTGGAAGATCCAATTTCATCAAAGCGTCAACTGTTTTTTGAGTTGGGTTGATGATATCGATCAAACGTTTGTGTGTACGCATTTCGAACTGCTCACGAGAATCTTTGTACTTGTGAGTCGCACGGATGATGGTGTAGAGGCTACGTTCTGTTGGAAGTGGAACTGGACCTGCTACTTGAGCACCTGTACGAGTTGCAGTTTCAACGATTTTTGCAGCTGCTGTATCAAGTGTACGGTGTTCGTACGCTTTCAAGCGGATGCGGATTTTTTTGTTTGCCATCTTTTTCTCCTTTTCGTCTATTTAAGATAATAGGCTAGCTCCACAAGAAAACCAACACGTGTTGCGTGGCAATGCAACCGAGCGTGTCGCAACCTCTTGCATCAAAGCTACAGCCGTAATTTTTACGGCACTAGAACATTCTATCAAATTATATTGTGCATTGCAAGAGTTTTTACTTAAAAATTTAAAAATCAAATGTAGCGTTACAATAGATGTGAAACTTCTAGAAGTCAAAAAGAAGATTCCTTGATATGATAAGAGTACCACCACTCATCAAAAAAGGAATCTTCTCATGACTAGTATATCACAAAATCTTCGCTATTTACCACATACTCTAGAAACACGTTACCACGCTGTTAAAACCTACCAAAATGGTGCCTCTGTCGCCTTCATCTGTCGACGTTACAAAGTTTCAAAAGCCTCTCTTATGCGCTGAAAGACCGTTCTCATCGTCCTCTAACACCGCATCCAAAGGCTCATACCGAGAAAGAGCTGACATGGATTAAAAACTGCATCAAAAGAAATCCAAACGCAACCCTAATCGAAATCTTCTACAAGCTCAAAACCAACAAGGGATATGATAGGCACCCTTTGACGATTGATAAGGAGAGGTAGCCGGGCTATGAATGTGCATAAATACTTGATTCTTAATTTCCCACTGATATTCCGGATATCTTTGTCGCAAATTTGCTTCTAATTCTTTTGTTGCTTGATGCGATATTTTCTCATCGTAAAAGATTAAATCAACATCCGTATTTTTATCAAAACGATAGTGATTCCAGATAAAATTACGAATTGTTCCTGCACAAATCCACGAGTCCGCTAAGTCTAAATCCTTTACAATCCCCAAAATCCTAATGATATCAGGGTCTTTTAACAAATATCTTTCTAACTCATCTTTCATACAATCTTCTACCTTCAAGTTGTTCATTGATTTTAGTGTTATTTTTTTCTAGCTTCCTTAAAAAAATCGTTAGAAATTTCATTCTAACGACAGGGAGCAGATTAAAACAATCACCAGACCTTTATTCGATTTTTAATTTATGGACTCATGATTCGATGTCCACAGGACCTTGATTAGCTCCTTGGTTTTCAAGCAAAAGATAAAAAGGTCCCCCGGACCTTTTTATTCCTCCATAAAGCTGTTGAAGACTTCTTCAATCATGTCCCATTCTGCTGTTGCATCTTCCGGGATTGGTTGCAAATCGCCTTCTGTGCCGTTCTCGTTTTCGATATACGAGTAAGCTTGGATTTCCACCTCACCGTTCTCATCTTCCTCTGCACTTGCAGGAATTAAGAGAACGTAGTTTTTACCAAATTCTTCTTGACCGTCAATTGTCAATAAAATTTCAAACAAGGTTTCATTACCTTGGTCGTCTACTAAAGTAATCAATTCACGCTCGTCGTGGTTGTGGTCATGTTCATGGTCGTGATGATGTGCCATTCGTATCTCCTTTAAAATGTTCTATCTAAATAATTTTGCAAAATCAGCTGGGCTGCCAATTTGTCAATAACTTTTTTACGTTTTCCGCGACTGATATCCGCCTGCTCAATCAACATACGTTCAGCCGCTACAGTGGTCAAGCGCTCATCCTGGTAATCAACAGGCAGTCCGTACTGTTCCACCAATAAATCACCGTAGGCTTGACTGGCCTCAACACGCGGACCGCTAGTATTGTTCATGTTCTTGGGTAGGCCAACAACAAACTTGTCCACCTTATACTGGGAAACAAGTTCGCTTAGCCTTTCAAAACCGAACTCACCTTTTTCTTCATTTATAGGAATAATTTCTAAACCCTGGGCCGTAAAACCCAAGGGATCCGAAATGGCTACACCGACGGTTTTTGAACCGACATCTAATCCCATAATTCTCATTAGAGGTCAATCCCATTCCCTTTCAAGTAGTAGCGTACCAATTCTTCAATGATTTCGTCGCGCTCGTGTTTACGAATCTGATTACGGGCATCATTGTAGCGAGGAATATAAGCAGGGTCCCCACTCAAGACATAGCCGATAATCTGATTGATTGGATTGTAGCCTTTCTCGTCAAGCGACCGATAAACACTGGTCAGCGTTTTGCTGATTTCTTGCTTATCTGTATCGTCCAGACGAAAACGGACAGTTTCTTCTGTGAATCCCATACTTACACCTTCTTTCCTTATCTTATAGTCTATTATACCACATATAGCCCCTAAACTCAATGATATAGCATAAAAGAACCCTAGAGCTAGAGTTCTTTCATCTACTTTATAGGGCTGCTCTCATCCGAGCTTGAGCATTTTCTACATTACGCACTGAGCGTGGCAGGAAGGCACGAATGTCATCTTCCTTATAGCCTACCTGAAGACGTTTCTCATCAATCAGAATCGGGCTTTTCAAAATCCGAGGATTTGAGGTAATTAAATCAATAACCTCATTAACGCTTAAATCCTCAATATCGAAGTCCAAGCTCTTAGCATAACGGTTTTTTGAAGAAACAATACTTGCAATACCATTCTCTGTCTTGGTCAAAATATTCATAATTTCTTCCTTAGTAATGGCTTCTTTTGCAAGGTTATGCTCGTTGTATGAAAGTTGGTGAGCATTTAACCAATTTTTGGCTTTTTTACAAGAGGTACAACTAGATACAGTATAAATTTTAATCATGTAGTCACTCCTTTGCTACATCTTCGTAAACACATTATAAACCATTATACCACAAAATCCCTCAGTCTGCAGACCTATTTTGCAAAAAACTTTAAATTTAAGGGGGAAAATTCGGTTTTTATGAGAAAAAGCCTAGCTAGACTAGACTTTTTCGGAATTATTCTTCTAATTCGATGCCGCCATCGAGGTCAAGTACTACTTCTTCCAATTCTACATTGGTTTCTGTTTCAGTAGCAGGAACTTCTTCAGTAGCTTCCGCCTTTGTATCAGCCGTTTCAGCTGGTGCGTTATCATCTTCAATCAAACCGTAGTGAATACGGATTTTGCGGTCGATCTCTGCAAAAATTTCTGGATTTTCAGCCAAGAACTTCTTAGCATTTTCCGAACCTTGACCGATTTTCTCATCGTTGTAAGAATACCAAGCACCTGCTTTTTTGATGATACCCAAGTCGCTACCGATTTGAATCAACTCGCCCGTCTGCGAAATCCCTTCTCCGTACATGATTTCCACGACAACTTCTTTAAATGGCGGAGCGACCTTGTTTTTCACGACCTTGACCTTGGTTTCCTTACCAACGTTCTGGTCTTTCTGATCACCCGTACCCTTGATTTGGGTATTGCCACGAACATCCAAACGAACAGAGGCATAGAACTTCAAGGCACGACCACCCGGCGTGGTTTCTGGGTTACCAAACATGACACCCACTTTTTCACGGAGTTGGTTGATGAAAATAGCAATGGTCTTGGTTTTGTTGATTGATGCACCCAATTTGCGCATGGCCTGAGACATCATACGCGCCTGCAGACCAACGTGGCTATCACCGATGTCACCGTCAATCTCCGCACGCGGTACAAGAGCCGCAACTGAGTCGACAACGACCAAATCAACAGCACCAGAGTCAATCAATTTGCCAGCGATTTCCAAACCCTGCTCACCAGAATCCGGCTGCGACAAGAGCAATTCATCAATGTTAACACCTAGAGCCGCTGCATAAGCAGGATCCAAAGCATGCTCGGCATCGATAAAGGCTGCAATACCGCCTTCTTTTTGACATTGGGCAACCGCATGAAGGGCAACCGTCGTCTTACCAGATGATTCTGGACCGTAAATCTCGACGATACGACCCTTCGGATAGCCACCAGCGCCCAGAGCGATGTCAATCGACAAGCTACCAGAGCTCATGACCTGAACCTTTTGCTCGGCACGCTCACCCAGGCGCATCACTGCCCCCTTACCAAAGTCTTTTTCGATAGACTTGAGAGCGTCATCTAAAGCTTTTTTGCGCTCATCTCCATATTTTTTAGTAATTTCTTCTAATTTTTTCGATGGTTTCTTAGCCAATTTCTTTCTCCTCTTTTTCTAATCAAACCATTATAGCAAAGTTCTGCTATTTCACAAAGTATTTCGTACAAAGTCTAAGGCCTGCAGGCAAGCTAACTGACGCAGATAGAGCCATGAATACCCCCCTAAATCCACTTCTTTTTGGACAATCCCAGAGGTGCTGACCAAGACCAGACTGACCTTGGCAAGGACGTTGTCAACAGTCGATTGGGGTTTGACAGCCACCGAAACAGCCAGAGTCAAATCTGTCGCCAATTCCTTCCGCAACTGACTGGCTTCTGTCACCAAGCTGTCCGAGCTGATTGGACCCTGACCTCTGACCTGACCCCCGCTAAAATACATCTGGTCTGTCATGGTTGCGCTCAATTCCGCTTGCAACTGACCTCCCGTTCCCTGCTCCAAAATGGACAAGGTTTGCTGCTTGTCAACCAACAAATCCGCAACCGTTTTAGCCAGACTATTGTCCTCACCATAGGCATATAGGTATTTTGCTAAATTATCTCGCTCCAGAATCGTCTTTTCTAGCTGGGCTAGTTTGGCATCTGCCTCTACCTGACTGGTCGCCTTGGTAGACAGGCGCAGGGTGACTTCCCCTGTTTTAGCATAAGGGGCTAGAGTCGGGTCCGTCTGTTGGTCAATCAAGTCTGCCAAGATAGTAACCAACTGACTCTCGCCGATACCAAAGAACCTCAAGACCCGCGAATAGAGTTGTTGCTCGGATTGGGTCAACAGCGGCAGCAAACTCTGGGCAAACATGGCTTTGAGTTCGCTAGGCGGTCCTGGCAAGACAATATAGGTAACGCCGTCTTGTTCAATCATACTCCCTACAGCCAGCCCTGTGGGATTGTGCAAGGGAATAGAACCAGCCACCAATTGAGCCTGACGCTCATTATTGGGTGTGCGAATACGACCGGGACGACTGGCAAAAAAGCGGTTCAGCTTGTCCACGGCCCTCTTGTCAAAGACCAAGTCGCGTCCTAAAAACTGAGCCAGGGTCTGCTTGGTCAAATCGTCCTCCGTCGGTCCCAAACCGCCACAGAGAATGACCATATCACTTCGCTTGCTGGCAATCTCCAACACCGACAAAAGACGCTTTTCATTATCGCCTACTGCTGTATGAAAATAGACGTCAATACCCAATTCAGCACATTTTTCAGATAGAAATTGCGCGTTGGTATTGACAATCTGACCGGTCAAAATTTCAGTGCCTACGGCGATGAGTTCTGCTTTCATAATCCTCCTTCTACTTTTGATAGCATGCAGTTACCTGCCTATCTATTAGTTCGTAATTGGGTGGTGGTTTTAGATATTTTTCCAGTCACACGTATTTTCATGGTCGTTAATGAGCCCGGCTGCTTGTAGGAAAGAATAGACGCAGACAGGACCGACAAATTTAAAACCTCGTTTTTTCAAGTCCTTGGAAATAGCCTCGGAAAGGGAGGTTTTAGCAGGAACTTGACGGTAGTCACCAACCGAATTGACCTGTGGGCGACCTGCTAGCCAAGACCAGATATAATGGTCAAAACTGCCGCATTCTTCCTGTAACTTGAGAAAGGCTTGGGCATTGGCACGGGTCGCGTAGAGCTTAGCCTTGTGCCGAATAATAGCTGGATTGTCGAGCAGGGCATCCAGCTGCTGGTCAGTCATGCTAGCAACCGCATGATAGTCATAATCATGAAAGACAGCCTTGAAAGCCTGTCGCTTGTTGAGCACAATTTCCCAAGACAGACCTGCTTGATAGGTCTCCAAACAGAGCAATTCAAAGAGAGCCTGCTCCTCATGCAAAGGGCGCCCCCATTCTTGATCGTGATAGGCTATATAGAAGGGATTGTTGAGATTGACCCAAGAACAACGGTTCATATTTTTCCTTTCTAGCATTAAAGAATGGCAGTCTGATAAGTATTATAGAGCGATCCTATCAAATCTAGACAAGCTTTATAAGCTTGAACGAGCTCTTCATTTTGAGACAGAAGCACATAAGCCTCTTGCTCCAATATCTGCCTCAGAGGTTCTACCTTACCCTCATAAGCCATATAATCAACTGTTTTTAGATAGGCTTGATAATTTTCCAGGATTGATACATACGAACCACTCCTATCGCGTAGCTCCGCCTTTCTCACTTGTTCACGATAGTGTCTTTGTAAAAAATAAGCAAAATGTCCGCCAGAATGTTCATCTTTCTGCTTAATTTGCAGACCCGTGTATGTATCCCAATAACCGACATAATTCGATATTAGAGAAGCACTCAGACGACCAGAATAGGTATAGCCGAGATGATGGAGTGTCCCAAGGCGAACATGGTCCTGTTGATCCGCCATCAAGTCCTTATAGATGGACGATATTTTTTCCGTGTCTTTCAAAGATGCTCGAGCTTCAAAAAAGTGGTAATTAGGGTCTATGCGTCCTATGATGACAACCTCTTCATGAGGCATATAGTGATAATCAATAGAAAATTCTTTTCCTGACAAAGGATAGTTTGGTCTATGGCTAGTCCCAGCATGTATCAAATTTAATCTCATCACTATCCTCACTTCATCAACATCTTGAGGGCGGACTTGATGTAATTCTCAGCGGTATCGGTCGTGCCGTCGAAGAATTTCTTGATTTTCTTGAGTTCAGCCGGTCGGTAGCCGAGTGCCTCCATTGCCTCCATTGCTTCTTCCAAGGCATGATTTTCACTGGTCGGAGCCGACGTTTCGACGGGACCTGTTTCTTCGCTCATAACAAACCTGCCTTCCAAGTCCAGCACCATTTGCTGGGCTGTTTTTTTACCGATTTTCGGAAACTTGGTCAGGTAGGTAATATTTTTCTGCTCAATGGCCCGAACCAGCCCGTCATTATCATCCACGGCAATGATGGCTAGAGCTGTTGTCGGACCGATACCAGACACAGAAATCAGGCTGAGAAAGACAGACTTTTCAGCTTCTGTCATAAATCCGTAAAGCAAGTGGGCATCTTCTCGAATGACTTGATGCGTGTACACCGTCACTTCTTGGTTGACATGGCCAGAAAAAGCGTAAGGATTGGCCACATGAAGAATGTAGCCAATACCCGTCACTTCAATGACGATGTATTTAGCAGTGATTTTCGTAAGTTTTCCTTTGATATAGTCGTACATGATTTTCTAATACTTTCCTAATTCTCGTAAAGAGGTGTGATTTTCTTGAATGCGACGGAACATTTTTTCCATGTCCGACTTGCTGAAGTTGACTAAAACTGGGCGACCGTGCGGACAGTTATAAGGATTTTTCGTGTGGGACAGCTGGCGAATGAGGTCACGCGCCGAATAGTCATCCAAGGCATGGTTAGCCTTAATCGACCGCTTGCAGGACATCATAATAGCCAACTCAGCCCGATACTGCTTGATGGAAACTTGGTCGGTCAAGAGCAACATGTCACACATCTCATAGACCCCAGACTCAATTTCCTCTTCCTGCATCCATATCGGATGTTCCCGCAGGATGAATTGGTTGCTACCGTACTCTTCTAGATTGATGCCGACCTGGCGCAGGCTGTCCAACTTACTGGACAGGGTCAGGGCATCATTTTGCGGAAATTCAAAAATGTAAGGCACTAAAAGTTGCTGGGCAGAATTGTCCACCTCGCCAATTTTCTCCCGGTAATATTCGTACTTGACCCGCTCCTGAGCAGCGTGCTGGTCGATGATATAGAGACCGCCCTTTCCTTGAGCGAAGAGATAGGTTCCGTGCATCTGACCAAAATATTCCAATTCTGGGAAGGTTGACGTCTGTTCTTGGTCCAGCTGATTGGCCAACTTGGCTAATTCTTTCTGACTGAGGGCTGGATGCTCGGCATCCTGCTCGTCTGCTGACAAACGCTGGGCAAATTTGATAGCTGCGGCCTTAGGCTCAGGCTGACTCGACTGCTCTACCATTTCCAATGACGCAATCTCCTCCGCCACAACCTCTGGCTTGAGGAAGAAATCTTGCTTGACCGTGTCGTAGTAGAGATTGGTCTCACGCAACGGTAACGTCGTCTGCTCAGCCTTGACCTTGGTCCGGGTACTGGACTTGGCCAGATTTTCCAGAGCATCTGGAATCAAACCTTGCTCCTTGAGGGCTTGAGCAATGGCTTCACGAATGAGCTGCATCAGCTCCTTTTCCTTGGAAATACGGACTTCCTGCTTGGTCGGATGGACATTGACATCAGCCAGATAAGGGTCAATCTCAATGGCAATCACCGCCAGTGGAAAACGTCCGACCATGAGCTTACTGCCATATCCTTCCAAAATCGCTCGGTTAAGCAGGAAATTCTTGATGTAGCGGCCGTTGATGAAAATGCTGATGTAGTTGCGGTTGGCCCGGGTCAATTCGGGTAAGGAAACATAGCCCGACACCTGAAAATCCAAGTCCTCGGCAACAATTTCAACCATTTTCTTAGCCGATGCAATGCCGTAGACACCAGAAATGGCCTGACGGAGATTGCCTGTTCCAGCAGTGGCAAGCAATTCCCGACCTTCATTTATCAGAGTAAAGCTGATTTCTGGATGGGCTAGACTGAGACGGTTGACAACGTCGATAATGTGAGACAATTCGGCCTGCTGGCTGCGGACATATTTGAGCCGAGCAGGGGTATTGTAAAATAAATCCGAAACCGTCATCTGAGTCCCGACTGGACGGCTGATAGGTTCTTCTTTTTCAACCACCCCGCCCTTAGCCTCCAGCAAGATGCCGTGAGGATGATCCGCAGTGGCCGTTTCAATCACCATCTGGCTGACAGAGGCGATAGAGGGCAGGGCCTCACCACGAAAACCCAAGGTCCGAATACGAAAAAGGTCCGCTTGATTTTTTATCTTGCTAGTCGCATGACGGCGAAGGGCCAAGCGCACCTCATCATGCGCAATGCCCTCGCCGTTGTCCGTAATTTGAATGGTCTTGAGCCCCGCTTCTTCAATCACAATCTGAATCTGAGTCGCGCCTGCATCGATGGAATTTTCCAAAAGCTCCTTAACGACACTGGCCGGACGCTCAATGACCTCTCCGGCTGCAATCTGATTGGCTAAAATATCTGGCAATTCAATAATATGATTTGTTTTAATTCTCTCATTTGTCATATCTTTTATTATAGCACAAAGACAATATCCTATCGATTTCTTCTATATCAGCTAAAAAGAACGGGCAATTTATAAAAAGAGAACGATACTCCCTAACCTTAGAAGAATGTTTTACATATAAGAAATTATTTAGCTTGTTTCATCTCCTTAAAAAGTGAGTAACATCCCCATCCGCTAAACAGAGCAAAGGCAACTGGCAAGAGAATTTGAGACCAATCAAAGCCTGTGATGAGATTATAAAGAATATAGCCACAATTAAACAATAAGAAAAAACCAAAAAATACAAGTTGAATTGTCTTCATGAAAACTCTTTATTAATTCCTATATCCATTGTAGCAAATTTTGCTTATTTATCCAAAGAACGATTGATTCGTTCAATTTGTTGGCGCATCTGATGGATATTAAACCAATAAATCAAGGCATAAATCAAGATAAAGAGCATCCAGAAAAAGAGCAGTCCAGCAAGATTGACTGGAAACCATCCCGCTAAAATCGATAGCGGTGTAAAACCGATTGCCGTTACCAGAAAATGCATCACCATCATCCGAACCAAGCTCCAATCTTGCTCAAAAATCTTGTCCGCAACTTGGAAGAGCACACCAATTGCCCCCCAAATAACAACCGAAATCAGCATAATCAGCGGCTGCGAAAACCGCTCCAGATAAATGGCTCCCATGGTCGAATGAGGATTAATTGGCAAATAGTAACCTTCGCCAAAGAAGCTTGCCATAACAATTGAAATTAAACTACCAATGGTGACACCCAAAGATGCCGATAAGAGATATTTTTTCATAATCCTAACCTTTCTTTAATAACTTTCAAATAACGGCGAGAGGAATATGTTCCCGCCCCATTTTTCATGACTAACTTGACCAAGCCATTAGGTGTCTGTTTTAAGTGACCCAATTGCTTCAAGTTGATGATTTCTGACTGAGAGACCTGTAGAAAATCCAATGACAATACCTCCTTGACCTGATAAAGCCGCAAATCTGACTGGTAAACTGCATCCCTCGTCTCAATCTGCAATATTTTATTTTCCAAATAGAGCCGGTAAATCTCCGACAACTCCAACAAGTGAACCTCCTCACCTTTTTTGACCGTCAGACGCTCCGCCTGCCTACCAAAGGTCTCAATCATTTCCACCAAGCTACTAATCTGTGATGTTAATTTTCTCGCTTCAACCGTAACCAAATCTTCTAGGATTTCGGGCGAGATAGCAACCTTCACTTTCATAAACTCTCCTTTCTTTTTTCAAAGCCAGCTAACTTCTAGGACTATTAAAACCCATTAACAGACGAATTTCAATAGCCTGTCGCCATTCGGTCAAATTCAACGTCTAAACGGCAAAAAAGCCAGAACCACTGTTCTGACTAACATCATTTTAACGTCTAGTCTCCTTGCGCATAATGCGATTGAGAAAGAGTGCAATCACTACCCACAGCCCCGCCGAGAGGACAATGACCCAAAACCAAGACTGGCTGATTTTCATGAAAATACTAGGAAGTTCCACGTTCATACCGAAAAATCCTGTGACAATGGCTGGGATGGCCAAAAGGATAGATAATTTGGTCATAGTTTTCATGGTATCGTTTAGATTGTTGTTGAGAACGTTATTGTAGGTACCTTCCAACTTCTCGATGACTTGGGCCGATAGATTGGTCATCTCCATCAACTGACGGGCCTCGATATGAGCATCTTCCAATTGTTCCATTTCATCTTCCGACAAACTTTTGTAAAAGGCCTGCCCTTGCAATTGTTCTAATAGTAACGCGTTATGCTTACTAGCTGAGGCCAGATAGACCAAACCAGTTCCCAAATCTGACAATTCAAAAAGAGATTTTTTGGTCGTCTCATCGCGCAACACCCTGTTCAATTCCGAACTTTTGCGGTTCAATTTCTCCAGAACTGGGAAATAGGCTTTTGAAATCAGAAACAGGGCAGTGAAAACAAATTCTAGCATGGTCGCATCCTGTCGCCTTTGCAATATTCGTTCAAAACTGGCCTGCAGATAATTGGTATCCTCACCAAAAATCGTCAGTAACTGATTGCCAGATACAAAGAAAGACACCGGAGCTGTCTGGTAGGTCAAATCTGACTTAGAATTTGAACGCAGGGCATTGTAAATCACCAAAAGTTCCTGACTATGTTTATCATATTCCAAGCGCGCGAATTCATTTTTGTCCAATACATAGGATAGGATTTCCGAATCCAAATGGAGGTTTTCCTTCAAAAAA
Organism: Streptococcus suis; assembly: GCA_024583055.1. NCBI lineage: Bacteria > Bacillati > Bacillota > Bacilli > Lactobacillales > Streptococcaceae > Streptococcus > Streptococcus suis. The sequence continues at coordinate 1,414,015 of CP102145.1, forward strand.
TCAATATCTTTTGTCTCGCCCGCATCAGCTACCAACCATGTAAAATGAGTTGTCGTGATTTTTTTCATTCCTTACCTCAATTATTTCTTCTTGCCGATACTCATCTCACAGCTTCTTCTTCAACTCTGCAACCACCATCATGACCTCCATAGGGGTCATATTGTGGATGTCCAGAGCCTGCAATTCATCCAACACAGGATGGCTGCTAATTTCTGCAAACAAATCCAACTGACCCGAGGCTGGTTCACTCACTAGATTTGGCTGACTAGACTGACTGGACGACGCATGATTTTCCAACTGCTGCAAAATATTATCCGCCCGCTTGAGCAAATCTTCTGGCATACCTGCGATTTTGGCCACATGGATACCGTAAGACTTGTCGGCAGGACCTGGCGCAATCTTGTGAAGGAAGGTCACCTGACCATTTTGCTCCAAGGTCGACACATGGACATTCTCCAAGTGCTCCAAGGTCTGTCCTAGCTCGGTCAATTCATGGTAATGGGTCGCAAATAAGGTCTTAGCACCAATCTTGTCGTGGATATACTCAATAATGGACTGGGCCAGAGCCATACCGTCGTAAGTCGCTGTCCCACGCCCCAACTCGTCAAAGAGAATGAGCGAGCGGTCTGTCGCCAAACGCACGGCCTTGTTGGCCTCCATCATTTCTACCATGAAGGTCGACTGCCCACTGACCAAATCATCCGCCGCACCAATCCGAGTGAAAATCGCATCAAAAATTGGCAATTCCGCCTGATCAGCCGGCACATAGGAACCCATCTGCGCCATGATAACAATCATAGCTAGCTGGCGCATATAGGTCGATTTACCAGACATGTTGGGCCCCGTAATCAGCTGCATGTGAGTTTCCGCATCCAGATGGATTGAGTTGGGAATATAGGTCTGCTTACCCATAACCTTTTCCACTACGGCATGGCGACCTCGGTCAATGGTCAATTCGCGGTGCTCCGTAAAGGTCGGACAAACCAAGCGCTCTTGCTCCGCCACAACCGCAAAAGACTGCAGGACATCAATAGTCGCAATGGTACGAGCCAATTTCTGCAGGCGACCGATGTATTTCTCCACTTCTTGACGGATGCGCATAAAAATCTCGTACTCCAGATTGGCTGATTTGTCACGCGCCTCCAGCATCTGACCTTCGATTTTGGATAATTCTTCCGTCCCATAGCGCTCCGAATTTTTCAGCGTCGCCTTACGGAAAAAATGAGCTGGCACATTGCCCAGATTGGAATTGGTCACATGGAAATAGTAACCGTCTTTTTTATTGTAATCAATCTTGAGATTATTTATACCAGATGCCGTCCGCTCCTTGGCCTCAATTTCCGCAATCCAGCCCGCACCCTCACGCATGACCAGACGATACTGATCCAGCTTTTCATCAAAGCCCGTCTTGATGATATTGCCATCGGTAATCGGTCCATTGGCCTCTGGGTCAATAGCATAGCTAATCAGCGCATGAAGTTCTGGGATGGGATCCAGCCCCTGAACCAAGCTAGCCATAGCAGGCTCTCCCATCTGCGACAAGATATTTTTGATAGCCGGCACATTTCCCAAGGTCTGAGAAAGTTGCAAGAGATCCTTGGGCAAGGTTTTCCCGAAGGATACTCGGCTGGCCAAGCGCTCAATATCATAGACCCCTTTCAGCGCCTCAATCAAGTCGCTACGCTCAAAGAAATAATCCAAAAAGACCTGCACAACTGCCTGCCGCGCCTCAATTCGCCCCTGATCAATCAAAGGACGGTCAATCCAAGTCCGCAAGAGCCGCATCCCCATAGCCGTCTTGGTCTCATCCATGAGCCAGTAAAGACTGCCATGCTTTTTGCCAGTTCGCCCATTTTCCAGCAAATCCAGACTGGACTTGGTCGCATAATCCATCTGCAAATAATCCTTGATTTCATAGTGGACTACCTTTTGCAAATGCGCCAAATCTCGCATCTGGGTCCTATGCAAATAAGACAACAATTTCCCTGCCGCAGCCTTCTCCAAGTCCGTCAAGGATTGGTCAATCAGATGAACATCATCTGCAACCTCATCCTCAAAAGACAGGAGCAGATTCATCTGATTGGCAAACACCTGCTCTTCCTCTTCAGAAAGGGTAAAGCCGATGACAACTTCACGCGCCCGCAGATTGCGTATTTCTCCGCAGAGACTAGCAAAATCATCCAAACTAGTCACGAAAAATTGTCCGGTTGCCACGTCCATATAAGACAGGGCAAAATGAGCCCCGCTGCGCTCAATGGCAACCAAGAAATTGCTGTCGGCTCCCATTTTCGAGGAATCCGTCACCGTCCCCGGAGTGATGACCTGAACTACTTCACGCTTGACCACACCGACAGCCTGCTTAGGATCCTCCATCTGCTCAGCAATGGCGACCTTATGCCCCAGCTCCACCAACATGTCAATATATTGCTGGGCTGCATGATAAGGCACACCGGCCATGGGAATAGGATTGTCCGCATTCTTATTGCGACTAGTCAGAGACAGCTCCAAAATCTGAGCCGCCTCGACCGCATCTTCATAAAATAACTCGTAAAAGTCTCCCATACGGAAAAGCAAAAAAGCATCTGGATATTGTGCCTTAATATCCAGATACTGCTGCATTCCTGGAGAAATTTTTTCTGTTGCCATAGTCTCTCACATTCTATACTAAATAAGAGTTAATCTCTGCCTCTACCTGCTGGGCCGCTGACTCGTCTCGGCAAATGACTAAGAGGGTATCAGCTCCTGCAATGGTTCCCAAGATTGGCGCAGGCTTTTCCGCGTCAATAATATTGGCCATCAAGGCCGCTTCACCTAAGTCTGAGTGAAGTACCAAGATAAAGCTAGCGCGCTCGACCTTGTAGGCATATTGGGCCAGCAATTGGACAAAGTGGACCTGGTCATCCTCGACAGTCATGGAATAATAGGATCGTCCACCCTCATACACTTTCACAACTCCCAGCTCTCGCAAATCCCTAGAAAGAGTGGTCTGCGTTACCACAACCCCCTGCTCTTCCAGGCCTCTTTGAATATCTGTTTGACGACCGATTTTTTCTTGACGAATCATAGACTTGATCAAGTCATGGCGTTCTAGCTTGTTCATCATCTTACCTCTGAATGTATATTTATAAATATTATATCATTTTTCACAACTATTGACTTAGAATTATGTTAAAATAGAATCAATAACTCCTGGAGGGATTTATATGAATCATAAACAAATGATTGCAGAAAAATTGGCTGCTGTGCTTCCTAGCTTGGAAGTTGAAGCCATTTATGCACTGCTTGAAAAACCAAAGTCATCCGAAATGGGCGACATCGCCTTTCCGGCTTTCTCACTAGCAAAGGTTGAGCGCAAGGCACCACAAGCCATCGCAGCTGACATTGTTGAAAAGCTGGATACTGCAGGTTTTGAAAAAGTCGTGGCAACTGGTCCTTATGTCAACTTCTTCTTGGACAAGGCCGCAATTTCGCACGATGTCCTGACCCAGGTCATCACCGAAAAGGCAGACTACGGTCAACTAACTATCGGTCAAGACCGCAATGTCACTATCGATATGTCTAGTCCTAATATCGCAAAACCCTTCTCTGTTGGCCACCTCCGTTCGACCGTTATCGGGGACGCTCTGGCAAATATCCATGCAAAACTGGGCTACAAGCCAATTCGTATCAACCACCTGGGCGACTGGGGCAAACAGTTCGGTATGCTGATTGTTGCTTACAAACTCTGGGGCGACAAGGCAGCGGTTGAAGCTGACCCAATCTCTGAATTGCTCAAACTCTATGTCCGTATCAATGCTGAGGCCGAAGAAAAACCTGAACTGGACGAAGAAGCTCGCCAATGGTTCAAAAAATTGGAAGACGGCGACCCTGAAGCAAAAGAATTGTGGCAATGGTTCCGCGACGAAAGTTTGGTGGAATTTAACCGCATCTACGACAAGCTAGGCGTTACCTTCGACAGTTTCAACGGTGAAGCCTTCTACAATGACAAGATGGATGAAGGAATTCAAATCTTAGAAGAAAAAGGCCTGCTCCATGAGTCTAAAGGTGCCCGTATTGTAGATTTGGAAAGCTACAACCTGCCACCAGCCCTCATTATGAAAACAGACGGTGCCACACTTTATATCACCCGTGACATGGCTACAGCTATGTACCGCAAGCGCACTTATGACTTCGTGAAAAATATCTACGTCGTTGGTCAGGAGCAAATTAACCACTTCAAGCAACTGAAAGCTGTTCTCAAGGAAATGGGTTTCAACTGGAGCGACGATATGAAACATATCACCTTCGGCTTGGTGACAAAAGACAAGAAAAAATTGTCTACTCGTAAGGGAAATATTATCCTGCTCGAGCCGACGCTTGATGAGGCTATCTCACGCGCCCTTTCTCAAATCGAAGCTAAAAATCCAGACCTGGAAAACAAGGAAGAAGTCGCGCATGCAGTCGGGGTCGGAGCTGTTAAGTTCTACGACCTCAAAACCGACCGCGACAACGGCTATGACTTTGACCTCGAGGCTATGGTATCCTTCGAAGGCGAGACTGGTCCTTATGTTCAATACGCATACGCCCGCATTCAGTCTATCCTGCGCAAGGCTGACTTTACACCAAGCGCTGACAATGACTACAAGCTGGCTGACGCAGAAAGCTGGGATATCATCAAGCACATCCAAAACTTCTCAAATGTTGTTGAACGTGCCGGTGACAAATTTGACCCATCTTTGATTGCCAAATACGCCATCAATCTGGCTCAAGCCTTCAACAAATACTACGCCCACACACGTATCCTGGACGAAAGCCCAGAACGTGACAGCCGTCTGGCCCTTGCCTACGCAACTGGTGTCGTTCTCAAAGAGGCTCTCCGCCTTCTCGGTGTCCAAGCCCCTGAAAAAATGTAATCCATCCCAATCCTTGACCATTTTGGTTAAGGATTTTTTATTTTTCCCAATTTTTTTGGAAAAATTCCAGCCGACTTGCGAACAGAGTAAGTGAGGAGGCGAGGAGCAGTCAATCAACTCCGAATGCTCAATGAAGGTCATATCCAGATTAATACTCTTCGAAAATCATCTTATCCGTTGTCAACTTGCCTTGGTGAACTCCAGTTCTACCTTCGGCGTCGTTTCCTAGGCTACTTTTGATTTTCATTGAGTATAAGCAACGAATCTGAATGTGAGGTTCATTCAATATAAATCTAAATTTCATAAAGAACTAAGAAACTGTAGTCACAAGCAAGCTACCTTAATTAGCTCAAATGCCGAGCTGTGAATACAGGTTCTAACCCCCAATCCTGAACAATATGATTGACTGCCTCCGAAACTTCCACATAAAAATTTTTCAAAGGAGTCTGAATGACAAAACAATCACTTACACACCATGCATCACGCTTTTCTATCCGAAAATATTCTTTCGGTGCTGCCTCAGTCCTGCTGGCAACTGTCAGTCTGCTAAATGCCCAACTGGTTGCGGCTAATACGACAGCTTCTACCACCAATCCTTCTACGGCACAAGCAGGTAGCCCAGTTCAAACGAGTCAGGCAAGTCAAACAAGTACTGAAACAAGTACATCTTCTACTAATACAAACCAAGCCAGCCAGCAAACGACTGCTACAAAGACCAGTGATGCAGGAATAATTTCCAAGCCACAAGAAGTGATTACCCCACAAACAAATACAAGTACGATACAAGCCGTAGCTCCTGCAACTACCAGCAGTAGCTCTGCCATTTCCCAAAACCAAGCCAGAACCGTAACAATCCCGCAAACAGCTGGGACAAGCAATACCACGACAAATACTGGGACCGCGCGCACTGCGGTCGATCCAAGTAACCAAACGCGAACAGCTAGCACAACAACCACATCTGCAGCCCTTGGGGACAACTATCCCTATAAAATTGGCTGGCAGGTCGACCCTTGGGGAATGTACACACGCCAGTGCACATCCTTCGTCGCCTTCCGCCTCAGTACTACAAACGGCTTTACCCTACCGCGTGCTTACGGTAATGCCGATGTTTGGGGTTACCGCGCCCAACGTGAAGGCTACCGCGTAGACATGAACCCTGCCATCGGCTCTGTTGCTTGGTGGAATAGCATGCACGTGGCCTGGGTATCCGCTATCAATGGTGATATGGTAGAGATTGAAGAATATAATTTTAACTATAATGAAAGTTACAATAAACGCTGGATTCATAAAAATTCAGTCAGCGGCTATATTCATTTCAAGGACTTGACCGGCTATTCTGGAGCGACTACCACTACACCGGTCTCGACGACACCAACCAAGCCTGCAAGTTCAACAACCAACCTAGCTCCAAGCGGAACCTACACTTTCACCGCCCAAACCGCCATCAAGGCTGAGGCAAAAATAGCTAGTCCAACCTTGGCAAACTATCAAGCAGGGCAAAGCGTTAACTACGACCGTGTCTTGGAAGCAGACGGCTACCAGTGGATTAGCTACCTCAGCTTTGCTGGAAATCGTCGCTATATACCGATTAAAAGATTGACAACAACCGCTACTACTACGACCACATCTACTCCAAAACCTGCACCAACCAGCCCAAGCACACCGGCCCTACCTTCGTCGGGCACCTATACCTTCAAGAACCGATTGGCCATTCGAAATCAAGCTAGTTTATCAGCTTCAATTCTAGCCTACTATAACGTCGGTCAAAGCGTCAACTATGACCGAATCGTCCAGGCAGAAGGCAAGCAGTGGTTGAGCTACTTATCCTATTCTGGTGCTCGTCGCTACATTGCCCTACCTTAAGCAACAAAAAATGCACACGCTACATCAGCTGTGCATTTTCTAATTATTAGATATCGGTTGCATTGGTTGCTGCATTTGGCTTTTCCTTGGGCTTACGCAAATGGAAAAATACAGTCACACCAAAATAGATAGCAAACAAGACAATATTGACAATATAGCCTCCCATCAAGGTTGCAGATGTTCCTTGGCGGGTCAATTCATCCGTGAAGATAGAGACTAAGCCCTTACCACCAATAAAGGCGTAGGTGTTAAATAACAAGGCTCCAAAGACATAACCGAGATAGGTAAAGGAGGCCTGCTCGTTCTTTTTCATGAAGAGGAAGACGATTGTTGCTACTACGGTCAACAGCAAAAGCGCTGCCAGAACCTTATTGATAAGATTTGTTTGGAAACCGATAGCCTCCTTGGTATAGATGAGGAAGTTTTCGTCTATACTTGGAGCACTTTGCACCAGTTGAAGCATGGCTTCCTCATTATAATGTGAGAAAAATGCATTGTAGACCCGCAAGAGACTGGCAATAGCTGATAGAGCTACAAAAATATAGAGATGAATTGGTCTTTTCATAAGAATACTCCTTTTTACATTATATTACACGCTTATATTTGTTTTGTCAATATAATTTTGATATAATAATCACAAAGAAGGGCTTTGAGATGAAAAAATTACCGACCTATGCAGGAATAGCAATTTTTGTAACAACTTTGCTGATAAACTGGCTTCTCCCAAGCGTCTCCAAGGTCCTGAACAGCCTACTGGCTCTTGCGGTTCTAGCTTGGCTGCTCTACCTGATTTATTAGTGGGTCAGCTACTGGCTCTATGTCCGTAAACAGAAGAAATAAGAACAATCTCCTCTAAGTTCGACCTAGAGGAGATGATTTTTATTTAGAGGCAATATTTTGGAAAAAGTCAAATTGGCGATAGGTCAGATTTTCCGGTAAGGTCAAATCTACATCGTCTTCCACATCTGCCACAGTTAATTCCACATCCAAGGGCAAATCCTTCAGTCTATAACGTCTGATTACGCGCCCCTCCGCACTGACAAAGTCCAGCAAATACCCATTCACCCGAACTTGATACAACATCAACTTATCCGTTAAATTTTCAATGACCAACATATCCATCTTTCTACGTCCGATCGTATATTCTGGAACTCTATAGTAGTGAAATTTTTTATCCATGTCCAATCTCCTTCATGTCAATGACCACATCTGCTTTTTCCCAGACAGCAGGGTTATGAGTCGCAATGACAATCACACGGTTGTCATTTTTTAGCCCTGTCAAGAGTTGCATGACCTCTTCTGAATTTTTGGGGTCGAGTGCCGCAGTCGGTTCATCGGCCAAAATCAGTGGTGGATTTTTTAAGATAAGCTTGGCCAAGGCAACCCTCTGGGCTTCACCTCCCGATAAGGTATAAACCTTTTGTTCTAAGTCTAAGTAGCCCAAGTTCACCTGCTCCAAAGCTTCATTTTGTAGTCGCTGCCGCTGCTCTTTTTTGACCTTCTGTCCGACAAATCCCAAGTCTAAATTGTCTCCGATTGATTGATTATCCAGGAGACCAATCGTTTGGAAGAGGTAGCCCATGTGATCTCGAAAGAACTGCTGGGAAGCTAGCTTCGACAAATCTTGACCCTGATAATCAATCCGTCCGCCGTCAGCTTTTTCCAACTTGGCCAGCATATTTAGCAAGGTAGTCTTTCCGCTACCGCTTTTTCCAATTAAAGCATAGACCTTGCCCCTTTCCAACGTCAGATGTAAGTTTGAAAAAATCTCCCGTTCTTCAAATCGCTTTTCCAATCCCTGAATTTCAATCATTTTATTGTCCTTTCAACACTGCTACGTTGGCAGTTTGTTCTTTCTTATCTTGTCTTCCCAGTATGACCAGGGCATTTAAGGTGAGCAAGCCTACAGTCAGACCGCTCATAACCACATCTCCTGTCAACCAAGTTGATACCAGCAAGCCCAGTACAAACACACCAGCTTGGCCTAGGAGGTAAGATCCATGAAGTTCATAGAAGGTCATTCCGGCCAAACGCTTGATAAACAGCTCTCGTCTGAATTGTTCAAAATAGAGCAAACTCATCGCATCAAAAAGCAAAACAGCCGTTGCCAGTGTCAATACTGTACCGATGAGAAGCGAATAAAACTCTGTTCGCTTGGTGTTCAAAACGCTGACAAAGGCCAACCGCTGATTCACCAAATAGGATACCCAGTTATAAACACCCTGCTCTTTCATGACTTCAATAGTCGCCTCATAGCCTACAAACTTCATCCCTAAATCCAGACTAGTTCCCCAGAACATATCCGAAACTGGTGTCGCACCTGTTGACTCAGGAGTCAAAACAACAATAATCGGGTCTGTCAGATATTGGGTCTGGCTCCGATCGCCATCATTGTAGAGAAACCGCTCTTGACCACTGTCTGTAAAGGCCAGACTTATCTTGGTAGCGAACATCTGTTGGCTGTTACTTTCTAGGCTTTGTCGGGAAAATGCCTCTAATTCTGTCTGGAACATATTTTGTACTTGCTCAGCTTGTTCTCGCAAGCTAGCTGGTAAAATCAAACCATACTCACCCAGGCTCAGATGATTCATTTCCTCCAAGAAGGCTTGGTCTACCATCACTCCCTGCTCTGTCAGATAGCGAGGAGATACGTAGATGACATTGCCACGAGGATTATAATCCGTCAGGCGATTGCCCTCAGGATCCACCTCGCCACCGAAGGCGTACTGGTCGACATTGCTTTTCACAAAGAGGGCTTCTGTCGTCTCTAGCTGTACTTTCGCAAACTCTCGCCACTTTTTATTCTGCTGGGCCACTTCCTCCTCGGTCATCATAGCAGAGCTGTAACTAAAAACAGATTTGTAATAATCATCTCTCAATGCCCATTCTTCCTGTGCCTGTTCAAGCAAGCGAATTTCCTGATAGCCCTGCAATAGACGGCTAGAGCTAAAACCTACTACCAAAATAGCCAGAAGTTGCCCAACCATCATCATAGCCAACATCCGTTTGAGAGGAAGTTTTCCCTTGAGCAAATCAACCAAGCTATTTTGCCTCAACCCCAGGAAATACACTAGGCTAAGTAGGACAGAAATACTAGCAAGAGCCAGTGCATAGAGGAAAAGCCCCAGGAAAAAGACCTGCAAGATGGATAGTAAAAATCCAGCTTGAAGATAGAGAATAAGAGGTCCGATTATAGCCCCCACCGATGTAGCCATCACAATCTGACGAATATCCTCCCATAAAGGTCGAGCCACCACCTGTAAGAAACTTTCACCTGAAATCAGACGAATTCCTGCAAATCGTAAGGTCTTAATCCGATAGATTAAGGTGAGAGCCATGAAGGTCAAGAGAAAGACAAAGAAACTCAGCATGGCTACTTCTGAAACGACTGTGGATAGGAAGATGCTAAAGAGAGAATAGCCATGATGGACCATGCCACTGTAACCCAGTGATTCCAAGCTTTCTTTCAAGACTTGGTTGTCCAAATCTCCTGAAACAATCAGATAAGTACTAACCAAGTCGCTGGTTTCAGCACTTTCCTTGGAGGAAACGGTCAAACCTTCTGGAACCTGTCCGCTACCATAGATGGCGTAGGTAAAACTGGTTTCCCCAGAAGCATTAGGCTCGACAATCCGTCTAGCAATCACACTCTTATGTTCCTCTGCCAAGTCGGTCAAGACCTCTGTCACCTGGTCACGATTGGCTGTCTGTCTATTGGTATCTTTCCCGATGACATCCACTGCCTGATAAGAACCAAACTCTACAAGACTAACCTGACCAGCCAAAGAAATACCCAGGTAAATCGCTACCAATACAGTCGACACTAGAATAAATAAACGTTTCATCATCTCCTCCAAAGAATTGCTTGGAACTACAAGAGTAGTTCCAAGCAAAGTGTACTGTGTTAATAGTTATAATAGAAAGCTGCTTGCTCTCCAAGTTTTGTACTAATCCATGCACGAGAGGTCTGTCCTGCCTGTGCGTACCCTTTACTTGAGGCTCCAGTCCATCGACTTACCACTGTTGAACTATGGTAGCGACTACCGTGGTAATAGTTTGAATAGGCACCACCATTTGCTGCTCCGTATGTCCAAACTCCACCACCAGGATACTGTACAGCCGCTGAAGCCACTGCTGTTCCGCCAATTGTTGCTGCAAGTCCCGCGATGAGTGCAAATTTTTTAAGTGTCTTTTTCATTCATATTTTCTCCTTTGTATTTTCAATTTTATTGTTTATTTTTTAGGTCTAATTCCTTTCACGAAATAATACACCTTTTCAAAAAATACATCTCATTTACTATCCTCGCTTTATCCACCAACCTGAAATATCCAAAATTTTGAAATAGCCAAACATACTTTCTTAACTCCTTTAATTTTATTTACATTATGACTATATCGACTTTCTACAAAATCACCAATGACAGCAATGTCATCAAAAAATACTCTTCAAACCCTAAAAAGTAATAAAGAGATAGAAAAAGACCTAAAAGACGAACAATCTCATCTTTTAGGTCTTTCAGCGATGACATTTATGTCACCGATAAATTATAGTTACAAATATTTTTTCAAATCTTCTTGCCATTGCTTTTCTAACATGGTTACCAAATGTGTATCTTCAATCATATCAGCAAATAGTTTTGCTTTTTGATAGAACCCTTCTGCCAAACTATACTTATTCTCCATAACAAGAGCATGTTTCCAATGCAACATAAGTAAAATAGGTTTCTTTTGAAAATCCTGCGTTTTCTCCATTATTTCTTGAAGACAAGCAATATAAAGGTCAAAAAATTCATAGGACTCCAGCATATCCAAACAAGCCAGACCTGAAAAAATAACATTACTCAGAAGAAATAATTGCTCTGGCTGAACAAGATTGACATGCTTTATTAAACGCGATAAGAACGATTGCAACTTGCCAATTTCTGATAACTGATTTTTCTTGTTTTTTATATGTGCAAATACACTAACGAAATACAGACTAATCAGTTCTAAATCCTTCAACGAAAAGACTTCTTTCTCCTCAAGTTCAGGTAAATACGTTTCTAATAAGGCTACCGCATATTCTGGATGTTGTGTGCGAATAACATCCAAAATCGCTCTTGACGTTTCAACCCACACCGTTTCCTCTGGTGGTAATTGTTCACAATACAGTTCTTCTATTTCATCAAGGTATTGTTCCTTTTTATCCAACACCTCCACCTTATTATATATCGGCTCCCGCAACAACTTGTACTTGAGTTCCAGATAGCCCTGTGGCAATTCCTTATAGTCTGGCATTAGGCTATAGGCTGGAATGCCTAAACGCTGGGCAATGTACTCTAACTTAGGTATAGAGGGCTGCGATTGACCACTTTCTATCCGAGCTAATTGCCGTACCGTCAACTCGGATTCATCTCCACAAAAATCTGGACGGCTCAGCCCCTTTTCTAGCCTCAGTTGCTCGATTTTTTGCCCTAAAGTCATGTCACCCCTCCTCCTACCAATATTTTTTCAAATCCTTCTGCCACTCCTCTGCTAATTTCTGTGCCAGATAGTCATTTCCAATGACCTGAGCAAACGATTTGGCTGACTGGTAGACTTTTTCAGCTTTTTCATAATCTTCCTCTAATTTCAAAGCCGCTTTCCATTCCAGCATAAACAAGAGAGGTTTCTTTTGATAATCTTGCGTCTCTTCCATTATTCCACGAAGACAATCAATATAGATAGGGGCATCGTCATAATATTCTATCAGTTCAAAGCAGGCAAGCCCTGAGATAATCGCATCTCTTAAATAAAAAGTATCTTCTAATCGAACAAATGTCTGACTGTTGGCTAGTTTTTTCATTAAATACGAGATAGATTCAAAGTTGTTTTGAACTCTACTGACTGTATTCTCTCCTATTGTTTGCTGGACAAAAAAGAGCCGAATAAGAATCAAGTCATTGACATCACACACTTTCTTTGCCATAAGAAGTGGTAAGTTTTCTGTCAATAGAGCTACTGCATAATCTGGTTGATTGGTCCGCACCATATCAACCATAGCCTGCATAGCCTCACAGATAAGCTGCTCAGTCTTAGGTAGTTCTTCAAAATAGGTATTATATATGGTTTCGATATACCCATCCTGTTTATCCAACACCTCGACCTTATTATATATCGGCTCCCGCAACAACTTGTACTTGAGTTCCAAATAACCTTGTGGCAATTCCTTATAGTCTGGCATCAGGCTATAGGCTGGAATGCCTAAACGCTGGGCAATGTACTCTAATTTAGGTATAGAAGGCTGCGATTGACCACTTTCTATCCGAGCTAATTGCCGTACCGTCAACTCGGATTCATCTCCACAAAAATCTGGACGGCTCAGTCCCTTTTCTAGCCTCAGTTGCTCGATTTTTTGTCCTAAATCCATACCAGCCCCCCACTGCACCTATTTATCCTTACCTAAACAGTATACCACATCTTGCAAGACTTTACAAAAAACACCAGCCTAAGCTGATGTTCCTGTGGTTTCTTATTCACTAGCTGTTACAAGAACATTCTCACGTCGGTAGGTGACGGTCAAGTCCAGCAAGTTGGCTTCTACTGCTGGTGTCAGCTGGTCTGCTGTCATTCGCCAAGTCCAGTTACCACCGAGGGTGTTTGGTAGGTTCATGCGGGCAGTCCCGTCCAATTCTAGCAAATCTTGCATGGTCACAATCGTCATAAAGGCTGGTGAGCCAAAGAGAAGACGGAAGAGGGCATGGTGGATACTTTCACCTACTGATCGATTGCTGTATTTGTCTAAGAACGCTCTGGATTCTGGGGTTGTTTCCCTTTCGTACCAACCGCTAATTGTATCGTTATCGTGGGTGCCTGTATAGGCAACAACATTATTGCGGTGGTTGTGCGGCATCTCAATGCTGTCACCCTCAGGGTCGAAGGCAAACTGCAAGACTTTCATGCCTGGGAAACCAGTCCAATCGCGTAATTGAATCACCTTATCTGTGACAGAGCCCAAATCTTCCGCGATGATATTCAAATCGCCCAGCTCGCGTTTTATGGTATCGAACAATTCAAAGCCCGGCGCCTCAACACGATAGCCGTTGACAGCCGTTTCTTCGCCCGCAGGAATTTCCCAGAAAGAGGCAAAGCCGATAAAGTGGTCGATGCGGACCATATCGTAGATTTTAAAGGATTCGCGCAAACGAGCAACCCACCAAGTAAAACCATCTGCTTTCATGGCCTCCCAATCGTAAATCGGATTGCCCCAAAGCTGACCGATTTCTGAAAAGGCATCTGGTGGACAACCCGCAACTACGCTCGGTTTCCCTTCTTCGTCCGTCTTAAAGAAATGTGGATTGGCCCACATATCAGCAGAATCTGCCGCGATATAAATGGGCATATCCCCAACAAACTCAATCCCTTTGGCATTGGCGTAAGCCTTCAAAGCCTGCCACTGCTTAAAGAATAAATACTGGGTGATGCGGTGGTAATCGATGCGTTCCACCAAGAGATGACGGTAGTATTCCAAGGTATCATGATAGCGCAAACGTGCCCCCTGATCCTCCCAATCAATCCAGGACTTGTTGTCAAAATGCTCCTTGATAGCCATATATTCTGCAAAAGTATGGATCCAAAAATCATTTTCACCCAAGAAATTCCAATAGTCTTGTGGCAAACCAGCCTCTTTCATACTGGCAACAACCTGCTCCAAAATCGGACGGCGGGCAGTAAAAACTTTGGCATAATCTACTTCTTTTGCACTCTGACCAAAGTCAATACCCTGCACATCTTTCTCTGTCAACCAGCCCTCTTCAATCAGTAGGTCCAAGTCAATAAAGTGCGTATTCCCTGCAAAGGCTGAAAATGATTGATAGGGAGAATCACCGTAACTGGTGGTTCCCAATGGCAAAATCTGCCAGTAACGTTGCTTGGTTCGTACCAAAAAGTCTACAAATTCATAGGCTGATTTCCCCATGGAGCCGATGCCATAGGCACCTGGCAATGATGAAATGTGCATGAGTACTCCACTTTGTCTCACTTTCATATTTTTCTCCTTTATAATGAATGGTTATCTGCGTCAGGGCGCAAACGATTGCTTGCCATCTATTATACTATGTAAACGGTAACAAATCAAGTTCTTTCAAAAATTCCTATGAAAATTTGCTCAATAAATCACTAGCTTCGAACTCTAAAGAGTGATAATAAAAGACTTTTTCTGTGCTGAATTCATTAGCAGAAAAAAATTTTAAAAATTTTTATAAAAACGCTTGCAAACGTTTTTATAATGGTGTATAATTAATTCACGTTAGGAAATCGTTTGCACAAGCAAGCGATAACATCAAAACTTTATTCTTGGAGGGAATAATATGAAACTCAATTTGCTCAAGAGCGTTGCTCTTCTCGCTGCATCAACTGCTGTTTTGGCTGCTTGTTCAAATTCAAGCTCGTCAAGCTCATCTGATTCTGCTGAAGCAGGAAAAGAATTGACCATCTACGTTGAAGGTCAGTACGAAAGCTACATTAACGAAGCCAAAGCTGCCTTTGAAGAAGAAAATGGTGTAACCGTTACAGTTAAAACAGGTGATGCCCTCACAGGTCTTGACAACCTTTCATTGGACAACCAATCTGGTTCGGCTCCAGACGTCATGATGGCACCATACGACCGCGTAGGTAGCCTTGGTTCAGAAGGTCAATTGTCTGAGTTGACATTGGCTGACACTAGCAAGACAGACGATACGACTAAAGCACTTGTAAGCAACGGTGGTAAGGTTTACGGATCACCAGCTGTTATCGAGACATTGGTTCTTTACTATAACAAAGACCTCTTGTCAGAAGCTCCAAAAACCTTTGCGGATCTTGAAAAATTGGCAGAAGACAGCAAGTACGCTTTTGAAGGGGAAGATGGTAAAACAACTGCCTTCCTAGCTGACTGGACAAACTTCTACTACACTTACGGTTTGCTTGGCGGTTACGGCGGTTATGTATTTGGTGCTAACGGTACGGATCCAAAAGACATCGGTTTGGCTAACGACGGTGCTATCAAGGCGATTGAATACGCTAAAACTTGGTATGAAAAATGGCCTCAAGGTCTCCAAGACAGTTCAGCTGCTAATAACTTGATCAACACACAATTCACAGACGGTAAGGCAGCAGCAATCATCGAAGGTCCTTGGAAAGCAGCATCTTACAAAGACGCAGGCCTCAATTACGGTGTAGCAACTATCCCAACTCTTGCTGACGGCAAACAGTACACTGCATTCGGTGGTGGTAAAGCTTGGATCGTTCCTTCAGGTTCTAAAAACCCTGAATTGGCACAAAAACTCGTTGATTTCTTGACATCAACTGACCAACAAAAAGCCTTCTACGATGCAACCAACGAAATTCCTGCTAACACAGAAGCTCGTGAATACGCAGTTGGCAAAAACGATGAGTTGACTACAGCGGTTATCAACCAATTCGCATCAGCTCAACCAATGCCAAATATCTCAGAAATGAGCACAGTTTGGGAACCAGCTGCTAACATGCTCTTCGAAGCAGCAAGCGGTGCAAAAGACGCTAAAACAGCTGCAACTGACGCTGTGAAATTGATTGAAGATACAATCGCTCAAAAATACAGCAACTAATCAACCATAGAAGTAGGGCTGGGCAAGCGGCCTAGCCCCACTTTTTTGTTAGAAATAACCAGTAATGGTTGTTTCACAAAAGGACTGAAGTACTCGGTTCTTCTGTCAAATAACCATAACACCTAAGGAGACTATGATATGAAACAAAACCCAACCAAAGCCCTCCTGATGTCCCTCCTTCCTGGACTGGGACAGATTTACAACAAGCAGAAAGCCAAAGGCTACATCTTCCTGGGTGTAACTGCCGCTTTTCTAGTCTACTTCATTGCAATAGCAGGTGGAGAAATTGGAAACTTGATTACCCTTGGTAGCCAACGCGGCCGTGACAACTCCCTCTTCATGTTGATCCGTGGTTCCTTCCACCTCATCATTACAGTTGTCTATCTTGCTTTCTACGCCCTAAACCTAAAGGATGCCCACTCTACAGCCAAACGCTGGAATGCTGGTCTACCAGTAGCGACAAGCCTGCAGGACATGATCAAAGGCATCTATGAGAATGGTTTCCCCTATCTCTTGATTATTCCGTCTTACATTGCCATGACCTTTGCTATCATCTTCCCGGTTGTGGTGACTCTTTTCATCGCCTTTACCAACTACGACTTCCAACACCTGCCACCAGGTGCTCTTCTAGACTGGATTGGCTTTACCAACTTTAGCAATATTTGGAAACTCAGCACCTTCCGTGCCGCCTTCGGTTCTGTCCTTGGTTGGACCATTATCTGGGCTCTGGCAGCATCAACAGCACAGATTGTCATTGGTATCTTTACGGCTATCGTTGCCAACCAGCCATTTATCAAGGGCAAACGCATCTTCGGTGTTATCTTCTTGCTCCCTTGGGCAGTACCTGCCTTTGTGACTATCTTGACCTTCAGTAACATGTTCAACGATAGTGTCGGCGCTATCAACACTCAGGTCTTGCCTTTCCTCAGCAAATTCTTGCCATTTATCGATAATTTCCTGATTCCGTGGAAGACCGATCCGTTTTGGACAAAAGTAGCCCTGATCATGATGCAGGCCTGGCTTGGTTTCCCTTATATCTATGTCTTGACCTTGGGTATTTTGCAATCTATTCCAAACGATTTGTACGAGGCTGCCTACATTGATGGTGCAAGTGCCATTCAAAAATTCCGTAGCATTACCTTGCCAATGATCTTGGCAGTGGCTGCTCCTACTCTGATCAGTCAGTACACCTTCAACTTCAACAACTTCTCGATCATCTATCTCTTTAACAATGGTGGTCCTGGTAGTGTCGGTGGTGGTGCTGGTTCAACCGATATCTTGATTTCTTGGATTTACAAATTGACCACAGGTACAGCTCCACAATACTCAATGGCGGCTGCCGTAACCTTGATTATTTCCATGATTGTCATCAGTATTTCCATGATTGCCTTCAAGAAATTAAATGCTTTTGAAATGGAGGATGTATAAGATGAAAATGTCAGTAAGTTTCAAACGCAAACTAGGGCAAACCCTGACCTATCTCTATCTGATTGCCCTGTCTATTATTATCATCTATCCTCTCTTGATTACCATTATGTCTGCCTTTAAGTCAGGGAACGTGGTAGCCTTCAAGTTAGAACCGATAGCACTTACCTTGGACAATTTCAAGGGACTCTTTACCGAAACTCTCTACGGTACCTGGTACCTCAACACGCTGATTATCGCGGTTTTGACAATGCTTATCCAAACCAGTATAGTGGTACTAGCGGGATACGCTTACAGTCGCTATAATTTCATCGCTCGTAAGCAGAGTTTGGTCTTCTTCCTGATTATTCAAATGGTGCCAACCATGGCCGCTCTGACAGCCTTCTTCGTTATGGCCCTCATGCTCAATGCACTCAACCAAAGCTGGTTCCTCATCTTCCTCTATGTTGGTGGTGGTATCCCGATGAACGCTTGGCTCATGAAAGGCTACTTCGATACAGTGCCAATCTCTCTGGATGAATCTGCAAAACTGGACGGTGCTGGTCACTTCAGACGTTTCTGGCAAATCGTTCTGCCATTGGTACGCCCAATGATTGCCGTACAAGCACTCTGGGCCTTCATGGGACCATTTGGAGATTACATCCTCTCCAAATTCTTGCTTCGTGAAAAAGAATTCTATACTGTTGCCGTTGGTCTGCAAACCTTCATCTCAGATGTGAAAAACCTCAAGGTTGCCTATTTTGCAGCAGGGGCTGTTCTCATCGCCCTCCCAATCAGTATTCTATTCTTCTTCCTACAAAAGAACTTTGTATCTGGTTTAACTAGCGGTGGTGATAAGGGGTAGTACCTTATCCCACCTTTTCCCTTTTTCGGTCATATCCTTTGCCTTGACTTGATCGAGAAACCAAGGCTGTTCAGATACAGACTCAACCATAGACACTTCTTCCTAGAAAGGACACTCCATGCTGCCTTATCCATTTTCTTATTTTTCCAGTATTTTCTCTGCTCGGAAAATGTTTGATAACCGTCGCTTGCTGACTCTCTGGCAGCGTCTCTTTACCACCGTCTTTTTGGTGGCCCTCTTGGTCCTGCCGACTTCCTTACAGACCTTGAGTCTAGAAAGCTATCCTTTGGACAATTTTGTCGAGGGTGTTTATGCACCACTGACAGACC
The DNA here is from genome assembly GCA_024583055.1 of Streptococcus suis. NCBI lineage: Bacteria > Bacillati > Bacillota > Bacilli > Lactobacillales > Streptococcaceae > Streptococcus > Streptococcus suis. The sequence continues at coordinate 1,432,952 of CP102145.1, forward strand.
AGGTGGTCGAGGATTTACAGCAACATAGCCAGCTGGAAAACAATCAATTGACCTACACAGGACAGGGCATTTCAGACCAAATCACCTTTGGCAATCAAGTCAGCCAGAGCTCGGATTTTTCCTATCAATTTGGCCAGGACATGCTGACCATTCGCAAGGGCAGCGATACCTTGGCTGAGCTGGGTTACACTGGCATGACCGCCGATGATTTTTCTAGTAAGGAAAAGCTAACCAAGGCCATCTCTAAAAATTGGTACCAGGCAAACAAGGCTTTGATTGGGCTGGGTATCAGCCTGGTATCAAGCTTTATCTTGGCAGCCAATCTACTCTTTATCCTCTTGGGGGCCAGTCTCTTTCTCTATCTGACCAAGAAATCTCGTTTCTTCCACTTTGAAACCTTCAAGGAGTGCTATAACTTCGCCCTGAATTGCCTGGGTGTGCCAAGTCTGATTGCCTGCTTGATTGGACTCTTTGGTCAGCCTGTAACAACTATCTTAACCATTCAAAATATCCTCTTTGTCCTCTGTCTCTTGTGGGTATTTTTCAAAACAAAATTCCGTAATCAACTTTAGGAGGTTCCTATGCGTGCAACCATCAAGGACGTAGCCAAACTGGCTGGTGTGTCGCCGTCTACGGTGACCCGCGTCATCCAAAACAGCTCTTCTATTAGTCAAAAAACCAAAGACCTAGTTAGAAAGGCTATGGCGGACCTTAACTACCACCCAAATCTCAATGCTCGTAGTCTGGTTTCCAGCTACACACAAGTGATTGGCTTGATACTTCCTGAAGATTCTGATATCTTCTACCAAAACCCTTTCTTCCCAACAGCCCTGCGTGGCATTTCACAGGTGGCTGCTGACCACAATTATGCGATTCAAATTTCTACGGGAAAAAATGAAGAGCAGCGATTGGAAGCTATTTCTCAGATGGTCTACGGAAAACGAGTTGATGGTCTAATTTTCCTTTATTCCAAGCCAGATGACCCACTGGTCCAGTTAGCCATTCAGCATAAGTTTCCCTTCCTCATTCTCGGTAAGGCAGATTCTCCATTTATCTCCCTAGTCGACAATGACAATATCCAGGCTGGATTTGAAGCGACCAATTACTTTATCAATAAGGGCTACAAGAATATTGCCTTTGTCGCTGGGAACAGGGAATTAGTCGTTTCCCAAGACCGCTATACTGGCTATAAAAACGCCCTCAAATCTCATAATATCCCTCTTGATGAAAACAAGGTCAAGTTTGTGTCTGGTTTCCTATTGGAAGACAGTTCCTACAAGATTTCCAAAAAATTACTCAAACAAGAGATTGATGCTATCGTCACAACCGATACCATGGTGGCAGAAGGGATTGTCAAATACCTCAACGAAGTCGGTACAAAACTCCCTATCATCTCCTTTGACTCTGTCAAACCAAAATTGGATATTGAAGCCTATGTCGATGTCCACGCTATCAAACTAGGACGTGTGGCCTTCAATACCCTGCACCAAATCATTAGCGACAACAAGGAAGACAAGCAGGTCTGCTACCGCCGTGTCATTCCACATACCATTACTGAACTTTAACCTAGAAAGGAGCCGTTCGGCTCATGGCATTAAGACAATTTCAAGCATTTCTAGATGATGTAGCTACTATTCGCTTGGTTATGGAAAAACGATTTGATACCGAGCACATGAGTTTTTCCCTCGAGTCCGACGATGCCACATCTCAACTTTTCATTCATTCCTGTCTAGAGGTAGAAAACCTGGTTCTCTACTATCTGACCAGCCTACACGCCTTAAATTTGGACAAGGACTATGCCATTTACGACCAAGACCGCAATAAAACAGAGCTAGGCTATGGTCATATCGTCCGCTCTGCTATTTTCGAACAAAACTATACCTATGATGGCAGTGATTTGGGGGCAACTTATAGCCCGCAGTCCACAAGCTTCAAACTCTGGGCACCTATCTCCAAGCAGGTATTTTTAGTCCTTGAGGGGACACCATATGCCATGACAAAGGGTTCAAAAGGTGTCTGGCAGGTCACAGTAGAGGGTGATTTGGACAGTCAAAGCTACCACTATCTCCACAAAGTCAATGGCGAGTGGATTTCTGTTCATGACCCCTACGCCCTTTCATCCCAGGCAAACTCTGGCGATAGCTATGTCATCAACCCAAATAAACTCCACAAGGTTCGTCGCGCCAAGACCCAACGACCGATTTCTCAAGCTATTGTCTATGAAATGAGTGTCCGCGACTTCTCTTGGCAGACAGAAGCTGGCTTCAAACACCGTAGCCAATTCCTCGGTCTGACCGAATCACCTGTCTTAGACGGTATGAAACTGGGGATGGACTATATCAAAAACCTGGGCGTTACCCATATTCAACTCCTACCTGTTTATGATTTTGGAAGTATAGATGAAAATAAACCCCAAGCTGTTTATAACTGGGGCTACGACCCTATGCAATACAACCTGCCAGAAGGCTCCTTCTCCAGCCTACCAGATGATCCCTATGCCCGCATTCTAGAACTCCAAGAGGCCATTCAAGCCTATCACGATGCCGATATTTCCGTCAATATGGACGTTGTTTACAACCATGTTTATCATGCTGAGAAATACGCATTTGAGCTAATCGTCCCTGGTTATTTCTACCGTTACAACGAGCATGGTATGCGGACAGATGGAACCTTTTGCGGCAACGATGTCGCTAGCGAACGCAGCATGGTCCGTAACTACATCAAGCAATCCCTCCGCCAATGGACCAGTATCTATGGTTTTGATGGCTTCCGTTTCGACTTGATGGGCATTTTGGACAGCCAAACCATCAACCAAATCCAAGAAGAATTGTCAGCCATTCATCCAAATATCTATCTCTATGGCGAAGGTTGGAAGATGGCAACTGGTCTAGACTATGAAAAACTGGCCCACCAGTACAATGCAGACCAGCTCCCAGAAGTGAGTTTCTTCAACGATGACTATCGTGATACCTTTAAGAAACTATTGCTCAACCCTACCCGTCTAGTTGACAAACAACTACACGAAAAAGTGCAACATCTCCTGACTGGAAGCCGCTACAGCCACTTCATCACACCGCAACAGTCACTTAACTACATCGAGTGTCATGACAATGCGACTGCCTTTGACTACTTCCATATTGAACATCCCGACTGGACACCTCAGCAACAAAAACGAGCTGCTAGCTTTGGTCTACAATTGGTCCTCATTTCTCAAGGGATGGCCTTTATCCATAGCGGACAAGAATTCTTCCGTACCAAAGATGAGATTGATAATAGCTACAATATTCCGGATAGAATCAATCGCCTAGACTGGACACGGGCAATTCGTTATAAGGAACATATTCAATTTATTCAAGAGTTAATTGCCTTCCGGAAGGACAATCCAATTCTCAGCCAGAACAGCTATGAAACCATCCAAGAAACCTGTGACTTCTACTGGTTGACTGAGTATGTCCTCCGCTATCAAGTCACAAATGGCGACAAGACTATCCAGTTTATTATCAACTTTGCGGACAGCGATTTTGTTTTTGAAAATGAGGAAAAACAAACCATTCGTTTCAGCTTCCCACCCGTTGACGATAAAAAAGCCCAACAAATCACGCTTGCTGGACAAAGTATTTGTATTTTGGAAGATAAATAGGACCTGAGACCGATTTCATTTTGGATAAACTCGGTTATACTATAAACAATCCTAAATATTTTTCATATCTCCTTAGAACTCATCAGCTTATGCTGGTGAGTTTTTTGCATGATATAAAGCAACCCAGTTCTTGACTGGGTTGTTCATCTTACATTAAGTCTATGATTTTCCGACCAATTCTCTCAATATCATTCTGCATACCTCGAAGTTCAAAGGTATCAATAACAGGGAATCCAAAGCGCTCGGCGTATTGCTTGGCAGTCAAGCAATATTGGTTGTTGAAATTGCGATTGCCTGAACCAACCACACCCAGACAGAGCTCTGCATTGTCCCCAAAAGCGATAAAATCGCCCAGAGGATTGGTCAAAATCTCCACATCTCCGTTATCAACTCCATTTCCGCCCTCCAGATAAGTAGGAAGAAAGGCGACAAAAGGAGCATCCAGCTGGTAAAAGGGAATGTCCTGCTTGACCAGGTCTTTGACATGAACAGTCTCCACCTGCCAGTCGGTCTGGAACTGGAAAAAGTCTTTCAGGCGTTTGACAAAACTCTCTGTATTGCCACTCAGGCTAATATAAACTAGGTAAACGGTTGGTTTCATAAGTCTCCTCTCCGAAGAAAAACACTACATATAGAATACAAATACTATTGTACTCCTATATGTAGTTTTTTGTCAATTAGTCACTTTCCACAAACCGACCAATTATATTGACATTATCCGCTACGGATACAAAAGCCTGAGAATCTGCCTTTTTCATAATTTGCTTAAATTCACTAAACTCCGCACGTGTGATAATAGTAATCAATACCGTTTTTTGCTCATGATTGTAGGCACCCTCCGCACCATTGATGATAGTCACACCGCGATTGAGCTTCTTATGGATTTTCTTGATGACTCGTTCGGGATGATTGGTAATAATCATGGCCTGCATCCGTTTTTGTTTCACGAAAATCGCATCGGTCATCCGACTGGAGATAAACAGCGCAATCATTGAATACAGGGCATATTTCCATCCAAAGGTCATCCCTGCAATCAACATAATCATAATGTTGACAATCAAGGAAATGGAGCCAACTTGTCGTCCCGTCTTCTTGCGAATAATAATAGAGACAATATCAGTACCACCGCTGGATACATTGTTCCTAAGGGCAAAGCCAATCCCAGTTCCCAGCATGAGACCAC